>NZ_WNWT01000003.1:0-287720 GCF_011754135.1 Microbacterium sp. Be9 | reverse complement strand
CCTCCACCCGCACCACGAGCATGCGCACACCATCGAGCGCGAGCCCTGCCGCCTTCTCCACCAGCAGCCGCTCCCCCTCAGCGATCCGCTCCACCCCCGCCACAACCCGGCACCGATCCAGCGCCGCGATGATCACCGCCGCCGCCGGAGCCCCCAGCACCCCCACATCCAACGCCGCACTCACCAACGGATACCTCGCCGGCAGACGCGCCCCCAGAAGATCACTCCGCGGCGCCGTCGCCTCACCCACCCTGACAAGACGCGACGCCTCACCCCTCGACACCCCCGTCGCCACCGCGATCAACGTCGCCGGACTACGGAAACCCTGCTGCTTCGCCAGACTCCCCGCACCCAACTCCGCACGCGACTCCCGAGCAATACACGCCGCCACCGACACATGCACCGCATCCAACCGACGCCGCAACACCCCGATCGACGCGCTCACCACGATCAACTGCTCCCGCGACAACTCCCCCGAATCCCCCACACCCGCCCACACCTCATCCAAGCGAGACATCGCCTCATGCAACGCGGTCAAATTCGACATACTCGATTTTACCGCGACCACCACCGACATTCGAAGCTATATTCGAATAAATACCGGTGCACCGGCACCCCGAGAACACCGAGCGACGCCCGGCGGTGCCGGAGAGCGTCACTGCACGTCGGCGAACAGCCCCATGATCTCCGGGCCCATCTCGACCTGACTCAGCACGATCCCGAAGGAGCCGTCGGGATCGACCCAGAAGTCCGTCCCCTGCCCGCCCGACCAGCCGTAGCGACCCGCGTTCTCTCCCTCGGTCTGCACCGCAACGCCGAACCCCCATCCCGTGCCCTCCCAGAATCCCGGGAAGAAGCTGTCGTCGGTCTTCGCGCTCGACGGCACCTGGTCGGTGCGCATCAGCGCGAGCAGTTCGGGGTCGATGATGACGTTGCCGTCATGCCGTCCCCCTGCGGCGAGCATCCCCGCGAAAGCCGCATAGTCGGCCGCGGTCGACACGAGCTCCGAATGACTGAGGTCGAACGGAGCGGGCGCGACGGAGAAGCCCCCGGCGGCGGGCTCGATCTCGACCAGGGCGCCGTGCTCGTGACAATACGCGGCAGGCAGCCGGTACGCCTGGTCGAGGGGCACCGTGTATCCGGTATCGACCATGCCGAGCGGGGCGAAGAGGTCGCGTCGCAGATGATCTTCCAGCGAACCGTCGACCACGCGCGAGAGCAGGATCCCGAGGATCCCGAAGGAGTGGTGGTAACGCCATCCGGTGCCGGGTTCGAAGGCCAGCGGGAGCACGGCCAGCGCGTCCAGCCACTCCTGAGCGCCCATCGCGACAGGTTCCTGCCCTGCGGCCGTCCGGTTCCCGATCATCGCCTCCGCCAGCGGGGACGGCACGACCTGCACCCCGTATCCGGAGGTGTTCGTGAGCAGGTGCCGCAGCGTGATCGGCGTCGTCGCGGGTACGACGTCGTCGAGCGGGGCGTCCGGAGCGCGCAGCACCCAGCGGTCGGCGAGTTCAGGCAACCATCGCTCCACAGGGTCATCGAGCCGGAGGCGTCCCTCCTGCACGAGCCTCAGCGCCGCGACCGCGAGGATCGGCTTCGTCATCGACTGGATGCGGACGATCGCATCCGCCGGGAGATCGCCGGCCGTGACGATCTCGATGGCCCCGCCAGGAGCACCGAGCACGCCGATGATCCCCGGAGCGGTGCCCCGCGCGACGTGGTCTTCCATGATCTGCCGGAACAAGGTCGTCATGCCCTCGATTCAACCCGGCGGCAGCACCCGTGTCCACGCCTCGACGACGATCCGGCCGAGACGGGAAGAGGCCCCGGACGTCGCATCCGGGGCCCCTTCAGGTGCACGATCTCAGCGCTTGCCGACGATCTGACGGCCGACGAGATCGCGCATGATCTCGTTCGTGCCGCCGTAGATGCGGTGGACCCGGGCGTCGGTGAAGGCGCGCGCGATCGGGTACTCCATGATGTAGCCGTATCCGCCGTGCAGCTGCACGCCTGTGTCGAGCACCTCCCACTCGCGCTCGGTCGCCCAGAACTTGACCTTCGCCGCATCCTCCGCGGTGAGCGTGTTGTCCTTGTAGGCGAGCAGTGCGCGGTCGATGTACGCCCACATCGCATCGGTGGTCGCAGACATGTCGGCGAGCCGGAAGCGGGTGTTCTGGAAGTCGGCGATGCGCTCACCGAACGCCTCGCGATCCTTCGTGTAGGCGATGGTCCAGTCGAGGGCGGCCTGTGCGGCTGCGGCCGCGGCGACGCCGATCGAGAGACGCTCGAGCGGCAGGTTCAGCATCAGCTGGATGAAGCCCTGGCCCTCCTTGCCGCTGATGAGGTTCTCCTCGGGGACGAACACGTCGGTAAAGCTGAGCTCGGCCGTGTCCCAGCCGTGGAAACCCATCTTGCTGAGCTTCTTGCCCTGGTCGAAGCCCTCCATGCCCTTCTCCACGAGCAGCAGGCTGAACGCGTCGGGACGGTTGCCCTCACCGGTCTTGACGAACGTGACGACCACGTCGGCCGTCGTGCCCGAGGAGATGAACGTCTTCGCGCCGTTGAGGATGTAGCCGCCGTCGACCTTCTTGGCGTTGGTCTTGATGCCACGCAGATCCGAACCCGCTCCCGGATCGGTCATGGCGAGTGCGCCGAGCACCTCACCCGTGGCCATGCGGGGCAGCCACTTCTCCTTCTGCTCCTGCGTTCCCATGTGCACGAGGTAGGGCACGGCCAGGTCGTCCTGGATGCCGAAGGCCCCCGCCAGCGAACCGGCACCTGCGGCGATGACCTCTTCCATGACGATCGTGCGGAAGCGGTAGTCCTGCAGCATCCCGGCGCCACCGAACTCCTCGGGGACCGACAGGCCGATCAGACCCGCTTCGCCGGCGGCGCGCATGGTCCCCCGGTCGATCTCACCGGCGGCATCCCACCGCTCGATCGCTTCGCCTGTCACGTGGCGCTTGACGAAGTCCTTGACCAGGTCCCGGAAAGCCTCGTGATCCTCGTCGTAGATGTCGCGTTCCATGCCGTCCTCCTGAACGTCTCATGCATCGTTGCTCCGGTGATTCTATGTCGCAGCGGGGACGCGGGACAGGACGTTGTGAGAATGCATCCCATAAATCGTGACACTGGGTACCGCACTTGTCGGATGTCGCAACCGGGGCTTCCGCCCCCGATTCAGTGCGCGTAATCCGGCGCGGCAGGAAGGCCGAAGAACTCCTCGAGCGTGTGGAATCCGCCCTCGTGATAGGCCGCGGCGAGGTCGACTCCGACGTAGCGGAGATGCCACGGCTCCGGCGCATACCCCGTCACGGGGGTGCCGACCTGCTCGTAACGCACGATGAAGCCGTACTCCCAGGCATGAGCGGCGACCCAGTCGCTCTGCGCGGTCGCTCCGAAGCCGTCGAGGCCCCCGCACCCCGTGCCGCAGGCGACCACGTCGAGTGCGAGACCCGTCTGGTGCTCGCTGTGGCCGGGGCGCGCCGAGCCCGCATCCGCCTCGGCCTGTCCCTGTGATCGCACGTGGGATCCGTACGTCGTCACCTGCAGTCCGTAGGAGCGGTAGCCGTTGTTCGCGCCGAGGCGTCCCACGCCCGCGGCTGCGGCGGCATCCGCCATCCGCCCGACCGCCGCGGCCACGTCGGAGCGCACGCGCCCCGAGGGTGTCGTCATCTGCAGCGGCACGGAGTCGAGATTCGCCGGCTCGTACTCGGGCGGGTTCAGCGGCAGCGACTTGTTCACCACGACCCAGAGGCGCGCAGGATCGGTGAGCGAGACGCACGGAGCGTTCCCCGCGACGACCGCCTCGCGGAAGGCGGCACCGCCGCCGAAGCCCGCGATCGCCGCCGCATCGTCGCCGCTCGCGATCGCCTGCTGCACCGAAGGCTCGGCACAGGGGTCGGCTGCGGTCGTCGCGGCCACCCTGACCGGCGGAACCTGCATGACCGCGACCGGCACCGGCATCGGATCGGCACCTGAGGAGGACACCGGTCCGGAACCGATCGAGAGCAGGATGCCGATGGCAGTGAGGGCGACGCCGATCGGCAATGCGGGCCCGCGGATCGGGGACCGCGGAGCCGCATGCTGAGCGTGCGGCAGGAAGGGCATTGATCCATCTTCTCATTCGAAGATATGTTGCAGAGTGTCTTGCGATATCTTCGTCTTTCTGTTCGAATGGTCGAATGAGGTGGCAGGGACAAAAGCTCGGAGAGACGGACGCGGCGGCGCTGCCCGGCCTCGAAGACCGCTCGAGTGTGCTGCGCTCGGTGACCACCCCCGATTTCGCCGGCATGACGTTCCACGAGGTGCTGTCGAAGTCTGCTCTCAACCACGTCCCCGGTGCCTCGCGCATGCCGTTCGCGTGGACGATCAACCCCTACCGCGGATGCTCGCATGCCTGCGTCTACTGCTTCGCCCGCGGCACGCACGAGTACCTCGACCTCGACGGCGGGTCCGACTTCGACTCGCAGATCGTGGTGAAGGTGAACGTCGTCGAGGTGCTCGCACGAGAGCTGCGCAAAGGCAGCTGGGAGCATGAGACCGTGGCCCTGGGCACGAACACCGATCCGTATCAGCGCGCCGAGGGGCGATACAAGCTCATGCCCGGCATCATCGAGACGCTCGCGGCATCCGGCACCCCGATATCGATCCTGACCAAGGGCACGCTGATCCGCCGTGACATCCCCCTGCTCGCGAAAGCCGCCGAGCGCGTGCCGATCGACGTGCAGATGTCGATCGCGATGTACGACGACGACCTGCAGAAGGCGATCGAGCCCGGAGCCCCGACCACGCAGGCCCGGCTCGACACCGTGCGGGCTCTGGCCGACGCCGGGTTCCCCGTGACCGTGTTCCTCATGCCGATCATGCCGCACATGACCGATTCGCTCGCCGCGATCGACAGTGCCCTCGTGCGCATCAAGGAGGCGGGGGCGCGTAGCGTCATCTACGGCGCCCTGCATCTGCGACCGGGCGTCAAGCCGTGGTTCTTCCAATGGCTCGACACTCATCGTCCCGACCTCGTCTCGTCGTACCGGGGGCTGTATCCCGGGGCTTCCGCCGAGGCGCCCAAGGGATACCGGCAGTGGCTCGCCAAGCGCACCCGTCCGCTCATCCGCATGCACGGACTGGACGGCCGCCACGAAGACGACTACCCCCGGCGCGGGCTCCGACCGGGGCAGGGCCATGTGCAGACGAGTGCCGCCGCCGCGACCGCGGTGCGGTTCACCCCCAGCGCCCGAGCCGAGGCAGCGCCCGCGCAGCCGATGCTCTTCTGACCCCGCGGTCGGGCGCGCATCCCGCAGCCGCGTAGGCTCGAGGATCATGGCGATCGGTTCGACAGTCCACACATTCGAGGTGCAGCTCGCTGACACCGATCGCGGAGTCTACGAGGACTACTCGTTGCGCGTGGCCCGGCATCCGTCCGAGACCGATGCGTACATGCTCACACGCGTGCTGGCCTACGGGCTCGAGTTCGCCGAAGGCATCGCATTCGGCGGCAGCATCTCCTCGACGGAAGAGCCCGCAGTGCTCGTGCGCGACCTCACCGGCCTCGTCACCGTCTGGGTCGAGATCGGGGCGCCCGACGCCGAGCGGCTGCACTACGGCAGCAGGCTCGCCGAGCGCACCGTGGTGTACACCCACCGCGACCCCGCCAAGGTGATGGCGCCGTGGACCGACAAGCGCATCCACCGCCGCGAGGACATCCGCCTCCACAGCTTCGACCCCGGATTCATCGAGACCGCGTCAGCCCTGATCGAGCGCCGCAACACCATGACCCTCACCGTGACCGAGAACGTGATCTATCTCGACCTCAACGGCACGAACCTGACCTCCGCCGTGCACGTGCACGAGCTGTCCTGACCGACGCTCCGCGCCACCGCGCGCGATGAGACCGCACTCGTGGCTGCCCGTCAGGCCGATCCGTTCGGAGTGAATGGACTCGCGGGACCGTGGTGACGGCGGGTATCGGGGTCGACCCAGTTGCCCGACCCGGTCATCCGGTGCCAGCGCTTGTGGAACGCGAGATCGGTACCTTCGGCTTCGACGACAGCAGCACCGCACAAATCGCAGATACGAAGCATGATGATGTCACCGTCGGCGGTCGTGATCGAGAATGACTCCGCCGGGAATACGACGCCCATCGTGCTCTCCTCTCGCGCCCGCACCGACCGTCGAGGTCAGGTTCCGAGACCCTCTCAGGGTAGCTTCGCGCGACCCGGGCCGACACTGCGACACCATCCACCGTCATCACCCCGTGGAAGGCGTCATCTCGGCACGGAACCTCGGAGCGCTCGCTTCCGAACGTTCACAACTCCGGAGAGACGACGCCGAAGGGCCCCGGGAACGTGCTTCCCGGGGCACTTCTGCAGGATCGTCCTCGTTGTGCGCGGTCGCAGCCGGCGACCGACCGACTCAGGAGGTGAGGTCTGCCGCGGTCGGAACGCGACCGGCGATCTCCTCGATCACGTCGTCGTCGAGACGGGCGTTCTCGAACGGCGCATCGATCTCGGCGCGCTCGAGCAGCTCACTCATGCGGCGCTGACGCTGACGCGTGATCAGCGTGACGACTCGACCTGCGCGGCCGGCACGACCCGTACGGCCCGAGCGGTGCAGGTACGTCTTGTACTCGTCGGGCGCATCGGCCTGGACGACCAGATCGATATCGTCGACATGGATGCCCCGGGCGGCGACATCCGTGGCGACGAGCACGCTCACGCGCCCCGACGTCAGACGCTCGAGGTTGCGCGTGCGCTTGGCCTGGTTCAGGTCACCGTGCAGTGAGACGGCCGGGATGCCGGCGTCGTCGAACTGCTCCGCGAGCATGTCGGCGTAGGCGCGGGTACGGGCGAACACCAACGTCTTGCCGTCGCGGTCGACGAGCGAAGTGAGGATGTCGGCCTTGTCGCGGTGCTCGATCACGAGCACGCGGTGCTCGATCGTGCTGGAGTCCTGGTCTTCACCTGCGACCTCGTACACGGCCGGGTCGACGAGGAACTCGTCGACGAGTGCGGCGACCTCACGGTCGAGCGTGGCCGAGAACAGCAGCTTCTGGCTGCCGTCGGCGGTGTGACGCAGGATGCGCTGCACCGGTTCGACGAAGCCGAGCTCGCACATGTGGTCGGCCTCGTCGAGCACCGCGATGCGGCAGTCCGAGAGGTCGAGCTTGCCCTGGTTGATGAGGTCCTCGACACGACCGGGGGTGCCGATCACGATGTCGACGCCCTTCTTGAGCGCGCCCACCTGACGCCCCTGCGGCACGCCACCGTAGATCTGCGTGGTGAACAGCCCGACGCTGCGGGCGATCGGCTGGATGGTGCGGTCGATCTGCAGCGCGAGCTCACGCGTCGGAGCGAGGATGATCGCGCGCGGCGACCGCCCGAATTCACGGCGCTTGCCGGCCTGCGACTGCAGCACGCGCTCGACGAGCGGCGCGCCGAAGGCGATGGTCTTGCCGGAGCCGGTACGGCCGCGGGCGAGCACGTCGCGCCCGGCGAGGACGGCGGGGATGCTGGCAGCCTGGATCGGGAACGGCGTGGCCGCACCCATACCGACGAGGGTCTCGACGATGTTTGATCCGAGACCGAGGTCGCCGAAGGTCACACCGTCGACCTCGACCGCCGCGACGGACTTCGCCTCGAGGCGCTCGTGCACGACGTCATCGCCCGGCGTGAACTTCGCTCCGGTCGATGCAGGACGGCTGGTGGCGTTCCAGTCGTTGCGGCTCGGTCGCTCGTTGCGGGCCGGGCGCCCACGGGTGTCCGAGGTCAGCGGGCGCGGGCGCTCGGTGCGGTACGCGCCACCGGTCGACGGACGCGAACGCTCGTCGCGGCCGCCCTCGTACGAACGCTGTGTGCGGTCACGGTCGAAAGCGCGACGCGCGCGGTCGGCGTCGTATGAACGCTCGGGGCGCTCGGTGCCGCGATCGTTCGACCGGGTGCGGTCACCGGCGCGGTCATCGCGACGCGGGCGGTCGTCACGGTCGAACCGAGGACGCTCGGTGCCGCGGTCACGGTCGAACCGCGGACGCTCGGCACCACGCCGGTCGTCGCGACCCGGACGCCCGCCATCGCGGTGGTCGTTGTCACGGAAGCCCTGACGCTGGGTGCCGGCGCCGCGGTCATCGCGACGCGCACGGTCGTCGCGGTCGAACCGGGGGCGGTCGCCGCCGCGGTCGTCGCGGTACGTGCCGGGCCCGGTCGGGCGCTGTCCGGTCTGGCGCTGTCCGCCGCGGTCGTCGCGACGCGGACGGTCGTCGAAACGGCTTCCGGCGCTGGGGCGGTCGTTGTAGCGCGGGCGCTCGGAGCGCTCGTCGTTGCGGTGGTGCGGGGCCTCGCGGCGCCCGGACTCGGCGCGGTTGCGGATCCCGCGCGCCTCGTCGCGGCCGGCGCGCTCCGACGCACCCCAGCGCTGCTTGGGCGCACCCGACTCGGCTTCAGCCGAACGGTAGCCGCGGTGGCCGGCGCTGCGGCTGCCGGGGCGACGGTCGTACCCTCCCGCGGATGCAGCGGTGCGACGGTCGCCGGCATCCGCTCGTCCGCCGCGCTCATCGCGTGCGCCGTCACGGGCGGGGCCGCCGTTGTGACGGTCGTGGAAAGAGGTCTTCTTCGCGCCGTAGCGCGGTTCGAAGTTCGCGGACGGACGTCCGCCGCGGGGCTTCTTGTTCTTCGGCATTGCGGTGTCTTTCTGTGTTCTCGCACGAGAACAGCGCCGCGCGCACGCGCGAGCACCCTGCGCCTGGTCGAACTCGACCAGCGGGGTTCCGGACTGTCAGCGGCCGGGGCCATTCATGTGATGGTTGATTAGCGTCGAGCGACGCTCACCATCGGCCCCTGGACTCACACTTCACACACATAAAACGTCCGCGCCAACGCGCGGGTGTCCGAAGCCGACCGCTCAAGTGTAGCCGACGCTCCTGAGAGACCGCCGACCCGATCGTGGCCGTACGATGACGAGGTGAGTACCGCTTCCCCCACCGGCGCCCAGATCAGCCTTCGACGCGGCGGGGTGACCGCACAGATCGCACAGGTCGGCGCCTCCCTGCGTTCGCTGCGCATCGACGATGTCGACCTCGTACCGCCGTATCCTCTCGAGCTGCCCACGCCGGCCTGTTCCGGCGTGGTCCTCGTGCCCTGGCCGAACCGGGTGCGCGACGGAGAGTGGGACGACGACGGCACCGGACGGAGGCTCGCGATCACCGAGCCGAAGCTGAACAACGCGAGCCACGGCCTGTTGCGCTTCACCGCCTACGAGGTCTCGCACACCGAGGGCGAAGCCGTGCTGCGCGCGACCATCGTCCCGCAGACGGGATACCCGTACCTGATCGAGACGACAGTGGAGTACGCGCTCACGCCCGACGGCATCGACGTGTCGCACACGCTCACCAACCGGTCGACCACGTCCGCGCCCGTGGCCCTCGGCACCCACCCGTTCGTGACGATCGGCGACGTGGACCCGCATGACCTCGTGCTGCGGATCCCCGCGGAGACGGCGTTCGACACCGACGACAGGATGCTCCCCACCGGCACCCGACCGGCCGATGCCGCTCTGCGCGAGGGCGTCCGACTGGGAGACGTCACCCTCGACACCGGCTTCACGGATCTCGCCCGTGATCCCGACGGACGTGTGCACCATTCGCTCACCGCGCCGGACGGTCGCCGCGTGACGCTCTGGCAGGGCGAGGGTTTCGACTACGTGCAGGTGTACACGACACCCGCTTATCCCGGTCAGAGCCTCGCGGTCGCGATCGAGCCGATGACCGCACCGGCCGACGCCCTGAACAGCGGCCTCGGCATCCGCCGGCTCGCCCCCGATGAGACCTGGACCCTGCACTGGGGCATCACGCTGAGCTGACTCGACGCGCCGTGCCGCGAACTCCCCGACGAGAACAGAGAGCGAATGACGCCGCGCCGGCGAGTCGGATGGTGACTCGCCGGCCGCGGCGCACATGATCTCCGTTTCGGCCGGGCGACGCCGAGAAGGCGCTACTCCCCGCGCTCGCGCAGCTCGCGGCGGGTGAGCTGCGGCGCATGCGGCAGACCCGAGGCATCGATCAGCACCGGCTGAGCCGACACCACGGCGGCACCGGATGCATCCGGGCCGACAGGAGCATCCGGAGCCGAGGCTCCTCCGGCATCCGTTCCCCCCGCCTTGCGCGCCGCGCGTCGCTCCTTGGCCCCCTCGACGAGGTTGTAGAGCGTGGGCAGCACGATCAGCGTCAGCACCGTCGACGAGATCAGACCGCCGATCACGACGATCGCGAGCGGCTGCGAGATGAAGCCGCCGTGACCCGTGATGCCGAGGGCCATCGGAGTGAGGGCGAGGATGGTGGCGAGTGCGGTCATCAGGATCGGTCGCAGACGCTTCTCACCACCGGCCTTCACCGCCTCGATGGTCGACAGACCCTTCTCCCGGTACTGGTTCACGAGGTCGACGAGCACGATCGCATTCGTCACCACGATGCCGATGAGCATCAGCACGCCGATCAACGACGCGACGCCGAGCGGCACACCCGTGATGATCTGCAGCAGGATCGCCCCGGTCGCCGCGAACGGCACCGAGATGAGCAGCAGCAGCGGCTGGCGCAGCGACTTGAAGGTCGCGACCATGACCACATAGACGATCAGGATCGCCGCGAGCATCGCCAGCCCCAGCTGCGAGAACGAGTCGGCCTGCTGCGACGCGACACCGCCCACTTCGGCGGATGCACCGTCGGGCAGGTCGACCGCCGCGAGCGCGGTGTTCACGGACTGCGTGGCCGTGGCGAGGTTGTCGGACGCCGGCGGCACGGTGATCGTCGCGGTACGACGGCCCTGCTCCGTGGTGATCGAGGTGGGTCCGTTCTGCTGCTCGACGGTCGCGATGTCCTGCAGCTGCACGACGCCGGCGGGCGTCGGGATGGTGAGCTGCTTGAGCGCGTCGACCGTGGTCGGCGGGTTCGGGGTCACGATGTAGACCGTCAGCGCGGTGTCGTCGATCTCGACGGATCCCGCCTGCTGCGGGCGCATGGTGCCCGAGACGATGGCACCGACCGCGACCTCGGAGAGTCCACGCTGGGCGGCGGCTTCCCGGTCGACCACGACGGCGATGTACGGCAGCGACGCGGCGAGGTTGTCGCTCACCTGGCCGACGCCGTCCTTCCCGTCGAGTTCCTTGACCAGCGCGGTGGTCGCCGTCTGGAGGTCGTCCGAGCTCGAGGCGCTGACCGTGATCTCGATGTCGCTCGATCCGAAGCCGGCCGAGGCCGAGACCGCGACATCCCCGACATCGTCACCGAGGCCGTCGATCGCATCCTGCACATCCGCGCGGAGCTTCTCCTGATCGGCGTTCGAGTCGGTGAGCACCGAGTACGTGACGCCCGCACCGCCCGAGAAGGCGTCGCTGAGCGCCGAACCACTGGTGCCGATCGAGGCCTGTACGTGCTCGATGCCGTCGATGTCGAGCAGGGCGTCTTCGACCGCCACCGCCGCATCCGACTTGGCCTCGAGGCTCGCCGTCGGGCCGAGGTCCTGCGTGATCGTCATGGTGTTCTGGCCGGAGTCGCCGAGGAAGTTGACCTTCATCAGCGGCGCTGCGGCGAGCGTGGCGCCGAGCACGACGACCGCGAGGATCACCGTGACACCGGAGTGCTTGAGCGTCCAGCCCAGGATCGGCCGGTACTGGCGCTGCAGCCACGTCGGCGGCGCGTCCGGGTGCTCGGGGTCGATCGCATCGCCGTGCTCGTCGAGCAACGGCTTGCCCGGCTTGAGGAACCAGTAGGCGAGCACCGGCACGATCGTCAGGGCGACCAGGAGCGAGGCGACCATCGCGATCGTCACCGTCATCGCGAACGGCCGGAACAGCTCGCCGACCATGTCGCCGACGAAGACGATCGGCAGGAAGACCGCCACTGTCGTGATGGTGGACGCCGTGATCGCCATCGCGACCTCGCGCACCGCGAGGCGGATCGCATCGCCCTTGTCGGCATCGCCCACGTAGTGACGTTTGATGTTCTCGATCACGACGATGGAGTCGTCGACCACTCGACCGATCGCGATAGTGAGCGCACCGAGGGTGAGCACGTTCAGCGAGTAGCCGAACGCCTGCAGCCCGATGAAGGTGATGAGCACGCTGGTGGGGATCGAGATCGCGGTGACGAGGGTGGAGCGCACCGACATCAGGAAGACGAGGATCACGAGCACCGCGAACACCAGGCCGAGCATTCCCTCGGTGGCGAGCGTCTCGATCGACTGCACGATGAACGGCGCCTGGTCGAAGATCACGGTGAAGGTCGCGTCCGGGAAGGCGTCGCCGATCGTGTCGAGCGCGGCGATCACGCCGTTGGACACCTCCACGGTGTTCGCCGCGGGGAGCTTGGTGATGGAGATCGACAGCGCATCCTTGCCGTCGACACGGGAGATGGAGGTGACGGGGTCGGACTCCTGCACGACCGTCGCGACATCGCCGATCGTGACGTCGGTGCCGACCAGCGGAAGGGCGGCGATCTCCTCGACCGAGGTGATCTTCGCGCCCGTCTGCACCGTCAGCGTCTGACCGTTCTCGGTGATGTCGCCACCGGGGAACAGCGTGCCGTTCTGGTCGAGTGCGTCGTTGATCGCCGAGGTGCTCTGGCCGGCAGCGGCGAGCTTCGCCACGTCGGGCGTGATGCTGATGCGCTGCCCGACGCCACCCACGATCTCGGCCGCGTTGACGCCGTCGACGTCTTCGAGTTCGGGGATCGCGACCGATTCGAGCTGGGCCTGGGCGTTGTCGGCATCCTCGAATCCGGTGACGGCGACCTGGATCACCGGGAAGTCGTCGATGGAGACCGACAGCACCTGAGGGGTCACATCCTCCGGCAGCTGCGACGAGATGCGGTTGATCGCCTGCTGGATCTTCTGCTCGGCCGTGGCGAGATTCGTTCCGTAGGCGAACATCGCCTGCACGATCGAGGCGTTCGTGGTGCTGGTCGCCGTCGTCGACTCCAGACCGGGCACGCCCTGGATCGCCGCTTCGACCGGCGTGGATACGTCGTTCTCGACCACCTCGGGCGAGGCGCCGGGGTAGGTCGTCATGACGACGAGTGCCGGCAGCTCGAGCGAGGGGATGAGTTCCTGCTTGAGATTCGTGAGCGCGAGCCCGCCGAACACCGCCGCGACGATGGTGATGAGGGCGATGAGCGCGCGGTTCTTCAGGCTCAGGATGGCGAGTTTCGACAAGGCGGTTTCCTCGGTGTCAGGGTGTGGCTGTCGCTGCGGAAGGGGTGGAGACGTCGTCTCCGAGGATCCGCGCCAGTGCGGACTCGATGAAGGACTGGGTGAGACGGTCGTCGCGGATCTGCATGCTCCACATGACGCCGTCGATGAAGATCATCGCCGCTCTGGCACGGTCTTCGCCATAGGTCGGCGTGAGCAGGTCGACGAGGCGGTCCGACAGATGGCGGGCGAGATCCCGCAGGCGGGGGTCGTGCACGGCGGCGGTGACCACGGCGCGGTCGGCCTGCACGGCATGGTGGTCGTCCATGCTCTCGAACACGAGGGCGGCGATCACGTCGGGGCTGTCACCGCGTTCGGCGAGGGTCTGCCGCACGCCGTCGAGACGTGCGTCGACCTCTTCGGCGAGCGCGCGGAAGGCCGCGGCCCTGAGGTCGTCGAGGGTGTCGAAGTACTGCGTCGTCGCCCCGAGAGGCACCCCGGCACGCGCGGCCACCATGCGGTGTGTGACGGCGTCGGCGCCCACCTCGACGATGAGCTCGGCCGTCGCGGTCACGATCTCCCGACGGCGCGCCTCAGGGTCACGTCGCCGACGCTCCCCTTGCCTCATCCCGCCCCCTTGGACATCCGTACATGTACGTTTGTACATTTCAGGATTGTGAAGATGCTGGGAACGGACCTCGCCCTCGCTCCGCACGGAGTCGTGGACCTCCAAGGTGTCGGCGGCGAACGCAGGACCGGCGGTCAGGATGATGCGGTGCTGCACCAGGGAGGCGGGCACGTACATCCCCAACCCCAGCACCGCGAGGGCGGCGGTGCACTCATACCAGTGCGGCCTCGACCTGCCCGCGCTCGAAGTAGGCGACGAGATCGGGATCCAGCGGCGGGATCTCGATCGCGGAGCCGTCACCCCGCAGCGACGCGGTGGCGAGGATGCCGGCGGCGACGGCCTCGCGGGCCGCGACGGGCGACGTCTCGGTGAGTCCGCCGTGGCGCACGAAGCGCAGGAACTCCGCGACGAGCAGGGCGTCCGCACCGTCGTGCCCCGCGTCGGGCACCTCCGGGACGATGAAGGTCTCGTCGGCCGCCGCCGCTCCGGCATGACGCCGGTTCCACAGCTTGACCTCACTGCCGGCCACGTCGCCGAAGTTCTCGATGCGGCCCTCGGTGCCGATCACGGTGTAGTTGCGCCAGTAGTCGGGCGTGAAATGGCACTGCTGGTACGACGCGAAGATGCCGCCCTCCAGCTGCATGTTCACCATCGAGATGTCCTCGACGTCCACCACCGGGTGCAGACCGGTCAGCGCCGTCGGCGGCCAGTTGTCCATGCTGAACCAGTCGGGCATCCGCTCCCCCGCCCTGTCACGACGGTCGGTGATGTCGCCGTACACGCTCAGCGCCCCCATCCCGGAGACGCGCTCGCTGTAGGCGCCGGCGAGCCAGTGGATGATGTCGATGTCGTGGGCGCCCTTCTGCAGCAGCAGTCCCGTCGTGCGTCGGCGATCGGCGTGCCAGTCCTTGAAGTAGAAGTCGCCGCCGTGACCGACGAAGTGCCGCACCCAGACGGCCTTGACCTGACCGATGCGTCCGCTCTGGATCAGACCGCGCATCAGCGTGATCACGGGCATGTGCCGCATGTTGTGGCCGATGTAGAGCCCGGTGCCGGTGCGGCGTGCGGTCTCGAGCATCGCGTCGGCGTCGGCGAGGTCGATCGCCAGGGGCTTCTCACAGAACACCGGAACTCCGGCTTCGAGGGCCCGGATGCTGAGCGCGGCGTGCGTGTCGTCGGGGGTGAGCACCATGACGGCGTCGACGCCGGAGGCCAGCAGCTCGTCGAGAGAGTCGGTGACGAGCGCATCCGGCACGAGAGCGCGGGCGTCGTCGCGAGCGCGCGGTGCGAGGTCGCACACGGCGCTGATGCGCGAGCCGTGTCCCGGGCGATGCACCTCTTCCTGGAGGGTCGAGCGCGCGCCGAAGCCGATGATGCCGATCTGGAGATCCACGATGGTCCTTCTGTGTGATGAGTCTGTGCCGGATGCCGAGGTCAACGAGCCCGCGGTGCGGGGGCGTCGAGGTCGGTCGATCCGCCGGGGAAGAGCGCCCACGCGAAGTCATGCAGGCGCCCGGGGGTGGGTTCGGTCTCGAGGGCGCGGTCGACGATGATGCGCGCCTGCCGCTCGTAGAAGTCGGTGGGACCGACGGTCGTGAGCGTGGGCGCGATCAGGCGGGAGTCCGGGGTGTTGCCCACGCCCACCACCGCGACGTCGTGCGGCACCCGGAGGCCGAGCATGTGCGCGGCGTTGATCGCGGCGATCGCGGCGAAGTCGGTGGTGGCGTACACCGCTCGCGGTCGGTTCTCCCCCGACAGCAGCTCCACCGCGGCGGTGAAGGCGCTCGCTTGGGTGTCGGCATACGTCACCGTCCAGCTCGGGTCCGGTTCGATGCCGGCGGCCGCCATCTTCTCGACGTAGGGCGTGTAGCGCGTGATCTGCGTGCCGGCGAGGCGCACGGCTCCCTCCGCGGCGATGCATCCGATCGTGGTGTGCCGCTCCAGCAGATGGTCCATCGCGATCTCGCAGCCGGGGATCGCATCCGAGCGGATCACGTCGAAGCCCTCGGGTTCGAGATGTTCGGAGAACACCACGAGACGCTGACCGCGACGCACGAGGTCGTCGAGGTTCTGCCGCGCCTTGTCGTCGAGGCCCACGCCGTCGAGGTACGCCACGTCGCTCTCGACCCGGTCCAGGGCCGCGTGCCAATCACCGTCGGCGAGGATCAGCGTGGTGAGCCCGTGCTTGTTCGCCTCGGCGTTCACCGCGTCGGCGACCGCCAACGACCACGGGTCGCTCAGCATGTGCAGCGAGAGCTGCACCATGCCGCTGCGTCCGGTGCGGATCGCCCGCGCTGCACTGTTCGGGCGGTAGTTCAGCTCATCGGCTGCGGCCAGCACGCGTGCGGCCGTGGCTTCGGCGACGCCGGCACCCGACGCCGCCCCTGCGCGTCCGGAGAACACATACGACACGGTCGCCGTCGACACACCGGCCCGTTCGGCCACCATGCGCAGTGTCGGGCGCCGGGGCGCCTGGTGCTCGCTCTTCGCCATGTCTCAGCCCTTCGATCCGCTGAACGCGATGCCCTGGATGAACTGCCGCTGCAGGATCATGAAGGTCACCAGCATCGGCAGCGTCGCCAGCAGCGCGCCGGCCATCAGCACCGGGTAGTCGGTGCCGTGGATGCCGACCAGCTGCGAGAGCCCGACCGACAGCGGCATCTTCGCGGGGTCGGTCGTCACGATCAACGGCCAGAGCAGATCGTTCCAGGACCACAGCACGGTGAACACCACAAGTGCGATGATGCCAGGCTTCGCGAGCGGAACCATGATCCGCCAGAAGGTCTGCCACGGATTCGCTCCGTCGATGCGGGCGGCCTCTTCCAGCTCGGCGGGCATGGACATGAAGAACTGCCGCATCAGGAAGGTGCCGAAGGCGCTGAAGATGCCCGGCACGATGAGCGCCTGCAGCGTGTTGAGCCAGCCCAGCGACTGGATGATCTCGTACTGCGGCAGCAGGTACAGCTGCGACGGCACCATGAGCACCGAGAGGAACACGACGAACAGGGCGTTGCGGCCGGGGAACGGGATGCGTGCGAACGCGTAGCCCGCCATGGTGCACAGCACCACCTGGCCGACCGTGCGCCCGACCGTGAGCCACACGGAGTTCAGGAACATCTGTCCGAACGGCATCGAGTCGAACACCTCGGCGAAGTTCGTGAACACCCACTCGCGCGGCAGGAACGACGGCGGCACCTGCACCGAGTCGGACAGCGTCTTGAACGAGGTCAGCAGCTGCCAGACGAACGGGAAGACCATCAGCACCGCGCCGAGGATCAGCACGAGGTGCACGATCCAGAGGCCGCGGTTCCGCGGCTTCCCCGCCCGGGTTCCGGAGCGGCCCGCGGGGGCGCCGACCACGGCGCGTGTGTCGAGCGAGACGTCACTCATAGTGCACCCACTTCTTCTGCAGACGGAACTGCACGATCGTGAGGATCAGGATGATCACGAGCAGGAGGAAGGCGATGGCGGCCGCATAGCCGCGGTCGTTGTCGAGGAAGCCCGCCTCGTAGAAGAGATAGACGACGGTGCGGGTGTTCGGCATCGCGGGGTTGCTGCGGCCGAGCATCATGTAGATGAGGTCGAACACCTGCAGCGCGCCGATCACACTGATCACGCTGACGAAGAAGATCGACGGCGACAGCAGCGGGATCGTGATCGAGAAGAACTTGCGCACCGGGCCCGCGCCGTCGAGGTCGGCCGCCTCCATGATCGTGTCGGGGATGCCCTGGAGTCCGGCGAGGAAGATGACGATGTTGGTGCCGAGCCCCGCCCAGATGCCCACGACGGCGATCGCGACCAGCGCGGTGTTCGGGTCGGTGAGCCAGCTGCGGCCCTCGATCCCGACGGCACCGAGGGCCGCATTGAGCACTCCGTAGTCGCCGTTGTAGATCATGCGCCACACCAGCGCGATGGCTGCCGGCATGGTGACGACGGGGATGAAGTACAGCGTGCGGTAGGCGCTGCGCCCCTTGAGGCCGGCGGTGTTCAGCAGCGCGGCGATGCCGACCGCGAGGGGAATGCCGATGAGGGCGATGATCGTGTAAATCGCGGTGTTGCGGAGGGCTCCGATCAGCTCGGGGTCCTGGAACAGGCGCGTGTAGTTCTCGATTCCCACCCACTCGGCCCCGCCGAACGGGCCTGACTTGGTGAACGAGATGATGAGGGTGCGGACGGTCGGCCAGAGATAGAACGCGGCGATCCCGAGGGCGGTCGGGCCGAGGAAGACCAGCGCCCACCAGGGGGACGCTCCCGGACTCCGTCGGCGGCGGCGGGTGCCGGGGCTCTGCGGCTCCGGCACCCGCTCCGCCGTCTCGACCGCGCGCGGCGCGATGACGGTCATGCGGTCACTCCTGCTCGGCGTCCAGTGCCGCCTGCATCTGGTCGGCGAGATCCTGGAGGCCGTCCTTCGGGGACACCGCGCCCGACCACACCTGCGAGAGCACCTCGCTCTCGATGCTCGTCCAGGCGGAGGTGTTCTTCGAGGCCGGGTACGGCACGGCGTTCTCGAGCGCGTCGATGTAGACCTGAAGGTCGTACTGGGGCAGAGCGTCGACCCACGCCTGCTGCGTGCCCTCGAACGCGGGGATCACGGTGCCGGTCTCGGCCTGGATCTTCGCCGCCTGCTCTCCGGAGGCGAACTCGGCGAACGCCTTGGCCTCGGCGAGGTGTGCGCTCTTCGCGTTGGCGACGTTGCCGACACCGTGGATCACGCTCTGGTTGCCCTCTGCTCCGGCGGGGAGCGGGGCCACATCGACGCTGCCGCCGATGTCGGCGTTGTCCGCGTAAGCGATGGCCGCCCAGGATCCGTTCTGGAACATGGCGACCTTGCCGGAGAGGAAGAAGTCCTCGGGGTTGGTGTCGGTCATCTGCTGCGCCGTGGGCGAGGAGCCCGCCGCGATCAGGTCGGTCCACAGCTCGATGCCGGCGAGCGCTTCGGGCGAGCCGTATCCGCTCTTCGTCCCGTCGGCGGAGATCACCTCACCACCGGCCTGGGCGATCGAGTTGTAGAAGTTCTCCTGGCCGTACTGGCTGGCGGCGACCCCGAACTGGCCCTTCGCGGGATCGGTGAGCTTCGCGGCGGCCGCGGTGAAGTCGTCCCAGGTCCAGTCCGCGGAGGGGTACTCCACACCCGCCGCGTCGAAGAGCGCCTTGTTGTACCAGAGGGCGACGGTGTCGAAGTCCTTCGGGGCGCCGTAGAGCTTGCCGTCGTAGGTGTAGAGGTCGATGAGGCCCTGCGGATAGTCCGCGGCGTCGATGCCACCGTCATCGAGAGGAGCGAGCTGCCCGTTCGACGCGTAGAGCTGGAAGTTCGGGCCGTTCATCCAGAAGACGTCGGCCGCCGAACCGCCGGATGCCGCCGTCTGCAGCTTCGTGAAGTACTCCTTGTACGGCGTGACCTGGATGTCGATCGTGACGTTCGGGTTCTCCTTCGTGAAGGCAGCGGCGATGTCTTCCATCGCCGGTTTCTGGTTCTCGTCCCAGATGGCATAGCTGAGGGTGACCTCGCCGTCGGCGCTGCCGCCGCCCGTCGAGGAGGAGGAGCAGGCGCTGAGGGCGAGGACAGCGACCGCTGACGCGGCGAGGGCGCCGAGAGCGCGGCGGGTCGTACGGGGCATCGGTGTCTCCTTCGACAGGTGCACGAGTGCAGAAACGGATGTTAATCGTTTAGCGTTAATCGATTAGCAAGGAGAGTAGCCCGAGGGGGCCGCACCCCGCAACCCTCGATTACAGGGCTGAACCGAGGGCGAGACCGAGGCCCGCGGCGGGCAGACCGAGCAGCAGCATCCCGATCGCATTGAACGTCGACGCGGGGCGCTCGCCGTCGCGCCACAGGGCCACCGTGTCGAGCATCGCCGTGCTGAAGGTCGTGTAGCCGCCCAACAGCCCGGCGCCGAGAAGGAAGGCGGCATCCGGCAGGGCGGTGGTGACCAGTCCGAGCGCGAACGAGCCCGTGAGGTTCACCAGCAGGATGCCCCAGGGGAACCGACGACCCGCGAGACGGGCGACGCCGAGATCGGCGAGGTAGCGCAGCACCGCGCCGACCCCTCCGGCGAGCGCGGCACCGAGGAACAGCAGCGGGCTCATGATGCCCGTCCCGTCCGGGGCCGGCCGAGACGCAGCCCGAGAGCTGCCGCACCGAGCCCGAGAACGAGGCTGCCCACCGCGTAGGCGGCGGCGAGAGCAGGCACGTCAGCCCACAGGGCGACAGTGCCGGTCATGAACGCGCTGTAGGTCGTGAATCCGCCGAGCACTCCGGTGCCGAGCATCAGCCGCAGGTCGGCCGATGCGGGCAGGCGGGCCGCCAGCACGCCGATCAGCAGGGCCCCGACGACGTTGGCGATGAGCACCGCGACGGGGATTCCGCCCCCATCCGGGAGCGCGAGGCCGAGGCCGAGCCGCGCGGCCGTCCCCACCGTGCCGCCGGCGGCGACGAGCAGGATGCGGCGGAGGTTCACGTCCGCCACTGTAGTCGCCGAGCAGCGCGGCGTTCGCCGGATGGCAGCGGCCCCTGCGGATGTCAAGGCGGTGGATCCCAGGACGCGAAGGGCGTTGACTGACGACATGAATCCCCTGTGGAAGCTCGACCGCACCCTGCCCGTCGGATCCCCCTTCGAACCCGGCGCGCACCACGACGTCGTCATCGTCGGCGCCGGGATCACCGGTCTCTCCACGGCGGTGATGCTCACCAGAGCCGGGCTCGACGTGGCCGTGATCGAGGCGGGCGAGGTCGCCGAGCTCGCGACGGGGGCCAACACGGGCAAGCTCTCCCTGCTGCAGGGTGGCCAGCTCGCGACGATCCGGCGCCATCATCCGGCTGCGCTCGTGCGCGCCTACGTCGACGCCAACCGCTCGGGCATGGAATGGCTGCTCGCATTCGCCGAGCTCGCAGGAGTCCCCTTCACACGACACACCGACCACTCGTACGCGCAGGGCCCTTCCGGCATCGACACGGTCGACGAGCAGCACTCCGCGGCTCGGGAAGCCGGATTGCCGACGCGATTGGCGTCGCCCACCTCACTCCCCGCGACCCCGTTCCCGGTGGCCGCCGCCGTGGCGCTCGACGAGCAGGTCGCGATCGACCCCGTGGCCGTTTCCCTCGCCCTCACCGAGGAGCTTCTCACCGGCGGCGGCACGCTCCACACCGGCGTTCGCGCGACGGGAACCCACGCGTTGGCCGGTCGCGTCGACACCGCGCACGGGCCGCTCTTCGCCGACCACATCGTGCTCGCGACGGGCACCCCGATCACCGACCGAGGTCTGTACTTCGCCAAGACGCGGGGGCTCCGGTCGTACTGCGTGTCCTTCCGCGTGCCGGACGGCGTTCCGGAGGGGACGTTCCTCTCGGTCGACGGACCGACGCGCTCCATCCGCCCGGTGACCGTCGCGGACGGCCCCGGTGGCGGCGCCCGACTGATCGTGGGCGGCAACGGGCACCCGGTCGGCCGATCCGGCGGCGAGAGAGCCGCGGTGGAGGACCTCGTCGCCTGGACGCAGCTGCACTTCCCCGGCGCGGAGGAGACGCACCGCTGGTCGGCGCAGGACTACGAGTCGCACGACCTGATCCCGTTCGTGGGGGCGATGCCGCGCGGCCTCGGCCGCATCCGCTTCGCGACGGGCTACGGGAAGTGGGGCTTGTCGAACGCCCCCGCCGCCGCGCAGCGCCTCACCTCCGAGATCCTGGGCACGCCCCGACGCGACCGCCCGACCTGGATCACCACGATCGGCACGCGTCTGACCGTGCCCGCCGACCTCGTTCGCGGTGCGGTCGAGGGCGGCAAGGTCGCGACGGCGCTCGCCTCCGGCTGGGTGGAGGCGGAGACCCGCCGCACGCCGGTTCCGCAACCGGCCGAGGGCCAGGGCGCGGTGGCGAATCGCGCAGGGCGCCCGGTCGCGGTCTCCACCGTCGACGGTGTGACGCGCGCCGTGAGCGCGGTGTGCACGCACCTGGGCGGCGTGCTCGCCTGGAACGACGCCGAGTGTTCGTGGGACTGCCCGCTGCACGCCTCGCGCTTCGCGCCGGACGGCACCCGCCTCGAGGGTCCGGCGCTGCGAGACCTCACTCCCCTGACGCCGGCGGACCCGGAGTGATGTCGCCGGCGGGAGGCGCGCCGTCCCACCCCTGCTGCGGCGTCTCCCCGTTCTCGCGGAACACGTACTGCGACACGAGCTTGCGCTGGCTGCTCGACCAGTCGATCGCGGGGCGACGCTGTTCCGGCGGCAGGTAGCCCAGCCGGTAGACGGCCATGAGTTCGAGATCGTCCGGCACCCGCAACAGCTGCACGATCTCGTCCCAGCGGCCCGGCACCTCCATCGGGAACGAGATGAACTGGATGCCCATGCCGAGTTCGACCGTGGTGAGCCAGACGTTCTCCATCGCCGCCCCCATGCTGAACACCGAATAGAACGACGAGAGCTGCCCCGGCCGGTACTCGCTGCGGTCGAGCATCACGCCCAGCAGCAGCGGCGACCCCGCCACGAGCTTCCGGTTCTCGGCACCGAGGGTCTTCGGCACTCCGAAGGTGTTCATGAGCGTCTGCCCGCGCTTGGTGAACACCTGGCTCGTGAACGGGCGGAGCGCGGCGGGCAGCTTGTCGAACAGCATCCCGCTGCGCTTCTCCTCCATCTCGGCCTGACTGAAGCGGAAGTACGGTTTGTACCGCTCGAAGAACGTGCCGTTCGACATCGCCTCGGTCATGCTCTCGCCCGAGATGCGGGCGATCTGCTCGATCGTTTCGCGGCTCTCGATCACCACGAATCGCCAGGGCTGGCTGTTCAGCTGCGACGGAGCGCGGCCCGCGGCTTCGAGGAGGATGCGCTGATGGTCCTCGGAGACAGGGTCGGGCAGGAATGCGCCGTTGGTGGTCTTGCGGCGGCGGATGGCATCGAGCAGTTCCATGCGTTTCACTTCCGGTCGGCGGCGGATCGCGAGAGCACCAGCCCTGCGACGATGAAGGGGGCGGCGGCGAGCGCGACCAGCGGATGCCGCCGGCTGTGCGTGCCGAGGTACGGGATGGCCGCGAGCGGCACGGCGGCGGGGAGCAGCCCGACCGCAGCGCGACGGCCACCCGTGCGCGGCCCCCGCGACCAGCCCGCCACGACGGCGACAGCCGAGGTCGCACATGTCGCGATGTAGAGCGCGTGGTGCAGCCAGCGGAAGCGGCTGGTGTCGACCAGGCGCGCGGCGACGGATGCGCCGAGTGCGCAGTTCACGGCGTAGGCCGTGGCCGCAGCGGCGAACAGCGGCGCGTTGTTCGCGCGCTCACGGCGGTGGACCATGGCATGACCCTACGCCCGCGCCTGGGCCTCAGGCTCCCCCTTGCACGCGAGTGCGCCGGTCGGCTAGGCCGTGTGCCGGACGCGAACGACCCCCTCCTGCGCGGACATCGCTCAGGAGAGGGTCGGCTCGGTACGTGGCCTAGAGGTTGCCCTCCGCGTAGACGCGGAGCGCGTCGCGGACGAACTCCGCACCGTGCGTGCCGCCGGACGATGTCGCGTAGTTCGCGCCGAAGCGCGGATCCGCGACGTACATCTCGCCGAGCCCGATCACGTATGCCTTGACGTCTCCGCCGGGGACGGCGGCGGGTGTGCCCGGGATGCCCGTGAGCCACTCGACGTGGCGACGCGCGACCTCCTGGGCCGCGGGTGAAGCCGGATCGATGCCGCTCTCCGCGGCGGCGATCCAGTCGCGCCCGAGGTCGGACACGCGCTGCTGCCAGTCGGCGCGCGCGGCGTCCGTCATCCCGCGCCACCAGCTGTCGCTGTCGGCGTAGGCCTTCTTCCCCCAGCGTTCCTCGACTTCCTCCTTGTGCTGCGTGTGGTCGAAGCCGTCGAACATGTTCTCTGCCATGAGGTTCTCACCTCCTCTCAATGCCGTGATGGTGGATTCGACCGACGCGATCTGACGCGCCAGCCGGGTCTGCTCGTCGCGCAGCAGCGCGAGATGGGTTTCCAGGGCCGATGCCTCGCTCGCTGCGGCATCGCTGTCCGATGCGGATCCCAGCACGTCCGCGATCTGCGGGAGACCGAGCCCCAATTCCCGCAGCAGCAGGATGCGCTGCAGACGCACCAGCGCCGGGCCGTCGTAGTGCCGGTAGCCGTTGTGCGCGATGCGCGAGGGCGGCAGCAGGCCGATGTCGTCGTAGTGCCGCAGTGTGCGGCTCGTGGTTCCGGCGAGGCGGGCGATCTCCTGGATCGACCAGTCATCCGTCTCCATTCCGCCTCCTCTCGTTCGTGGTCGTGCGGTGATGTCTTGAACTCTAGAAGTTGACGTTGCGTCAAGGTCAACATCTTTCAGCGAATATTCGCGCTCCCTTCTTGACAGGATCGAGATATATCGTGTTATCGTGGCAACACACGATATATCGTGACCCTCAACCCAGGAGAAGCAGACATGACCGAGAAGTGGCTCATCGCCCCCGGCGAGGAACGCGTCATCGACATCGAATCCGTCACCCGCCTCAAGGTGGGCCTCGTCGGCGGACAGGTCGACATCATCGCCCATGACGAACCGGGCATCCGCATCGAGGTGCACGGCGTCACCACCAAGGACCTGCGCATCGAATCCCACGACGGCGAGGTCGAGATCGACCACCCGCAGTTGGGCTGGGACAACTTCCTCGAGGTGTTCCGCAACTTCGGCTCCGGCGGCCCCCGCGCCGAGGTGAGCGTCGCGGTCCCCCGCGCGATCGCCCTGAACCTCGGTGTCGTCAGCGCCGGGGCTCTGGTCTCCGGACTCCGCAACGACGCCCGCCTCAACACCGTGTCGGGCGACATCATCGTCGACACCCTGATCGGCGACCTCACGGTCAACTCCGTGTCGGGCGACGTGCAGGTGCGCGGCCTCACCGGCTCGATCAGCGCGAACAGCGTCTCGGGCGATGTGGCCGTCACCGGTGCCGTGCGCCGGGCGACCGTCGACATCGTCTCGGGCTCCACGCTGGTCGACGCCGCGGGCGACGTGAACACGATCAACGTCAACTCGGTCTCTGGCGGCACCACCGTGCGCCTCGACGAGTCGCTCGCCGCGAACTACGTCATCCGGTCACTGAGCGGACGCCTGCTGATCGACGGGGTCGAGCGCAGCACCTCGGGCCCCAGCAACTACACGGGCACGACCGGGGAGCTCGCCGGACGCTTCGTCGACCTGCGCGCGAACTCCGTCTCAGGGGGCGTGACGGTCCTCCGCCGCACCCCGGCATCGATCGCCGACGACCCGGAGTGGGAAGCATGAGCCCCGCGGTCTTCTCCCACGGCGACCTGCGCCTGTACCTGCTGTCGCTGCTCGCCGAGGCGCCGCAGCACGGCTACGGCATCATCCAGTCGCTCACCGATCGCACCGGCGGCACCTACACGCCGAGCGCCGGGACCATCTATCCCCGGCTCGCGAAGCTCGAGGAAGAGGGGCTGGTCACCAAGACCGTCGACGGCCGCACCACCATCTACGCCATCACCGAGGCCGGGCGGGCGGAGCTCGCGTCGCGCGAGGGCGACCTCGCCGGCATCGAAGCCGGCCTCACCGACTCGGTGCGGCTGATCGCGAGCGAAGTGCGGCAGAGCGTCCAGGACGCGATGAAGAGCCTTCGCGCCGATCTGGCAGCGGCCGAGAAGGGCGAGCGCACGGCGGCGAAGAACCGTCCCCGCACGGCGACCGACGACTCCCGGCTCGTCAGCCGCGAGGAGATGCACCGCGCCGATGCCGTGATCAACGCCTTCCGCGCACGGGTGCGCACCGATCTGCGCACCCACATCGCGAAGGGCGGCACCCTCTCCCCCTCGGTCGTCACCGAGCTCGAAGCGGCGCTCGACACCGCCGCACGCGGTGTCACGGTCGCCCTGAGCACGCCACGCCCGTGATCGGTTCCGAGCCGGGTGCGGCACGTCCGCGGCAGGACGACGCCCGCGCGCGGGTGGAACCTCGTCTGCCGGGGCACGCGCGACCACCGCAGCTCCCCACCGCACCCGTGCAGACGTCACCCTCCGCGCGACGTCACGGCATCGTCATCCACATGGGGTGACGCCGTACGAGAAGAGGCCCCACCGGCAATCGCCGACGGGGCCTCTTCTGCGTCCGGGGAACGGCCACTACTTCTCGGGCCAGATCTCCTTCTGCTCGTCCGGCACCGACTCTCCGAGCGGCACGACGAGGATCGAACGATGCTGCCGGTGCGCGAGGCGCGCGGCCACCGATCCGGTGAAGAACTCCCTGATCGACTCGCCGATGCCACGCTTGCGTGTACCGACGACGATCAGCTGCGCGTCGAGCTTGTTGGCGAGCTGCTTGATCGCCAGAGCCGGATCGCCGACCAGTTGCCGCGCCGTCCAGGTGACGTCGGTGCCCGCCAGCAGCGTGGCCGCAGCGGCCTCGACCGCCTCGAACTCCGCGGCTCCGGCGTCGAAGTTGATGTCGATCGGAGCTGAGTGGACGTAGCCGTCCGGGTCCTCGTACGTCACGAAGCGCGTGACGTCGACGTGGGCGACCACGAGCGGTGCGCTAAGAAGTCGCGCGTAGCGGACGGCCTCATCGATCACGTGTCGGTCCTGGTCCAGCTGCATGCCGACGATGACGGCTTTCTGCAGAGCCGCATTCTGTGCGGCCTCGTCGGACGGAGTGGAGGTGTTGTCGGTCATGATGATCGTTCCCTTCACCGGCCTGGCATCAGCCAGAGGGTCGTACCCGCGTGCTATTCTGAATGCTACTCTTACCGGCCTTCAGCCGGTGTCGTGAAATGCATCGGGCCTGAACAGCCCGCAGCTTAACTCGTGAGGGGGTCTCGCGCATGGGCCGTGGCCGTCAGAAGGCGAAACACACCAAGATCGCCCGCGAACTCAAGGCGTACAGTCCGTCGGTGAACTACTCCGCTCTCGAGCGCGAGTTGGGTCATCCGACCGACGAAGACGCGTATGTCGACAAGTGGGCCGATGACTATGCCGACGAAGACGAGGACGAACTAGAGAAGGCCTGACCGCCCCTCTGTTCGTCGCACCCGCACCACGTGCGGGTGTTTCGTCGTGCTCTGGCGCTGAGCTGATGTGCTCAGCGACAGAGCACCGTCTGTCATGCCCCGACGTCGCCAGCTGAGAGGATCTCCTCATGGCACACGTCGTCGCCCTCTACCGTCACCCGATCAAGGGACTCACCCCCGAGCGTCGGGACTCCCTGACCGTGCAGCCCGACGGCCGGATCACCGGCGATCGCGTGCTCGCCTTCCGGTTCGCGGATGCCGCCGAGCCGGAGGACCGCGACGGCTTCGACTACTGGCCCAAGGCCAAGGGGCTCGCCCTCCAGGACTTTCCCGCGCTCGCCGCCCTGCGCACGAGCTATGACGACGAGACCCGACGCATCCGCATCGAACACGCCGGCTCGGTGCTCGTCGAGGCGACCCTCGACGACGGCGGACGGCGCGAGCTGACCGATGCCGTCACCGACTTCGTCCTCGCGACCTCGGAGGGCCGTCGGCTGCGACGCCCCGGCCGCCTCCCGCTCGTGCTCGTCGGTGACGGGGAGACATCGCGCTTCCAGGACCGCCCGCGGGGCTACGTCTCGATTCACGGCCGAGCCAGCGTTCGCGCATTGGGGGAAGCCCTCGGGACGAACGTCGACGACCGACGCTTCCGCTCCAACGTGGTGATCGACGACGCCTCTTCCTGGAGCGAGCTCGAGTGGACCGGCCAGGTGCGCGTCGGCGACGTCGCCTTCCAGGCCGCCGGCCCCATCGTGCGCTGCCTCGCGACCCACGCGAACCCGGACACGGGCGTGCGGGATGCCAAGGTGCTCACCACCCTCACGAGCGCCTTCGCCCAGCAGGAGCCGACCCTCGGACGCCTGCTCCTGCCCGGCTGGGCGCCGTCGGACGACGGCCGACCCCAGGGTGGTGGCATGATCCGCGTCGGTGATGAGATCCACACCCACCGTGCATGATCGTCTCCCCGCGCGCACCGGATCGACCGTGGATGTCCTCACATGGGGCTTGTGAGCGCAAACATGCGCCGCTTCAGAGACTGGTCCAGACGGGCCCAGGGTTCGCGATCACTCGCCGGAGGCGTAGCGGGCACGAATCTGCCCGGTGATCCAGCGATTGAGTGCGGCGGGATCACCGAGCGGCAGACCCGTCCGCGGGTCCGGCGTCGCGTAGTCCGACGGTCCGAATTCCGCCAGGAAAGTCGGGCGACGGCCCTCGGAGCGCAGACGGTCGACGACGAGGTCCCACCATCCCCACTGCGCCTCGACAGCGGACGCCCACCGCGGAGATCGCGGGTCATCGATCTGGGGGGATTGCGCGTGTCCGAATCGCGCGTGGATATGGTCGGCGCGGTCGATAGCCAGCGCCATGGCCTCGGGCTGATCCTGCAACAGCGACTCGGCGGAGACCATCCAGTGGGAGACGTCGAGCGTCAGCCGAAGGCCCGGATGCCTCTCGAGCAATCGCGCCGAGGAGTGCGCGGAGGGGAGCATCCGCGCACGATGCGTCTCGACCAGGATGTCCATGCCGGTCCGCTCGCGCTCGGCGACGATCCAGCCGGCGAGCGCGTCCAGGTCCCGCTCCCTCCAGTGGTCCCGACCGGCGTGCAGGGTGATGTGCAGCGGGGCGATGCCCTCGGCACCGATGGCATCCAGTTGGAGCGCGAGCGCGCGGCGGTGCGCCTCAGGATCGGATTCGACGCTTCCGACGAGCAACGAGACCGGCGCACCGGTCTCGTCTATCGCCGCGACGAGCTCGCGCCGGGCGCTCGACTCCGAGGGAAGCCAGAGCTCCACCCCGTCGTAGCCTTCGCGGAGCGCGGTCTCGACCAACGCTCGCGGAGGCATCGCGGAGACCCAATCGTTCATCAGGACGAGCGGGCTTCGTGTCATCGGCAGATGTCCTCTCCGGTGGATCGGGGCATCGCCGCGAAACCGACGGTCGGCGTGTGCGTGTCAGAGCATGTCAGCGCTCCCTCGATGAGGCCGAGTATAAGCGTCACCGACTTCGTTTGTCGGTTGTGAGCGCAAACATTCTGTGGTTGGATGTGCTTGTGATCGACGGCGCCTCGGCGTCACCCCCGCCCAGGGCGATCCGCAGGAACATGACCTCAAAGAGGAGAACAGCATGGCAATCACCCCTCGCTTCACCCGCACCGCCGCGATCGTCGCGGTCGGCGCGGTGTCGGCCTTCGGCCTCGCAGCCTGCTCATCCGGCGACTCCGGTGACAGTGGCGCCAGCGGCGAGCCCATCACGATCGAGTACCTGCACCGCCTGCCCGACGGCGAGGGCATGACCCCCGCCTCCGAGATCGTCGACCGCTGGAACGCCGAACACCCCGACATCCAGGTGAAGGCGACGAAGTTCGACGGCAAGTCGAGCGACATGATCCTCAAGCTCGAGACCGACGTGAAGGCCGGCAACGGACCCTGCCTCGCGCAGACGGGCTACTCGGAGGTCCCTCAGCTGTTCGTCAAGGGACTGCTGCAGGACGTCGCGGACGAGGCGAAGAAGTACGAGGACGACTTCTCGGCCGGTGCGTTCAGCGGCATGAAGGTCGGCGACGCCATCGTGGGCCTCCCGCAGGACACCGGGCCCCTCGTCTACTTCTACAACGAGGCCGAGTTCACGGCGCTGGGCCTCGACGCCCCGAAGACGCTCGACGACCTCACGGCCGACTCCGCCGCAGCGGCCGCCGCCGGCAAGTACGTCACCGCGTTCACACCGGATGAGGCTCAGAACTGGCTCTCCGCCCAGTCGGCCGCGGCCGGCGACACCTGGTTCAGCACCGCCGGCGACGAGTGGAAGGTCGACGCCGAGGGCGCAGGCTCCGAGCGCGTCGCCGCGTTCTGGCAGGGCCTGCTCGACGGCAAGCAGACGTTGGCGACCGAGCGCTGGGGTGAGGGCTTCACCGCCGCGCTCAACGAAGGCAGCCTCATCGGCCACGTCGGAGCCGCGTGGGAGGCCGGGTTCCTCCTCGATTCGCTCGACGGCACACCGGCCGAAGGGCAGTGGCGCGTCGCCCAGCTTCCCGACTTCGGCGCGGGTGCCATGAGCGGCCCTGACGGCGGTTCCGGCGTCTCGGTGATGAAGGGCTGCGAATACCCCGCCGAAGCGATGGAGTTCAACGACTGGTTCAACACGCAGGTCGACGACCTCGCATCGCAGGGCCTCGTCGTCGCCGCCAAGGGCGACGTGGAGACCCCGAGAAGATGCTCCGCCAGTTCGGCGGTCAGAATGTGCTCGCCGAATTGAGCACGGCCACCGAGAATCTGAACCCCGACTTCCCCTACGCACCGGGCTTCTCGACGCTGTCGAAGATGAACGAGACCGCCGCTGCGGCCGTCGCCGGCACGGCATCGGTGGCCGACATCTTCACCACCGCGCAGGACACCGCCGTCTCCTCCCTGAAGGACCTCGGCCTCCCGGTCGCAGAGTGAGTCGACGAGAAGGCATCATCGGATGATCGACGGCGGAGTGCACGCGCAATCGTGCACTCCGCCGTCGTCTTGACCTCGAGAGGCGACACCATGGTCACAGTGACCGAAACGCGAGGTGCGGCACCGGCGCCGACATCGCGCATCCCCGCGGATCCCACCCGCCGGCGCCGGTTCGGGACCCGACGCGAAGGTCTCACCGGATGGCTGTTCATGGCGCCGTTCGCGGTGCTGTTCGTGCTGGTCTTCCTGGTGCCGATCATCGTGTCGATCCGCTCGTCGTTCTTCGCGCAGGTGCCGTCAGGAGACGGACTCTACGGCGGCGGCGAACTCGTCGACACGTTCGTCGGTCTCGAGAACTTCGTCACCGCCGCGACCAACGGCGCGTTCTGGACGGGCATGGGTCGCGTCGTCCTCTACGCCGCACTGCAGATCCCCGTGATGATCTTCGTCGCGCTCGGCCTCGCCCTGCTGCTGGACTCGTTCATCGTGCGCCGTCCCACGCTCTTCCGGCTCTCGTTCTTCCTCCCGTACGCGGTTCCCGGCATCATCGCGGCGATGATGTGGCTCTACCTCTACACGCCCGAGGTGTCGCCCTTCCTGCCCTTCCTCCCCGAAGGCACCGACTTCATGGCACCGGGCACGATCCTGTTCTCGATGGCGAACATGACGACGTGGACCTACACGGGCTACAACATGCTGATCTTCCTGTCGGCGCTGCAGGCTGTTCCGCGCGACCTCTATGAGGCGGCACGCCTCGACGGTGCATCCGGATTCCAGATCTCGATGCGCATCAAGGTACCGCTGGTGCGCGGGGCCGCATTGCTCGCCGTGCTCCTGTCGATCATCGGCACCATCCAACTGTTCAACGAGCCGGTGGTGCTGCAGGCCGCGAACTCGTGGATGGGCAAGGACTTCACCCCGATGATGCTCACCTACAACACGATGATGGGCGAGATCTCACCGTCCGGCAGCGGCCCGGCATCCGCTTACTCCCTGCTCATGGCTCTGATCGCGGGCGTGCTCGCGATCGTGTACGCGCTGCTGCAGCGCCGGAAGGGCGACGCATGACCACCACGCGCCTCATCACCACTGAGCCATCCACGCGCCGACGCCCCCGTCGCCCGCGCGACGTGGATGCTCCGCCGCCCTCGATCGCCCCGACCCCGGTCGCGCGCGCGTTCGGCATCATCGCGCTCGTGATCGCGACGCTGTACTTCCTGGTGCCGGTGTACTGGCTCATCGTCGCCTCCACGAAGAACAACACCGACCTCACCTCGACCTTCGGCTTCTGGTTCGCCGACTGGAACCTCGGCACCAACTACGACAGCCTGATGAACTGGACCCAGGGTCTGTTCTGGCGCTGGGTCGGCAACTCGATGCTCTACTCGGTGAGTGCGGGCGTCATCGGCACCCTGTTCGCCGTGATGGCCGGTTACGCGATCGCGAAGTTCGCGTTCCCCGGCAAGCGCATCGCCGTGGGCGTGATCATGGCCGGGCTCCTGCTCCCGGTGGCGCTGCTGACGGTGCCGCTGTACATCGAGTTCCAGGCGCTCGGACTGACCAACACCGTCTGGGCGATCATCATCCCCTCGGCGGTGTCTCCGTTCGGTGTCTTCCTCGGCATGGTCTACGCCCAGTCGTCGGTGCCGACCGAACTGCTCGAAGCAGCTCGCATCGACGGCGCCGGCGAGGCCCGCATCTTCTTCACGATCGTGATGCGCCTGCTGGGTCCGGCGATGGTGACGATCTTCCTGTTCATCTTCGTCGCGACGTGGAACAACTTCCTGCTTCCCCTCATGATGATCTCGAGTCAGGATCTGAAGCCCGTGACCCTCGGTCTCTACGGCATGGTGAGCTACTTCGCCCCGGACAAGGGTGCGGTCATGCTCGGCGCCCTGCTCGGCGTCATCCCGCTCGTGCTGCTGTTCTTCGCCCTGCAGAAGTACTGGCGTTCCGGTCTCGCCGCCGGCGCAGTCAAGGGCTGATCCCCCGTCTCATCCCTCACGTCCGCCCTCGGCCCATCGGCCGAGGGCGGACGTCTGCGCGCGGTGGATGTGCGGTGCTGCGTGGCTGCGGGGTGTGCGGGGGTTGCGGGGTGTGCGGGGGCTGCGGGGTGTGCGGCGTCGGAGGGCAAGCCGGGTCGGAGGCTCAGCGAGCGCACGGGAATCTGGCGAGCGCACGGAATCTCCACGCGTACAAGTCGTGCACTCGACAACGAGCCGTGCACTCGGCGGGGCGAGGGCGGGTGGGCGCGGGGCGGGCGGACGCGGGGCGGGCGGACGCGGGGCGGGGCGCGGGGCGGGCGGACGCGGGGTGGGGCGCGGTAGAGACGGCGAACGGCCCGGAGGAGCACTCCGGGCCGTTCGGGCGGTGCGTCAGCTCAGTCGGCGTCTCCGCAGCCAGAGGACGAGGCCGAGCGTGATCGCGGCCAGACCGGCGACCGCCGCCCCTGCCCAGATGGCTCCGTCTGCACCGGTCGTCGCGAGGCCACCGGCGCTAGCGGCAGCACCGGCCGTGACCGTGAGGTCCCCGCGCGCCAGCTCCACGCCCTGGGCGTCGGTCGCGACGAGAGCGTGGGCTCCAGCCGGCGTCGCTGCGGGAATCGAGACCGTGGCCACGGCGTCGCCGTCGGCGGACACCGTCACCTCGCCGATCCGCACCGGCTCGGAATGCAGCCACAGCTGCACCACCGCGTCCGGCTCGAACCCGCTCAGCTGCACGGTCAGACTCCCTCCCGCCACCACCGAGCCGATGGAGGCCGTGACGGTCGCCTTCTTCCCCGGCTTCGCCTTCTTGACCTTCAACGGAGCGCTGGCGAGTTCCGCACCGGACGCGTCCTGGACGATCACCCGGTGCTTCCCGAGCGAGGCGTCGGTGGGGATCAGCAGTCTCGTCGACAGCGCGCCCTTCTCATCGACCGTCGCATCCGTCAGCTTCGCGCCGTCGAGCCACACCGACACCGTCGAGCGCGGACCGAAGCCCGTGAGCGCGACACCCACCGTCTCCCCGGCGCGCACCGAGTCGGTGTCGAGACCGATCTTCGGATCGATAGCCGGGTTGCACGCGCTCAGGTCGTCGGCCGGACGCGTCGCGGGCGCATGGCCCGCCTGCGGAGCCGAGGAGCCGTAGACGGCCATCTCGGCCACCGAGGCGAACTGCGTCCCCGAGATCGATGAGGTCGCGGTGACCCGGATGTAGCGGGCTGTGGTCTCGGCGAAGTCCACGTCCTGCCAGTCGGCGAGGTTCTGCCACTCCCCCGACGTGACCGGCGTGTACGCCTGCCCGTCCGCGGAGACCGCGACCTCATAGCCCTTGATCGGCCCGTTCTGGTTCGCGTTGCGACGCAGGTACGAGATGCCGTCGATCTTCTCGGCGGCACCGAGATCGAAGGTCATCACGTGCGGATACGAGGTCGCGTCGACGCTCCACCGGCTGTGCCAGAAGGTGCCGGCGTTGCCGTCGATCATGTTGGCGGCGGCGCCGTCTTCACCGGCTGTCTCCTCGGAGCTCGCCGACACCGTGATCTGCGAGTTGGGGATGCGTGCCCGCGAGGACACCGACACCTCCTGCGTCGTGCGGACGGTGCGCACGTCGCAATCCGCGAGGTACGTCGCCGCGATCCCGATTCCGATGCCCGTACCGGCTGCGGCTGCCGGCGCGGTGATCAGCCACGTGGTGTCCACACTGTCCCCGGGAGCGACCGTCTCGAACAGGTTCGATGAGCCGTCGGCGACCTCAACCGCGTACCCCTCCGGCAGCTCGAGCTGCACGCCGATGTTCTCGACGGCGATGGACTCGCTGTTCGTGAAGGTGGTCGTGAACGCGGTCTGCGCACCGGGGCTCAGGACGCCCGCTTCGCCGGACACGGTCGCGCACGGGGTGCCGCCGGTGGTGGGACCGAGGTCGGTGACGGTGAAGTCGTCGAGCACGAAGTCCACTTCCGGCCCTCCCACCCGCTCGAGTCCCACCCAGGTGTAGTCGCCGCATCCGACGACGACGTCCTGCGAGAACTGTGCCGTCTCCAGCGCCTGGGTGATCCCCGTGCGGCTGAGCGTGGTCGACGTGACCTTGCCACCCGCCACGGAGTCGGTCCCGGTGAGCCAGCGATATGCGCCGCTCGCCCCGGCCTGGTAGTCGAAGCCGATCCGGTAGGAGTGCCCTGCCTGCAACGGCACGAGCGTCGGGTCGGTGCGATAGATCAGACCGCTGTACTCCGAGTTCGACATCAGCGAGTGATCCCCCGACAGGGTGGAGTCGACCGCGAGCCCGGCCAGTGCCCCCGAGTCGAACGGGATGGCGGTGTTCCGCCATTCGCTCGTCGTGTAGGGCTCGTTGCGGCGCGAGATGCTCGTGCGGATGCCGCCGGGGTCGCCTGCGAAGACGAACGGCCCCCAGCCGGCCTGGTTGCCCTCGAAGTCGTTCGAGTAGACGGTGCCCTCGGCACGAGGCGAAGTCGTATCGCGCATGATGCGCGCGTTGTCGACCCGCACCTTCGGCTCACCCGCCACGGCGGACACGGAGACATCCACCTGACCGGACGCCGGTGCCAGGAAGGAGACCGATCCTCGCTGGTACCCCAACCCGGCCTTCGAGTCCGACACCATGCGGTTCTCCGTCGGGGAGAGGTTCCAGGTGGCCGGAACGACCCCGTTCCCCGTGTCGACCGCCACCGTGACGTCTCTCGTCGCCGTCGGCTCGATCTGCACCTGGGCCGAGAACGAGTACCGCTCTCCCGGCTTCAGGCCGGTGACGGTCTGGGTGATGGACGATGCGGCAGCGCCGAGCACAGCGATGTTGTCGCCGCGGGACTCGGTCTTCGCCGTTCCCTGATCTGTGCGCTCGATCGTCACCTCGCCTCGCGGGTTCCAGACGTCGAGCGAACCGGAGTTGAAACCCGGGTCGTCGAGACCGGCGTCGTGGTAGTCGACGGCTGCGCGCTGCGCCCCGCCCTGCGGCACCACGACATAGGCCGTGCCCTTGTCTCCCGTGAGCGTGAGCTCACCGCCCGTCGCGTTGACCGTGCCGACCTTGACGCGTCCCTGGTCGCCGAGCTCGAAGACGTCGAAGGCCGTGTTGCCGCGGAAAGCGTCGGTGAGACCGAACGTCTTCTCGCCGCCGGATGCGGAGTAGAAGTACATCTTGTCGGCGTCGACGGGCGACCCGGCCTCCTCGTTCGACTCCAGCGACTGCCACGGCAGCAGGTACGAGTCGCCTCGCAGCACCGTCGCCCCGTCCATCGTGACGACCCTGGTGCTTCCGTCCATGCGCACGGCGACGTCATCCGTCAGCGTCGCCTCCGCACCCGCCTCGTACGTGAGCAGATCGAAGTGCTGCAGGAACTTCGTCGGCAGGCTCTGCGTCCAGATGTTGCCCATGAAGCCGTCCCAGTTGCGGTTGCCCTGCCATCCCTCGGCGTCGATCAGCCGCTGCTGGCCCAACAGGGCGTCGTCGTTCCAGATGTCGGCCTGTCCGTTCTGGATGAAGCGCACCATGGTGGAGTTGATGCCCTTGTTGTCCTTGCCGCCGTAGGCGAGGTCGTTCGGCCAGTGCGACCAGACCGTGTTGTCGACGAACTTGTCGCCCCATTCGGTCGCGACTTCGAGGTCCATGCCGTTCAGCTCGTCCGCGAGCTCTTCGGCGACCCAGCCGTTGGAGTAGTAGACGTCGATGTAGACGCCGCTGAGCCCCGGTACCTCGTCACGCAGCTGCTGGAAACGATCGAGCACACGACCGGTGCCGAGGTCTGCCTGCTGGTTGATGTAGTACGACTGGTCGAGCCATGCCCACCCCTTCTTGTACGGGGCGTCGCCGTCGAGGATCGCCGGGTCGAAGGCGTTGGCCTGGGGGTAGATCTCCGTGGCGTTGACGTGCACGCTCATGTCGGCGTTGAGCTTCGCGCCCTCGTCGACGAGGGTGTTCAGGTCGTCGAGACCACCGGCACGCTCATTGTAGTTTCCGCCGTAGTCGGTGTTCGCCGAGTCGTGGCCCTCGCTGCCATAGCCCTTGTTGAGCACCCACTGGCCGAGGCCGTCGGTCTGGTTCGCGATGCGCTTGGTGTTGTCGAGCACGAGGTCGAAGTAGTTCGTCGCACTGGACGCGAAATTGAAGGGGATGCGGCTGACGACACGCTCCGCGACCCGGTCGGCACCGAGACGCGGGGTGTCGACCTCGCGATAGCGGATCGCCGCGTCCTGCCAGTCGACGGTCGCGTCGCCGTTGCGGTCGGCGGCGAGGAGGACGGTGATCTGGGGCAGGGCGTAGGTGGTGACGCGGCTGTCGACGGCGGTGGTGGGGTGAACCAGCCAGGCGCTGGATCCGATCTCGGCCGTGCGCCCCGATGCCTCGGTCACGCGCGTGGTCAGGCGGGTGTTCCAGGAGGCGTTCCCCCCGGAGGCCTGGGTCGTCGCATTGGTGATCACGCTGCCGACCAGCGCTCCGTTGCCGAGGAACGCGAATGCCGCCCCTTTCTGGCCGGTCGCCGTGGATGCGTTCACCGCGATGTGCTCGTCGGCGTTCTTGGTGCTGTCAGGACTGATCACGGTGCGATCCAGCGTCGCCCCGCCGTCCGCAGCGCTCGCGGAGAGGAACGCGTTGTCCGGGAGCCCGAGCGTGGTCACGGTCGCCGAGCCTTCGACGGCTGTGACCTCGAACCCGACGGTGCCGTTCTTCGCGACGCGGATGCTGCTGCGCACCGTGACGTCGATGCCGGTGAGCTTCGACACGTAGTCGACTCCGGTCGCGGAGGAGGTCGAGGTGGTCTCCGACGGGTAGCTCGTCCCGTTCACGGACCAGGTCTTCGCGGAGGTGCGCTGCCCGGTGATGCTGTCGTCCCCCACCCGGTACTCGGCGATGCGGGGGAACTCGGTCGAGACGACCGCAGTCGTGCCGCCGTCGGCGATCTCGACCTTCTCGTCGGTGTCGGGGACCTCCGGCTCGGTGACGATGGGAGGCAGCTCCTGGTCCGACAGGATCTCGATCTCACCCCCACCGGCACCATTGCCGGTCATGTCCTGCGCATCGATGATCAGCAGCGCGACGTACCGACCCTCGACCGCGGTGTCGAGCGAGATGCGCTGCTTCTCACTGTTCGACGTCGGCGCGTGCAGGGTCGCCGTCGCGACCGCGGCCCCCCACCCGCCGTCCGCCGGCGAGAGGGTGGCAGCCTGGGCGTCGTCGGTCACGTAGACCTCGACATTCTTCGCGTCGATCCGCTGTCCGAGCTTGCCCGAGTAGTCGAGCGCCTTGACGGAGACGGAGCGCTGGAGGTCGATGGACAGCCAGTGCGGGAACGGCGCCTTCTCCGTGTAGCGCGAGACCCACTGCGTACCGAAATCACCATCGAAGGCGGCGAGCGCCGTGCCGTCGACCGATGGCGGAGCCGGGTAGGGGTCCGATTCGCTCGACACCCCGTGCAGGCGGTAGTCGGTCTTGGGGACGGGGATCAGATCGGCAGCCTGCGCAGCCGGCGCCTGGATGAGCACGCCGCCGAACGCGAGCGCCGTCGCCAGCAGGGAGCTGAGGGCAACGGCCGCGCGGGGCGGTCGGGAAGGTTTCGACACGTCTTGCCTCTCGGTCGGAGCGACGTCCGGGAGCACAGACGCCCCGATGCGTCGCAGATGATCATCGATGACACACCTCGATGTTTGCGCTATCACAATATGCAGACGGAGTCCGGTATATCAAGGCTCTGTTGTAAGCGAGCGCAAACATTGGCCAAAGGTCATCCGCCACAGACGAGAAGAGCCGCCCCGCGCACACGGTGCGAGGCGGCTCTTCTGACGTTCCGGCTCAGGAGCCGATGAACTCCTCGGTCTCTCCGAAGGAGGGCTCCTCACGGATCTCGACCTTCGCTCCAAGGCCATCGGTATCGAGCACCACGATCTCGTTGCGGCCGACCTTCCAGAGCGGTGCCGGCGCGTAGAGCGTCTCCTGCGGTCCGACTTTCCAGTACCGCCCCAGGAGGAACCCGTTCAGCCAGACCATCCCCTTCGATCCCGCGGGGAACGCCAGCCAGGCATCGAGCGGCTCGGCGACGTCGAACGAGGCGACGGCGAGGCCGTCGGAGGCGTCCGCCGGCAAGCCGGAAGCCGCCGAGCGGGGAGTCGCCAAGTGGGTAGTCGCCGAATGCGCGGTCACGGCAGGAGCATCCTGCGGGATGAGGCGATGCGTCCACCCGTTGACGAGCCGGCGGCCGATCATCACGCCGCGCATGATGCCCTTGCCCTCACCCGTGTACGGACCGTAATTGATGCGCCCGAGACTCTCGACCACGATCGTGAGCCGCCCGGCGCCGCCGCCTACGGGCAGGGAGAGCGAGGTATCGCCATCGCGCTCGAGCACGCCGAGCCGCAGCCCGTCGAGGGACACCACGGCACGGTCATGCAGTCCGTCGATCGTGAGCACGGCCTCGGCCGGAAAAGACACGTCCGCCTGATACGCGACCAGACCGTCTTCAGCACCGAGCTCTTCGAACGTGCGCGGTCGCGGCGAGACGTCCCCGGTCACGGGGAGAGTCGCGATCAGCTCCCCCAGCGAAACCCGTGGTTCGAGCGGTGCGGTCGCGGCGCTCTGCCGCTGCGGATCGGCGGGGATCGGAGGGAGCTCACCCGCATGGAACGGCGCGAACATCGACCGCAGCGCATGGAACTTCTCGTTCAGCGTGCCGTCTTCGCCGATCGGTGCATCCGAGTCGTAACTGGTGACCGTCGGCTGCAGCACCTGGTCATGGTTCGCCCCGTTCCAGAGGCCGAAGTTCGTGCCGCCGTGCGCCATGTAGAGGCTCACGGATCCGCCCGCAGCCAGCAACTCCGCGATCGTGCCGCCGGTGCTCGCGGCGGAGCGCACGTGGTGCCGTTCGCCCCAGTGGTCGAACCAGCCGCCCCACAGCTCGCTGCACATGAGCGCATCGCCCTCGCGACGCAGCTCGACCGCCCGCGCGACGCCGGTACCGAAGGTGAAGGTCGCCATCGCACCCGGAACACTGCCGTGCTCGATCATGTCGCCGGTGATGCCGTCGGCGGTCGTGAGCATCTCGACCATCCCGCGGCGACGGAGCCCATCGCGCAGGTGTGCGAGGTAGGCGGAATCGCTGCCGAACGAGCCGTACTCGTTCTCGATCTGGATCGCGACGATCGGTCCGCCGTGCGCCGCCTGCAGAGGGGCGAGGCGGGGGATCAGCGCGTCGTACCACGCGTCGACCGCCGCGAGGAAGTCGGCGTCGCTGGTGCGCAGTGCCGTGACCCGCCCCGACAGCCAGAACGGGATGCCGCCGTTGGACCACTCGGCGCAGATGTAGGGACTGGGCCGGAGGAAGACATCGAGTCCGACGTCTCCGGCGAGGCGGATGAAGCGCTCGATGTCGCGCCACCCGTCGAAGTGCGCATCGCCCTCGACGCGCTCATGGAAGTTCCAGGCGACATACGTGTCGACCGTGTTCGCGCCCATCGCGGCGAGCCGACGGAGGCGGTCCTCCCACTGGTCGGGATGGACGCGGAAGTAGTGGATCGAGCCCGCCAGGATGCGGTGGGCGACGCCGTCGCGGAGAATCTCCCCGTCACGCCAGGTCAAGGTGGGCGCGCCGATCGGCGACGCGGCGGCCGGGGCGTCGACGGCGACGGAAGAGTCGTCGAGAGCCGAGGCGAGAAGGTCAGGCATAGCGCTCCAAGCACGAGTGTTTGCGTTCACATTATCGCATCACACGACTCGCCGCCTCCTGGATTCACGCCGATTGATCGCTACCATTGAGCACATGTCACCTCGTCGCCCGAGAGACGACCGCGCCCCCAGCCAGGTCGATGTCGCCCAGCTCGCCGGAGTCTCCACGCAGACCGTCTCGCGCGTCATGTCCGGGCAGGACAACGTGCGCCCCGACACCGCCAGGCGCGTGCTCGCAGCGGTCGAAGAGCTCGGCTATCGCGTGCACGCCGCCGCCGCATCCCTCGCCTCCGGCCGCACCCGTGTGCTCGGTGTGATCGTCGTCTCGACCGACCGATACTCGTCAGCGGCCCTCGGTGTCGGCATCCAGCAGGCGGCTGCGGCGAACGGATACACCGTCTCGACGGCGGCCGTCGCCGACCATGCGTCGGCCGAGGCGTTCCTGGAGGCCTTCGACCGGCTGGAGCGTCAGGGCGCGGAAGGCATCATCCTCGGGGTGCCGGTCGAGCTCGAGAGTCCGGCCATGCGGGCGCGCACCGAACGCACCCCCGCAACCCGCAGCGAGCGCACCTCTCTCGACGAAGACGCCCCGCTCGCCGTCGACCAGCGCGCGATCGCGCGTCTCGCCGTCGAGCACCTGCTCGATCTCGGGCACAAGACCGTCTGGCACGTCTCCGGTGACGACTACTGGACCGAGACGCAGCAGCGCAGCGAGGCGTGGGAACAGACGCTCCGCGACCGCGGAATCGTTCCCCCGCCGCTGATCCCCGCCGACTGGACGCCCGAGTCGGGCTACCGCGCCGGTCGCACGATCGCGGCCATCCCCGAGGCCACGGCCGTGTTCGTCAGCAGCGACGAGATGGCGTTCGGACTGATCCGCGCGCTGCACGAGGCCGGTCGCAGCGTTCCCGACGACGTCTCGGTGGTGAGCGTCGACGACATCGCCCTCGCCGCCTACGCCTCCCCCGCGCTCACCACGGTCCGCCAACCCTTCGAGGCGATGGGCCGCGCGGCCGCGCTCCGGGTGATCGCTCAGATCGAGGGACACGATGCGGTCGGCGAGATGCCCTCCACCGCCCCTCAGCTCATCGTGCGCTCGTCCACCGCACCGCCGCGCTCCGCGTAGCGCCAGGCGCATCCGCGACCTCCTCCCACCCGCCTCATCGCGAGACAGAACTCATCGCGAGACCGAAAGCGAATTGATGCAACTGGCACCGAAGGCCGTGGTCGTCGCCGTTCTGCGGAGCGCAATACTCTGGGCGATACTCCTCATCGCTGCAGTCGGGCTCGTGCTCGGCATCCCTGCGATGCGGATCCCCATCGTCTTCGCGGTCCTCGGACTCGCCGTAGTCGTCGCGCTCATCGAGCTCACCTGGCTGACGCCGGCTGCTGCGCGGAGCTTTCGATACTCCGTCTCATCTGACGGGATCCATACCTCGGAGGGCGTCGTCTTCCAGCGAGAGAACTTCTTGCCGATGCAGCAGATCCTGATCGTCGAGCGGCGCCAGGGACCGATCATGCGGTCCGTCGGGCTCGTGAAGGTCCGATTGCGGGTTCCCGGGTCGTACGTCGACATCGACGGTGTCACCGACGACGCCTTCATCGATCTGCAACGCGAAGTCCGATCGGCCCATGCTCCCGATGCTCATGGTTAGAAGGAACAGCCGCGTCATGATCGCGATCGTCGGTGTTCGCGCCCTCCTCGGCGGCATCGTCGGCACCGCCGTCTCCCTTCTCATCAGCGCACTGGTCGGCAAGCCCGTGCCACTCGTGGTGTATCTGATCCTGCTCGTCGGGTTCGTCGTGCGACTCGTCTTCGCGGTTGCCGAGTGGCGGAGCACGACGTATCAGCCCCTCGAATCCGAGCTCACGTACCGGTCAGGTTATGTCAGCTCGAGTTCGCTGCAGGTGCCCTGGTCGAGTGTGCGGGGCGTCTATGTCGAAACCCCCTGGCTTCTGCGCCTGTTCGGGCGATCCGAACTCCGAGTCGCCCACGGTACGGGGCAGGCGAACGACATCCATTTCAGAGCACTCACCCCTGCGGCGATCGCAGAACTCCGCACCCATATCGAAAGCTCCCGCGAGACGGGCGCCCGCGATGTCGACTTCTTCGACGACAGGGAGGAGTTCACGGGCGCCGAGATCTGGCTGTACGCCTTCACGCATTCGCGGTGGTACGTCATCTTCCCCCTCGCCATCGCCGCGATCGGATTGCTCTCGCAGTTCTTGGAACGCGACATCATTCAGACTTCCCTCTTTCTCTGGGAACGACTGATCCGGTTGCCGGTCGCGATGATGGTGGTCGCCCTGGCAGGCACGTGTGCGCTGGCGATCGCGACAGGGGTCATCTCCAGGATGGTGGAGATGTCGAACTTCCGGATCCGGCGGACGGCGGAACTGATCGAGACCCGACAGGGACTGCTGTCGACCAGGACGCGCACGATCGATTGCGCTGACATCACCCTGCTCGATCTGCAGCAGCCCGTTCTGTTTCGTCTGGCTCATCGCAGCATCGTGCGCGTGTCGGGCGGATCGGGTGAGGGAGACCCACTGAACTTCTTGTCTCCTCATGCCACGGCCCGAGAAGCGACTTCAGCGATTCAGAGTGTCTTCCCGAATCATCGGCAGGGCACACTCATCGCGCGGTCGAGGCTCTTCGGCGTGATCGCCATCGGTGCGATCTGGATCGGGGCGATCATCATCGTCCAGTCGTTGATCGGAGCGGCGTGGTCGGTGGTAGCAGGCACAGCTCTGATCATCGTCATCGCGTTGTGGAGCGTGCGCGCACCGTCCCGGTTCTTCCTCTCACCCGACGGGGTCGTGGAGATCCATCGAGGAATCCTGTTCCGTAGGCGGCTTCTCTTCCGAGCTTCTTCGATCCTTCACTACGAATCCGTCGTCAGCCCCGTGGGCCGATGGCTCCCTGCGAACACGATGAAGGTCACCGTTGCCGACAGAGGCACACGAGAGATCTCGATGAGGGCTGTCCCACTGAGAGAGCTACGCGCGTTGGTCCAGGCGCTGACCCAGCTGAAGAGCGTGGGGACATATCGATACAGCCGGATTCCCGACGTGACCGAAGACACGACAGACGACGTCACCGCCGCCCCTCCGACGTCGACAGAAGCTGTTCTCACCCGCCCCACACCGCCCGGGCGCCGGCCTCGCCGATAAGCACGACCATGACCGTGCTCCCTGCGCCGCTCACCACGGCCAATGCGGCCAGAATCATGCGCGCTGTCCTGCGAGGCCCCTCGGTGAAGCGGTACCAGCACCACTGCACCGCGGCGACGACGAACATCGCCAGCGCCCATGGCCACAGGAGCCCGCCGAGAGCCGCATGATGGACGACGGCCGGCACCGGTCCCACCTGCTGCGCCAACGCCTCACCCGCGAGCATCGTGATGGGCACGAGCACCAGCACGGCCAGCGCGGCGATCGGTGTGACGACGCCGAGCCTCTTGCGCGCGGCGGGCAGGAAGGCGCCGAGGATCAGTGCCAGCGCCGTGAGCGGCACGAGGATGACCACCGCGTGGACGATGAGCGGATGCAGCGGGAGGCCGTCGATCTCGAAGAGGTCCATACTCAGGACACGGGATGACATCGCGCGAGGTTCAGATGAACTTCTCGCCCGGCTGTCTCGTGTCTTCGGAGAGGACCGAAGGAGGTGGCGGATGCCGAAGGATGATGCGGCGCGTCTCGGCGCGCTCTACGACGCGCATGCGGCACCGATCTGGCGCTATGTCGTGCACCTCACCGGGGATCGAGCGGGTGCCGACGACGTGGTCCAGGAGACGCTGCTGCGCGCCTGGCGCACTCCGCGGATCCTCGCCGAGGATCCGGAATCGACACGATCCTGGATGTACACGGTCGCCCGACACCTGGTCGTGGACGAGGTGCGCAGCGCCCACCACCGCCGGGAGATCACGACGGATGAACCCCCAGACTCCGCCATGCGAGACGCGACAGACGCCATCTTCGATGCGATCCTCATCGAAGAGGCGCTCTCGGCCCTCTCCGAGGCGCATCGCGAGGTCGTGATCCGCGCGTACTACCGAGGGCTCACCGTGTCGGAGATCTCCGACGAGCTGACGATCCCGGAGGGAACCGTGAAGTCGAGGCTGCACTACGGCCTGCGCGCGCTGCGTCTCGGGCTGCAGGAGAAGGGAGTGACGCGATGAACGCCGACCACGGGCGCTATGCCGACGGGGATGCCGCCTACGTACTCGGAGCTCTCAGCGCCGCCGATCGCGCCGAATACGAGGCGCACCTCTCGCAGTGCGCCGAGTGCCGCGCGGCCATCGCCGAGATCACGCCGATCCCCGGCCTGCTCTCCCGGGTACCCCCCGAGCGGGCGGAATCGCTGCTGCAGGCAGCGGGTGTCGAGACTCCGGCCCCGGAGCACCGCGCGCGCGTGCTGTCCCTGGCCACCGAGCGCGCCCGACGCCGTCGCCGTGCGCGGATCGTCGGCATCGCCGCAGCCGCCGCGATCGTGGTGGCCACCGTGGCGGTGCCCGTGATCTCTACTCTGCGTCCACCGTCGACCACGATCGCGCTCGAGCAGCTTCGAGACGCGCCGCTGACCGCATCCGTCAGCCTCACCGATGTCGCCTGGGGAACCCGACTCGACATGATCTGCGACTATGGCAGCGGCGACGCGCCCGCGGATGGATGGGCCTACGCGCTGGTGGTGGTGAGCGACGACGGCACCGAGAGCGTGCTGTCGACCTGGCGCGCGTACCCCGGAACCACGGCGCGCCTGAGCGCCGGCACCGAACTCCCGGCGTCCGACATCGCCGCCGTCGAGATCCGTGCCGTCGACTCCGGAACCGTGCTGATGCGATCGGCGCTCGACGGACCCTGAACCTTTCCCCGTCGCCTCTCGTGTACCCCATGACCGCACCCGCGGTCCTGCACAGGAGGTTCACCATGCTCTCGAGAGTCTCGAAGACCGCGGCCGTCGCCGCGCTGCTCATGACGTTCGTCGTCGCCGGCTGCACGTCGACCGGCGGAAGCTCCGGCGGTGGGGCGCAGGACACGGGCGGCGCCTACGGCCAGTCCTCCGGATCTAGCGCCCCCACCTCGGGATCGTCGTCCGGCTCAGGCACTCTGATGACCGCGGACTCGGATCTCGGCGAGATCGTCGTCGACGCCGACGGGAAGACGCTCTACATGTTCGACAACGACACGCAGGGCTCGGGGAAGAGCTCGTGCACCGGCGAGTGCCTGACGAACTGGCCGCCGCTGACCGTCGAGAGCGACGCGCCGGCCGTCGAAGGCGTGACCGGCGAAGTCGGCACCATCACCACGGCCGACGGCTCCACTCAGGTGACCCTCAACGGCTGGCCGCTTTACTACTTCGCCGGTGATGCCGCCGCAGGAGACGTCAACGGTCAGGGCGTCGGCGGCATCTGGTGGGTGCTCTCCCCCGCCGGGGAACGCATGGCCGAGTGACGTCGCGCAGGCGCCGGCCCACGGTGTCACCAGCGACCGTGCCGGTGCTCCCACTCGTCCTCGACCGTGCGGCGCCGCCCCGCGACGATGCCGGCGGGGATCGCGACGATCAGCACACCCGCGATGACGAGCAGCGGAATCCGCCAGCCCGCGGTCGTCTCGTGCAGCAGTCCGACCAGCAGGGGGAAAGTCGCCGCGATGGCGTAGCCGATGCTCTGCACGAAGCCGCTCAGCGCCACTGCGCTCTCCGGAGTGCGGGCGCGGATGCTGAGCAGCACCAGACTCAGAGGGAACATGATGGCTGTGAGGCCGAAGATGCTCACCCACAGCGGCAGGGCCACGGTCGGCGCGAACAGGAAGCCGGCGAGCCCCACCAGCCCTCCGCCGACCGCGACGAAGAAGAGCGGGCGCGTCGCCTGGAAGCGCACGACGAGGATCGGCACGAGCAGCGAGCACGGGAGACCGATCAGCGCGAAGAGGGAGAGCAGGAAGCCCGCGGTCGCCGGAGTGACGTCACCGATGTCCACGAGCATGGTCGGCATCCATGCGAACGAGACGTACGCCATGGTCGACGACGCCCCGAAGACGATCGCGAGCGCCCAGGCGAGCGGAAGCCGCCACAGCCGGGCGAAGTACCGGCGGTTCGCAGGGGTGGTCGAGATCGGACCGGTCGCGACGGCCACCGCATCCTGCACGTCGTCGACGCCGTCGGTCGGGTCGGGGGCCAGGAGCTCGTTCTTCACCGGATCGCGATTCACCGGCTCGACCGCCCGCGAGCCGTTCTTCAGCAGCAGTGCCACCCAGGGCACCAGCGCGATACCCGCGACGATGCCCCACATCCCCAGCGACACCCGCCAGCCGAGAGAGTCGGCCACCGGCACGGCGACCAGCGGAGGCAGGAACGTCGACACCGCCATCGTGGTCGAGTAGATGGTCATCATCACCCCGAGCCGATCCGGGAAGTACTTCTTCACCAGCGGCGGGAGGAGCACGTTGCCCGAGCCGACGCCCGCGAACACGACCGCGGTGGCCGCGAGCAGAGTCGTCGAATCGAACGCGAGGCCGCGCAGCAGCAGGCCCAGAGCCATGAGCGTGATCGCGGCGACCGCCATCCGCTCCAGGCCGAATCGACGCTCGAACAGCGGCGTGAGCAGACCGAAGATCGCGAAGCAGACCGGCGGTGCGGCACCGATGAGGCCGACGACGACCGGCGAGACCGAGAAGTCCTCGGCGACGTGGTCGATGACCGGAGACAGGGAGGCGACCGCCGAGCGCAGCGAGAACGCCACCAGGACGATCCCCACGAGTGCGAGAGCCCGACCCTGCCAGAGCGGTCGCGCACTCGGCATCGTCATGAGGTCTGTGACCCCTCCACCCAGGCCAGGTATTCATCCGAGACGGTGCCGGTCACGTACCGGCCGTCGAAGCAGCTCATGTCGAGATCGGTGAGCGCCGAGCCCTCGATGATCGCGGCCTTGAGGTCTTCGACCTCCTGGTAGACCAGGTGATCGCACCCGAGCTCCTCGGCGATCTCGGGGATCGTGCGCCCGTGCGCGATGAGCTCGTGGCGCGACGGCATGTTGATGCCGTACACGTGCGGGTGCCGCACGGGAGGCGCAGCAGAAGCGAAGGTCACCGAGGCGGCGCCGGCATCGCGCGCCATCTGGATGATCTCCTTGGAGGTGGTGCCCCGCACGATCGAGTCGTCGATCAGGAGCACGTTCTTGCCCTGGAACTCGGTCGACATGGCGTTGAGCTTCTGGCGCACGCTCTTCTTGCGCACCGCCTGTCCCGGCATGATGAAGGTGCGGCCGACGTAGCGGTTCTTGTAGAAGCCCTCGCGGTACTCGATGCCGAGCTTGCGGGCGACCTCCATCGCCGCAGGGCGCGACGAGTCGGGGATCGGCATGACCACGTCGATCTTGTCCATCGGCACGTGCTTGGCGATCGTGTCGGCGAGCCGGTCGCCCATGCGCAGACGAGACTCGTACACCGAGATGCCGTTCATGACGGAGTCGGGACGGGCGAGGTAGACGTACTCGAAGGCGCACGGTGCGAGAGTGGCGGCCGTGGCGCACTGCTTCGAGAACAGCTCTCCGTCGTTGGTGATGAAGATCGCCTCGCCCGGCTCGACCTCGCGCACGACGTCGTAGTCGCCGTTCTCGAGCACGAGCGACTCGCTCGCGACGACCCACTCGTCCTTGCCCTCGGCGCCGGGGACGGTCGAGGGACGACGACCCAGGATCAGCGGACGGATGCCGAACGGGTCACGGAAGGCGAGCAGTCCGTAGCCGGCGATGACGGCGATCACGGCGTAGGCGCCTTCGATGCGCTCGTGCGTGCGCGCCACGGCCTCGAACACCCGCTCGGGGTCGAGGTCGACGGTCGAGGTCGTGTTCTGCAGCTCGCCGGCGAGCACGTTGAGCAGCAGCTCGGTGTCGCTGGAGGAGTTGAGGTGGCGGCGATCGCGCTTGGCCATGTCGGCCGTGAGCTCACGCGTGTTGGTGAGGTTCCCGTTGTGGATGAGGATGATGCCGTACGGCGCGTTCACGTAGAACGGCTGCATCTCCTCTTCGTTCGAGGCCGTGCCCTTGGTGGCGTAGCGCACGTGGCCGAGACCCACGTTGCCGAGCAGGGCTCGCATGTCGCGGGTGCGGAACGCCTCGCGGACCATTCCCTGCGCCTTGGCGTTGTGCATCACGCCGTTCGCCTCGGCGGTGGCGATTCCCGTCGCATCCTGGCCGCGGTGCTGCAGCAGCAGGAGTGCGTCGTAGATGTCCTGATTGACCGGGGCAGAGCCCACCATTCCGACGATGCCGCACATGGGCTCTTACTTCGCTCCGTCCGCGTAGGCGCCGACCAGGCGCACTGCTCCACCGTCGACGCCCTTGGCGCCCTGTTCGAACTCGCCGGCCGGACGCGGCCCGAAGCCGACGGTCCCGACCTGCCACGAGGGCATGCCCTCGGCGTTCAGCGCCGCGATCGCGGCATCCTTCTTCTCCGCGGCGACCACGGCGAGGAAGCCGATGCCGAGGTTCCAGGTGCCCTCCGCCGACTCCAGCGTGGACCCGGCGATATCGCTGAGCACGCGGAAGACCGGGCTCGGCGACCAGCTGCTGCGGTCGACCTCGACCCAACTGCCCTGCGGGAGCACGCGCGCGAGGTTCGCCGCGATGCCTCCGCCGGTGACGTGGCTGAGGGCGTGCACGCCGCCGGTTCCCGTGGAGCCGCCGAGCTGCTCGATCAGACGAAGCAGCGGCAGCGTGTAGAGGCGGGTCGGCTCGAGGAGCGCTTCACCCCAGGTCGTGCCGAAGTCGGCGGCGTTGTCGCCGTAGCCGATGCCCGCGCGGGTCACGATGTGACGAACCAGGGAGTAGCCGTTGGAGTGCAGTCCGCTGGAGGCGACCGCGATCACCGTGTCGCCGTCCTGCACGAGTTCCGCGCCGAGGATCGCATCGGCCTCGACCACTCCGGTCGCGGCTCCCGCCACGTCGTAGTCGCGGGGGCCGAGCAGGCCCGGGTGCTCCGCGGTCTCTCCGCCGACCAGCGCGGTGCCGGTGGCCGAGCATGCCTGGGCGATGCCGCGGACGATGTCGGCGATCCGCTCCGGGACGACCTTGCCGCACGCGATGTAGTCGGTCATGAAGAGCGGCTTGGCGCCCACCACGACGATGTCGTCGACGACCATGCCGACCAGATCCTGCCCGATCGTGTCGTGCTTGTCGATCGCCTGCGCGATCGCGACCTTCGTGCCGACGCCGTCGGTGCTGGTCGCGAGCAGCGGGCGACGGAAGTCGCGCAGCGCGCTGGCATCGAACAGGCCGGCGAAACCGCCGACACCGCCGAGCACTTCGGGACCGTGCGTCGCGCGCACGGAAGACTTCATCAGCTCGACGGCGAGATCACCTGCAGCGGTGTCGACGCCGGCTTCGGAATAGGGATTGGTGGGGGAGGCAGCCACATCTCCAGCCTACCGCCCGCGGCCGGTCCGACTCTCCGCGAAGTCGGACCTCGGATCCGGAGCCCCGAGCCGCCTACGATGGGGCCATGGCCGACAAGCCGCAGTGGCTCATCCGCGAAGACGCGAGCGTACCCGTGCTCGTCGCGCTCGCACTGCGGCAGCGCCTCGGCATCCGGGTTCCGGAGGACCTGCCGAGCCTCCGCGAACTCGCCGTCCGCGCGCCGGATGCCGTCGACGTCTCCCCCACGATCGAGGCCCAGTGGCGCGACTACTGGGACATGACGGTCGAGCCGCGCGCGCATCCTTCCGACGTGCCACTCGAGCTCATCGACGGGTTCGACACCCTGGTCGCCCTGCCCGCCCACGGTGCGGAGGAGCTCACAGCGGCCATCGCCCCGCAGGCGACGTCGGCTCTGCTCTACGCGCGCGCCGCGCACGACCGCTACGTGAGTTCGATGAAGAGCCACACCGGAGGCGACGCATACCGCGCCTATGCGAGTGCGATCGCGGAGTTCGAGCGCGAAGTCGGCCGACGCGCGCACTCGTTCGAGCTCAACGTGCAGGTGCTGCCGTTCTCGCAGCGCGGCATCTGGTGGATCGGGGCGCTCACGGTGGCGGTGACCGACGGTCTGCGCCGCGACGTCGTGGCGTTCGACGCCGCGATCCGTCCGGTGATCGCCGAGCTGGCCTAGCCCCCGCAGCTTCCGGGATCCACCGTCCCCGCGAGTGCACGGATTGCTTGCGAGTGCACGGGATAGCTGCGCAAAGAAGCCGTGCACTCGGCGATACGCCGTGCACTCGGCGGTACGCCGTGCACTCGGCGGTAGGTGAAGGGGTCAGTCCTCGTCGACGACGGTTTCGCGGTCGACCCGGACGACGCGGTCGTGACGGCGGGCGATGCGCTCCAGGATCAGACCGGTGACGCCGCCGAGCGCGATGCCGATCGGCACCGTCCACAGCAGCAGGAAGCCGAACACCTGACCGGGCGGGTAGACGACGTCGAGGGCCTGCGACTCGTCGAAGCTGCCGGTCCAGGTGAGGATGCCGGCGGCGATCACGCCGACCACGACGCCGATGCCCATGAGCACGCCGTACCGCGGCACACGGCGCACGGTCGCTTCGACGGTCTGGTGGGAATCGGTGGGGGCCATGCATCCATTGTCCCACCGCCGACGCGTGTCGCGTACCCGGGGCGTCGCGGAAGGACGGCCCTCCCCGCGTCCGCTGCGGGGAGGGCCGTCCGTATCGCGTCTCGACTAGACCTCGGTCGTCGTCTGCGCGGTCTCTTCCGTGCGGTTGCGGCGGGCGATGAGCACACCACCGGTCGCCGCGAGGGCGACGACGATCAGGCCGCCCACGATCCACGGCCACACGGGGGCGCCGTCTGATGCCGCGGGCTCGGTCGCGGTGGTCACCGCGGCGGTGGCCTCGGAGTCGGAGGCGGGCTTCTCCTCCGCGACGCCGCAGGCCGCGCCCACCGGGATCACGGCGGTGACCGGGTCGAGCTGCTCGCCTGCGGCGTAGGTGCCGAATGCGGATGCTCCGGCCTCGGTCAGCGTGGTCGGGACTGCGTCGAGCGTCAGCACGCCGTCGACGACCGCCGCGTCGCCGAGCGCGAACTCCGCGAGGCGAACGCCCTTCTGGTCGATGCTCTCGCCGCCCTGCGTCGTACCGGTCACGTCGAAGACCAGGTAGCCCTTGTCCCCAGCGAGCTCGACGGCCGCATTCCCGAGCGTCGTGTTGAGCGCACCGTCGTGACCCGTGAAGGTGATGCTGCCGCCGTAGGTCACGAGGCCCGCGAGGGTCTTGTCGTCGAACGATCCGGTGCCGTTCTCCCACACGTAGTCGGGGTACTGGTAGGCCACGTCGGTCAGCGTCCACCCGCCCTTCGCGATGCCCTCGATGTAGGTGCGGAACGACTCCTTGTATCCCCACTTGAGAGTTGCGCCCTCGACCGTGCACACACCGATCGTGGTGTTCGCCCTGTTCAGGGTGAACACGAGACCGCGGTTCACCGAGCCCTGGAACGTGAGGGTGTGCTCGCCGTCCTCGAGGCTTGCCGGCAGCGAACCCGACCAGGTCGCGATGCCGTTCGCGTCGGCCGTCACCGTCTCGAGCAGCACAGGCGTCGAGTACACGACGACCTTGATGCCCTGCTCGTTCGCGCGGAACCCGGCTGCCGACACCGTGGCCGGCTGGCCCGCTCCGAGGGCTGCGAGGTTCTCGTCGTCTGCCTGGATGCCCTCGGTCGCCGGCGGGGCAGCAGGGAGGGTGGTCTTCGGCTTCACGACAGCGGCAGCAACCGTTCCGCTCGAACCGGCCGGCGCCGCCGCGACGGAGCCGATCGTGAATGTCACCGGGTTCAGCGCGGTGCCGTAGCCGGCGAGCACGCGGTCTCGACCGGCATCCGTCAGCGCCGCGGGCGCCGCCGTGTAGGTCACGGCACCGTTGGCCGCGATGCGCGCCGCGTTGGAGAGATCGAGCGTCGCGAACGGCACCTGTGCGCCGCCGCTCGTGACGTACAGCGTCGCCGCCGATGCCGAGGTGATGCGGATCTGCGGGTTCGACACGGTCACATCGAGCACGCCCTGGTGACCGGTGAAGCGCACCGAGCCGCGATAGACGACGCTGCCGAGGCCGGTGTTCACGTCGAAGTCGCCGCCGACGGTCTGACCGAACTGGAACTGCCCGCCCGAACGGGTCGCGCCGTCGGAGACCGCGATGGAGCCCTTCGCGATGTCACCCGTGATGTAGTTCGTGAACGACGACGAGATCGCCCAGCGGAGTGATCCGCCAGGGACGTTCGTGGGCGGAGTCGTCGGGGTGACGGGCTTCTCCGGCACCGTCACACCGAACAGGTCGTCCCACTGCTGCGGGGTGATCGTCACGGTCGAGCGGGCGTAGATCGTGCTCGCGTCGGGCATCGAATGCTGCTTCCACACGATGACCTCATACGACTTCGTGCGGTCGAGGTTCTTCGCCGCGGTCGTGAGATCGACCGCGAAGGCGCCGAACGTGACCTTCTGCACGTACTGCATCGCGAGGAACCCACCATCGGCACTCACGTTGCCCTCGGTGCCGGCTTCGATCAGGGCGACATAGGCTCCAGGGATCTCGCCGAGATTGGTGGCCGCTGCTGCGACGGTCAGGCCGTCCTTCGCGGTCGCAACCTTGACCGTCGTGCCCACAGTCGGCCCCGCCGGGAAGAGCGCGTCCCACTGCTCGTCACTGACTGTGATGGCGCCGCGAGCGTAGATCGTGTTCGCATCGGGCATCGAGTGCTGCTTCCAGACGATCACCTCATACGCCTTCGTGCGGTCGAGCTTGTCGGCCGCGGCCGTCAGGTCCACCGTGAACGCGCCGCCCGTGACCTTCTGCACGTACTGCATCGCGACGAACCCGCCGCCCGCGGTGACGCTCCCTTCGGCGCCCTTCTCGATCACAGCGACGTAGGCACCGGTGATCGCACCGAGCTTCGAAGCCGCAGCGGTGATGGTCAGGCCGTCCTTCATGCTCGCCGACTTCACCGTGGAGGTGATGACCGAGGTGTCGCCGTAGTTCAGGGCGACGCTGCGCTCCTGGTCGGCGTTGACCACGCCACCGGCGGCATACGTGTAGATCCCATAGGAACCGGGGGCCGCCGCGGCGTCCTTCAGCGTCAGCGTCGCCTGGAACGTGCCGTCGGCGGCGATGTCGACCCACTGCGCACGGATCGCGCTCTGGTACTGCTCGGGAACCTGGTTCAGCACCCCCTCGGCCAGAGCCCAGGCCTGCGCGCCCACCGATCGGGTCGACGATGCCGCACCCGTCGAAGGCTGCCATGTCGAGCCGAAGTTGCCGAAGACCACGTAGGTGCCCTGCGGAAGGTGCTGGGGGATCGGCATCCCGCGTCCACCGACATTCGCGGTCGGGTCATAGCCCGAGCCCTTCACGACGACCTTGTCACCGGCTTTGAGAGCCACACCTGCGGCCGGAGTCGTGCCGTCGGCGAGGAACACCTCGATCGCCGCCGAGACCGGAGCCGGCTGCAGGCTCTCCCACTGTGCGTCGGTGACGGCGATGGTCGAGCGTGCATAGATCGTGCTCGCATCGGGGTTCGAGTGCTGCTTCCACGCGATGACCTCGTAGGACTTCGTGCGGTCGAGCTTGTCGGCGGCGGCGGTCAGGTCCACCGTGAAGGCGCCGCCGGAGATCGGGCGCACGTACTGCATCGCCAGGAACCCGCCGCTGCCGGTGACGTTCGCCTCGGTGCCCTTCTCGATCAACGCGACGTACGCACCCGGGATCGCTCCGAGCTTGGTCCCGGAGGCCGTGACGGTCAGACCGTTCGTCGCCGTCGCCGTCTTCACGGCTGTGGAGACCGTCGGAGTCTCGGTGTAGTTCAGGGCGACACTGCGCTCCTGGTCGGCGTTGATCACGCCACCGGCGGCATACGTGTAGATCCCGTAAGACCCCGGCGTCGCCGCGGCATCCTTCAGGGTCACGGTCGCCTGGAACGTGCCGTCGGCCGCGATGTCGACCCACTGCGCGCGGATCGCGCTCTGGTACTGCGCGGGAACCTGGTTCAGCACGCCCTCGGCCAGAGCCCACGTCTGCGCACCGACGGAACGGCTCGAAGATACCGCACCCGTCGAGGGCTGCCATGCCGAAGCGAAATTGCCGAACACCACGTATGTGCCCTGCGGAAGGTGCTTCGGGATCGGCACACCACGGCCCTCGGTCCCGAGGTTCGCCGCCGGGTCGTAACCCGAGCCCTTCACGACGACCTTGTCGCCGGCTTTGAGCGCCACACCGGCGGCCGGAGTCGTGCCGTCGGCGAGGAACACCTCGATCGTCGCCGACTTCGGGGTCTCGCCCGGTTCCGTACCGGGATCGGTCCCCGGATCCGTACCGGGATCGGTCCCCGGATCCGTGCCAGGATCGGTCCCCGGATCCGTGCCAGGATCGGTCCCCGGATCGGTTCCGGGGTCGGTTCCCGGATCGGTGGGGGCGGCACCGAACACCGCGTCCCACTGCCCGGCCGAGATGCCGACGTCGCCGCGGCCGTAGATCGTGGTCTCGTTCGGGTTCGAGTGCTTCTGCCAGACGAGAACCTCATAGGTCTTCGTGCGGTCCAGCGAGCCGGCCGGTGCGTCGAGCGTGAACGTGCTCGCCCCTCCGGCGACGGTCGGCATCACGAAGGCGGCGTACCCGCCACCACCGGAGAGGCCCGCCTCCGTCCCCTTCACGATGAGCGCCGCGTATGCGCCCTCGACTTCGGGGAGACCGCTCGCCTGCACCTGCACACTCACTCCGGAGGCGCCTGCGGAGGCGACCGTGGCAGTGACCATCGCACCGGCGGCGTGCGCGGGTGGCACGATCACGGCGCCGGCGGCGATGAGGAGGAAGGAGACGAAAGCGGCGAGCAGCACGCGTATGCGTGCGCTCCCGGGGGATGCTGTGGCTGTGGCGTTCACGGTTCTCCATGGCTCCGGGCGCGCAGAAGCACACGCGCGCCGGCGGTGCCGCAATGCAGTCGGGCGAGGGTTAAATTTTGGTTAGGCTCAGCTAAGTAAGCCGCCGACCCTGAGCGTAGAGGGGGGAATCAGCGCGCGTCAAGTTTTAGGATAGCCTTGCCTAATGCGTCGCGCTTCCGCCCTTCTCCTCGTCGCCGCGTTGGCCGTCGGGCTCACGGCCTGCACCGAGCCGGGAGGCACGGCCGCACCGGCCGCCGTCGCCGACGACGACTGCCCCCAGGCATCCCTCCCGCTCGCCGCACTCGATCTGATCGACGACGTCCGCGCGCACACCGGCCCATCCACCGCCTGCCTCTCGACCCACGCGATCGCGCCCGTCGACGACGACAGCGCTCCGACGCTGCCTGTGACGGTGACCGACAGCGAAGGCCACGAGATCGAGATCACCGATATCGACCGGATCCTCCCGATCGACATCTCGGGCACGATCGCGTCGACCGTGTTCGCACTCGGGCTCGGCGATCAGGTCGTCGGTCGCGACGCCTCCACCGTCTTCGCCGGCACCGAAGACCTTCCCGTCGTGACCAAGACCGGCCACACGCTCAACGCCGAGGCGATCCTCGAGCTGGCCCCGACCGTCGTCCTCACCGACACCACGATCGGCCCGAAGGAGGTGCGTCAGCAGTTGCGCGACGCGGGCATCGCCGTCGTCGTGATCTCCAGCGACCGTCGGCTCGACACCACCGACGCACTCGTGACCGAGATCGCCACCGCGCTCGGCGTGCCTCGCCGCGGGGAAGCGCTCATCGATCGACTGGACGCCTCGGTCGACGAGACGCTCGCGGAGATCGCCGAGATCGTTCCCGCCGACGAAGCCGATCGCGCCCGGATGCTGTTCCTCTACGTCCGCGGCAGCGCGAACGTCTACTACATCTTCGGAGAGGACTCCGGAGCCGACTCGCTGATCGACGCGGTGGGCGGGGTCGATGTGGCGGCCGAGATCGGGTGGGAGGGCATGAAGCCGATGACCGCCGAGGCCCTCGTCGCCGCGCAGCCCGACGTGCTGGTGATGATGACCGACGGGCTCGAATCCGTGGGCGGCATCGACGGGCTGATCGAGCGGATCCCCGCCGTGGCGCAGACCCCCGCCGGTGCGAACCGTCGCGTGATCGACATGGCCGACAGCGAGATCCTGAGCTTCGGTCCGCGCACCGCCGACGTGATCGGCGCTCTGGCCCGCGCCCTGTACGCCCCCGAGCCCGCGAAGTGACCGGGGAGGTCGTCACCCCGACTCCGACGAGGCACCGGGGCCTGCGCTTCACCCTGGTGACGGTGGGCCTGGGGATCGCGCTCGCGATCACGTGCATCGTGTCGATCACGAGCGGGCAGTACAACCTCTCCCCCGCCTCCCTCATCGGCGTGCTCCTGCGCGGCGTCGGGGTCGACACCGCGTGGGCTCCGTCGGCATCCACCGACTACGGCGTGATCTTCACCCTGCGCATGCCGCGCATCGTGCTCGGCCTCCTCGTCGGCGCCGCCCTCGCGGTCTCGGGTGTGCTCATGCAGGCGATCTTCGGCAACCCGCTCGCCGACGCGGGCGTGGTCGGCGTCTCCTCGGGCGCGGCCCTCGGCGCAGCGGCGAGCATCACGTTCGGGCTCGCGACCTTCGGCATGTGGACCACGCCCGCGTTCGCATTCCTCGGGGGCCTGGTCGCGGTGTTCTCGGTGTACTTCATCAGTCGCTCCGGAGGTCGCACCGAGGTCGTGACCCTCCTGCTCACCGGTATCGCCATCAATGCGATCGCCGGTGCCGGCATGGCCTTCTTCACTTTCCTCGGCACCACATCCACCCGCGAGCAGATCGTGTTCTGGCAGCTCGGGTCGCTGAACGGCGCGCTGTGGTCGAACATTCAGCTCGTCGCACCGCTCGTGCTGATCGGTGCGGCGGTCGCGCTGATCGTCGCACCGAGCCTGGATCTCTTCGCGCTCGGCGAGCGCACCGCGCGACACCTCGGCGTCAATGTCGAGCTGCTGCGGATCGTGGTGATCGTGACGGTCGCGCTGCTGGTGTGCGCGGCGGTCGCCTTCGCCGGGATCATCGGATTCGCCGGTCTCGTCGTGCCACATCTGATGCGGATGATGATCGGCCCCGCCCACGTGCCGCTCGTGATCGCCTCGGCGCTCGGCGGCGCACTGCTCATCGCGGTCGCCGACCTCGTGGCCCGCACGGCCGTGCCGCTCGCCGATCTGCCCATCGGCATGATCACCTCGCTCGTGGGCGGCCCGTTCTTCCTGTGGCTTCTCGTGCGCACCCGTCGTCGCTCGGGAGGGTGGGCATGACCGTCAGGCTCCGCGGGTCGGGACTCACCGTGCGCGTCGGCGAAGGGCGGACGATCCTCGACGACGCGTCCATCGCGATCCGCTCCGGAGAGGTCCACGCTCTCGTCGGGCCGAACGGGGCGGGCAAATCCACCCTGTTCGGAGTGCTATCCGGCGACGTCGCCGCACAGGCGGGAAAGGTCGAGCTCGACGGCCGGCCGATCGACCGCGTGAAGCCGCGCGTGCTCGCCCAGCAGCGGGCCGTGCTGCTGCAGGAGAACACCGTCACGTTTCCGTTCAGCACTGAGCAGGTCGTGCGCATGGGGCGGACGCCCTGGGCACGCACCCCGGCGGCCGAGGACGACGACGAGCTGATGTCCGCAGCGATGGCGCAGACCGAGGTCACGGCACTCCGGGCCCGCGCGGTGCCGTCGCTGTCCGGCGGCGAGCGCGCCAGGGTCGCCCTCGCCCGCGTGCTCGCCCAGCACACCGGCCTCCTGCTGCTCGACGAACCGACCGCGGCTCTCGACCTGAAGCACCACGAAGACGTCATGCGGCTGATCCGCGGACGCGCGGATGCCGGGATCGCGGTCGCCATCGTGCTGCACGACCTCAATGCCGCCCTCGCGCATGCCGACCGCGTCACGCTGCTCGCCGAGGGCAGGGTCGCGGCGACGGGCACTCCGGCCGAGGTGCTGACCGCCGAGCGGATCGAGCAGGTCTACGGCCAGGCGGTCGACGTGTTCCCGCACCCCGTGACCGGGGTTCCATTGGTGGTCGCGCGACGCTGATCCGCCCGGGGCTAGGACTCCTCCCGCAGCGAGCGGATCATGCTCCGGAGGATCTTCAGCGCTCCCGCCTGCTCGTCCTCGGTCATCCCGGACAGCATCCGGACCTCCACCGAGCGGACGGCGGCAGTCGCCGTCGCGAGACTCTCACGACCGCGGTCGGTGAGGCGGGCGGGGAGAGCCTTACCGACCGGGGCCTCTGCCGGCCTGGTCACGAACCCGTCCCGCTCCAGCGCCTGCAGCAGCACGTTCATCGACTGTCGCGTGACGAATGCACCTCGTGCGAGCTCGGAGTTCGACAGGCCGGGTCGTTGCGCCAGCAGTTCGAGGCAGGAGTAGTGGGTGATGGTCATCCCGAGCGGGCGCAGCACCTCTTCCATCGCAGCGCGCAGGGCACTGGACGCCTCCTTGAGCAGGTAGCCCAACGAGGTGTCGAGGTCGATCCCGTCGTGGTCTTGACTCATGTCAGTATTCTGACATACGCTGACCCGTGTCAGAAAACTGACACAAATGGAAGGACTTGCCTCATGCCCGTCACCGGCCCCGACTTCATCTCCCTTCAGGCACGCGACCTCGACGCCTCGCAGGCGTTCTACGAGCAGTACCTCGGCCTCGTCCGCTCCCCGGCAGGACCGCCTCACGCTGTCGTCTTCGAGACGGCTCCGATCGCGTTCGCCCTCCGGGACATCGCCCCGGGCACCGACCTGACCGGTGTCGCCCAGCCCGGCATCGGCACCGCGATCTGGCTTCACGCCACTGATGTCCAGTCCATCCACGATGCGCTCCTCGCCGATGGCCACACCATCGTCGCGGATCCGATCGATGGCCCCTTCGGGCGCACCTTCACCTTCGCCGACCCGGACGGATACCGAATCACCCTCCACGACCGCGCCTGACCCCCTCCGCGTGAGCCGGCCGGCGCTACGCTGGAGGATCGCCCACCGGAGGACCGATATCGCCATGCCGTCTGCATCCGACCTGCTCGACATCGCCCTCTCCGCGGCCTCAGCCGGAGCCGCCGTGCTCGCCGAGGCGGCGAGGGATCGCGACGCCTCCTCCGATGGACTGGGACTCCGCACCAAGGGCGCATCCGGCGACGTGGTCACCGAGATCGATCTGCGGGCCGAACGCGCTATCCGCGCCGTGCTCGCCGAGCACCGCCCCGACGACGAGGTGTCGGGTGAGGAGTATGCGACCACCGGCGGCGGCTCCGCGCTCCGCTGGTCGATAGACCCGCTCGACGGCACATCGAACTTCGTGCGCGGGCTGCCGCACTACGGGTCGTCCGTCGCTGTGCATGACGTGGACTCCGGTGTCTGGCTCGCCGGCGTCGTGCATGCGCCCGAGCTCGATCACGTCTACTCCGCGGGGTCAGGACTCGGCGCGTACCGCGAGTCTGGCGGCATCCGGATACGGCTGCGCGGACCGGCGACCGACGCCACTCCCGTGCTGCTCGCCGTCGGGTTCTCCTACGACCCCGAGCAGCGGGCGCGGCAGCTCGCGGAGCTCCCGACGCGCATGTCGGCGTTCACGGATCTGCGCAGCATCGGGTCTGCCGCGCTCGGACTGTGCCTGGTCGCAGAGGGCAGCGTCGACGCCTTCATCGAAACCGACCTGTACGAGTTCGACTGGGCAGCGGGCGCGCTCATCGCCGAAGAGGCAGGGCTCATCGTGAAGCGTCCGGCGACGATGCGGGGCGGCATCGTCGCCCATCCACCGCACCTGCCGGTCGCGTAGACCGATCCGAAAGCCCGCGATCTCTCACCCGAACGGGGCTGGACGGGGACCGGCGCCCCTACAATCGCGGTGAGGCGAAGCGCCAGGCCGAGATCCGGGCACCGGCGCGAGGGAGGGCTCTGGTGTTCGGTTCGAAGAAGAGGAAGCAGAAGCTCGACGACCTGATGGAGCAGCTCCGTCCCGACCTGAGTCGGAAATCGCTCGGCGTCGGACCCGACTTCCCCGGCGTCGCCCCGAACCCGCTCCTGAGCGGTGAGGCACGCAGGCGCAATGCGGAACTGCGCACAGGCACGCTCGCGCTCGGCGTTCTCGTCGACTGGCGGGAGGTCAGCAGCGACGGCAGTCCCCGCGTGGTCCTGATGCTCGATGTGGAGACCGCCGACGGCATCTCGTTCCGCGGCATCGCGGACGAAGACCTCACGATCACCGCGCTCACCCGGCTCGCACCCGGGCAGACGATGCCGGTGCGCTACCGTCCGGCGGTCATGGACCACTACGTCGCCCTCGCCGAAGACGCCGACCCCGTCCGTGTTCAGGAGCTCGCCGACGAGATCGCGAGTCGCCGGCGGGGCTGACCCGCACCGCGCCCTAGACGCCGGTCTGACCTGTGCCCTGCTGCTCTCTCACGACCTCCTCGAGGAACCGTGCCACGGCGACCGAGCCGGGATCCGCGTGACCGACCGAGCGCTCCTGCTGCCAGCCCGCCCGACCACGCCGAGACTGCCATCCGCTGCTCTCGGTGACCGCGGCGAGCGCCGCCTCCGATGCTCCGGCCGCATCCGCTCCGGCCTCCAGCGCTTCCGCGACGGGGAGCAGCACGTCGATGACGGTCTTGTCGCCGCGCACGGCCCCGCCCTGCGCGCCGATCCTCGCCGCCACCGTCTGCACGATGTCGACGAGGCCAGCGCGATCGAGGTGGATCCCCTGCGGCACCTGCTCCGCAGCGGCGAGCAGGCCGCTTCCGAGCAGAGCCGCGAAGGTCGAGGGGTTCGCTGCGGCGAACGCATCACCCGCCGCGCGCAGGATGCTGCGGGCGTCGAGGTCATCCGGAAGTTGTCGCAGTGCATCGGCGACCGCCGCGCTGCCGACCGCGACCGTGACACCGAGGTCGCCGTCGCCGAGCGCGGCATCCAGGGTGCGGAGCTCTTCGCGGTGCCGCTCCATCTGCGGCAGCACGGTCAGGAGCAGGTCGCGCAGGTCGCTGTGGGATCCGGCCAGGGTCACCTCGACCGTGGCCGCGTCTTCGTCAACGGCGGTCTCGGCCATGAGCACGCGCCCCACCGGAGCCGCCCCCTGACGGAAGAACGGTGATCCCGCCGGGTCGTGCAGCAGCTCCTCCAACTCGTCGTCGAGCTGCATGATCGACAGCGAGGCTCCGGCCATCTCCAGGCTTGTGACGTACTCGCCGATGAGCCGGTAGCCGATGGTCACCCCGGCGTCCGCGAGCGTGTGATGCACCCGCCGATACATCACGTAGAGCTCTTCGAGCGGCGTCGAGCCCAACCCGTTCACGAGCACGGCCACTCGGCGCCCCTCGGTCAGGTCGAGCTCCGTCCCGATCTCAGCCAGGAACCGGTCGGTGATCGCATCTGCCGTCTCCAACGGGCCGCGGTGGGTGCCGCGCTCTCCGTGGATGCCGACACCGATCTCCATCTCGCCCTCATCGAGCGTGAAGGTCTCCTCCCCCGCTGCCGGGAGCACGGTCGGCGACAGGCCGACCCCCATGGTGCGGGTCGACTCCGACGCCTTGCGGGTCACCCGCTCGACCTCGTCGAGGGAGGCCCCGCGGTCGGCCATCGCCCCCGCGACCTTGTAGACGAGCACGAGCCCTGCCACACCACGGCGGGAGTCCGCGCGATCGGTCGGCGCGGACTGGATGTCGTCGGCACCGAGCACCGTGCGCACCTCGATGCCCTCGGCACGGCAGCGCTCGGCGGCGATGTCGAAGTTCAGCACGTCGCCGCCGTAGTTTCCGTAGAGGTAGAGGAGTCCGGCGTCGGAGTGCACGGCGACGGACGCGGCATGGATCTGGGCGGAGCTCGGCGAGGAGAAGACGTTCCCCACGGCGACCGCCGAGCACAGGCCGCGACCGACGTAGCCGAGGAAGAACGGCAGGTGCCCCGAACCGCCACCCGTGACGATGCCGACGCGCCCCGGTGCCGGAGCATCCGTCCGCGCCAGCGCACGTCGGTCCGCCGTGACCGCCCGCAGCTCGTCGGGGTGCGCGAGGAGGATGCCTTCGAGCGTCTCGTCTACGAACGTCTGAGGGTCGTTGATGATCTTGCGCATGTCAGTGCTCCTGCCCGGAGAGGATCGGATCGTAGGTCGTGCGGTCGATGAGCACCCGCCCGTCGGCCTCGAGCCTGCCAGAGGACCGCAGGTCCTTCACGATGTCCCAGTGGATGGCCGACTCGTTCTTGCCCCCGCACTGCGGGTAGGAGCGGCCGAGCGCGATGTGCACCGTGCCGAGGATCTTCTCGTCGATCAGCAGGTCGCCGGTCATCGTCTGCACATGCGGGTTGGTGCCGATACCGAGCTCGCCCACGCGGCGGGCGCCGTCGGCCTCGAGGATGCGCTCCACGAGGTCGAGGCCGCGGGTGGCCGACACCTTCTCCACCCGCCCTGCCACGAATTCGAGCCGCAGGTCGGAGATGGTCGCCCCGCCGAACCAGAACGAACCGGGGAACGTGATGTGCCCGTCGACGCCGTCTTCCACCGGAGCGGTGGCGACCTCGCCGTCGGGCAGATTCGCCTCCCCCGCGAACGGCACCCAGGTGCGGCCGGCGCAGTTCAGGCGCAGATCGGTGTCGTCGTCGAGGATGCGCACGACCGACGTGCTCTTCAACTCGACGCAGAGCTGTTCGAGGTGCGCGCGGTGCGCGGCCCAGTCGGCGAGCGTGCCGGCGAAGAACTCCCGCTCCAGTTGCGCGCGGGGCACACCGATGAGCGCCGCCCACTCAGGGGTGGGGATGCGCACGAGAGTCCACTTGGTGCCCTGCCAGCGTGCGGTCGACACGAGGCCCTTGCCCTCGCGCTGCAGGCTGAGCCTGGCGCCGTCGATCTCCTCCGCCGGCGGTTCCATACCTCGGAACGAGACGTGCACATCGGCCCACTCCATCGAAGCCAGCTCGAGCGGTGCGGCCTCACGCAGCAGCGACTCGCTCCCGTGTTCGAGCGCGAACCGGTCGTACTTCTCCTCGACGAGCAGCACCTGGGGCATCCCGCCCCGGCGATACACCTCCTCCACGAAGGCGTCCACGGCATCGAGCACCGAGGAGGTCGTCGCGAACACCGAGACCTTCGTGCCCTCGCCGACCTCGTTCACCTCGGCGAGATGCTCCGCCAGTTCCTGCCACCTGCTCATCAGTCCACCTCTCTCAGCGCGCGCAGGGCGCGGTACGTCTTCGGGAAACTCTCGTAGGCGGCCTGCAACTGCGGGGCGGGATTCTCCTGGGGTACGACCTCGCCCGAGAAGGCGACCCAGCTTGCTGCCTGCTTCTCCGTCACGGCACCCAGGCCGATCGCCGCGAGCATCGCATCCCCGTAGGCCGCCCCGAGCGTCGCGGCGGTCTGCTGACGAAGACCCGTCAGGTCACTGACCGTCTGCACCATCACCTCGTTGTGCGTTCCGCCGCCGATCGCGACCACGCGCGGCTCGGCAGCACCGGCATCGAGCAATGCGGAGACCGCGAGCGCGATCGACTCCCCGACCCCTTCGACCACCGCACGGGCGAGATCGGCACGACCGGTCGCGAGCGTGAGACCGCTGAACAAGGCCCTGGCATCGGGGTCGTGCAGGGGTGTGCGCTCCCCGCTGAAATGCGGCAGGTGCAGCACGCCGTTCGCGCCCGGCGGCGCTGAGCGCACGAGTTCCATCAGGCGCGCGAACATCGCCGTGTCGCCGTCGCCGTGGTCGAGTCCGAGCATGTCGGCGATCCATCGCGTCGCCGTGCCCGCCGTCGAGGTTCCGGCAGCGAGGACATAACGCCCGGGCAAAGCGAACGGCGCCGCCCACAGCCGCGGATCCGCATGCGGCTCGTCGGTCACGCGGATGAAGTACCCGCTCGATCCGTACATGAGCATCAGGTCGTCGGTGGCCACGACCGATGCGCCGACCGCCTCGGCGACGGCATCCGTCGTGCCCACCAGCACCGGAGTGCCCTCGGGGATGCCGGTCGCCATGGCCGCCGCGGCTGTGACCGTGCCCGCGACATCCGTCGACCACCCGAGCCGCGGCAGAGTCTCCGGGCGGATCAGGTCGTCGATCCCATCGAGGCCCCAGTCGAGCCGAGCGAGGTCATAGCCGGGGTGGAAGTACCCCGCCGTCGCGTGGTCGATCACGACTTCGCCGGTAAGGCGCGCGACCAGGTAGCTCTGACTGGTGAGATACCACCGGGTGCGTGCGGCGACTGCTGGTTCGTTGCGCTCGATCCACAGGATCTTCGGGCCCGCGGACTGACTCGTCAGCGCATTGCCCGCCCGCCGGAAGATCTCCTCGCGCCCGAGGCGCGTCTCGAGGATGTCGATCTCCGCAGTGGCCCTGGTGTCGACCCCATAGAGGATGGCCGGGCGCAGCGGACGCAGCTCGGCATCGACCGGCAGCACGCACGGACCGATCGCGCTGCAGGCGACCGCGGCGATCACGGCATCCGGCATCGCCTTCCGTAGCGTCGAGGCGACCTCGACGACATCGTGCCACCACACTGCATCGGCATCCTGCTCGACCATGCCAGGCGCGGGAGTGCTGATCCCGTGCCGGACGCGCGCCTCGGCGTGCACGTGACCTGTGGCATCGATCAGCACGCCCTTGGTCTCATAGGTTCCGACATCGATGCCGAGGAACAGTTCCATCAGGATGCCTTTCGGATGCGCGGGTCAGGCCCGGGGGATCTCTGCGAGCGCGATCGTCTCGGTCTGACTGCTGGGTGCCCGGCGCGGCCTTCGTTTGACCCTCACCTGATCGAACACCATCACCGCGATCAGGATCACCCCCTGCGCGATCGCGTACTCGTAGGCCGAGAGCCGGATCGCCGTGAAGCCGGACTGCACGACCTGCAGCACGAGCGTCGCGAGGACCACTCCGGTGATGGTCGCGAACCCGCCGGTGGGGTTCGTGCCGCCGAGCACCGCGATCACGATCACGAGCAGCACGTACGACGTGCCGTAGTCGGCGCTCGCCGTCGGGTTGCGGGAGAGGAACACCAGACCCGCGATGCCGCCGAGCACACCCGTCGTCACGTACGTGCCGTAGAGCACGCTCGTGCTGCGGATGCCGGAGTACATCGCGGCCGTCGAGTTCGCCCCCTGCAGCTGTGTGCGTCGTCCGAACGGCGTACGCGTGATCAGCACCCCGATCAGAACAGCGACCACGAGGAATTCGAGGAACAGAAGAGGGATGCCGCCGACCGTCGCCTGCCCGACCGTGGAGAGCACCGCCGGGGCGCCGTAGAGCGTGGTGCCCCCGGTCCAGACGATCGCGATGCCGTTGAAGATCTGCATCGTGGCCAGCGTCGCGAGGATAGGCGTGATGCCTACCGTCGCGATCAGGAAGCCGTTGACGGCTCCCGCGAGCGCGCCGACCAGGACGCCGACCAGGGCGATGAGGCCGCCCATCGACTCGGCGGTCGCCGGATCGCTGCTGGCGATCGCCGTGAACATCGTGCTGACGGTGATCGCCGAGAGGTTCGCGATCGCCACCAGTGACAGATCGATCCCTCCGGTGAGCATGGCGAGCGCCATGGCGATGGCGAGGATGCCGACCTCGGGCGAGGCGACCATCATGTTCTGCAGGTTGATCGGATTGAGGAAGACCCTCGGGCTCAGGATCGCGAACAGTCCGAACGCGAGTGCGAACAGCACCAGCATCCGGCCGACGCCACGATTCACGTGGATACGGCCGAGCAATGACCGCACCGACCGATCGACCTGGTCGTTCATCCGGGCGAACTGCCCGGGAGGGGTCGTCTGAGGCATGGTCACTCCTTCACCGTGTCGAGGACGAACGTCCGACGAGAGGCGCGGCGGGCCATGACGGCCTGGATCCCCACGCCGATCACCAGCAGGAACCCGACGGCGGCACGCTGCCAGGCCGTGGGCACGCCCATCAGGATGAGACTGTTGTTGATGATCTGCACCAGCAGCACGCCGAGCACGGTGCCGGTGACGGTGCCGCGTCCGCCGAAGATCGAGGCCCCGCCGAGCACGACCGCGGCGATCACGTCGAGCTCGGTGCCGACCAGGTCTTGCGGGTTGGCGCTGCGCCCGAGCACGACGTGGATGAGTCCGCCGATCGCGGCGACCGCCCCGACGAGCACGTAGAGCATGATCTGCAGGCGCACGACCGGGAAGCCGGCCCGTCGCGCCCCCTCCAGGTCGCCGCCCATGGCGTAGATGCCGCGGCCGAACATCGTGCGGCGCAGAACGAACGCGGCACCGATCACGAGCAGCACGACCGGCACGATCAGCATCGGCAGATAGGCGCGGGTCGACTCGATCGAGATGAGGTTCGCCGTCGACAGCCAGGAGATGCCATCCGGCAGCTCGGCGATGTACTTGGAGCCGATGTACGCGAGCAGCACGCCCTTGAAGATGCCCTGCGTCGCGAGAGTCACGATCAGGGTGGGGAGCCGGAACCGGGCGATCACGATGCCGTTGACGAACCCGAGGGCGCCACCGATCACGATCGCGAACGCGAGGATGCCGATCAGTCCGAAGTCGAGGGTTCCGCCCTGGGCGAGTGACACGGTCGTGTAGGCGGCGAAGATGCCGATGGCCGCGAACGACACATCGATGCCGCCGGAGATGATCACGAAGAGCACCGCGAGCGCGAAGACCATCGGCACCAGAGTGGAGCGCAGGATGGAGAACAGCGTGTGCACGCTGAAGAAGGCGGGGTTCACGGCGCACATCACGATCACCAGGACGAGGATGATGCTCGCGAGCACGAGCTCGTTCGACATGCGTCCGATGCGGGGAAGGCGGATGCGGGCGTCAGTGGCGCTCACGCGGCCATCACCTCCTGGATTCGAGGCGCGGCGATCTCGTCGCCGGCCAGTCGTGAGACGATCTCGCCGCGGCGCACCACGAGCACGCGGTTGCAGAGCGAGACGAGTTCGGGCACGTCGTCGGAGATCATGATCACGCCCATCCCGTCGTTCGCTGCCTCGCGGAGGATCTGCAGGATCTCTTCCTTCGACCCCACGTCGACACCGACCGTCGGTCCGTTCAGGATCAGCACCCGCGGCTTGGTCGCGAGCCACTTGGCCAGTACGACGCGCTGCGCATTGCCGCCGGACAGCGATCGCACGGGCGCCTCGACGCTCGGCGCCTTGATGCGCAGGCGCGAGAACAGTCGGGAGATGGTCTCGGCGGTGCGCTTTCGACTCAGCAGCACCTTGCCGACCGCGTGCTCGCTCAGGGAGCCCGCGATGATGTTGTCGGAGATCGACTTGTCGAGGAACAGGCCCTGGGTGAGCCGGTCCTCCGGCACGTATCCGATGCCCGCGTCGACGGATGCCCGGATGCTGCCTGGTCGCACGGCGCGGCCGCCGACGGTGACGGTTCCGGACTGTGGAGTGAGCAGGCCGAACAGCGCATCGGCGATCTCACCACGGCCCGAGCCGAGCAATCCGGTGAGGCCGAGGATCTCGCCCGGCTGCAGGTCGAAGGAGACATCCGTGAAGGCGCCAGGCAGATCGAGGTGCTCCACACGCAGCAGCGGCTCAGCCTCCTCGTCGACCTCGACGACGACGCGCGAGTCATCCACCGCACGGCCGGTCATGGCATGGGTGAGGGAGGCCACGTCGAACTCGTCGGCCGGACCGTTCGCGACCAGGCGCCCTGAACGCAGCACCGTGATGTCCTGCGACACCTGCAATACCTCGTCGAGCTTGTGGCTGACGAACACCAGGGCGACGCCGCGTTGCTGCAGTCGGCGCACGAGAGTGAAGAGCCGCTCGACCTCGGAGTGGGTGAGAGCCGTGGTCGGCTCATCCATGAAAATGACCCTGGCATCCTGCACGAGCGCCCGGCAGATCGCGGTGAGCTGCCGGTCGGCAACCGAGAGCCGTTCGACATCGGTGTCGAGGTCGAGGGTGAGCCCCAGCTCCTCGACGATGCGCTGCGCCTCGGGACGCCGCTTCTTCGAGCTGTAGAGCTTGCGCCGCGCGGCGATCGCGGCCGGGAGCACGATGTTCTCGGCCACGGTCAGGTTGGGGAAGAGCGAGAAGTCTTGGTAGATGACCTGGATGCCGGCGCGCAGGGCCTGCGTCGGCGAGAGATGGGTGAGCGGTTCGCCATCGAGCAGGATCTCCCCCGCCTCCGGCTTCTCGACCCCGCTGATGATCTTGATGAGCGTGGATTTGCCGCATCCGTTCTCGCCGGCCAGGCAGTGCACCCGCCCGGGGTAGAGGGTGATCGCGACGTCGTCGAGTGCGACGACCCCACCGAACACCTTCCGCACCCCTGTGACCTCGAGAACGGGCCTGGGCTCGGGTGCGTGCCCCGCCTCGGGCGCCGGCTGCGCCTGTTCTGCGTTCATGTTCTTCCTCCGGGGCGGGGCCGCACGCTGGCGACCCCGCCCTGAGTCGTGGTGGACGTCGGGTCAGAAGTCGTAGTCGTCGACGTTGTCCTTGTCGACGATGACGGCGGCGTCACCCACGTAGACGTTGTCGAAGCCGTCGAGCTTCTTCAGCGAGTTGTAGCCTTCGATGCCGAGGTCGGTGCCGTCGGTGATCTTCTCGCCGTCGACGAGCAGCTGCGCGATCTTGAGCTGCGCCTTGCCGGCCATCGCCGGGTCCCAGAAGAAGATCTTGTCGATCGAGCCGTCGACGATGTACTTCTTCGCCACGGACGGGATGCTGGTGCCCATCACGCAGACCTGATCCTCCAGACCGGCCTCCTGCACGGCGCGGGCGATACCGGCGACGTCGGTGCCGGCCGACCCCTGGAAGCCCTTGATGTCGGGGTACTTCGCGAGCAGCTCCTTCGCCCGCTGGTAGGCGACGTTCTCGTCTTCCTTGCTCTCGACCGGCTCCTCGACACGTGTCAGGTCGGGGTACTCCGCCTGCTGCTGGTCGTAGGCGCCGCCCACCCAGTCCATGTGGGTCTTGGCCGTGAGGCCTCCGACGAAGGAGACGTACTGTCCCGAGTCGCCCATGCACTCGGCGAGGTTGTCCATGATCTTCGCGCCATAGGCCCGGTTGTCGAACGCCTCGATGTCGATGTCGGCGTTCTTGATGCCTGCAGCCTCGTGGGCGACGACGATGATCCCCTGGTCCCTGGCCTGCTTGAGCACGGACTCCAGCGCCTCTGGCGAGTTGGGGACGACCGTGATCGCGGCGGGTGACTGGGCGATCAGGTCCTGGATGATCTGGATCTGCTTCTCGGGGCTGGCGTCGTCCGCACCCTCCTGGCGGGCGTCGATCCCGGTTTCCTCGGCGAACTCCTTGACGCCGACCTCCATACGGTCGAACCAGCCGACACCCGAGATCTTGACTACGGTGACCATCGCGCCGTCTTCCGCGCTTCCGCCGGTATCGCCACCACCGGTGGTGCCGCCGACCTGACCGCAGCCGGCGAGGGCGAGCATCGCCACGGCACCGAATCCGACACCTGCAAGCAACTTCGTCTTACGCATGTTCCACTCCTTCGTGTGTGAACCAGTGTTAGTTTCCACCACCCCGACGGAGGAATGGGAAGAAATCTCATCGCTGTGGAACAGTAAAACGTGATCCCGCCGGTTGTCAATGCGAAATCTCACACCCGTTGCGCAACCGTTGCGCAACGGCGAGACCGAAGGAACGACGCAGCTAGAGCGCGGGAACGGCTTCGATCTGCACACCGGCCGCACGCAGGCCGACGAGCGCGGGATGGTCCACCGCTCCGTCGGTGACCAGCAGGTCGACCTCGCCGGGACCCGCGACATTCGTCAGGTGCACCCGGCCGAGCTTCGACGCGTCGGCGACGACGATGACGCGGTCACAGGCTTCGATCGCCGCGCGCTTCACCGCTCCCTCCTCGTTGCTGTAGTCGGAGAGACCGCGCTTGCCATCGACGCCGGAGACGCCCATGACGTAGACGTCGCAGTTGTAGCGCTTGAAGGCCTCGATCGACTCGGCTCCGACCAGGCTGAGTTCGCCGGGACGCACCCTCCCGCCGGTGACGAGGATCGTGGTGTTCGGCTCGTCATGGAGCTCGAGCGCGACGAGGATGCTCGGCGTGACGACCGTGAGTCCGAGGCCTTTGCCGACGATGGCCCTGGCCACCGCGAGGGCGGTGCTGCCACTGTCGAGGACGACGGTCTCGCCGTGATTGAGATGGGCGACGGCCGCTGCCGCGATATTGATCTTCTCGCGTGCGCCCATCAACGCCCGAGAGTTGAATCCGGGCTCCACCGCCGTCCCGTGGGCGGCGATCACACCACCGGTAACCCGGCGCACGCTGCCGCGCTCCTCGAGGAGTTCCAGGTCGCGCCGAATGGTCATCTCAGAGACGTCGAACTCCAGCGCGAGGGCCTTGAACTCGGCCTCCCCATCAGAGAGGACCCGCTGTTCGATCAGCGCGCGGCGCTCATGGGCTTCCATCCCGACCTCCTCGTGTGGCAGATCCCACCTTAGGCGACACGCTTGTGTGAATGAGTAACTTGTGCTTTGCTCATCGTGAATCTTTCACAGAGTTTGTGATCCATTCCGAAGAAACGAGGAAAGACATGCCCAACTGGCTCCCCGAGGTGTTCGGCACGCAGAAGCCGATCGTGGCGATGCTGCATCTGGCCCCGCTCCCCGGCGACCCCGGCTACGACACCGCGGCCGGAATGGCCGCGATCGTGAATCGCGCCAAGGGCGAGCTCGACGCGCTGCAGAGCGGCGGCGTCGATGCCGTGCTCATCTCCAACGAATTCAGCCTCCCGTACCTCACGAAGACCGAGCCGATCACCGCGATCAGCATGGCTCGCATCATCGGCGCGCTGCAGGGCGACCTCGCCGTGCCTTTCGGCGTGAACGTGCTCTGGGACGGCCGCGCCTCCATCGATCTCGCCACCGCCACCGATGCGGCGTTCGTTCGTGAGATCTTCACCGGCGTCTACGCCAGCGACTTCGGCCTCTGGAACACGAACGTCGGTGAGGTCGCGCGCCACCGACACCGCATCGGCGCATCGAACGTGAAGCTGCTGTTCAACATCGTGCCGGAGTCGGCGGCCTACCTCGCCGAGCGCGACCTCGGGTCCATCGCCCGCTCCACGGTGTTCGCGACCAACCCCGATGCCCTCTGCGTCTCCGGGCTCACCGCCGGCGCCCCCACTGACACGCAGTCGCTGGCCATCGTGAAGGAGAACGCCGGAGACGTGCCGGTATTCGTCAACACCGGAGTGCGCGCCTCCAACGTCGCCGACCAGCTGGCAGTGGCCGACGGGGCCGTCGTGGGCACCTATTTCAAGCACGACGGCAGGTTCGAGAACCGCGCCGACCGCGCACGGGTGGAAGAGCTCATGGGTGCTGCGAAGGCGTTCCGGTCGCAGCTGGCCTGACACGCGACCGCCGGCCACACGGAGCCGCCCCGCGATCCTGGTGACCGCGGGGCGGCTCCGTGTGCCTCAGGCGCGTCCCGTGCGGCTGCGCTAGGGACGCACCGGCAGCACGTCGCTCAAGTCGGCGCGCGTGCCCGAAGCATGGATGCGTCCGCCGTCTGCGGCATCCGCCCATCGCTCCGTGCCGGTGGACACGGCGATCCAGGTCGCCGCATCCATCTCCACCACGTTCGGCGGCGTGCCACGGGTGTGTCGAGGCCCCTGGATGACCTGCACCGCACCGAAGGGAGGCACTCGCACTTCCACGCTGTTGCCCGGCGCCTTCTCGTCGAGCAGCTGCAGCAGATAGCGCACGGCGGTGGCGAGATCGGTGCGCTGCGGCTTCACGCCCGAGGCATCCGCGGAGCGGACGGCATCGAGAGCCGCGCGTCCGTCGACGATGTCGATCTTCCTGGCCATCTCTCCAGACTACGACCGACCGCGCGCGACGAGTCCTATGCTCGGACGCATGAGCATGCATCCCCAGGGCGCCCGCGCCGAGCTGCTCGCGGCAGTCGCCGACCATTCGTGGGGCGTGCGGATCCCGCCACTCGCCGACCCGCAGAGCGCGCACGACGCGGCTGTGCTCATCCTGTTCGGCGTGCTCGATCGCATCCCCGCCCCCACGACCGACGCGGCCGTCGCCCGTGACCTCGACGTGCTGCTGCAGCGACGCGCGCCCACCCTGTCGTCCCACCCCGGTCAGGTCTCATTCCCCGGTGGACGCGTGGAGCCGGACGATGCCGACGTCGTCGCCACGGCGCTGCGCGAAGCCGAGGAGGAGACCGGGCTCGATCCGGCGGGAGTCGAGATCCTGGCCACGCTGCCGGAGATCCCGCTCGCCGCGAGCAACCATCTCGTCACGCCCGTCCTGGCATGGTGGCAGTCGCCGTCGCGGGTCGTGGCGGTCGATCACGCCGAGACGGTCGAGGTGTTCCGGGTTCCCGTCGCGCAACTGCTCGCCCCCGAGACCCGGTTCACCTCGACGATCACCCGCATGGGGCACACGTTCCGGGGCCCGGCGTTCGACGTCGACGGCACGATCGTCTGGGGCTTCACCGCGATGGTGCTCGATGCGCTCTTCGACGCGGCCGGCTGGACCGTGACCTGGGATGCTGCCGTCGAACGGACCGTCGACCTCTGAGCCCCACCGAAACCCGGAGCGCGACCCTCGGTAGTCTGGACGGGTGAAGATTCTCGTCCTCGGTTCCGGTGCCCGTGAGCACGCGATCATCCTCGCCCTGCGGGCCGAGCAGACGGAGCACGAGATCTTCGTGGCTCCCGGCAACGCCGGCATGGCACAGGATGCGAGCCCCGTCTCGCTCGATCCGCTCGACGGCGGCGCAGTCACCGCGTTCGCGCACGAGCACGCGATCGACCTCGTCGTGGTGGGCCCCGAAGCTCCGCTCGTCGCCGGAGTCGCGGATGCCCTGCGCGTCCGCGGCATCCCGGTATTCGGACCGGGCAAGGCCGCAGCGCAGCTGGAGGGCTCGAAGTCGTTCGCGAAGCGGGTCATGGATGCCGCCGGCGTGCCCACCGGCCGTGCCGTGCGCGCCGCCACCACGGCAGAGGTCGAGAACGCGTTCGACGGTCTCGGCGCTCCCTACGTCGTGAAGGCCGACGGTCTGGCTGCGGGCAAGGGCGTCATCGTCACGTCCGACCGCGCCGAGGCGCTCGCGCACGCCGAGCAGTATCTTCCCGCCGGCCCGGTGCTGATCGAGGAGTTCCTGTCCGGCCCCGAGGTCTCCCTGTTCTTCCTGAGCGACGGCGACACCGTGCGCGCGCTCAGCCCCGCCCAGGACTTCAAGCGCGCACTCGACGGCGACGCCGGCCCCAACACCGGTGGCATGGGCGCCTACTCGCCGCTGCCCTGGCTCACCGAGCAGTTCGGCAGCGAGCAGGCCTTCGTCGACGAGGTCACGCGCGACGTGGCACTTCCCGTGGTGCGCCAGCTCGACGCAGAGGGCACGCCGTTCATCGGACTCCTCTACGCAGGCCTGATCCTCACCCCCGCCGGCGTGCGTGTGATCGAGTTCAATGCGCGCTTCGGAGATCCGGAGACGCAGATCGTGCTCCCGCGACTGGTCACCCCGCTGTCGGACCTGCTGTTCGCCGCAGCCTCGGGAACCCTCGAGGACCAGCCGGATCCCGTTTTCAGCGACGATGTCGCCATCACGGTCGTGCTGGCCAGCGAGGGATACCCCGAGGCACCGCAGACCGGCCGCCCGATCGAGGGCCTCGCGGAAGCCGCAGCCGTCGAGGGCGTCCGCATCGTGCACGCCGCGACCGCGAGCCCGGATGCTCCCGGCGGATCGCTCATCGCGACGGGAGGCCGTGTACTGAACGTGGTGGCGGTGGCTTCCGACTTCCGCACCGCGCGCGACCGCGCGTACGAGGCGATCGCCCGCATTCATCTCGACGGCTCCCACTACCGCACCGACATCGCCGCTCGCGTCGCCGAGTAGCCCTCCGCGCCCCGGCCCTGCCCCGTCGGCCCGTCCCGCCCCCTCTGTGTGCCCCCTCCGCCGAGCGCACGGGGTCTCGACGAGTGCACGGCTTCCCGACGCGGATACCCCGTTCGCTCGGCGAGTTCCCGTGCACTCGGGAGCACCACGAGCGGGGATACGTGAGGTGCGGTCGCGCGAATTCGGGCGAATGCGGGAAGGAATCCTGCCAACGTGCGGATCCGCGATTGACACGGGGGACTTTCTTCAAGAAAGTTAGCGGATGCCGCTCCGCTCCGACTGGTCCTCTGCGACCTGCCCCATCGCCCGCACCGCCGACGTGCTCGCCGACCCCTGGGTGCTGCTCATCCTGCGCGAGCTCTTCTCCGGTCGCACGCGTTTCGATCAGCTTCGTGACGCCACCGGCGCCGCCGACTCGGTGCTCTCCCGTCGCCTGACCGCGATGGGCGAGGCCGACCTCATCGCCCGCGAAGACCCCGACGATGCGCGCAGCGGCTATCGACTCACGGCCGCCGGACGCGAGACGCTTCCGATCCTGCACGCCTACGCGCGGTTCGCTCGCATCACCGACCCCGACGGGCCGTGGGGACTGACCGTGAGCTGCGGCCGCTGCGGCGATGTCTCGGACTCCGTCGACTGGTGCGCGACATGCGCGGCACCGCTCGACGCCGGCAGCACCCGGTGGGCACGGCGCAGCATGGGCGGGGAGCCCTTCGCCCTTCTCGCCGGAGACGCGGCATGACCGCCGAATCGCTCGACGGTCCGATCGAAGAGCCCCTGACCGGACGGCAGCGCCGCTTCCACCCTGCCTGGACCGTGGCCCTGGTGGCCCTCATCGCGCTCATCGGCGCCGCCGGGTTCCGCGCCGCGCCCGGTGTGCTCATGGTGCCGCTCGAGGAGGAGTTCGGATGGACCACGGCGGAGCTCTCGCTCGCGGTCTCGATCAACCTGCTGCTGTACGGCCTCATCGCCCCGTTCGCGGCCGCCCTCATGCAGCGCTTCGGCATCCGCGCGGTCACGGTGGTCGCACTCTTCGTCATCGGAGCGGGCGCGGCGCTGAGCGTCTTCGTGGCGACTCCCGGCCAGCTCATCCTGACCTGGGGTGTGCTGATCGGGCTCGGCACCGGATCGATGGCCCTGGTGTTCGCCGCGACCATCACCGACACCTGGTTCGCGACCCGGCGCGGGCTCGTCTCCGGCGTGCTCACCGCCGGCAGTGCGACCGGGCAGCTGATCTTCCTCCCCGTGATCGCGGCTGCCGCGGAAGACGTCGGATGGCGCGGGGCGTCGCTCATCATCGCAGGCGGCGCCCTCGCCGTCGCGCCCCTCGTCTGGATCTTCCTGCGCAACAGACCGAGCGACCTCGGGGTCGCCCGGTACGGCGAGACCACGCCCGTCATGGCGGCGGATCCCGTTCCGCGGGGCACGGCGGCTCCTCGGGGCACGGCGGCTCCTCGGGGCACGGCGTGGGGTGCGGCGAAACTCGCGATCTCCACCCTGAGGGAGGCCGCTCGCACCAAGACCTTCTGGGCACTGGCGATCGGCTTCGCGATCTGCGGAGCGACGACCAACGGACTGATCGGCACGCACTTCATCCCGAGCGCGCACGACCATGGGATGGCGACGACGACCGCGGCCGGGCTGCTGGCCGTGGTGGGCGTCTTCGACATCGTCGGCACCGTGTTCTCCGGCTGGCTCACCGACCGGGTGAACCCGCGCATCCTGCTCGCCGCCTACTACGCGCTGCGCGGAGTGAGCCTGCTGTTCCTGCCGAGCCTGCTCTCGGCCGAGGTGCAACCCAGCATCATCGTGTTCATCGTGATCTACGGGCTCGACTGGGTCGCGACCGTGCCACCGACGATCGCGCTCTGCCGTGAGGTCTTCGGAGACAAGGGCCCGCTCGTGTTCGGCTGGGTGTTCGCGGCCCACCAGATCGGCGCCGGCATCGCCTCGGTCCTCGCCGGGATCGTGCGCGACCACACTGGCCAGTACACGTTCGCCTGGTTCGCCGCCGCCGGACTGTGCGCGGTCGCCGCCCTCGTCAGCGCGACCATCCGCCGCCACCCCGTATCCGTTCGCGAGTAGCTCACCCCATCCCGCACCGCACCGCACCGCACCGCACCGCACCGCACCGCACCCGAGTGCACGGGAAGCTGCCGAATGCACGGCTTCTGAACGCAAACTTCCCGTGCACTCGGCGAGTACACGGGAAGTCGACGCGGATGTGCGCGACGCGGATGTGCGCCAGGCTCAGAGCACCTTGGAGAGGAAGTCCTTCAGGCGTTCGTTCTTGGGCGAGCCGAAGAGCTCGGCGGGCGGGGCCTCCTCGACCACGACACCGCCGTCCATGAAGACCGTGCGGCCGGAGACCTCGCGCGCGAAGCCCATCTCGTGCGTCACCAGCACCATCGTCATGCCGCCGGACGCCAGGTCGCGGATGACCTGCAGCACCTCACCGACCATCTCGGGATCGAGCGCGCTCGTGGCCTCATCGAACAGCATGATCTCGGGGTCCATCGCGAGCGCACGCGCGATCGCGACGCGCTGCTTCTGACCACCGGACAGGGATGCGGGCTTCGCATCGGCCTTCTCCGAGAGACCGACCCGCTCCAGGAGCGACAGCGCCCGCTCACGGGCCTCGGCCTTCGTCATCTTCCCGCACTCCACCGGCGCGAGGGTGATGTTCTCGAGCACCGTCATGTGCGGGAACAGGTTGAAGTGCTGGAACACCATGCCGATGCGCTGGCGCACCTCGTCGAGCTTCACGCTCTTGTCGGTCAGGTCGACGCCGTCGATGATGACGTGTCCCGACGTGGGCTCCTCGAGCTTGTTGAGGCAGCGCAGCAGCGTGGACTTGCCCGACCCCGACGGACCGATGACCGCGACGACCTCGCCGTCTTCCACCGAGAGGTTGATGCCCTTGAGCACCTCGTTGTCTCCGAACGACTTGTGCAGGTCCTGCACCACGATCTTGCTCATGCGTTGAACGTCCTCTCCAGGCGGTTCGCGAGCAGCGTCAGCAGCGTGATCACGACGAAGTAGATGATGGCGACGATCGTCAGCACCTGTGCCGACAGGTACGTCGAGGCGATGATCTGGCGAGAGACGAACGTCAGTTCCGCCAGGCCGATCACACTGATCAGCGAGGTGTCCTTCAGCGTGATGATGCCCTGGTTGACGAACGACGGGATCATGATGCGGAACGCCTGCGGGAGCACGACCTTCTGCATGGTCTTCCAGTGGCCGAGACCCAACGAGCGCGAGGCCTCGTTCTGTCCGGGATCGACCGCCTGGATGCCTCCGCGGATGATCTCGGTCATGTACGCGCCCGTGTTGAGCGAGAGCGTGATCGCTCCCGCGACGAACGGGTTGAACGTGAGGCCAGGGAACAGCTGCGGGATCGCGAAGAACACGAAGAACGCCTGGATGAGGATCGGCGTCCCGCGGAACACGTAGACGTAGGCCGTCGCGATCCAGCGGAACGGTGCGAACTTCGAGACCCGGCCGAAGCCGAAGATGAGCCCGAGGATGAAGGCGGCCACGATGGCGACGATCGTCGCGAGGATCGTGAGCCACAGGCCTTCCATGAGCGCGGGCCAGTACTGCACCGCGACCGAGATGATGTCGGTCGGCTGCGACGATTCCTCGCCGCCCGCCAGGTACGTGTCGACGATCTTGTCGTACTCGCCCGAAGACTTGAGGTTCGCGAGTCCGGCGTTGAACATCTCGATCAGTTCGGGGTTCTGCCCCTTGTTCACCGCGAAGCCGTACTCGCCGCCGAGCTCGGGCTCACCGATCAGGCGGAAGCCGGAACCCTGCTGGATGCCGTAGGCCAGCACCGGGAAGTCCTCGAAGTAGCCGACCGCCTGGCCGGCCTTCACAGCGTCGACCATGTCGGTCGTGTCCTGGTACGGGGTGACCTTGAAGCCGTACTCGTCCTTGTTCTCGTCGGCGAAGGTCTGCCCCTGCGTGCCGGTCTTCACGGCCACGGCCTTGCCGTGGAGGTCATCGAGCGACTGGATGTCGCTCGACTCGAGCACGCCGAGCTGGATGCCGCTGGTGAAGTAGGGCTCGCTGAAGTCGAAGGTCTTCTGTCGCTCCTCGGTGATCGACATGCCGGCCATGACCGCATCGACCTGGTTCGACTGCAGCGCCTGCACCGCGGCGTCGAATCCGAGCTGGCGGATCTCGACCTCGAAGCCCTGGTCCTTCGCGATCGCGCGGAGCAGGTCCATGTCGATGCCGACGAGGTTGCCGTCCTTGTCGGTGAACTCGAACGGCGCGAAGGTCGTGTCGGTGCCGATGACGTACTTGTCGCCGTCGCTCGCGGCGGTGGCGGGGGCGGCTCCGGCGAGGAGCGCTCCGACGGCGATGAAGGCGACGAGCGCGGCCGCACCGGCGGTGCGCATCGATCGGCGCAGGCGGCCCGCCGCGGCGGATGGATTTCGGATCACGACGTGTGCTCCTCGGGTCGACAGCAGCGACCGGACGACCGCCGAGGATCTACCCTAGCTCGCGGCGAGTCGGGTCCCCGAAATATCGATCCAGTACCGCCGCACGCGGGGCCGCCCGGCCTCCGGCGCATCGATCACGTCTTCGAGCTCGCCACCGGCCCCCTCGATGGTGCGGATGGACCCGATGTTGTCGTCATCGCAGGTGAGCATCACGCGTTCGTACCCCTCCGCCTTCGCCTGGCGGAGAATCTGCCGCATCGCCTCGCGCACGATCCCTTCGCGGCGACGGGAAGGGATCACCGAGTAGCCGATGTGGCCACCGAAGCGACGCAGGTAGTCGTTGAGCTCGCGGCGGAAGGAGAGGAAGCCGACCACCTGGTCCCCCTCGGTGATCCAGTAGTAATCGCAGGGCACGTGGCCCTCCGGGAGAACCGCACCGGGTGTGGCGTACAGCTCTGCGCGCTCGACGAACTCCTCGAACGCGGCCCGGTCGGGCACGAAACCCTTCTCGAGACCGCCCCCGTCGACGTGTCCGCCCTCGAACTCGCCCACTGCGGCGGCCCAGGATTCGAAGAGGTCGGTGGTCGGTCGAGAGAGTGCGATCGTCATCGCCCGATGACACCAGAAAGGGGCCGTGTCCGCAAACCGGCGGACACGACCCCTTCCCGGGTTCGACTACTCGGCCTGCACGGCCGCGGGTGCCGCCGCCGCCGTCTTGTCGTAACGACCGAGGAACAGCGAGGCGATCAGGGCGACCGCCATGACGCACGCCGGCAGCAGGATCGACTGCGACATCCCCGCCGCGAACCCTTCGGCCACCTGGGGCGGCAGCGATCCGCCGGTCGAGATGCCCGCCGGGGCGTCGGCGAGGCCCGGAAGGTTCGCCTCGAGACGCGACTGCATGAACGCGGCGATGGATGCCGAGCCGATCACCGACCCGATGGTCCTGGTCGTGTTGTAGATGCCGGCGCCCGCCCCCGCCTGACGCGGCGGCAGCTTGCGCGTCGCCGTGGTGGCGAGCGGACCCCACATGCCGGCGTTGCCGATGCCCATCAGCGCAGAGGGAAGCAGGAACATCCAGATCGGGGTGTCCATGTTGATCAGTGCCGAGTACCAGACCAGCGCTCCGGCGACGCAGAGCAGGCCGGGGATGAGGATGATGCGCGGATCGACCCGGTCGAGCAACTTGCCCGCGGCCGGGGCGAGCACCCCCGAGAGCACCGCCATCGGGATCAGGAGCAGTGCCGCTTCGGTGGGCGTGAGTCCGCGTGCCGTCTGCAGGAAGAACATCATCGGCAGCGACATGCTCGTCACCGTGAAGCCGACGGCGGCGATCGCCACGTTCGCGCCCGAGAAGTTGCGGTCGCGGAACAGGTCGAGCGGCACCAGCGGCTCGCTGCGGGTCTTGGCCTGCTGGAAGATGAACAGCCCGAGCACCACGAGGCCGACGATGATCAGGCTCCATACCGAGATCGGCCCCCAGATCACACCCCAGTCGTACTTCTCGCCCTCCTGGAGTCCGAACACGATGAGGAACAGCGCCACGGCGCTCAGCACCACACCCACGATGTCGAACCGGTGCGGATGCGTCGCGAGCTTGGGCACCAGACGCCAGGCGAGCACGAAGGCGACGATGCCGACCGGGATGTTCACGAAGAAGATCCACTCCCAGCCGAAGCCGTCGACGAGCAGACCGCCCACGAGGGGGCCGACGAGAGTCGCGACGCCAGCGGTCGCCCCCCAGAGACCCATCGCGGCGCCGCGGCGCTCGGGCGGGAAGGTGCGGGTGATCACGGCCATGGTCTGCGGCGTCATGAACGCCGCTCCGAGACCCTGCACCGCGCGGGCGACGATCAGGCCCTCGAGTGTGGTCGACAGTCCGCACCACAGCGACGCGAGGGTGAAGACCGCGAGGCCGATCAGGTAGATGTTCTTCGGGCCGAAGCGGTCACCGAGACGTCCGGTGATCAGCAGCGGCACCGCATAGGCGAGCAGGTAGGCGCTCGTGACCCACACGACGTTGTCGAGATTGTTCGTGTTCGGGTCGAGCGCCGCCTTGATGGCCGGGTTCGCGACCGACACGATCGTGGTGTCGACGAGGATCATGAAGAAGCCGATGACCAGCGCCCAGAGGGCGGGCCAGGGGCTCGTGGGCTTGTGCCCCACGGAATAGGTGCCGGTCGACGGACCGGAGGTCGAGGGCGCGGACACCGGGGGGCGGTCTCCGTCGCGAGGGGTATCTGTCATTGCTGTGCGGCCTTTCGCTGAGCGCGGTAGCGGTCTGAGTTCTGGAATGCCGTGGGACCCCACGGCAGGACTTCGGTCTGGAGGCGGTCCAGGAGGGTGTCGAGCCAGCGCAGCTCGGCGTCCAGCAGTGCCTCCTGACGCTCGATCTCGACGAGCACCTGCTCGGGCACGCTCTTCTCCCTGGCCGTCCGCAGGCCGTCGCGGTGCCGCGCGTGATCGCCGACGAGCGCCACCCGCCGCTCCTGCAGGAGGTCGATCACCTCCGGCCTCTCGAGGTTGTGGGCCTCGGCGAGCGCGATGCGGAAGTCGGCGGGTCGGTCGATGCGGGGCAGCTCGCGCCGCACCCACGTGACGACCGCGTCACGTCCGGCATCCGTCAGGGAGTAGGTCGTGCGCTCCGGACGATTGCCCTCGCGGTCGATGCCGAGCTCATCGATCAGCCCGGCACGATGCAGCCGGGACACCGTGTGGTAGAGCGTCCCGTTGGTGATCGTGATCAGGCGATCATCGTGGCGGGCCCGCATGAGCCGCACCATCTCGTAGGGGTGCATGTCGCCCTCGCGCAGCAGCGCGAGCACCATCACCCCCATGGGGGTGAGTCGGTCGACGGCATCCTTCTTCATGTCCCCACCTCAAATAGTCCATGTGGACTATACGCCCCCCAACGGACACCGACAAGACCGACATCCGCGGTCCCTCAGCTGATCAGCCCAGAGCGGCCGCGAGCTGCGTCGCGGTGAGGGGTCGGTCCGCGTAGACGAGCCGCATCACCGCAGGATCGGGGTTGCCGACATCCGGCGCGCGATGCACGAGGTGGAGGCCCAGCTTCTCCGCGACGTGCGCCGACGCGCGGTTGTGCTCCACGAGATAGGCGATGACCGGGCGATCGGGGTCGATGAGCCGCGCCTGCTCGATCCCGGCGCGCGCCAGCTCGGTCGCATACCCGTGCCCGTGCTGGTCGGCCGCGATGCGGTAGCCGACGTTCCACACCTCGCCGCGAAGCAGCGTGCAGCCGCCGTTCCCGATGATCTCGCCCGTGTCGCGCAGACGTGCCACCCATGATCCGAGTCCCGCCTGCTCCCAGCTGCGGTCCCAACGCCTCATCATGTCGAGAGTCGCGGCAGGGTCGGTGTGTCGAAGGCTCGGGAAGTGCGTCCACACCCGCGGATCATTCTGGATCGCGAAGATCGCATCGAGGTCGGCGGCCACCGCCCGCGACAGACGGAGCCGGTCGGTGAAGATGTCGTCAGCCACGCCTCCACGCTAGACACCGGCTCCGACACCCGTCGGCGCGACCCACGGACGCGGGCGATCGCGGTCGCACGGAACCGGGATAATAGGCGGGTGAGCACACCTTCAGAAGGCACGGCACAGAGCATTCCCGGCTGGCGGCACATCTACTCGGGCAAGGTCCGCGACCTGTATGCCTCGGAAGACCCGGCGGACACCCGCATCCTCGTCGTGGCCTCCGACCGCGTGAGCGCCTTCGACTTCGTGCTCTCCCCCGGCATCACCGACAAGGGCGCCCTGCTGACACAGCTGAGCCGCTGGTGGTTCGCCCAGCTCTCCGACTTCCCCAACCACATCGCCGCGGGCGAGCTGCCCGAGGCCGTCGCCGATCGCGCCATGCTCGCGCAGTCGCTCGAGATGCTGCCGATCGAGTGCGTCGTGCGCGGCTACATCACCGGTTCCGGCTGGGTCGAGTACCAGGAGAGCGGCACCGTGTGCGGCATTCCGCTCCCGGCCGGCCTGCAGAACGGCGATCGGCTGCCCGAGCCGCTGTTCACCCCGGCGTACAAGGCGCCGATGGGCGAGCACGACGAGAACATCACGTTCGAGCGCGCCGTCGAGCTCGTCGGCGCCGAGCGGGCGGCCGAACTACGCGACACCTCCCTGGCGATCTACACGGCTGCGGCCGCCATCGCTGAGGAGAAGGGCCTGATCCTCGCCGACACCAAGTTCGAGTTCGGGACGGATGCCGACGGCACCCTGCGCCTGGCCGACGAGGTGCTCACGAGCGACTCCTCCCGGTACTGGGACGCCGAGGCCTGGCGCACCGGCACGACGCCGAGCGCGCGCATGGCCAGCTTCGACAAGCAGATCGTGCGCGACTGGCTGGCCGCGAACTGGGACCAGCAGGGCGAGCCGCCGCTGCTTCCGGACGACGTGGTCGCGCGCACCGCCGACCGCTACCGCGAGCTGATCGAGCGCCTCGGCGCCTGACTCGCGACCGTCGAGGCCACTCGTCACGCAGGTCCACGGACCGGTCCGCGGACGGATGCATGACCATCGGCTGCGCGCCCCTCATGCATCCTTCATCCGCTCCTGCACCTGAGCGCAGGTCGGCGCCCGCGCTCAGGAAAAACTCAGGAATCGGTAGTGTTGCTCCAGCACTCCTGCCATCCCCCGAACCTTGAGGAGCCCGCATGGCCCTGTGGAAGCTGCACGGAAACGGCCGCACGGTCGAGCCCGGTGCCGTCGTCCGTCCCGACGAGCGCCTGAACTGGCCCGCGACGATCGCGATCGGTCTCCAGCACGTCGTGGCGATGTTCGGCGCGACGTTCCTGGTGCCGATCATCACCGGGTTCCCGGTCGCCACCACGTTGCTCTTCAGCGGTGTGGGCACGATCCTGTTCCTGCTGGTCACCCGCAACAAGCTGCCCAGCTACCTCGGTTCGTCGTTCGCGTTCATCGCGCCGGTGACCGCAGCGACCGCGTCCGCGAACATGGGCACCGCCCTGGCCGGGATCGTCGCCGTCGGCGTGCTGCTGGCGATCATCGGCGTCGTGGTGCACACGGTCGGGGTGAAGTGGGTGGACCGCTTCCTGCCGCCGGTACTCGCCGGAACGATCGTCGCCCTCATCGGTTTCAACCTCGCGGGCGCAGCGCACAACAACTACGCCGCAGCGCCGGTGACCGCGACCTTCACCCTCGCCATCACCATTCTCTTCGCCGTCGTCTTCCGCGGCTTCCTCGGCCGCATCTCGATCTTCCTCGGCGTCATCGCGGGGTACATCTTCGCGGCGTTCCGCGGTGAGCTCGACTTCGCAGCCGTCGAGAAGGCGGACTGGGTCGGCCTTCCGACCTTCACCTTCCCGAACTTCACCGAGCCCGGCACGCTCACGGCGCTTGCGATGTTCCTCCCGGTCGTTCTCGTTCTGATCGCCGAGAACGTCGGCCACGTCCGCGGCGTCGCGACCATGACCGGAGACGCGACGGTGAACCAGCAGACAGGCAAGGCGCTGATCGCGGACGGCGTCTCGACGACCCTCGCCGGCTTCTTCGGCGGTTCCGGCACGACGACCTACGGCGAGAACATCGGCGTGATGGCGTCCACCCGCGTCTACTCCACCGCCGCCTACTGGGTGGCGGGCACGGCCGCGATCCTGCTCAGCCTCTCCCCGAAGTTCGGCGAAGTCATCAACTCGGTGCCCGCCGGTGTGCTCGGCGGCGTGACGACGGCGCTCTACGGTCTGATCGGGGTCATCGGCATCAAGATCTGGGTCGACAACCGCGTCGACTTCTCGCGCCCGGTCAACCAGTACACGGCGGCCGTCGCGCTGATCATGGCCGTCGGCGGCTTCATGATCAAGGACGAGGCCTCCGGCTTCGAACTCGGCGGCATCGTCATCGCCACGGTGGCTGCGATCCTCATCTACCACCTCGGCAACCTGATCGCGCGCCTGCGCAAGACGGGTGCCGACGACCCGAAGCCGCTCGAGGCGGTCGGTCCGCTCGGCGGCGACCCCGAGTAGGCCGCGCCGCGCACAGACGGAGATCCCGGATGCCTCTCGCGAGGCATCCGGGATCTCTGCGTTTCGGATGGTGCGCCAGAACGCTCAGTCGATGACCGCGAGCACCCCATCGGCGGCGACCATCGCGGACAGCTCGACCCGCTGAGACAGCGATCCGGATCTGTGGGCGGTCACCGTGGTCTCCATCTTCATGGCGTCGAGGACCGCGACCGGCTCTCCCTCCGCGACCTCGGTGCCGTCGTCGACGAGCCAGCGCACCAGCGTGCCCGGCACCGGTGCGCGCAGTTCGGTCGGGTCGGACGTGGGCGCTGCGGGCGCGGGGGCAGCCGGACGACCGAGGCCCGACAGCAGCCCGGCCGGGAGACCCAGCATCACGCGTCGGCCGTCGATCTCGACGGGGAAGCGCTGCAGTGCGGAGTCCGACACGGCCGCCGGCCGCGACTGCGTCTCCAGCTTCGGCAGCAGGGAGCTCTCGATCCACTGCGTGTGCACCGCGAAGGTCGCCGTGCCGAACGCCCTCTCGTCGAGCGCCATCACGTCGAACGGGATCACCGTCGCCGGCCCCTCGACGGTCAGCTCACGCAGAGCCCGCCGCGCCCGCACGATGGCCGCATCGCGGGACTCGGCGTGCACGATCAGCTTGGCGATCATCGAGTCGAAGGCCGGCTGCACGACGTCGCCCTCTTCGATGCCGCTATCCCAGCGCACGCCGGGTCCGCCGGGGATCCGCAGTCTCTCGACACGACCGGGGCTCGGCAGGAAGCCGCGCCCGGGGTCCTCGGCATTGATGCGGAACTCGAACGCGTGCCCGATGGGTGCCGGCGTCTCGACGAAGGACGGACCTTCCCCGAACGCGATGCGGAACTGCTCGCGCACCAGGTCGGTTCCGGTGACCTCCTCGGTGACCGGATGCTCCACCTGGAGCCTTGTGTTCACCTCGAGGAACGAGATGGTGCCGTCGGCCGCGAGCAGGAACTCCACGGTGCCGGCCCCGCGGTACTCCACCTCGCCGCAGATCGACCGTGCCGCGTCGTGGAAACGCGTCCGCTGTTCGACGGAGAGTCCCGGAGCCGGCGCCTCCTCGATGAGCTTCTGGTTGCGACGCTGCATCGAGCAGTCGCGGTCGCCGACCACCACGACACCGCCGCGCCCGTCGCCGAGCACCTGCACCTCGATGTGCCGCGGGCTCTCGAGGAAGCGCTCCACGAAGCATTCTCCGCGACCGAATGCCGCGATCGCCTCGCGAGTGGCCGCGTCGAAAGCCGCCGCGACCTCGGACAGCTCGCGCACCACCTTGAGCCCGCGGCCGCCACCGCCGAACGCCGCCTTGATCGCGATGGGGAGTCCGTGCTCCTCGGCGAACGCCACCGCCTCCTCAGGCCCGGCCAGCGGCTGGTCGGTACCGGCGGCGAGCGGCGCTCCGACCCGCTGCGCGATACGGCGAGCGGTCATCTTGTCGCCGAGTGCATCGATGCTCTCGGGCGACGGCCCGATCCAGACCAGCCCGGCCTCCTCGACGGCCCGTGCGAACGCGGCGCTCTCCGAGAGGAAGCCGTATCCGGGGTGCACGGCGGTCGCGTCCGCCCGGCGCGCGGCGGCGAGCAGCGCCTCGACGGAAAGATACGTGTCGGCCCCCGTTGCTCCCCCCAGGCCCACGGCCTCATCGGCCAGGCGCACGTGCAGGGCATCGGCATCCTGATCCGCATAGACCGCGACCGAGGTGTATCCGGCCTCGGCGCAGGCGCGGACGACGCGCACCGCGATCTCCCCGCGGTTGGCGATCAGGACCCTCTGCGTGGTCGGCTCGGTCGACACGGTGGTCATGAGGACTCCTTGACGGTGAAACGAAGACGCACTCCCGGAGCCAGTTGACCGGCGAGGTCGAGGCTGCGGTCCGTGAGGGCGCCGATGATGGGGTATCCCCCGGTGAGCGGATGATCCGGCAGGAACAGGACGGGCTGCCCATCGGGCGGCACCTGGACGGCCCCCGTGACAGCACCCTCGCTCGGCAGTTCGCCACCGACCGCGCGCTCCAGGGGCACCTCCCCCTGGAGCCTGATGCCGACGCGATCCGAACGCGGCGTGACGGTCCACTCCTGTCCGGTGAGGGTCGCGAGCGCGTGCCCCGTGAACCAGTCGTCCCGAGGGCCGAGCGTGATCTCGAGGTCGACGAGCTCTCCCGAGGCCGGGAGCTCGCGCGGCAGCGCATCGGGCTCGACGGGATGCGGCGCCGCGCCGCCGACCGGGACGACGGCACCTGCCACGAGCGCTTCCGGGCCGAGCCCGGCGAGGGTGTCCGCCGCACGGCTGCCCAGTGCAGGCACCGCATCCAGGCCTCCTCGCACGGCGACGACGTAGCGCAGCCCGCGCTCGGGGTGACCGAGGGTCAGTTCGTCGCCGTCGACGGTGGCGAAGGGCTCACCGTGCGCCACGGAACGGACGGTGCCGCCGACCTCGGTCAGGCGGAGCGCGCCGATCGCGCCGGCGACCGCGGCGACGCCGGCTCCCCGGAATCGCAGGACGGCTCCTCCGACGCTCTCGAGCACCGCGGCGTCGCGCGCATTGCCCACGGCACGGTTCGCGTCGTGCATGGCCCGGCGGTCCGCAGCCCCGGATGCCGAGACGCCGAGTGCCGCGTAGCCCGGGCGCCCGGCGTCCTGCACGAGCAGCTGCAGCGACGGGCGGACCACCTCGACGGCAGCTCCCGCGCCGAAACCCAGACCATCTGCATCCGTCGCGGAGTGTTGCGCCGCGACGCGCGGTGCGTGCGTCGGGTCGTCTCCGTTTCGGCCCGGGTGACCGCCCTCCAGCCGAGCGGCCTCCCGCACCTGCGCGAACCGCACCGCCGTCCCGGGCGACAGCAGCGCGGGCGGGTTCCGCTCGATGTCCCACATCACGGCATCCGTGCGTCCGATGAGCTGCCATCCCCCCGGGCTCTCCCGGGGGTAGACGCCGGTGAACTGCCCGGCGAGCGCGACCGAGCCGGCGGGCACGCGTGTGCGCGGCGACGATCGGCGCGGCACGTCGAACAGGGGATCGCTGCTCACGACGTATCCGAAGCCGGGGGCGAAACCGGAGAACGCCACCCGCCAGTCCGCGGCGAGGTGCCGGTTGACGAGTTCCTCCGCCGAGACGCCCAACAGCGATGCCGCCTCGTCGAGGTCTTCGCCGTCGTACCGCACCGGTACGGTGACCTCGCCGGTGCCCGGCGGATGCGCGGTGTCGATCTCGGTCGCGGCCAGCACCGCTGAGAGATCGGCGGCCGAGACCCGGACCGGATCGAAGCGCACGAGCACGGTGCGGGCGCCGGGGATGCGCTCGACGATGCCGGGCACGCCCTCCCACGCGAGGTTCAGGCGCATCGCCTCGTCGAGGTCGGATGCCTCGACGAGGAGAGCGTGATCGGATGCCGTGAGGATGCGCATCAGACGAGGTACTCCGCATCCGGAACATCGGTGATGAACATGTACCCGGGCGCGTGCGTGATCGCGAACGGCGGCCTCGAGGCCATGATCGCGGCCTGCGGGGTGACACCGCAGGCCCAGAAGACGGGCACTTCGCCGTCGCGCACCTCGGGAGCATCCCCGAAGTCGGGATGCGCCAGGTCGTGGATGCCGAGCGATGCCGGGTCGCCGATGTGCACCGGAGCACCGTGCACCGCGGGAGTGCGGCCGGAGATCTGCACGGCATCCGCGACGCGAGCCGCGGGGATCGGACGCATCGAGACGACCATCTCTCCGCGCAGTCGTCCGGCGGGCGCGCACGACACGGAGGTGCGGTACATGGGCACGTTCCGGCCGAGCTCCTGATGGCGGATCGGGATCCCTGCCTGTACGAGTCCGGATTCGAAGGTGAAGCTGCATCCGATGAGGAAAGCCACGAGGTCGGGATGCTCCGCCCAGGCCGCAGTCGCGTCGGCGACCTCCTCGACCAGTTCCCCGTCGCGCCAGATGCGGTACCGGCCGATGTCGGTGCGGATGTCGCTGCCGGGCGCGAGCCGTGACTCCACCGCGCCCTGCTCGATCACCTCGAGCACCGGGCACGGCTTCGGGTTCCGCTGCGCGAAGAGCAGCGTCTCGAAGGCCCAGTCGGCCGGCACCGCGATGAGGTTCGCCTGGGTCAGCCCGACCGCGACTCCGCTGGTCGGCTCGGCGTGACCGGCCCGGATCGCGGCGCGAGCAGCGCGTGCGTCGGCGAGTTGGTCGGCGGTGGCGAGAACGGTCATGTCAGGCGCCCGCGAACGGGGCGATCGTGATTCCCGCCTCCTGCAGCATCCGCTTGGTCTCCGCGGCCATGGCCACCGAGCCGGGACTGTCGCCGTGCACGCAGATCGACTGCGCGACCACGGGCACATCGGTGCCGTCGATCGCACGGATCACGCCGTCGGCGGCGAGGCGCACCATGCGCTCGGCGACCGCTGCCGGGTCGTGCAGCACCGCGCCCTCCTCGGTGCGCGAGACGAGCTGCCCGTCGGGCTGATACGCGCGGTCCGCGAACGCCTCGGCGGCGACGGCGAGCCCTGCCCGCTCGGCCACGTCGAGCACGACGCCTCCGGAGAGCCCGAGCAGCACCAGACCAGGGTCGATCGCGCGGATCGCGGCCACGACGTCCTTCGACTGCCGCTCGTCGCGGGCGATCGTGTTGTAGAGAGCGCCGTGCGGCTTGACGTACGAGACCCGGCCGCCGACCGCGGAGGCGAGCCCGATGAGCGCACCGAGCTGGTACTCGACGTGCGCCTGCAGCGTGGCCGAGTCGATGTCGACCTTCGTGCGTCCGAAGTTCTCGTAGTCGCGGTAACCGGGGTGCGCGCCGATCACCACGCCGTCCGCCACGGCAGCCGCGAGCGTCTCGCGGATCCCCTCGGGGCTGCCGGCATGGAAACCGCACGACACGTTCGCGCTCGTGACGAGGCGGAGCATGCTCGCGTCGTCGCTGACGATCCGGTCGGCGACGTTCTCGCCGAGGTCCGAGTTCAGGTCGATCGATGTCATGCGATCACGCTCCGATTCCGAGGAAGGCGAAGATGGGGCCGACCGAGACGATACCCATGTACCAGGTGAGCAGCGTCACGAGCGTACCGGCGACGAGCAGCCACATCGGGTACTTCTTCGAGCCGAGCAGGTCGCGACGGAACCAGCCGATGTACATGAACACCGTGAGTCCGATCGGCAGGATCAGGCCGTTGAAGCCGCCGACGAACACGAGGATCGCCGCAGGAGCGGTACCGATCGAGAGGTACACCGCCAGCGACACCACGATGAACGCGACGGTCGCGAGCTGCAGCGGCCACCCGCCCTTGAGCTTCGTGGTGAAGGTGGAGAGGAAGGTGGCGGAGGTGTAGGCCGCACCGATGACCGAGCTGATCGCCGCGGCCCAGAAGATCGCACCGAAGATGCGGAGGCCGGCGTCGCCGAGCACCGCGCCGAACGCCTGACCCGCGGGGTTCGCGCCCTGCCCGGAGAGGTCGAGCGTGACGCCGGAGGCCACGACGCCGAGGATCGCGAGGAACAGGACGTAGCGCATCACGCCGGTGACGAGGATGCCGTTGGTCGCCGCACGCATGACGGGGCCGGCGTGCTCCGGTCCGGTGTGTCCCGAGTCGAGGTAGCGGTGGGCGCCGGAGTACGTGATGTATCCGCCGACGGTGCCGCCGACGATGGTGGTGATGGTGGCGAAATTCAGCTCGTCGGGCACGAAGGTCTGGCGCAGCGCCTCGCCGATCGGCGGCTGGGCGATCACGGCCACGACCACGGTCATGACGATCATGGCGATTCCCAGCACGACCAGCACGATGTCCATCACGGGGCCCGCCTTCTTCACCAGGAAGATGATGATCGCGAGGGCCGCGGTGACCATGCCGCCGAGCTTGGGGTCGATGCCGAGCAGGGCGTTGAGTCCCAGTCCGCCACCGGCGATGTTCCCGATGTTGAAGGCCAGCCCGCCGATCACGACGAGCACGGCGATCAGGTGTCCGGAGAAGGGGATGGCGCTGTTCGCGAGTTCGCCGGCGCGCTTGCCGGACGAGGTGATCATGCGCCAGACGTTCAGCTGCACCGCGATGTCGACGAGGATCGAGATGAGGATCGCGAACGCGAAGGCGGCCCCCATCGTCGCTGTGAACGTGGCGGTCTGCGTGATGAAGCCGGGGCCGATGGCGCTGGTGGCCATGAGGAAGATCGCGCCGATGACGGCACTGCGGCCCGCGCGCTTCTTGGCGGACGAGAGGCGGGCTTCGTCCTCCGGGGAGAGGGAGGCGGTGGTCTGCTCTGACATGCGGGGGGTTCCCATCGTCGTTGGTGGGTGTCGGGTGACCCCCAGTGTAGAACGGATAGGCATTGATTGTTCAACAATCGTGTTACGGCCGTGCTACAGAACGGTTGCTTTCGTGTGATTTCCCTCCTGCGACCGCAGACGATGCCGCGGCTCCGCCGCCTACGATGAAGGCATGAACCAGCAGGGCCCGCTCGCCGACGTCCTCCGTCAGCGCATCATCGACGGCGACTTCGCGCCGGGGTCACGACTCTCGGAATCAGCCCTCGCCGAGCAGTTCGACGTCTCGCGCAACACGCTTCGCGAAGCCTTCCGTGTGCTCGCCGAGCAGGGCCTCGTCGAGCACATCCCCCACCGCGGGGTCTCGGTGGCGTCACCGACCATCGCCGACGTGATCGACATCTATCGGGCCCGCCGCGTGATCGAATGCACCGCACTGCGCCAGTCCGAGCCCGAGCACCCCGCCGTGCAGCTCATGCGCGAAGCCCTGGCCGAGGCCGAGGAGCAGCTGCCGCACGAGGATTGGCGACGTATCGGCAGCGCGAACATGGCCTTCCACGACGCGATCGTCGCCCTCGCCGACAGCGCACGGCTCGCCCGCACCTACCGCGATGTCGCCGCCGAGCTGCGTCTCGTCTTCCTCGAGATCGACGAGCCGAGGTCGCTGCACGAGCCGTACGTCCGTCGAAACCGCGCGGTGCTCACGGCTCTGCTGGAACAGGGACCCGAAGCCGCTGCGGAAGAACTCGAGCGCTACCTCACCGCATCGGAGCGCAGTGTCCTGGGAGCTTTCGCCCGCATGGGCCACGCCTGACCCCCGACGTCTCGCCGGGACGCACACCACCTTCGACCAGAACGACGTTCGGTATTTTTGACCTGAGTGCATAAATCTGTGAACGTGCCGGGAGATGCCTTGCCATCGCGTGAGAGCCATGCTTACCGTGAGCGCACTTCGACAGGATCGGCTGCGCAGAGTTGCTCACCTTTCCGCCGGGGGCCGCGTGCCGAGGGGGCGCGCGGAATCGTTCAGATCGAAAAGGACTACTACTTTGCGACTCACGAGAAAACTGGCGTTCGCCGCTACCGCGGCTGCTGCGCTCTGCCTCGGCACGGCCATCCCCGCTGCCGCGAATTCCGCACCCGACGCCGATGACATCCCCACCTTCCAGGAGTTCGAGGCGTCGACTTACCGAGACGTCGACGGTGCCTACGTCGTCAACGGAGACGAGGTGATCTCCAACCAGGGCGAACTGCGTTCGTTCTACGAGCAGCTCCTCGGCGCCGACCCCGTGACCAACGGTCTCATCGTCAACACCGTCAACAGCATCGACGACAAGTGGTCCGACGCGCAGGTGGCGAACCTCACCTATTGCGTCAGCACTGCCTTCGGTGCACGTCACGCCGACGTCGTGAACGCGATGGAAAGCGGTGCTGCCCTCTGGGAAGCCGCATCTTCGAAGATCGACTTCATCTACGACAGCAGCGCCGATGCCAACTGCACGACGCGCAACAACGCCGTCCTGTTCTCGGTGGAGCCGGTGCAGACGACGCAGTACATCGCCAGGGCCTTTTTCCCGAGCACCGCACCGCGTCTGCAGAACGTCCTCATCGACGACTCGATCTGGACCCCCGGCTCGTCCTGGACTCCGACGAACGTGCTCGGCCATGAACTGGGCCACGTGCTCGGCTTCCGCCACGAGCACACCCGCCCGGAGGCCGGCACCTGCTTCGAGGACAACAACTGGCGTCCTCTGACGCCGTACGACTCCTCGTCGATCATGCACTACCCGCAGTGCAACGGATCATCCGACGACCTGTCGATGACGAGCGTCGACACCGCCGGAGTCGTCTCCCTCTACGGGAACTGACACCGGTCAGCACGTCGGAATCAGCGGGGCCCGGTCGTTCGCGACCGGGCCCCGCGTTCGTCCGTCGTTCAGGCGGAGTCGCCCGGCAGTTGCTCGCGCCCCCGCAGAGCCGCCGTGGCCCGCGGCCGCGGCTCACCGTCACGCAGGGGAGCCGGTGGCGCGATGGACGCCGTGGGCTCGGGGAGTCCGTACCGTCGGAACATCCAGCGGCGGGCCTCCTCGAGCGGATACGTATCGCCGAAGACGGCGGATTTCACGAAGACACCCTCGATCGTGCTGCGCAGCATCACCTCTTCGAGCGCCGGGTCCTCGGCCCCCCGCGCGCGGAAGAGGTCACGGACCGCGTCCTCCGCCGCGGTGGCGCCCGCCTCGTGCCGGGCCTCCGACTCCGCGAAGAGTCGATGCGTGGCCGGCTGCTGCTGCATCGCGAGCACCGCGCGCTGCAGCGGTATCGCATAGGCGGTGGCCGTGAGAGCACCGTCGATCACCGCGGCGAGCATCTCGTCGGGCGTGCCCTCGACGCGGGCGAAGCCGAGCACGGTCTCGAACCAGCGATCGATCACGGCGGCGACGAGTTGCTCCTTGCCACCGAAGTGATAGTTCACGAGCCCCTGGGCGACGCCGGCACGCTTCGTGATCTCGGCGATGCTCGCCCCTGCGACGCCTCGTTCGCTGAACGTCTCGATCGCCGCCTGCAGGATGTTCTCCCTGGCACGCTCGCGGGCCAACCGGTTCTGCTCGTCGGAGCGCGCCACGTGGCATCCACCTCCTGAGTCCCGCCGGTCCGTCTTTCGAAATCGCCCCCCTGCCGTATAGATTACTCACTGAATGTTCGTTCAATCTATGAACCGACACGGATTCACCCTTCCCAGGAGCACCCATGCACTCTTTCGCGAGCGTCGACTTCAACAGCGTCACCTCGATCTTCGAATGGCTCGTGAGCCAGTGGTGGGCGTGGACGATCGTCGGGGTCGTCGTGCTGTTCTTCCTCGTGATCTGGATCCTGCCGGCCGCCAAGGTCAAGGCCTCGCCCGAGCACCCCACCACCGGGGTCGAAGCCGATGAGATCGCGCTCGGCTTCCTGCAGATCGTGAACCTGCCCTCAGGCGCCTGGAACGATCCGACCGCTTCGCTCCTCGACGACCGCGAGAAGAAGGTCCTCGTCGACCAGTGGGGCGTGCACACACGAGACGAATGGCTCGCCAACATCGAGCGCCTGAGCACCGTCCGCCGCCGTCGCGAGGTATGGATGCTGTACCTCGCCGTACGCACCGAACTCGCCCAGCGCCTCGGCCGCACGCCGAAGGCCAAGGAATGGCTCGCCGCCATCGTGCAGGAGGGCGGCGACAAGCGCGATGCACGCGCTTTCGTCACCTCGATCGAGTACGCCGAGACCGAGGTGCGCAAGCGCGTGGGCAAGGACATCGTCACCCCCGGGCTCTTCGTGAAGACCCTTGATGGCTACGGCCTGGGTCAGGCCGTAGCCATGACGACCTGGGGTGTCGCGCTCGGACACGGCGACGTCGCTGAGGCACGCGCGATCATCCACCGCATCAACGTCGAAGGGCGCCCGGCGTTCGAATCATGGGCCGACTTCGGCCTGAGCTACATCGTGGGACGTGTCATGCACTGGACGGACGGCAACGTCGATGAGAAGTCGTTCGAGAAGTTCGGCGACGGCTGGTCCGATTTCCAGGCCGCAGCGTCCGAGAAGCGCAACGGCCCGTGGGCGACGCTGTCATGGAGCCTGTGACCGTAGACCTGGAACCGCTGCGACGGAGCGCGGGCCTGCGCGACATCCGCACCTACGAGCGCATCTGCGGGATCCCGCCGCATCGCCGCTTCCTGGTGATCCTGGTGGTCGTGCTGCTGTTCGCCGCCGCGATGCTGACCGGGCTCTGGTTCCTCGGCCGCAGCGACATCCTCACGGTCGCCCCGATCCTCGGGGTGTTCGTGATCGGGTACACCGTGCTCGCCGCGGTCGGCTTCCTGTGGTGGGCGGTGAGATTGAGCCGGCGGGTGAAGGTCGCCGCGTTCGCCTGGCAGAACGGATGGGCCTACGCCGACATGCTCGAGCGCACCCGTCGCCCCGGCGCCGCGTTCGCCCGCGTGGTGCACGGGCGGGAGCGCGCGGTCATCGCCTGTGACGACACGCGGATGCCGTTCGAGTTGGGCATGCATCATTCGGTGTCACACGGGCAGGAGCGCGCCACGATCCAGCGGCCGTTCGCCTTCATCGAACTGCCGCTGCCGGCTTCCGTCCCGCACATCGTGCTCGCCAACCGGAAGCGCAGCATCGTCCCCACGCTCGGCCTCGGGCGTGGCGCCGCGCGCATGGATCTGGAAGGCGAGTTCGCGAAGACGTTCCGCCTCCTCGTGCCGGAGGGCTATCAGCAGGACGCTCTCTACATCTTCACCCCGGATCTCATGGCACGGGTTCTGGACCTCGGATCCGGCGCCGAGATCGAGCTCGTCTCCGACCGGCTCTACGTGTACCTCCCCGCAAGCACCCGATTCGACCGCGCCGAGACCATGACGGCCGCTCTCGTGCTGGCCGAGGAGTTCCACCGCCGCTTCGCCGCACGCACTGAGCTGTACCGCGACGACAACGCCGGCGACATCGCTGCCAGAGCGGGTGTGGCGGTCGGGCTGCGCGGTCAGCGACTGGGTGGTCGCGGAATCTCGGTCTTCGCAGTCGCGGGCACGACCGCGGTGCTGCTGCTGTCGGCAGGGCTCACCGCATTCTCTCTGTTCGGCGGCGACCTGCTCAGTACGTTCGTCGACTGACCACAAGACCCACGGCTGTGGGCCTGGCCCGGAGGGGGCGCCAGGGCCACAGCCGTGTTCATCCCCATCCGCCGATGAGTGGGAGCCGGATGCGACTCGTCAGGCGGATGCCCGGATCACGAGCTCCGTCGGCAGGATCGTCGTGGTCGGCGGGTCCTCCCCCGCGAGCCGCGACAACAGGATCCGGGCCATGGCCTCACCCTGCGCGTACATCGGCTGGCGCATCGTGGTCAACTGCGGATCGGTCGTGAGCGCGACCGAGGAGTCGTCGAAGCCGACCAGGGCGATGTCCTCCGGCACACGCACACCCGCCGAGCGGAGGGCGGTCAGGGCGCCACGGGCCATCAGGTCGCTCGCGACGAAGATCGCATCCGGACGCCCGCCGTCGAGCAGACGCCTGGCGGCCTCCGCACCGCTCGCCTCGCTGTAGTCGCCCTCCTCCTCGGCGTACGGGGCGAGGCCGGCATCCGCCAGAGCGGCGCGGAACCCCTGCACACGATCTTCCGAGGCGACCATCGTGAGCGGACCGGAGATCGTCGCGATGCGTGTGCGGCCGATGTCGATCAACCGCTGAGTGGCGTGCTTCGCTCCGGCGACATTGTCGACGTCGACGACGTAGTCCCCGTCGTGACGGCGCACCGGGCGGCCGCCGAAGACGACCGGTACGGCATCCGCGATCCGGTCGATGAACGCGTCGCTCGTGTGGTGCGAGACGATCAGCGCACCGTCCACGCCGCCGTTGCGCACGAAGCTGGTCATCTTGTCGCCGGGGTCATCGCTCGCGATGAGCAGGTTGAGCAGGTAGTCCGATCCGCCGAGCGCCCCGGTGATGCCCGCGACGATGGCTGCGAAGAACGGGTCGCCGAAGAAACGGGTGGTGTCCTCCGGCACGATCAGGGCGATGGCATGCGTCTGCCGTGAGGCGAGCGAGCGTGCGGCCCGATTGGGCACGTAGTTCAGCTCGTCGATCGCGGCGCGCACCGCTGCGAGGGCCTCCGGGCTCACGGCCGTCGACCCGTTCACGACCCGTGACACGGTCGACCGGGAGACACCGGCGGCGGATGCCACCTCTTCGATGGTCGCTCGGGGCGACATCAGCGTACGCACTCTTCCATCGCCCTATTCTCACCGGTTCGCGGGTGCGACGACGACCGTCTCGCTCCGAGTCGCGCAAATGGTCGCATCTCGGCCCCGGATACGACCATTCACGCGATTCGAGGGGCGGGCAGCGGGGTCAGAGCGCCCGGGCCGCGATGATGCGGGCGTACTCCCGACCTGAGTCCTTGAGCGTGCGCTCCTGGGTGTCGTAGTCGACGCGTACGATGCCGAACCGCTTGTCGTATCCCCACGCCCATTCGAAGTTGTCGAACAGCGACCAGTAGAAGTAGCCGCGCACATCGACACCCGCCTCGGCGGCATCGAGCACCGCGCCCAGGTGCAGGCGAAGGAACTCGGTGCGCTCGGCGTCGTGCACGCGCGTCTCGCCGTCTTCGACCGCCACGGCATCGTCGTAGGCCGCCCCGTTCTCGGTCATGTAGAGCACGGTGCCCGCGGGCTCGGCGTACTCGTTCCAGATCCGCTGCAGCACACGGGTGAGACCCTCGGGCTGCACCTCCCAGTTCTGCGCGGTGCGGGGCAACCCCCGCTCGACCGCGTGGATGCCGTCGCTCGACGGGTAGGGGCTGCGCCGCACGCGCTCGGTCTCGGGCTCCGCGGAGACCGGCCCCTCAGCCGGAGCAGTGCCCGATACGAGGTCGCCGTGGTAGTAGTTCACCCCCTGCGTGTCGATGTGCTGCGAGATCAGCTGGAGGTCGCCGCCCTGCACGGCCGCCTCGAACTGCGCGACCGCGTCGGCATCGACCGCGCGGATGTCTTCGACGATGTCGGCGGGGTAGCTGCCGCGGTAGATCGGGTCGAGGAACCAGCGGTTGAACTGTCCGTCCACGCGACGAGCCGCATCGACATCGGCCGGATTCTGCGGGTCGGCGGGGTCGGCGACCGTGTGGTTCAGGGTGATGCCGAGGTTGAGCGAGGCGTCGCGTCTGCGGAACTCCTGCACGGTCGTGCCGTGTGCGAGAAGCAGGTGGTGCGAGGCGAGCAGCCCCTCCGCGATGCTGGTGTGCCCGGGCGCATGCTCGCCGGCAGTGTACGAGAGGAACGACGAGCACCACGGCTCGTTCAACGTGGTCCACACGTTCACCCGGTCGCCGAGCGCGTCGTGCATGGTGCCGGCGTACTCCAGGAAGCGATCGACCGTGTCGCGGTTCGTCCAGCCACCGGCCTCCTGCAGGGCCTGCGGCATGTCCCAGTGGTACAGCGTCAACCAGGGCAGGATGTCGGCGGCGAGCAGCTCGTCGACCAGGCGCTCGTAGAAGTCCATGCCCGCCGTGTTGACGGCTCCACCGTCCGGACGCACCCGTGACCACGAGGTCGAGAAGCGGTACGTCTGCAGCCCGAGCCGCGTCATGAGCGCGACGTCCTGCGGGTAGCGGTGGTAGTGGTCGCAGGCGACGTCGCCGTTCTCGGCACCGATCACCGCGCCCGGCTCGCGCGAGAACGCGTCCCAGATCGAGGCCGTGCGCCCGTCCTCGAACGCCGCCCCCTCGATCTGGTACGCCGCGGTCGCGGCGCCGAACAGGAAGTTCTCGGGGAAGGAGCGGGTCATAGGGGTCATCCTTTCACCGCGCCCGCCATGATGCCACTGACCAGCTGCCGACCGGCGACCACGAAGAGCACGAGCAGCGGGAGGGTCGCGAGCACCGCGCCGGCGAGCACGATCGAGTAGTCGATGTAGTAGCCCGACTGCAGCTGGCTGAGCGCCGTCTGCAGGGTCGGGTTCTGCGGGGAGAGCACGATCAGCGGCCACAGGTAGTCGGTCCACGCCGTCATGAAGGTGAAGAGTCCGAGGATAGCCATGGCGGGGCGGGCTGCGGGGAGTCCGACGGTCAGGAAGGTCCGGAACTGGTTGGCGCCGTCCATACGGGCGGCCTCGATCAGCTCGTCCGGGATCACATCGACCAGGTACTGCCGCATGAAGAAGACGCCGAACGCGGTGACGAGTGTCGGCACGATGACCGCACCGATCGAACCGGTCCAGCCGAGCTCGCGCATCAGCATGAACAGCGGGATGATGCCCAGCTGCGTCGGGATCGCCATCGTCGCGATCACGAAGATCATCAGCCCGTCGCGTCCCTGGAACCGGAGCTTGGCGAAGGCGTAGCCCGCGAGCGTGGAGAAGGTGACGACCGAGAGCGTGATGATGCCGGAGATCAGGAACGAGTTGCCCAGCGCCAACCAGAACGGGATCGCGTCGAAGACCTTGGCCGCGTTCGTGAAGAAGTTGCCACCGGGGATCATCGGCAGCGTCTCACCGCGGGTGGCGTTCGTGCCGCTCGCGACGACGACCGACCACCACAGCGGATACACGCTGCCGATGATGAACGCGGCCAGGAGCCCGTATGTGAGGAAGCCGGGGCGGCTGCCGATCCCGGCGGTGCCGGACGATGCACTCCGGCGACGGCGGATCTTCTCGGGGACGCTCAGCGCCTGCGTGGCGGTCATCGCGCGTTCTCCTCGGTCGTGGTGGCGATCGTCGTTCCGGCGGCCGCCGCGGTCGCGGCCGCGTCGGTGGTGTGCGCGCGGCGGCGGGCCGCACGATTCTTCGGGGCGTCTCCTGTGGAGATCCGTCGGGAGATGAGGAAGTTGATCACGCCGATCCCGACGATCAGCAGGAACAGCAGGATGGCGACGGCCGATGCCTCCCCGAGGTTGCGACGGAAGAACGCCAGTTCCCAGAGGAACAGCACGGTGGTCTGGAACTGCCGGTCGCTGCCGCCGATGCCGCCGGCGGTCGACACGTCGAACAGGCGCGGCTCGGCGAAGATCTGCAGCCCGCCGATCGTCGCCGTGATGATGACGAAGATCAGAGTGGGACGGATCGTGGGGATGGTGATCGAGAAGAAGCGGCGCGCGGCGCCGGCCCCGTCGAGGGCCGCCGACTCGTAGAGGTCACGCGGCACGGCCTGCATCGCGGCCAGCAGGATGAGGGCGTTGTAGCCCGTCCAGCGGAAGTTCACCATGACGGCGATCGCGATGTGCGACAGCGCGGTGTTGTGCTTCCACTCCTGGTCCGCGATGCCGATGAGGTTGAGCAGGTTGTTGGCCAGACCGTCGGCCTCGTTGAAGATGCTCGAGAAGATGATGGCGACCGCGACCGGGGTGACCACGAACGGGATCAGCACGCTCATGCGCCAGAACGTCGGGGCGCGCAGGCCCCGGTCGAGGAGGTAGGCGATCACGAGGGCCACGGCCAGCTGCGGGATCGCGGAGAGCAGGAAGATGCTCAGGGTGTTGCCGATCGAGTTCCAGAACATCGCGTCGCCGAGGATCTCGACGAAGTTGCCGACCCCGACGAACTCGCCTTCGCCCTTGAGCAGGTCCCACTCGTGCACCGCCACCCAGACCGTGTAGAGCAGCGGGAACAGGCCGACCAGCCCGAACAGCAGGAAGAACGGCGAGATGTAGAAGTACGGCGAGGCGTTCTGGTCGAACCGTGAGACGCGGTGGCGCCAGGAGCGTTTCGGTGCGGCATCCTTCGCGGGGGATGCCGCGCGCTGCTGTTCCGCGGGCGGGGCGGTGAGTGTCATGGGGTGTCCTTGTCCCGGGGTTCCGAGGAGTTCCGGTCGCAGTTCCTGCCGCCGGCCGTGGGGTGGCGACGGCGGGAACTGCGACCGGAAGGGGGATGTCAGCCGACGAGGTCGTTCAGCAGACCGATGGCCTGGTCCCAGGCGCCCTGGGTGTCGGTGTCGCCGCGGTCGAGGCTGCTGAGCGCCGGACCGAAGACGTTCTCCTGGATCACCGAGTCATCGGCACCCTTGAACTGGGCGACGACGCCCTTGGCGCGCTCGGCGAGGATCGCCCCGGTCGGCGCGTCGTTGAAGAACGCGTTCGGCGTCGCATCCGCGGCGAGCGTCTCCTGCGCCTTGATCGTCGAGGGGAAGTTGCCCGCGGCGGCGGACTGCTTGACCTGCTGCTCGGGCTGCGTCAGCCAGTCGGCCAGCTCGGCGGCCGCCTTCTTGTGCTGCGAAGTCTCGGGGATCGACAGGAACGCGCCGCCCCAGTTCGCCGCTCCTCCGGGGAACACGTCGGCGAAGTCCCATCCGGTCGACGCGTCGCCGCCACCGGCTTCGACCTGACCCTGCACGACACCGAGCATCCAGCCCGGGCACACGAAGGTCGCGAAGGTGCCGTCGACGAAAGACTTGCCGCCGTTCCAGTCCCACGCGGTCTGCGCGGCGGACTGGCCGCCCTCGGTCGCGGCGCCCAGCAGCTCGAAGCGCTCCTTGAGCTCGGCGTTGTCCTCGACGTTCAGCTCGCCGTCGGTCGTGTAGTAGCCCTCGTCGAGCTGGTTCACCATGGCGTTCCAGACGAAGCCGGAGTGGTCGTACCAGGCCTTGCCGGTCTTCGCGGTGTAGTCGGCGCCCACCTGGAAGTAGTTCTCCCAGTCGCCGTTGAGGAGCTCGGCCACCGACTCGCGGTCGCTCGGGAGCCCGGCCGCCTCGAATGCGGCGCCGTTGTAGCAGATGCCGCTCGGGCCGATGTCGGTGCCGTAGCCGATGACGCGGCCTTCGGCGTCGGTCGCCTGGCCGTACTTCCAGTCGACCCAGTCGTCCTTGCGGTCCTCGATGCCGTAGTCGCGCAGGTCGACGAAGGTGTCGGAGACGTCCATGATCGCGCCGAGCCAGCCCTCTTCGACCGCGACGATGTCGCTGAGGCCGGAGCCGGCGGCGATCTTGGTGAACGCATCGGTGCGGGCGTTGCCGCCGGTGTCGATGTTGGTCGCCTCGATCGTGACGTTCGGGTGAGCCTTCTCGTACTCCTTGTAGAGATCTTCGTAGCCGAAGGTGCCGAACGTGGTGACGGTCAGCGTGACCTCTTCGTCGGCGCTCCCCTCCGTGGAATCGCCGGTGCTGCCGGAGCAGCCGGCGAGGGCGAGAGCGGAGACGGATGCCACGGCGGCAATCACGAGGATCCGGTTGCGGGCACGTGTGTTCACAGTTCACTCCTTTGTGGTGGTCGTGCGGTGTGTGGTGCGTCGAGACGTTGTGGGAGCGCTCCCACGAACTGAGCAGTCACTCTATGGGAGCGCTCCCACGGTGTCAACCCAGCCGCCGCGGGGTACCCTTGGGCAGTGCCCGAAGCCACGCTCTCCCCTGCCCTCGTCCGCGCCGAAGCCCTGATCCGCAACGTGCCGGACTACCCGCAACCGGGCATCATCTTCCGCGACATCACGCCACTCCTCGCCGACGCCGAGGCCCTCCGCGTGACGACCGAGGCGATCATCGAACCCTTCGCCGGCCAGTTCGACGTGATCGCGGGCATCGAGGCGCGCGGCTTCATCCTCGCCAGCGCTGCCGCCATCGCCGCAGGCGTCGGACTCATCCCGATCCGCAAGGCCGGCAAGCTGCCGCGCCCCGCGGCATCCGTCGACTACGCCCTCGAGTACGGCACCGCCACGATCGAGATGCACGACGACCTGCCCCCCGGATCCCGCGTGCTGCTGATCGACGATGTGCTCGCCACCGGAGGGACCCTCGCGGCCGGACGCGAGCTCGTCGAGCGCCTCGGCAGCCATGTCATCGGCATCTCGGTGCTGTTCGAGATCGACGGTCTCGGCGGCCGCGAGGCGGTCGGCGACCTGCACACCGTCTTCCACTCCGCATAACCCCCACCCCCCCACTCCCTCACGCCCCCACGCCCACGCACACGCACTGCTCGTCGAGCGCACGGGTACTCGGCGAGCGCACGGCATCCCCCCGCACGCGGGCCGTGCACTCGGCGAGATGTCGTGCACTCGACGTCGAGTGGGCGGGGCGAGGGCGGGTGAGCCGAGGGCAGTAGACTGGATGCGCCCGTCCGCCCGCGACTCTTGGAGCCGTCATGCCCACCATCGTCGTCGACGTCATGCCCAAGCCCGAACTGCTCGACCCGCAGGGGAAGGCCGTCTCCGGCGCCTTCGCCCGCCTCGGCGTCGAGGGCTTCACCGACGTCCGCATCGGCAAGCGCTTCGAGCTCACCGTCGAAGGCGAGGTCACCGACGAGGTTCTCGCCGAGGCCCGGCGCATCGCCGACGAGGTGCTCTCCAACTCCGTGATCGAGGACGTCGTCGGCATCGAGGTCGCGGAGTGACCGTTCGCATCGGCGTCATCACCTTCCCCGGCTCGCTCGACGACCGCGACGCCCAGCGCGCCGTGCGCATCGCCGGCGCAGAGCCGGTCGCCCTGTGGCACGGCTCGCACGACCTCGAGGGCGTCGACGCACTCGTCCTCCCCGGTGGCTTCAGCTACGGCGATTACCTGCGCGCCGGCGCGATCGCCGCGCTCTCGCCGATCATGAGCGAGGTCAAGGATGCCGCCGCGAAGGGAATGCCCGTGCTCGGCATCTGCAACGGTTTCCAGATGCTCGTCGAGGCTCACCTGCTGCCCGGCGGCCTGATCCGCAACAACCACCAGCACTTCGTGCGTCGCGACCAGAAGCTCACGGTCGAGAACTCCGACACCGCGTGGACCAATGCGTTCCGCACCGGCCAGGAGATCGTGATCCCGCTCAAGAACGCCGACGGCGGCTACATCGCCGACGAGCAGACCCTCGACCGTATCGAGGGCGAGGGGCTCGTGGCCTTCCGCTACGCCGGAGTCAACCCGAACGGATCGCTCCGCGACATCGCCGCTCTCACCAACGAGGCGGGCAACGTGGTCGGGCTCATGCCGCACCCCGAGCACGCCACCGAGGCGGGCTTCGGCCCCGACACCGCTGTCGCCATGCGCAGCGGCATCGACGGACTCGACTTCTTCACGAGCGCCATCGCCGCGGTCGCCCGCGTCGCCGCATAACCTCAGGCGGGTCCGCCGTCAGGCGGGTCCGCCGTCAGGCCGGTCGAACGGCAGGCCGGTCCGCCGTCAGGCCGGTCGAACGGCAGGTCAGTCGGCAGGCAGGGTGAACGGCAGGTCAGTCGGCAGGCAGGGTGAACGGATTGTCCCCCGCCGCCGCGAGCAGGTACCAGGCCGTCGCGCCCGTGTGCAGGCTGGCGTAGTAGAGGTCGCCGAAACCCGAGTCGAGACCGTCGTTCGAGGTCGCGACGATCCCCTTGCCGTCACCGTTCGGAGCATCGCGCTGCGCCAGACGGATGCTGCTCAGCAACGTCTCGGCCCGGTCGGCGTCTCCCGGGCCGTCGCGGAGCGTGAGGGCGAGCGCGAGGTGTCCGCTCCCCTCGAACCAGGCCTTCGACACATCGACCTCGCTGATCGAGGGGCCCGTGTACGGGCCGTCGGTGGCGATCAGGTTCGCGAGCGTCCAGTCCAGCGCGGCGCCGTAGCGGGGGTCGCCCGTGGCGAGTGAACTCCACGTCTGCGCATCCAGCGGAATGGGACGGGTGTTGATGGTCGAACCGTCGAGGCCCGTGCCGGTGTCGACGTGGCCGTCCGCACTCTGCATGGCCGCGACGAAGCCGGCGGCGACCGCTGCCCGATCGGACCACACGGGGTCGCCGGTGAGCTGAGCCAATTGCGTGAAGAACCCCGAGACGTCGCTGTTGTGCTCGGTGGACTTCCAGGTCAGCGACGTGCCGTCCTCGAGCTGACCCCCGGTGTACCCGTACGGGGCTCGGAGCATGTCGGCCGTGTTGTCCTGGATCCACTGGCCCACACGCAGCGCGCCGTCGAGGTACCGCGAATCTCCGGTGGCGTGCGCGAGACGCGCGAGAGCCAATCCGACCCACGCCTGGTTCCCGGTGAAGCTGCCGGGGCCGGTGATCTCCACCCGCCCCTCGCGGATGCCGTGCGGTTCGTACGACGCCCGTGTGCGGCCGTCGCCGATCGGGTCGTTCTCCTGCACGAAGAGCAGGGTGTCGCCGATCGCCCGCGCGCGACGGAGGTCGTCCGGAAGCCCCCTGGCGGTGTACGCGATGATCACGAGCGCATCGTCGTAGACGAACGAGGGGGTGAAGTCCCAGCTCGGAGTGGTGAAGAATCCGCCCTCGTAGCTGCGCGGCAGACAGTGTCCGGCTCCATCGCAGAACTGGTCGACGCGCGTATCCAGGAACTCGTAGGCCAGCGCGACGGACTGCGAGGGATCCAGGCCACTCGCACCGGATGCCTGGTCATCCGACGGGCGCATGGCTCCCCACGCGGCAGGAGCCGCGCCCACCAGCACAACTGCGGCGACGAGCGCGGCGGCGACCGCCCACGGCGCCGATCGGCGCGAAGATCCGGACATCGAGACCCCTCGGTCTGAACCGCGCGCGGGTCCGCAGCACGCGGGTGACCGGCAGGTCACCCAGCGAGCCTCGCACCCCGCATGCGCTCGCAGAAGCGGCGAAGGTCTAGAGATGGCTCTCCGATCGGCGAGTCCTCCGAACCGACCCGGCTACCGGTTCGCCGGTCCCCCGGGAGGCGGAGCGGTACCTCAGGCGAGCGCCGGCGGCCAGACGCCGATGATGATCGCCATGACGACGACCGTGACCAGCTCGTGCGCGATGTTCAGTGTGGTGAGTCGGGTCGAGCGCCCCTCGAACGCGTCGTGCGTGATGAAACGGGCGGCCGTGAACCCCGCCCACAGCGTGACAGCGGTGACGACGGCGCCCCAGAAGTACGATCCGCCGTAGAAGTGCCACGCGATCGACGAGGCGCCGGCGAGCACCCAGGCCGTGATGAAGCTCACGATGACCGTGGTGATGATCGGCCAGGCCGCTGTGGCCGCAGGACGATCCATGTCGACGTTCGCGAGCTTCGACCAGCGCGTGCCGAACACCTTCGGGGCATACCAGACCGAGCCGACGAGCATGCTCGACGCGGTGGCCAGCAGGACCGCCCAGTAGTTGATCTCGGGAACCATGACAGCCTCCACTCATCGGATGCCTCACCCTACTCCCCGCCTGCGATCGCACCGCCGGCGACACCGGTATGAGACCGCGACGGATGCCTGACCACGGACGCTGGACGATCATGCGAATGACCGACCGTCATGCAAGTGGCGCGGCCTCGGCCGGCGGAATCCGCGGCACCGAACCGATTCGATCCCCGCTCTGGCATGAATGTAAGCGTTTGCACTAGCCTGTTCCCATGGCACAGCTTGAGCAGATCGCAGCCCCCGGTTCCGAGTGGTGGCGCAGCGCCGTCATCTACCAGATCTACCCCCGATCCTTCGCGGACGCCTCGGGTGACGGCATCGGCGACCTGCCGGGCATCACCAGCCGACTCGATGCGCTGCAGGAGCTCGGCGTCGACGCGATCTGGCTGAGCCCGTTCATGACCAGCCCGCAGCGCGACGCGGGTTACGACGTGGCCGACTACCGCGACGTCGACCCGCTGTTCGGCACGCTGGCCGACTTCGACGACATGCTCGAGGCTGCCCATGCCCGCAACATCCGCGTGGTGGTCGACCTGGTGCCGAACCACTCGTCCGACCAGCACGTCTGGTTCCAGCAGGCGTTGAAGGCCGGCCCGGGCAGCCCCGAGCGCGCGCGCTACATCTTCCGCGACGGCAAGGGCGAGAACGGCGAGCTCCCGCCGAACAACTGGGAATCCGTGTTCGGCGGCGGCATGTGGGAGCGCGTCGTCGAGGCCGACGGCACGCCGGGCCAGTGGTACCTGCACATCTTCGACGCCACTCAGCCCGACTTCGACTGGACCAACGAAGAGGTGCGCGAGGAGTTCCGCTCCATCCTGCGCTTCTGGCTCGACCGCGGTGTCGACGGGTTCCGCGTCGACGTGGCCCACGGCATGATCAAGGCCGATGGCCTGCCCGACTACACGCCCCCGAGCGATGCCGATTCCATGGGCGGCGGCGAGTCGAACGTGCCGTACTGGGGCCAGGACGGCGTGCACGACATCTACCGCGACTGGCACAAGGTGCTCGCCGAGTACGACGGCGACCGCGCCCTGTGCGGCGAGGCCTGGATGCCGACGCTCAAGCAGACGGCCCTGTGGGTGCGTCCGGACGAGATGCACCAGACGTTCAACTTCCCGTACCTGATGACGCCGTGGAACGCGAAGGCCCTCGGCGACGTCATCCGGGAGTCGCTCGACGACTTCGGCGCGGTCGGCGCCCCGAGCACCTGGGTGCTCTCGAACCACGATGTGGTGCGCCACGCCTCGCGCCTCGCGCTGACGGCGGACAACCCCCAGGGCGAGGGCATCGGCCCGAACACCCCGAGCAAGCCCGACACCGCGATCGGCCTGGCCCGCGCCCGCGCCGCGACCACGCTGATGCTGGCACTGCCCGGTTCGTCGTACCTGTACCAGGGCGAAGAGCTCGGCCTGCCCGAGGCCATGGAGATCCCGGACGAGTATCGTCAGGACCCGACCTGGTTCCGCACGAACGGCGAGCGCTACGGTCGTGACGGATGCCGCGTGCCCCTGCCCTGGGAGGCCGAGGCTCCGGCCTTCGGATTCAACGACACCGGTCTCTCGTGGCTCCCGCAGCCCGCAGACTGGGCGGCCTACGCCCGCGACGTCGAAGAGGTCGATCCCGCATCGACGCTCGCGCTGTACAAGCGTCTGCTGGCCGCGCGCCGCGAGCACGGCTTCGGCAGCGGCTCGCTGGTCTGGGAAGACGCCGGTCCCGACGCGGTCGCCTTCCGACGTGGTGACGTGCACGTCGTCGCGAACCTCGGCACGGCGCCGATCGAGCTGCCGGCCGACGCCTTCGTGATGCTGCAGAGCCAGCCGTTCGAAGGCGCGTCGATCCCGGTCGACACCGCCGTCTGGTACACCACAGCGACGCAGGCCTGACATGCCCTTCCGGTCGCGATTCCTGTCGCTCACGCCCGCGTGAACCGGCAGGAACCGCGACCGGAGCACTTTCGACAGAGGAACACATGGCCAGCATCGATGAGGTCGCCCGGCTCGCCGGAGTCTCCACCGCGACCGTCTCCCGCGCACTGAGCGGACGCGGTCACGTATCCGAGTCCGCGAAGGAGAGGGTGCAGGCCGCGGCGCAGTCGCTCGGCTATGTCGTCTCGTCGCGGGCGTCGAGCCTGGCCTCGGGTCGCACCCGCAACGTCGGGGTGATCGTGCCCTTCCTCGACCGGTGGTTCTTCAGCACGGTGCTCTCCGGCGTCTCCGCCGCGCTCATGCGCGAGGGCTATGACATCACGCTGTACAACATCACTGCCGACAAGGACGTACGTCGGCACGTGTTCGACACCTTCCTGCGCCGACAGCGCGTCGATGCCGTGATCGCGGTGTCGATCGAGCTCGACGAGGACGAGACGCAGTATCTGCTCGACCTCGGACTTCCTGTGATCGCGATCGGCGGTCCGAACCCGAAGCTCGACACCCTCACCGTCGACGATGTCGCGGTCGCGCAACTTGCCACCGAGCATCTGATCAGCCTGGGCCACACCGATATCGCGCACATCGGGGCGAACCCGGAGTTCGACATCGACTTCCACATCCCGACCAACCGCCGCCTGGGGTTCGAGAAGGCGCTGGCGAAGGCGGGCATCCCCCTCAACCATGCCTTCCTCGAGCCCGCCGACTTCACGGTCGAGGGCGGCTACCGGGCGGCGAAGCAGCTGCTCGGCCGCCCGGGCCCCCGCCCGACCGCCGTGTTCGCGGCCTCGGACGAGATGGCCATCGGCGCACTTCTCGCGGCCCGAGACCTGGGCTTCAGCGTTCCCGAGGAGCTGTCGATCGTCGGCATCGACGGGCATGAACTCGGCGAGTTCTTCCGCCTGACCACGGTCGATCAGTTCCCGCTCGGACAGGGCGAGCGGGCAGCCGATGCCGTGCTGGCGAAGCTCGCCACCCCCGACGCCGTGCACATCCCGTCGGCGCTGCCCTACGAGCTGAACGTGCGCGGGACCACCTCCCGCCTGCTCTAGCGTTCACACAGGGTGGCGTCGCGCCAGGTGCGATAGCCGCCGTCGAGGTTGCGCGCGTCCACGCCTCGCTGCTGGAGGATCCGCGTGGCGATGTGCCCACGCAATCCGACCTGGCAGTGCACGATGACGGGTCCATCGGAAACCTCGTCGAGCCGTTCTCTGAGCTCGTCGAGCGGCACGTTGACGGCGCCGGGAATCGCGCCGGCAGCATGCTCGGCCGTCGAGCGCACGTCGATCAGTGTCGCTCCCCCACGCTGCTCCTCAGCGAGTTCATGCCATTGGATGGTCGGAGTCGTGCCGGAGCGGGTGTTCTCGGCGACGTAGCCGAGGATGTTGACCGCGTCCTTCGCCGAGCCGAACTGCGGGGCGTAGGCGAGTTCGAGATTCGCGAGCCCGGCGGCCGTGATGCCGGCCTGCATGGCGGTCGCCACCACATCGATCCGCTTGTCGACACCGTCTCGCCCCACGACCTGCACACCGAGGATCACGTCGGAGGCCGGGTCGGCGAGCATCTTCATGGACAGCGTCTCGGCGCCGGGGTAGTAGCCGGCGTGGGATCCGGGATGCACATGCACGACGTAGAAGTCACGTCCTGCGGCCCGGAGCTGCCGTTCACTCCAGCCCACCTTCGCTGCGTCGACCCCGAACACGCGGACGATCCCGGTGCCGAGCGCGGGGCGCGCCGTCTCCGTCCTCCCCGCGATGAGGTCGGCCACCATGCGTCCATGTCGGTTCGCGAGGCCGGCCATCGTGATGAGAGCCGTGTCGCCGCCCACGAGGTCGAGCTTCTCGACGCCGTCGCCCACCGCGAACACGTCGGGGGCGCTCGTGCGGCACATCGAATCGACCGCGATGCCGCCGGTCTCACCGAGCCGGATGCCGGCACCTTCGGCGAGCGCCGTCTCCGGTACAACTCCGGAGGCATCGATCACGAGTTCGGCGGGGACGGATGCCCCATCACTCAGCGTGACCCGCCCGGATACGGCACGCACGACCTCGACGCCGAGGCGCACATCGACGCCGTGCGCGCGGACCTCGGCGGTGATCGGTGCGGCCATCTCCGCATCGAGCGGGGAGAGGAGGTGGGATCCCCGCTGCACCAGCGTCACGGATGCGCCGCGAGCGACGAGGTTCTCGACCGCTTCCAGGCCCGTGTAGCCTCCGCCGACCACCACCACCGGAACGCCCGCCCGCGAGAGCGCGGCGTCGATCGCATCCGCGTCTTCGACCGTCCGCAGACTGCGCGTGCGGATGCCCGAGGAGGGCTCGTTCAGACGGGGGCGCGCGCCGGTGGCGAGGATCAGCCTGTCGTAGCTCTGTGTGAAGCGGCGCCCCGAGTCGATGTCCATGACCTCGACGAGCTTCTGCGCAGTGTCGATTCGCGTGACATCGTGACGCACACGCACATCGAGTCGGAAGCGGCTGCGCAGAGATTCCGGCGTCTGCAGGAGCAGCGATTCGCGTTCCGCGATCACCCCTCCGACGTAATAGGGCAAGCCGCAGTTCGCGTACGAGACCTCGGGCCCTCGTTCGAACACCATGATCTGCGCGTGCTCGTCGAGGCGGCGCAGGCGTGCGGCGGCGGACATGCCCCCGGCGACCCCACCGACGATGACCACGGTGAGCGGTTGCACCGTGGTCATCGCTGGAACATCCGCGAGAAGAAGCCGCCCTGCGCCTGCTCCTTCGGGTGTCCGGAACACCACTGCGCGGCAGGCACCGTTCGCCGCACGGCGTCGACGTGCTGACCGCACCCCGCCCAGGTCGTCTTGCCGCAGGTCTTGCAACGGACCGCTCGGCACATTTTCATCGTCTCCTCACCGATACCCCCGTGGGTATCGGTCCCCACTATACCCCCGGGGGTATAGTGGGGAGTCCAGCCGACACCCAGGGAGCGACCATGTCATCCGCAGACGCCGACACCCAGCGCACGATCGCCAACCGTCTCAAGCGAGCCCGAGGACAGCTCGGCGCCGTCATCGCCGCGGTCGAAGAGGGTGGCGACTGCCGGGCGGTGGTCACACAGCTCGCCGCCGTCACCTCGGCTCTCGACAAGGCGGGTTTCCAGATCATCGCCTCCGCCATGAAGGACTGCATGACCGAGCCCGAGGCGGAGACGCAAGCGGCCACCGACACCCGTGGAGTGTCGATGGCCGAACTGGAGAAGCTGTTCCTCTCCCTCGCGTGACCGGCGGCGCGGGTCAGCTCGCGACGATGAGACCCTTCGTCGCCGTGCGGGCGGCCTCGAAGCGGCGCTGCACATCGGGCCAGTTCACGAGGTTCCAGAACGCCTTGACGTAGTCGGCGCGCACGTTGAGGTAGTCGAGGTAGTAGGCGTGCTCCCAGACGTCGAGCTGCAGCAGCGGGGTGACGCCGAGCGGCGCGTTGCCCTGCTGGTCGAACAGCTGGAAGATCACGGGACGCGCACCCACGCTGTCCCAGGCGAGCACTGCCCAACCGGATCCCTGCACACCGAGTGCGGTCGCGGTGAAGTGGGCGCGGAAGGCGTCGATCGATCCGAAGGCATCGACCAGTGCGGCCTCGAGCTCACCCTCGGGTGCTCCGCCGCCCTCGGGCGAGAGGTTCTGCCAGAACACCGAGTGGTTGATGTGGCCGCCGAGGTTGAAGGCGAGGTCCTTCTCGAGCTTGTTCACGTTCGCGAGGTCACCCGCGCTGCGGGCGGCGGCGAGCTGCTCGAGTGCGGAGTTCGCCCCCGTGACGTAGGCCTGGTGGTGCTTGGAGTGGTGCAGCTCCATGATCTTGCCCGAGATGTGCGGCTCGAGGGCCGAGTAGTCGTACGGCAGCTCGGGGAGTGTGTAGAGCGTGGTCATGACGTCTTCCTTTCAGTGGTTGTTGTCGTGTGGAAGTGCGTGGAAACGGCGATCGATGTAGACCAGGGGGCGCCCGGAGAGACCAGGCAGCACCTCGATGACCTCGGCGATGACCACGGTCGACGAACCGACGGCGACCGTCTGGATCGGACGACAGCGCAGGGCCACCCTGGCCTCGGGGAGGTGCGGTTCGCCGGTCGGCAGCGTGGCCCATCCCTGCTCGGGCGTGAACCGCTCGGACCCGCTGACCGCGAAGCTCTGGGCGAGATCGGAGTGCTCGTCGTCGATGAGGTGCACCACGAAGGTGTCGGCACCGAGGATCGCTCCTGCAGAACCGGTGGCACGGGTCACCGAGAACACGATCGCCGCGGGATCGACCGCCACCGAGGCGACGCTGGACGCGGTGAGACCGACCGGCCCTTCCGGGGTGCTCGCGGTGATGATCGCGACTCCCGCCGGGTGGGTGCGGAAGGCGGCTTTGAGCGCCTCGCCGATCGGCGTGGGTACGGGTGTCGCGGTCATCGACCTGCCTCCATCATCTGCTGCTGCTTCGCATGTGCCAGCATCTCATCACGCTCGACGAGCTTCGTCCGCTCGCGACCGCGCTCCGCTCCGGCCCCGCGCTCGGCGGCGTCGATGCGCAGCCAGCCGTCGAGGTCGACCGCCTGCGAGAGATGGGCGATCGGATCGATGTCGCGCGCCCCGCGCTCGATCGCATCGAGGTCGTCGACGACGTGGCCGATCGTCTGCGCGGCATCCGACTTGGTCGACCCGATCAGCCCGACCGGACCGCGCTTGATCCAACCGGTCGCGTACAGTCGCGGGATCGGCGCTCCGTCCGCATCGACGACGCGACCCTCGACGTGCGGCACGACGCCGAGAGCGGCGTCGAACGGCACCCCGGGAACAGGTGTCGAGCGGTAGCCCACTGCGCGGTAGACGGCTCCGACGTCATAGCGCAGCAGCTCCCCCGTGCCGACCATGCGGCCCAGCTCGTCGGATGCGGTGCGTTCCATCTCGATACCGGTGACCGCGTCCGTGCCGAGCACGCGCACCGGACGCTGCCGCAGGTGCAGGTGGATGCGGCGCGAGGCGCTGCGGCTCGCGGGATCGAGGGCTGCCCATTCGGTCATGGTGCGCACGACGATACGGCGCTGCGAGAACTGCGCCACCATCCGCTCGGCGTGCTCGTCGAGGGCGAGCTCGTGCGGGTCGACGATCACATCGACGTCGTCCTGCTCGGCGAGCTCGCGCAGCTCCATGGCCGAGAAACGCACATCGGCCGGGCCCCGACGGGCGAACAGGTGCACGTCGCGCAGCGGGCTGGCAGCGAGCTGGTCGAGCACGGCATCCGGGGTGTCGGTGTGGGTCAGCGCCGACGCATGCTTGGCGAGGATCCTCGTCACGTCGAGCGCCACATTGCCGGCGCCGAGCACCGCGACCGCCTCGGCGGCGAGCGGCCAGGTGCGCGGCGCATCGGGGTGCCCGTCGTACCAGGCGACGAAGTCGGCCGCGCCGAACGAGCCGGGCAGGTCGATGCCCGGGATGTCGAGAGCGACATCGAGGTCGGCCCCCGTGGCCACGATCACTCCGTCGTACGCGGCACGCAGCTCGTCGATCCCGATGTCCACGCCGACCTCGACGTTGCACCGCAGCCGGATGCGCGGGTTCACGAGCACCTCGTGCAGGGCATCCGTGATCTTGCGGATGCGGGGATGGTCGGGCGCGACGCCGTAGCGGACCAGACCATACGGTGCCGGGAGCTTCTCGAACAGGTCGATCGATGCGGTCGGCACCCGGTCGAGCAGGATGTCGGCCGCGTAGATGCCCGCGGGCCCCGCGCCGACGACGGCGATGCGCGGTTCGGCGTTGGTCATGCGTGTTCCCCCTGTGGTGCGAGCGCGGCGATGATCGGGTGATCGAAGGCGAGCATCCCCGTCTTCGCGGCGCCTCCCGGCGACCCGAGCTCGTCGAAGAACTCGACGTTGGCCTTGTAGTAGTCCTGCCACTCGTCGGGCAGGTCGTCTTCGTAGAAGATCGCCTCGACCGGGCACACCGGCTCGCAGGCACCGCAGTCCACGCATTCGTCCGGGTGGATGTAGAGCGAGCGTTCGCCTTCGTAGATGCAGTCGACAGGGCATTCGTCGATGCAGGCCTTGTCCTTCACATCGACGCACGGCAGGGCGATCACATAGGTCATCGCGGGGTCTTCGTCCGGGTCACGCTGTCCTCATTCGTTCGTTCGGCCCGTCTCCGAGCCACCCCTCAACCGTAAAACCTCAAGTACACTTGAGGTCAAATCGAGGGACGGCAGACGGAGGGAGAGCACGCCGGATGAGTCCGCACGCACCAGACGAGCCGCTGACGATCGGCGAGATGACCCGACGCACCGGGGTCGCCGCCTCCGCCCTGCACTTCTACGAGACGCTCGGCCTGATCGCCTCGACCCGCACGCCCGGCAACCAGCGCCGCTACGCCCGGCACATGCTGCGTCGTGTCTCGCTCATCACGGTCGCGAAGCGCCTCGGCATCCCGCTGTCGGACGTGCAGACCGCGTTCGCCGACGTGCCCCTGACCGAGACTCCGAGCCACGCCGATTGGCAACGGGCGTCGAGACGCTGGAAGCGCGAGCTCGAGAAGCGTCGCGAGGGCATCGAGCGCCTCGAGCGCGAACTGACCGGATGCATCGGCTGCGGGTGCCTGTCGATGAAGGCGTGCGGCCTGCTCAACCCCGACGACGCCCTGGGCACCCAGGGCGCCGGCCCCCAGCGCCTGCGGGACTGACGCCTCTTTCCCGCGCGGACGGTCTCTGACATGATCGCGGAAACGCCATGAAGGGACACCGCCGATGAAGAAGCTCCCCACCACCGAAGAGATCGTCAGGATCCGCCGCGACGCGCTGCTCAACCGCGCTGTCGAGGCGTACAAGTTCTTCTATCCGACGGTGTCGATGGTGCTGAACTTCGAGTCCATCGAAGAGCTCGGGGCGCCCGCCAACCGCGGTCTCCTCATCCAGCTCACCACGCCGGACCTCGTCACCCTCACCCAGAACTCGGACACCCCCTACGGACTCGGGTTGGGCGACACGACCGACGGCCCCGTCGTCGTCGAGCTCCCCGCCGGTCCGCTGATCGGCGTGATCGATGACACGAACTTCCAGTTCGTCACCAACATGGGCGTCGTCGGCGAGGACGAGGGCAAGGGCGCCAAGTACCTGTTCGTCCCCCCGGGGTACGACGGACCCCTGCCCGAGTCCGGTTACATCGTCAAGCACCCCCCGACGAACAGGTTCCTGATCTGCGCGCGCGCACCGTTCCCCGACCCGGAGAAGGGGAAGGCCCTGCTGCGCACGCTGAAGGTCTACCCCTGGGCCGACGCGGAGAACCCGGCACCGAACGTGTTCGTGGACATGTCCGACCGCAAGGCCGTCGCGAACCCCTGCGTGGTCGACGGAACCATCGACTATTGGCATGCCCTCAAGCGCGCACTCGACATGGATGTGCCGTCCCCCGCGCTCTACAACCAGTACGGCATGCTCGCCGACCTCGGCCTGCGGGCAGACCGCCCCTTCGCGCCCGACGCGGAACTCGTCTCGATCCTGTCCGAGGCAGCCGAGAAGGGGAACGAGCAGCTCGTGGTGGCGGCGTTCGCCGACGACGCACCGGAACGGCTCGTCTGGCCTGACCGCAATTGGGAGTGGGTGGTCTACTCCGAGGGAGATTTCGGGTACTACGAGAAGAACTTCCTCAACCTCTCGGTGCGGGAGCGCTGGTTCTACCAGGCCACCCTCGAAACCGACAAGATGTTCATGCACAAGGAGGGCGCCGGCTCGCTCTATTGGCTCGCCGCGGTCGATGCGGACGGGGCCGCACTGGATGGGGCCACGTCGTACACGTTGACCGTTCCCGCACCCGTGCCCGCCACTCAGTTCTGGTCTGTCACCCTCTATGACCTCGACACCCGCTCGGAGATCAACACCCCGCAGTTCAAGCCCGTGCTGACAAGCCTGCGCGACGACCTCGCGCCCGACGGATCCGGCGGGATCACCCTTCATTTCGGTCCCGATCGACCCCGGGATGAGGTGCCATGGCTGCAGACCACCCCCGGTTCGCAGTGGTTCGCCTACTTCCGGATCTACGGCCCAGGCGCCCCCGCGTTCGACGGCACCTGGAAGCCCTCCGACTTCCAGAAGGCCTGAACCGAGCACACCGGGTCGATCGCGAGGTGCGCTCGCCCGCCGCGGCGGGTCAGCGCACCTCGAAGTCGGCGGAGAGGAGCACCTCTTCGCGGGAGCTCGGGCCGACCAGCAGCTCGAACGCGCCGGCCTCGACGATGCGGTTGCCCGCGGCGTCGACGATGGTGCAGTCGGCGACCGGCAGCTCCAGGCGTACCCGCACGGATGCGCCGGGGGTGACGTCGACCTGGCGGAAGGTCTTCAGCTCCTTGTCGGTCCAGCTCACGCTCGTCACGGAGTCGCGCACGTACACCTGCACGGTCTCGCGCACCGGCCGAGTGCCCGTGTTCGACACCGTGACGTGACCGACGATCGTGTCGGACTCCCCCAGCGTCGTCGCCTCGAGCGTCAGGTCGGAGTACTCGACCGTCGTATACGACAGCCCCTCGCCGAACGCCCAGGCCGGTGACTGCGTGAGGTCGGCGTAGCGGTCACCGTGCTGTCCGCGGATCTGGTTGTAGTACGTCGGCTGCTGACCGACGTGGCGCGCGAACGAGATCGGCAGGCGCCCGGACGGCTCGGCCGCGCCGGAGATGATGTCGGCGAGCGCACGGCCACCCTGCATGCCGGGGTTCGCCGCCCAGATCACGGCGGCAGCCTTCGAGGCCGATGCCGGGAGCACGAGCGGCTTCGAGGCCAGCAGCACGATGACCACGGGCGTGCCGGTCGCGATGAGCGCATCGATCAGGGCGTTCTGCCCGCCGATGAGTTCGAGCGTCGCGGTGGAGCGCCCCTCGCCGACCAGCTCGATCCGATCACCCACGACCGCGACGACGACGTCGGACTCGGAGGCCGCGGCGACGGCTTCCGCGATCATCGCGGCATCCGGCTCGCAAGCCTTCACGACCGGCGGACGCGGCTGCTTGTCGGGGAAGAACGGCCCCTGCGGGTCTTCTTCGAGAGTGAGGATGTCGGCGCCGCGGGCGTGCGTGACGGTCCAACCGTCGATCGCCTGCAGCCCGTCGAGCACGGTGGTGATCATCTCGCGCGGCTGACCGTCGAGCCAGCCCGCCTGCCCGGAGCCGCCGGCCCAGTCGCCGAGCTGCGTCTGCGCGTCGTCGGCGAGCGGACCGGTGACCGCGACCTTCAGCGCGGAGGTGGGATCGAGCGGCAGCACGCCGTCGTTCTCGAGCAGCACGAGCGAACGGCGGGCGACCTCGAGGTTCAGCTCGGCGTGCGCGGCACTGCCCACCACGGCGTCGAGTTCCGTGCCCGGCAGGCGCGGGTTCTCGAACAGGCCCAGCTCGAACTTCAGGGTCAGGATGCGGGCGGCCGCAGCGTCGAAGGCGTCCTCGGCGAGCATGCCCCGAGCGACGGCGTCGAGCGCACCCTCGAAGAAGGCCGGCGTGGTCATGATCATGTCGTTGCCCGCCCGCACGGCCGCAGCAGCCGCGTGCGTGATGTCGGGCTGGATCCGCTGCTCCCACACCATGCGCCCGACGTTGTCCCAGTCGGTGATGAGCGTGCCGGTGTAGCCCCACTCGCCGCGCAGCACATCGCTGAGCAGCCAGTCGTTGGTCGTGATCGGCACTCCGTCGGTGGTCTGGTAGCCGAGCATGAACGTGCGGCACCCCTCGCGGGCGACGCGCTCGAACGGCGGCAGGAACCAGGAGATCAGCTTGCGCCGTGAGATGTCGGCCTCACTCGCGTCGCGCCCGCCCTGGGTCTCGGAATACCCGGCGAAGTGCTTGGCGGTCGCGAGGATCGCGGTCGGGTCGTCGAGTCCGTCGCCCTGGTAGCCGCGCACCATCGCCGAGGCCAGCTCGCCGATCAGGAACGGGTCTTCGCCGAAGGTCTCGTCGATGCGGCCCCAGCGCAGATCGCGGGCGATGCACAGCACCGGCGAGAAGGTCCAGTGGATGCCGGTCACCGCGACCTCTTCGGCCGTCGCGCGGGCCACGCGTTCGACGAGGTCGGAATCCCACGATGCGGCCATGCCCAGCTGCGTCGGGTAGATCGTCGCACCGGGCCAGAACGAGTGGCCGTGGATGCAGTCCTCTCCCACCAGCAGCGGGATGCGGAGCCGGGTCTGCGCGGTGAGCTCGTTCGCCCGCAGGATGCGCTCGGGCGAGGTGTGCAGGATCGATCCGGCGTGACGGCGGGCGATGTGGTCGTCGATGTCGTCGCGGGCATCGAGCTGGAGCATCTGCCCGACCTTCTCCTCCAGCGTCATGCGGCTGAGGAGGTCGGCCACCCGCTCGGGGATCGAGAGTGCGGGGTCCTGGTACGGGAGCTGGGTGGTCAGGGTCTGAGAGGTCATCACTTCGTGTTCTGGGTCGAGTTCGGGGTCGAGGTCTTCGAGGAATCGGAGGCGTCCGGCGAGGTCGCCGACGTTACGGGATCGGAGGTCGTCTTCGGCAGGGGCACGCTGCGGACGGCCGTGACGGCGTCGTTCACGTTCAGCCCCTTCTTCTTCATCGCCCTGGCCCGCTCGCCGGCCGAGCGCAGGCGCGGGTTGACGTACTCGTCGATGCCGAAGTTGATGAGAGAGAGGGCCACACCGATGATCGCGATGCAGAGCCCTGCGGGCACGTACCACCACCACAGACGCGGGAAGGCGCCGTTCTGCTGCGCCCAGAACAGGATCGTGCCCCAGTTCAGATTGCTCACCGGGATCACCCCGATGAACGCCAGCGTGGTGAGGCCGAGGATCGCGGCGGTCACGGTGCCGACGAAGCTGGAGGCGATGAGCGCCATCAGGTTCGGCAGCATCTCGACCGTGATGATCCGGCGCAGCGGTTCGCCGTTCGCACGCGCGGCCTGGATGAAGTCGCGGTTGCGCAGCGACATGGTCTGCGCGCGCAGCACGCGAGCGCCCCAGGCCCACCCGGTGATGCCGAGCACCGCGGCGATCACGATCAGCGGCGGGTTCTCGAACTGCGAAGCGATGATGATGATGAGCGGGATGCCGGGGATCACCAGGAACACGTTCGTCAGCGCCGAGAGCGACTCGCTCTTCCAGCCGCGTACGTAGCCGGCGATCACACCGATGGTGATCGCGATGATCGTGGCGATGAAGGCGGCGAGGAAGCCGACGACGATCACACCGCGGGTGCCGTAGATGATCTGACTCAGCACGTCCTCCCCCATGTGCGTCGTCCCCAGCCAGTGCTCCCAGGAGGGCGGTTGCCGCAACGCCGTGCGATCCTTCTGCGTCGGCCCGTAGGGTGAGATCCACGGCGCGAGGATCGCGATGAGCACGAATACCCCGAGGATGATGAGCCCGGCGATCGACTTGGGGTTGCGGAACATCGCGAACGCCTGGGCGAGCTGCGACCAGAACGTCTTGCGAGGCGGAGCGCCCGCCGGTGGGGTGCGCAGGGTCGCGGTCTCCGGCATGCCGGAGACGACGGCCGACCCGTCGGGCGCGGTGCTCGCTGCGGTGGTGGGAACGGTCATGTCAGGACTCCATCTGGCGCGTGCGCGGGTCGAGGTAGGCGTAGACGACATCCGCGAGGATGTTGGCCACGAGCACCGACAGCGTGATCACGAGGAACACGCCCTGCATGAGAGCGAAGTCCTTGGCGTTGGTCGCGTCGAGCAGCAGCTTGCCGACGCCCGGATAGCTGAACACCATCTCCATCACGATCGTGCCGCCGACGATGAAGCCGATCGACAGCGCGAAGCTCTGGATCTGCGGCAGCACGGCGTTGCGAGCGGCATAGCCCCAGAGGACGCGCTTGTTGGGCATGCCCTTGGCCTGAGCCACGGTGATGTAGTCGTCGTCGAGCACGGTCAGCATCATGTTGCGCATGCCGAGCACCCATCCGCCGAGCGAGGCGACCACGATCGTCAGCGCCGGCAGCGTGCCGTGCATGATCACCTGGCCGATGAAGTCGAAGCTCCACTCCGGGGATTGACCCTTGTCGTACGCGTGCGATGAGGGGAACCACTTCAGGGTCGAGGAGAAGATCGCGATCGCGATGAGTCCGAGCCAGAAGTACGGGATCGTGTTGAAGAACGTGGTCACCGGGATGATCGCGTCGAGCTTGCTGCCGCGCTTCCAGCCGACGACGGCCCCGGCGATCGTGCCGATCGTGAAGGAGATGATGGTCGCGATGCCGACGAGACCCAGCGTCCACGGGAGGGCGGCGGCGAGCACCTCCGCCACGGGCCGCAGACCGTGCAGGGTCGAGATGCCGAGGTCTCCGCGCAGCAGCATCCCCCAGTACTCGAGGTACTGCTGCCAGATCGACTTGTCGGTGTCGATGCCGAGCAGGATGCGCAGCGCATCGGCGGCCTCGGGGCTCACGTTGCGGTTGCGCGCGAGGTAGGAGCTGACCGCGTCGCCCTTCATGAGGCGCGGAAGGAAGAAGTTGATGGTGATGGCCGCCCACAGGGTGAACAGGTAGAAGGCGGCTCGGCCGGCGAAGAAGCGCCACGGCACACGTCGGCGTCCGCGTTCCGCCGCGGTGGCGGTGGTGCCGACCTCGAGGGCGTCGCGGGCGACCAGGTCGTTGTCGTCGAGCTGGGGGAATGCGGTGCTCACAGGGTGCCTCCGTTCGATGCGGCCTGCGCGAAGAACGTGTCCGGGTCGGGGGAAGCGGATCGCAGTTCCCGCGTGTACGGGTCCTGCGGATGGAGGATCACGTCGTCGGCGGCGCCGTACTCCACGACGCGGCCCTGGTTGAGGACCATGATCTCGTCGCTGAAGTGGCGGGCGGTCGCGAGGTCGTGCGTGATGTAGAGCACGCCGAGTCCCTCTTCGCGCTGCAGATCCGCGAGCAGGTTCAGCACGCCGAGGCGGATCGACACGTCGAGCATCGAGACCGGCTCGTCGGCGACGAGGAGCGAAGGGCGGGAGGCCAGGGCGCGGGCGATGGCCACGCGCTGCCGCTGGCCACCCGACAGCTCGTGCGGGCGTCGATCAATCACCGCGTCCGCGTCCAGGCGCACGCGCGCGAGGAGCCGGCGCACCTCGTCCTCCGTCTGCTTCTTCGGCACGACGTCGTCGAGACGGATCGGCCGCTCCAGGTGATAGCGGATCGAGTGGTACGGGTTGAGCGAGGCGAACGGATCCTGAAACACCATGCGCAGCTGCTGCCGGTACTTCCGGAGCCCCTTGCCACGACGAGGGATGGGCGTGCCGTCGAGCAGCACCTCTCCGCTGGTCGGGGTCTCGAGCTGGGTGAGGATCTTCGCGATCGTCGACTTGCCGCTCCCGGACTGGCCGACCAGCCCGATCGTGCGCCCGGAGGTCAGGGTGAAGCTCACGTCGTCGAGGGCCTTGATCTGGCCCGCCCCGCGCACGTTGTAGGCCTTGGTGACACCGCGGAATTCGAGGGTGGTCATCGCACCAGCACCCCTCTCTCCCCGGTGAGCCGGGGGAACGACGACAGCAGTGTCTTCGTGTACTCGTGCTCGGGCTGCGTCCAGATGCGTTCCGCGGTCGCGAGCTCGATGATCTCGCCCTCCCGCATGATCGCGATCCGGTCGCTGATCTCCAGGAGCAGCGGAAGGTCGTGGGTGATGAAGATCACCGAGAAGCCGAATTCGTGCCGCAGCTGCGAGATCTGCTTGAGGATCTCCCGCTGGACCAGCACATCGAGGGCGGTCGTCGGCTCGTCCATGACCATCAGCTGCGGACGCAGCGCGAGGGCCATCGCGATCATCACGCGCTGGCGCATGCCGCCGGACAGTTCGTGCGGGAAGGAGCGCACGCGCTGGCGTCCGACCTTGACGATCTCCAGCAGCTCCTCGGCTTCGGCGCGCCGCTGCTTGCGGTTCATGTCCGGGCGGTGGATCTCGAAGACGTCCTCCAGCTGCGAACCGATCGTCGCCACCGGGTTGAGGGCGTTCATCGCCCCCTGGAACACCATCGAGACCTTGTCCCAGCGGAACCGCTGCATGGCATCCACGCCGAGGGCGTTGATGTCGATGTCGACCCCGGTCACATCGTGGAAGGTCACACTGCCGCCGGTGATGACCGCGGGTGCCCGGAGCAGGCGCTGCACACCGTAGGCGAGCGTGGTCTTGCCGCATCCGCTCTCACCGGCGAGACCGAGGATCTCGCCGCGCTGCAGTTCGAGGGTGACGTTCTTCACCGCCTCGACGGGCGGATCGACGTCGTACACGACCGAGAAGTCGCGCACGCTGAGCAGGGGGTCTGGCATGAGGGTGTCCTTCGTCGACCTGATCAGGGGAGCCCGCACCGTCGTCGAGGCGGGCTCCCCTGCAGGATGCTGCTTACTCGGCGGGCTTCAGCTTCGTGAGGATCTGCACGATGTTCTGCTGAGTCGGGTCGGCAGACGCGTACGGGTCCTCTTCCGAAGGCCATCCGACGTAGTTGCGGGTGTTGAACTCGCCCAGCAGCGGGTGCGCGCCCAGCGGGATGGCCGGCACCTGCTCGGAGAAGATCGTCTGCAGCGTGTCGACCGCGGCGGTGCGCTCCTCGTCCGACGAGGCGTTGGCGTAGGAGTTCAGCGCGGCCGTCGCCGTCGGGTCGTCGAAGCGACCGAAGTTGAAGCCGGCCTTCCCGTCCGAGATCCATCGCGGGTCCATGGTCGAGGTGTACAGGCCGTAGGCCGTGCCACTGTCCTCGAGCCAGTGGATGATCGCGGAGAACGTGCCGTTGTCTCGGGGATCGGCCCAGCCGCCCCAGTCGGGCATGTCGATCTTGACCTCGGCGCCGATGGCCTCCGTGACGTCTTCGGCGATCAGCTCCTGCGCGGTGTTCCAGTCGCTCCAGCCGGAGGGGACGGAGAGCGTGAACGAGACGGGTGCGCCGTCGGGGTCGATCAGCGCGTCGTCCTTCCAGGTGTACCCGGCGGTGGTGAGCAGGTCGCGGGCCTTCTCGGCGTCGACCGCGTACTCCTTGCCCTGGAACTCGGGCTGGATCTCGTCGTCGAGGATCGAGGAGAGTCCCGTCACCGACCAGACGGCCTCGCTGGCGCCTTCGCGGGCGATGTCGACGTAGGCGTCGCGGTCGATCACCCAGGCGAGCGCCTGACGGAAGGCCGGGTCGTCGAACGGCTTCTGCTGCAGGTTCATGAACAGCGTCGCGGAACCGGTGGTGGGAGCCGCCCAGAACTTGTTGTGCTCGGGATCGGCCGAGAGGAACTGCTCCTCGATCTGCGGGATGAACGCCTGCGCCCAGTCGGCGTCGCCGTTCGCGAGGGCCGTGGTGAGAGCCGTGTTGTCGCCGTACGAGACGTAGTGCAGCTCGGGCACAGCCAGGTCGCCGCCCCAGTAGTCGTCGCGGGCGTCGAGCGTGACCGACTCGGTCGACCAGTTCGAGAGGACGTAGGGTCCGGTGCCCACCAGGTCATCGCCCTTGACGGGGTCGGTGGCCGGGTCGTCGAGGTTCTCCCAGATGTGCTTCGGGACGATCGGCACGTGCAGGGCGCGGGCCTGGTTGACGTACTTCGACGCGGCGAAGGTCAGCACGACCTTGTCGCCGTCGACGGCAGCGCTGTCGAGCTGGAGGCCCGCGGTGTCGAGGGCGGGGGTGGAGGCGAGCTCGTAGGAGTAGACGATGTCTTCGGCGGTGAAGGGCTCGCCGTCGCTCCAGGTGACGTCGGCGCGAGGAACGACAGTGAGCACCGTGTAGTCGTCGTTCCATTCCAGGCTGTCGGCGAGCCACGGAGTGACGCCGCGGTCGCCGGTCTGGTTCACGAGGGCGAGGGTCTCGAAGATCACCTTGCCGTAGCCGTACTTCGAGGCGGACGAGTCGCCGACGAAGGGGTTGTTGGATTCGGTGGTGATCGCGCCGTCGGGCTTCGCGATGGTGAGGGATGCGGAACCGGCGCCATCGTCGGATCCACCGCCAGCCGAGCATCCGGCGAGGGCCGATACGCCGAGGGCGGTGATCGCGGTCGCGGCGATCAGAGACTTTCTGAGCTTCATTGCTTCTCCTAGGGCACGGGTCTTTGTGCTGCGTCGCCGGAGGACGGGAGTCCACCGACTGTCGTGATTTGCTTACTGTCGAGAAAGTAAGCTCTCGTGAGGTTACCGAGTAGTAAGTTTGATCGCAAGCACAGCCCGACGATGGAGAGGAGGCCGCGGTGGTAGACAGCGACCAGACAGTGCGCGTGCGCCCGGCGACCCTCGCGAAACGCGAGCAGATCCTCAAAGCAGCCGTCGAGATCTTCGGCAACAAGGGCTCGACCAACGGCACTCTGGCCGACGTGGCCGAGCAGGTCGGCATCACCCACGCCGGCGTCCTGCACCACTTCGGCTCGAAGCAGAAGCTGCTGCTCGAGGTTCTCGCCTATCGCGACCAGGCCGACGTCGCCGAGCTCGCCGAGAAGCACATCCCGGACGGCCCTGAGCTGTTCCTGCATCTGGTGCGCACGGCGTTCGCGAACGAGAAGCGGCCCGGCATCGTGCAGGCCTATACGGTGCTGTCCGCCGAGTCGGTGACCGACGACCACCCGGCGCGGCACTTCTTCGAGGACCGCTACACGACCCTGCGTCGCGAGGTCACGGCGGCGTTCCACGAGCTGTGCGCCCAGGAGGGTGTGCGCGATCCCGACACGATCGCCGCAGCCGCCGCCGCGATCCTCGCGGTGATGGACGGTCTGCAGCTGCAGTGGCTCCTGCACCCCGACGTCGTCGAGCTCGGCGGAGCCAGCGAATTCGCGATCCAGGCGATCGTGAACGCCGTGCTGCACCCCGGGCCGGCGCTGCCGACGTACGTGCACCCCGCCTGATCCGTCGATCGCGGGCCCTCGGCAACGACCGCCGGCCGGGCTAAGCTCGGGCCATGACGATCGACCTCGAAGCGCTCTACATCGACCTGCACCAGCATCCTGAGCTCTCGTTCCAGGAGACGCGCACCGCCGGCATCGCCGCCCAGCACCTGCGCGATCTGGGGCTCGAGGTCGAGGAGGGCGTCGGGGTGACCGGCGTGGTCGGAGTGCTGCGCAACGGCGAAGGCCCGGTCGTCTGGGTGCGAGCCGACATGGACGCACTGCCCGTCGAGGAGCAGACCGGTCTGTCCTACGCGAGCACGGCGAAGGGCGTCGACCCCGCGGGCACCACCGTTCCCGTCATGCACGCCTGCGGTCACGACATGCACGTCACCGCCATGATCGGTGCGGTCGAGAAGCTCGTCGCCGAGCGATCCGACTGGTCGGGCACCCTCGTCGTGCTGATCCAGCCTGCCGAGGAGTACGGCGCCGGAGCGCGAGCGATGCTCGACGACGGGATCCTCGACCGCTACCCGAAGCCCGACGTGGTGCTCGGCCAGCACGTGACCCCGTTGCCCGCCGGCGTGATCGGCGTGCGCAGCGGCACGCAGATGGCCGCCTCCGACGGACTCACCGTCACCCTGCACGGCCGCGGCGGACACGGCTCGCGCCCGCATGCCACGATCGACCCCGTCGTCATGGCCGCCGCCACCGTGATGCGCCTGCAGACCATCGCCTCGCGCGAGATCGACCCGCAGGGCGTCGCCGTCGTGACCGTGGGATCGATCCACGCGGGCCTCAAGAACAACATCATCCCCGCCGAGGCGAAGCTCGAGCTCAGCCTGCGCTATCCGAACGAGGAGATGCGCGACAAGGTGCTCGCGAGCGTCGAGCGCATCGTGCGGGCAGAGGCCACCGCCTCGGGCGCCGAGCGGGAGCCCGAGATCCGCACCGACCACACGCTCCCCGCCACCATCAACGACGAGGACGCCACCGTCCGGGTGACCGCGGCCCTGCAGCGCGCCCTGGGCGAGGCGGCCGTCATCGACCCCGGAATGTTCACCGGCAGCGAAGACGTCTCGTGGTTCGCCCGCGACGCCGGGGCACCCCTCGTGTTCTGGTTCTGGGGCGGCATCGACCCCGCCCGGTTCGCCGAAGCAGTCGCCGCGGGCCGCCTGGGCGAGGACATCCCCACCAACCACTCGCCGTTCTTCGCACCGGAGATCCACCCGACGATCGAGGTCGGCGTCACCGCGCTGTCGGCCGCGGCCCGGGAGTTCCTCGCGTAGAGGGCCGGGGCGATGCGCTCACCCCGGACATGACGATGGCGGGGACGACTTGGAGTTCGTCGAGTTGGTCACGTCGGTAGTGCTTGCGGGCTGATCCGTGCAGTTCAGGCAACGTGTGCCCACTCGCGCACCGCGGCGCGAATCGCCTCAGAGCGCGTGGCGATGCCCTCGGCCTCAGCGCGCGCCGTCAGGGCAGCGATGGTGGTTGCGTCGAGCCGGACCGGAATTACCACGCCGGGCCCATCGCCCACGGTCGGTCGACCTCGACGCGGCTTGGGAAGTGTCGACAGGTCATAGCCGGCCTCGGCCTCATCTGCCCACGCCTGGATCTGCTCGTCGGTCACGGGCCTGCCGTTCAACAGGTGCTCGCTCATGCCATTGGCGTATACGAAAATCACCGATTTGTGTATACGAACAAGAAGCCGTCGCGGCCCCGCACCGCGGATCAGCCTCCGAAGTCCCGAAAGCCGTCGGTCGATAGGCTTCGGCCATGTTGGTTCGAAGAGCGACAACAGCAGACATCGATCGGCTCAGCGCCCTCAACGCCGGGGTCCAACTGCTACACGCGGAGGGGAGACCCGATCTTTTCAGAGAGCCAGAACCGGAGGCGCTGCGTGCGTTCCTCGCCGAGCAGCTAGCTGAGGGTGCGATCGTCCTCATCGCGGACGTGGACGGCGCGGTCGGCGGCTACATACTCGCCGAGGTCAACGCGCGACCTGCGAATCCGTTCCGTCACGCGTCCAAGAGCCTGTATGTGCACCACATCGCTGTCGACCCCGGCCAACGGCGACAAGGCGTCGGTCAGCAACTGATGGACGCTGCCGTCGCCATCGGGCGCGCAGAGGACGTAGATGCGGTGAGACTCGATTCGTGGTCGTTCAACCACGACGCGCACACGTTCTTCGAGGCAATGGGGTTCACTCCGATCAACGTGGTCTTCGAGCGGCGTCTTCGCTAGTCGGCCGAAGCCGAAGGATCCCCGTTCCGCCGCACTGTCGGCCGGTCGAGGACCGTGTTGTCCCAGACCCAGGTCGCCCGCTCCTGCGGTCGGGCCTCCGCGACGTACAGACGCTGCCCACCGACGTACCGGCGGTTGGACGGCGCCTCCGGATCGGGGTCGTGGCTCCCCGGGAATCGGGCGTTGCCCCGGGGGACGCTGACCTCGAACGGCGCATGGACCCAGACCGTGGCATCCCACACGGCGGCGATTTCGGGGCGCTGGAGAAAGATCCCGTCGACGAGGACGACCCCCGTCGGAGGGACGGCGATCGGTGCAGGGTCGACGGGTTCGTCACGACCGACGTCCCAGACAGCCGGCGTGATCGCCCCGTGCGCGCGCAGGGAATCGACGACACAGGCGCGGAACGCGTCGTATCGGTAGGAACCGGAGTAGAAGCCCTCCGGTCCTGTGCCCGCTGCGATGCGCTCGGCCTTCGGGCGATGGAATCCGTCGATGCTCACGCCGACGACCGGCCGGCCTTCGCGTCGTCGAGCCTGTGCTGAGAGTTCGTGAGAGAGATGCGTCTTCCCTGCGCCGTCGAAGCCGTCGAGCGCCACCAGGATCCGATCGTCTGGACGGAGACTCTCGATCTCGTCCCAGAGCTGCGACAGCACTGCCGAGCGTGATTGCGTGGTGCGCACGGGCCCGGTCAGCCGCCGATCGCGTTCATCCCGCGGGCCGGCTGCAGGAAGGAGGGGTCGTCGATCGCGTGCCCCGGCAGCTTGCCGTGCACGCACGAGCGCAGCAATGTGGCGATCTCGTCGGCGCGCTCCCCCGGCGCAGCGGCCGACTCACCGCGCAGCAGCCCGGTCAGGTCGTACTCGGCGAGTGAGAAGAGGCAGTTGCGCAGCTGGCCGTCGGCCGTCAGCCGCAGGCGGTCGCAGGCGCCGCAGAACGGGGCCGTGACCGAGGCGATCACACCGACCTCATGCGGGCCGCCGTCGATCCGCCACTTCTCGGCGGGTGCGCCTCCCCGCCCCTCGACCGGATCGAGACGCCAGCGTTCCCCGAGCGACGCGAGGATCTCCTCGCGCGTGACCATCGAGGCCCGGTCCCAGGTGTGTCCGGCGTCGAGCGGCATCTGCTCGATGAATCGCAGTTGCGCGCCGACGCTCATCGCGAACTCCACGAGGTCGACCAGCTCGTCGTCGTTGACGCCGCGCATCGCGACCGCGTTGAGCTTGAGCGGGCGGAGCTCGGATGCCGCAGCCGCAGCGATGCCCTCGAACACATCGTCGAGGCGGTCGCGCCTGGTCAGGTCGGCGAAGCGCTGACGATCGACCGTGTCGATGCTGATGTTGAGGCGAGTGAGCCCGGCATCGATCAGGGCCGGGAGCTTCTGGGCGAGGCTGATGCCGTTGGTGGTCATCGCGACCTCGACGGGGCCCTCCTCCCCCTCGATGCGGGAGATTCGCCTCACCACCTCGACGATGTCGGTCCGCAGCAGCGGCTCGCCGCCGGTGAGCCGGAAGGTGCGTATGCCGAGGGCCGCGGCCACTTCGGCCACCTCGACGATCTCGTCGGTGGAGAGGATGCTCGTGCGGGCGAGCCACTCGTTGCCCTGCTCGGGCATGCAGTACGTGCAGCGCAGGGAGCAGCGATCGGTGAGCGAGATGCGCAGATCGCGATGCACCCGGCCGTGCGTGTCGACGAGACCTCCGCCGATTCCTGCGAGAGAGGCGGCCTGCGGAGACGGATCGACGCGCGGCGCGCGCACACCGATCACGACCGGTACGGCCGCCATGGCGCTTCCCCACTCCCCGTCATCTTTTGAGAGTAACCCGCGACGACCGGGGCAGGGCCGGTTTCGTGGCGACGACCGGCAGATTGCCAGTGTCCGGAAGCGTCGGCGGCGACTTCGTCAGAGCACGGGCACGAAGCTCACGTGCGCGGGGTCTACCCGCAGGTGGACCGCATCTCCCGGCGCGAGCACGGCAGCGTCGGCGAGGGAGACATCGACGGCGCATCCCGCGGTCTGCACGCGCACACCGGCGAGGGTGGGCTCGAGTCGCGTGACCTCGGTGCGCCAGGCATCCGGATCCGCGGCGTCGACGACGCGCACGTGCTCGGGGCGGAAGACCGCAGCGAGAGGGGTGCCGTCGACTGCGGCGAGCGCGAGCGAGCCGGCATCCGTGGTCGTGAGGTGCAGATCTCCGTTCCGCCAGGCGCCGCCCGCAGCGACCCCCGCCACGCGATTGACCCCCGCGATCGACGCGACGAACTCGGAAGCCGGAGCCGACAGGACGGCGCGCACCGGTCCGCTCTGTGTGACCCGACCGGCCTCGATGATCACGAGCCGCTCCGCCAGTGCGACGGCATCCGCGGCATCGTGCGTGACCGCGATCGTGGTGATCCCGGCCAGCTGATCACGCAACATCTGTCGGATGTCGCCGGCCGTCGCCGGGTCGAGCGCCACCAGCGGCTCGTCGAGCAGCACCGCGCGCGGGGACGCGGCGAGCGCCCGGGCGACCGCGACGCGTTGCCCCTCCCCGCCGGAGAGCTCGCGGGGCATCCGTCCGCCGGCACCGCGGAGTCCCACGCGCGCGAGCCATTCGTCCGCAAGGTCGCGTGCCGAGCCGGCATCCGCCCCGGCAGCTCGGGGGCCGAAGGCCACGTTCTCGCGCACCGAGAGATGCGGGAACAGCCGTGCATCCTGTCCCAGCAGCACGATGCCCCGATTCATCGGCGTGGTCCGCACGCGGGGCGCGGACACGCGGTCGACCACGCGTCCCGCGACGTCGATCTGCCCGGCGGTCAGTGGCTCGAGTCCCGCGAGGGCCTGCAGCAGCGTCGACTTTCCCGCGCCGCTCGGTCCCATGACGGCGACCGTCTCGCCGACTGCGGCCTGCACGGCGACCTCGACGGCGAAGTGCTCGCGCTCGACCACGATGTCGGCGCGCAGTCCCGGTTCGACGGCGGCGCGGCGCTCGGCCGGCAGACCGTTCGCCAGGGTCATCGCGCCGCCCCCGGTCGCCAGCCGCGCACGAGCAGCAGCACGATGATCGCGGTGGCGAGCAGCAGCAGGGCGAGGGCGACCGCCGTGCCCTGCGACACTCCGGCACCGTTGAACGCGGTGTAGATCGCGAGCGGCATCGTCTGGGTGACTCCCGGCCGGTTCCCGGCGAACAGCGCCGTCGCGCCGAACTCGCCGATGGCCCGCGCGAAGCACAGCACGACGCCGGCGACGATGCCCGGCGCGGCGAGCGGCAGGGTGATGCGGCGCAGGATCGTCCATCGTCCGGCTCCGAGCGCTGCCGCTGTGCGCTCGTAGTCGACGCCCGAGGTGCGCACCGCGCCTTCGACGGCCAGCACCAGGAAGGGCAGGGCGACGAATGTCTGTGCCAGCACGACAGCCGGGGTGCTGAACGACAGGCCGAGCCCGCCGAGCCACCCCGCGCGCCCGAACAGGTAGAGCAGCGCGACGCCGCCCACCATGGGGGGCAGCACCAGCGGCACCGTGACGATGGCACGCAGCACCGCGGCCAGGCGGGGCCCGGAGCGGGCGATGTAGAGCGCGAGCGGCACCCCGACGACGATGCACAGCACGGTGGCCAGCAGGCCCGTGCACAGCGAAAGCAGGAGCGCCGAGAGCGCAGCCTCCGACGTCACATCGGCGAAGAAGGTCGACCACTGCACCCGCGCCACGAGTGCGGTCAGCGGCAGGATGAGGAACGACAGTCCGATGAGGGCCGGAACAGCGAGCGCGCGCGGAGCGTATCCACGTGCGCCGGTCACGCTCACGGGGCCCCGAAGCCGAAGTCCGCCAGGATCTTCTGACCCGCGTCCGACAGCACGAACGTCACGAACGCATCGGCCGCCTCGGCGTTCGGCGCATCGGACAGCGCGGCGATCGGGTAGTGGTTGACGACCTCGTCCGCACCCTCGGGCACGATCACCTCGACATCGTCGCGACCGATCACATCGGTGGCGTACACGAGTCCGGCATCGGCCTCGGAGGCGGCGACCTTCGTGAGCACGGCCGTGACGTTCTGCTCGAGACTGGCGGCGTCGACCGTCACGCCCCCCGTCGAGAGCAGTTTCGCGGAAGCCGCACCGCACGGCACCTCGGGCGCACACAGCACCGTGGTCACGTCGGCGAGATCGGAGAGGGTCTCCACCTCGCCCGGGTTGCCCGCCGGCACCGCGATCACAAGGGTGTTGGAGGCGAACAGCGTCGGATCGACCGCCACATCCGCCGCCTTGTCCATGTTCGCCTCGTCGGCGGACGCGAATACGTCGGCCGGTGCTCCTTCGAGGATCTGCGTGACGAGGGTCGACGAGCCGTCGTAGACGGGTGTGAACCGCACGTCGGGGTTCTCGGCGGTGAACGCCTCGCCGATCGCATCAAAAGCCCCGCTGAGCGATGCGGCGGCATAGACCGTGAGCTCTCCGCTCACACCGCTCTTCTCCGCCGACGGCGAGGGCGAGGCGGTGCTCTCGGTGGCGCCCGCACAGCCGGTGAGGGCGAGTGCGGCCGCGGCGAGGACGGCGGCGAGGACGGCGGCGGCGCGGAGCGTGCGGTTCATGTCACCCTTTCGGTACTTCGACCACGACCTGGGTCGCCTTGACGGAGGCGGTGGCGAGCGCGCCGACCCCGAGGTGCAGTTCGCGCGCGGCCTCGGCAGACATCAGCGAGACCACGCGATGAGGACCGGATTGGATGTCGACCTGCGCCATCAGCCCGTCGATCTGCACCCGGGTGACGATTCCCACGAAGCGGTTGCGCGCGCTGGAGAGCACATCTCCGGCACTCTTCGCCTCCTCCGCGAGCGCGACGGCCCGTTCCGCGACGGCATCGCCGGGGATCTCGGCGGGCACGGCATCGGTGACCGGAAGCAGCCCCTGTTCGATCCAACGCCGGACGGTGTCGTCGCTCACGCCGAGCAGCTGCGCTGCGCGAGCGATCCGATACGTCTGCATGGAGAGAATCTACCGCAGAAGCGGAGATTTTCCTCGAAAATCTCCGAGTCTGCAATGATCCATACCCCTTCCGCTCCGCACGTCGACAGACCGTTCCCGTGTCCCCCGAATGGCCGATAGCGCGTGCGGCAGGGGTCGGCCAAGATGAGTGTCACCATGACGGCACCGAATCCACCGGCGGACGACCTCTCCGAGTTCGCTGAACTGATGTCCCACGAGCAGGAGTTCCTCTCCCCCCGTGATCAGATCGATCCGGAGGTGCGCCGAAAGCGCAGGCGGCGGGGGCTCATCATCACCGGGGCCTGCATCTTCCTGCTGCTGGCTGCCGCCGGTGGCTACATCGGGTGGGCGCTCACCGCGCCCGTGGATCCGCCGGCGGTGACCACGCAGACGCCGCAGGTCCCGGCCGTCGATGCGGCGGCGATCACCACGCCACCGGCGGGTGCGTCAGCGATCAGCATCGCCGGCGCGGACGCCTATCTGGGCGAGGGGGCGAGTGGCATCTGGTCGTCGAGCGGGACCGGCGAACCCCTGCCCATCGCGAGCATCACCAAGCTCATCACCGCACTCGTCATCCTCGACGCGTCGCCGCTCGCCTCCGTCGATGACCCCGGTCCCACCATCACGTTCGGCAAGGCCGACCACGACCTCTACGACCGGTACTACGTGCAGGGCGCCACGATCGCGCCGATGCCCACCGGCACGTCGATGTCGCTGCGCGATGCCCTGGCGGCCATGCTGATCCCCTCGGCGAGCAACTATGCCGAGGCGCTGTCGTCGCACGTCTTCGGGTCGCAGAGCGCGTTCCTCGGCGCGACGCGGGATTGGCTCGCCGCCCAAGGACTGACCGGCACGACCATCACCGAACCCACCGGCATCAGCCCGCGCAACACGAGCACGCCTGTCGATCTCGTGGCCATCGGAAAGCTCGCCGCCGCGAACCCGGTGATCGCCCAGATCGTCGCCACCCCGTCGATCACGCTCCCCGGAGCGGGCCTGCTCTACAACACCAACGGCCTTCTCGGCACCAGCGGGATCACGGGACTGAAGACCGGCACCCTCGGCGAAGGCACCTACAGCCTGCTGTACACGGCCACCCTCGTCGTGGGCACCACCGATCCGCTGGCCGTGACCGGCGTGATCCTCGGTGGGTCGTCACGCGATTCGGTGAACGCCGGTGTGCTCGCCGCCCTGGACGGTGTCCGCGCCGGCTTCCACGAGGTGCCCGTCGCCACCCCCGACCAGGAGGTCGGGACGATCTCGACGCCGTGGGGCTCCTCCGCCCGCCTGGTCATCGGCGAGGCGGCGTCGATCTTCACGTGGTCGGACACGCCGATCACCGTGACGATGGACATCGAGACGCCGCCGACCTATCGGGACGGCTCCACCGTGGGCACCGTCACCTGGACCGCCGGCCCGAACACGGTCACCGCTCCGGTCGAGATCAAGGGGAGCATCGAGCAGCCGTCCGAGTGGTGGCGCCTCACCCACCCGTCGCAGCTCGGTTCGATCGCAGACGCTCGACGCTGAGACCGATCGCCAGGATGCTGACCAGCACCCAGGCGACAGCACCGCACCACACCGCGAGCGTGCCGACGGCGACCAGCTCCCCGACGCCTGCGGCCCTGCCGAGGGCGATGGTCGCGGTGGCGTACATGCCGATCGGGAAGACGATGCTCCACCACCCCACGGTGAACAGACGCGCGCCCGGACGCGTGCGGAGATCGCGGATGCCGAGCCCCACGAGGAACGGGATGAGGAACGTTCCGAACGACCAGAGCGCCATCGCCACGACGGTGACCGCTCCCTCCGTGCCGGGGAGGACGGCGGAGTCTGCCGTCAGCAGACGCGCGGCGGCCAGTGCGGAGATCGCGGTCGATCCCGTCAGCACCCATGCGGTCGGCGCGACGTCGATCGCAGCGATCTCCTGGCCGAGCAGCCGCACCGTCACCGCCGCCATGAGAAGCAGATACAGAACGATCCCCAGGCACCAGAGCGCGAACGCCGCAAGGCCCAGCAGGGGGTGCCCTCCGGCGGTCGCGCTCGTCAGGACCGACAGCGACTGGGTGGCGACGACGAGGAGGAACCACCCGCCGTCGACCGTGCGGAGCAGGGGCCGCCGGGAAGCGTGCGTGACGAGCCACGGCAGCATCCCGTACGTCAGAAGCGCCCAGAGCAGCGCTTCCAGGGCGAGGGCGACGGGGAGGATCCCCTCGGCCCCGAGCGACGCACCCAAGGTGGCGGTGACCCCGGTCGCCGCCACGATCGTGAAGAACCCGAATGCGCGGCCCGGGTCACCGGCGTCACGGAGCACGGCGGCCGGCGCCAGGAGCACGCGCGCGACGGTGGCGATCAGCAGGAGCGCATACCCGCCGACGGCGAGCACGTACGCCACGGCCCCGATCGGGGACAGTCCGATCGCGACGAAAGAGGTGCCGACGATGCCGGTCGCCATCACGAAGGAGAATCCCGCGGGCGGAAGCCGTTCGATCATCGTGCGCACGGACATCACTCAGATCGACCGCCGGTACTCCTGCGGCATGCGGGCGAGGGTCCCCTGCTCCGCGCCCGTCTTCTCGCCGCAGTCCACCATCCGACACCTCTCGAAGATCGTCACCGATGTCGGCCGCGGTACCGCGCGCCTCTGCAGTCGAGGATGTCAGAACATCCGCCGCGGCACGATCAGGCGAGCCGCGACGTCGCGACCCGACGGGCATACGCTGAGTCCATGCAGCCTCTCGTCGCCCCCGCTCCCGTGCTGGAGCCGGAAGAACTCGTCCGCACGGCGCGGCACGCGGTGCTCGCCGGCATCGGCGAGGAGGGACAGCGCCGCCTCAACGCCGCTCACGTCACGATCGTCGGCGCGGGCGGACTCGGATCCCCTGTGCTCCTCGCCCTGGCCGCCGCCGGGGTCGGATCGCTCACGGTGATCGACGACGACGTGGTGGAGCTCACCAATCTGCAGCGTCAGCTCGCGCACCGGGTGGAGGACATCGGGACGCGCAAGACCGCATCGGCCGCACGCGCCATCACCGCCCTCGCCCCGCACACCGTCGTGACCCCGGCCCCCGAGCGCCTGGATGCGTCCAATGCCGAGCGCCTGCTCACGGGCGCCCACGTGGTGGTCGACACGAGCGACACGTTCGCGACCCGTCGTGAGGTGGCCGCCGCCTGCGAAGCGCTCGGACTTCCCCTCGTGTGGGGAGCTGTGCAGGAGTGGCACGCGCAGGCCACGGTCTTCTGGTCGGACCCGCCCGCGGGAGAGCCGGTCGTGCTCGCCGACCTCTTCCCGGTCGGCACCGAGGGCGAACCCCCCAGCTGCGCCCAGGTCGGTGTGCTCGGCGCCCTGTGCGTGCAGGTCGGCGGGATGCTCGCCGGCGAGGTGATCAAACTCGTGACGGGCGCAGGCGAGCCGCTGCTCGGACGACTCGCGATGGTCGATGCGCTCACGTCCCGGCAGCACGAGATCGTGATCCGCCCGGCAACCGCCACGACCCCGGAGGCCACCGCGGGGGCCCGCGCATGACCGGCCGCCGCACGGTCGAGGAACAGCTCGCGCGCGTGCTCGATGCCGTCCACGTCATCGAGCACGAGACACGGCCGGTGGCGGCTGCCGCGGGGCGCACGCTCACCGCTGCCGCAGCCGCCGCCCACGACATCCCCCTGTTCGACAACTCCGCCATGGACGGCTTCGCGGTACGACGTGCGGATGTCGCCGACGCGTCCGAGGAGAATCCGGTCACCCTGCGCGTGGTCGCCGACCTGCCCGCCGGAGTCGCCCTCGACCCTGCGCTCGGCGTCGGCGAAGCCGCACGCATCATGACCGGCTCGCCCACCCCCACCGATGCCGACGTGATCGTGCCCTTCGAGGACACGGCCGGCGGTCTCGCCGACTCCCTCGGCGAGGTGACGGTGCTGCACGCCCCGGCCAAGCCCGGAGTGTTCGTGCGCCGACGCGGAGCCGACCTGCGCGCCGGCGACGAAGTCGTGCACGCCGGCGAGCGCCTCGGACCCTTCCAGCTCGCCGCCGCAGTCGCGGCCGGCATCGTCGAGGTCTCGGTGACGCGGGCTCCGCGCGTGGCCGTGGTGTCGACGGGCAGCGAACTGCTCGCGCCGGGCGAAGCCCCCGCCCGCGGACGCATCCCCGACTCGAACGGTCCCCTGCTCGAACAGCTGGTCGCCGCAGCCGACGCCGAGGTGGTGCTGGTCGCGCGGGTTCCCGACGAGGCCGACGCCGTCCGAGCCGTGACCGCCGAGGCCGTCGCGCGCGGAGCCGATGTGATCGTGTTCACCGGCGGCGTGAGCGCGGGCGCCTACGAGCCGGTGCGTGGGGCCTTCGACGGCGGCGGACAGGTCGAATTCGCCGCGGTGGCCATGCAACCGGGCAAACCGCAGGCCTTCGGGGTGCTCGAGAACGGGTCTCTGGTATTCGGACTGCCGGGCAACCCCGTGAGCGTGGCGGTGTCGTTCGAGGTGTTCGTGCGCCCCGCCCTGCTCGCGATGCAGGGGCGCTCCGCGATCCACCGACTGCGCGCCGCGTTCACCGCCGACGCATCATGGACGCCGCCGCCGGGCCGACGCCAGTACCTTCCCGCCGTCGTCGACCTCGCGGCCCGCACCGTCCGCCCGGCCACCGCCGGCGGATCGGGATCGCACCTCGCGGGCGGACTCGCCCGTGCGCACGCGTTCGCGATCGTGCCGGCCGAGGTCGAGACCGTGGCCGTGGGCGACGTCATCGATGTCATGCTGGTCGGATGAGCTTTCCTCACCTGGACGCGGTGGGCCGCGCGCACATGGTCGACGTGACCGCGAAGCAGCCGACCGTGCGCACCGCGACGGCCCGAGGCTTCGTCCGCTGCAGCCCCGACGTGATCACCGCCCTCCGCGATGGCACCGTGCCGAAGGGCGACGTGCTCGCCGTGGCACGCATCGCGGGCATCCAGGCGGCCAAGTCCACCCCCGCGCTGCTGCCGCTGGCACACGTGATCGGCGTGCATCGGGCGAGCGTCGACCTCGAGATCGTCGACGACGGCGTGCGCATCGAGGCGACGGTGGGCACCGCCGACCGCACCGGTGTCGAGATGGAGGCGCTGACGGCCGTGTCGGTCACCGCCCTCGCGATCGTCGACATGATCAAGGGCGTCGACCGCACCGTCGTGATCGAAGACGTGCGGATCGTGGCGAAGTCGGGCGGCCGTTCCGGCGACTGGGTCCGTCCGGGCGAAGCAGACCCCGGAGACCCCCGATGACGCGGGTGCGCTACTTCGCCGCTGCTGCGGAGGCTGCGGGAACCGACGTCGAGGAGCGCGGGGAGCGGTCACTCGTCGCCCTGCGCGCGGCGGTCGTCGCCGAGCATCCGGCCCTCGTCGACATCCTGCCGCGCTGCGCGGTGCTCGTCGACGGGGTGCGCACCGACGGCGACCTCGCCCTCGACGACGCGGACCTCATCGACGTGCTCCCGCCCTTCGCGGGTGGATGACCACACGCCACCTGCAGGAACGCTGGCCGCTTGCAGGACCGATGACCGGCGTTTCCTCCTGCACGCGGCAAGAGCTCATGCAGATGGCGCGTCAGGAGCGACGGCTGCCCCTGCGGCTCAGCCGCCGATGCCCTTCCACGACGACGTCCCGTCGACCTCGAGCTGACGCTTCCAGACGGGGAGGTCGCTCTTGATCGCCTCGATGACCGCCCGGCACACCTCGAAAGCCTCGGCACGGTGTTCGGAGGCGACCGCGATCACCACGGCCGCATCGCCCACGTCGAGCCGTCCGATGCGATGGCTCACGGCCACCACGGCGGGGGCTTCCGCGCCGGCACCGGCCTGCTCGGCGATCCGCCGCAGCGTCGCCTCCGCATCGGGGTGAGCGCTGTACTCCAGCCCGACCACGGGTGTCTCGGCGTCGGGGTCGTTGTCGCGCACCCGCCCGACGAAGGTCGTCACGGCCCCCAGTCGAGGATCTTCGACCGCGGCGAGGTGCGCGTCGAGATCGAGTCGCTCCTCCGATACCGCTGCGATGCGCACGTCGTTCATGAGTGGTCTCCGCCCTTCACCTGATCCAGGATGTGCCCGGCGACGCCGAGCACCACGGGGACGCCGGAGGCGACGGCCCGCGGCGAACCGGGAAGGTTCACGACGAGCGTGCCGTCAGGATCGACGATGCCGGCGAGCCCGCGTGACAGCACGGACAGCGGGGTGTCGGCGAGTCCGCTGCGACGCAGCTCCTCGGCGATCCCGGGGATCTCTCGGGTGATCACGCGCCGCGTCCCCTCGGGCGTCAGGTCACGCGGACCGACACCGGTTCCCCCGGTCGTCACCACCAGCCGGATGCCGCGGGCGACGGCCCGGCGCAGAGCGTCCGCCACCGAACCCGCGCCATCGGCGACGATCTCGGCGTCGGGACAGTGCCATCCGGCATCGCGGAGCAGGCCCACGGCGATCGGACCTCCGCGATCCTCGCGCTCTCCGGAGAATGATCGGTCCGAGACGGTGATCACGAGTGCGGGGAGCGGGCCCATGGCTCCCACACTAGGCCCGAGCCGCCGACCGCGCACGGCTCTCAGTTGACCCGGATGAGTGAACGCTGCCAGCCCGACGAACCGTTCGGTGCGATCGGCGCACGCTCCTGGATCTGCAGATCGCCGTTCTTGTTGATCGCACGCACGGCGACGTAGTGCGTGCCGGGCGTGGCATCCCACTCCATGAACCACTGCACCCAGGTGTCGTCGTTGATCGGGGTCGACAGCGTCGCCGGCATCCAGTCCCCGTCGTCGATGCTGACCTCCACGCGCTCGATACCGACCGACTGCGCCCAGGCGACTCCGGCGATCGGGATCTTCCCGGCGTCGACCGCCTCGCCGATCTTGGGGGTGTCGACGCGCGAGGCGAACTTGATCGGGGCCTCCGCGCTGTAGCCCCGGGGAGTCCAGTACGCCTCGTCCTGGGCGAAGGTGGTGACCTTGAGCTCGGTGAGCCACTTGGTCGCCGACACGTATCCGTAGAGGCCGGGCACGACCATCCGCACCGGGAATCCGTGCTCGAGGGGCAGGGGTTCACCGTTCATCCCGACGGCGAGGATCGCGTCGAGGTCGTCGTCCGTCAACGCCGAGAGCGGCGTGCTCGCGGTGTAGCCGTCGACGCTGCGTGAGAGCACCATGTCGGCACCGGACTTCACTCCCGCCTTCTTGAGCACGTCGCGCAACGGCACCCCCAGCCACTTCGCGTTGCCGACGAGCTCACCGCCGACCTCGTTGGAGACGCACGTGAGCGTGATCGCGTACTCGTCGAGGCCCATGTCGAGGATGTCCTGGAAGCTCATCTCCACACGCTGGTCGACCATCCCGTCGATCACCAGACGCCAGGTGTCCGGATCGATCGAGGGCACCGTGAGTGCGGTGTCGACGCGATAGAAGTCCTTGTTCGGGGTGAACAGCTTGCTGAGCCCGGGGATGTCGAGCTCGGCGCCCTGCGGCACGGTCACCGTGGTCTTCGGGGAGGGCAGCTTGAGCGCACCGCGGATCGCTTCGACCGACGACACCGCCATGCTCACGGTGCGGGCGGTGATGCCCACGACCAGTGCGGATGCCCCGGCGAGCGCGGCGAGGACGAAGAAGCGGCGGCGGTCGATTCCGGGGCGGACGGACTCTCCCTCGTCGTCGGCACGGAGGATCTCGTCTCCAGCGGTCGACGTGTCGCTCTTCCGTTCGCTCTCGACGCCGACGACGGAATCCCTCCATCCGCGCAGGCGACGGCACAGGAGCACGAGGACCAACGACCCCACGACGGTTCCCAGGACCGGGGGCAGGAAGGCGAGCGGAGCGACGGCGGCCCGGGTCACGATCGCCGCGGTCGAGAGCGCACCCGCGATCACGAGAGCGATCACGCCGAGCGGCGGCCGTACGAACTGCAGGATGCCGGCGATCGCCGAGGCGATCACCACGGCCAGTCCGAGGCCGGCGAGCAGGGCGATCTTGTCGTATTCGCCGAACGTGGCGATCGCGAACTCCTTGAAGGGCTGCGGCACGATGTCGATCACGAACCCGCCCACGGCGAGGATCGGACTGGCTGCGCGCGCGAAGAGCAGTGCGAACAGCTCGGCCGTGGCGAGGAAGACGCCCCCGCCGATCACGCCCGCGAGGGCGGCCCAGACGAGGAACCTCTTGCCACTGCGGCGCTGCACCATGGTCGTCTCCTGTCCGACGTCACGTCGACACCGTCGCCGGTGTGATCCCCCGTTGTTCGGAGCGGAACCACGATCGGATGGGACTATCCCGCGGCAGACGGGCTCGACGGTCAGAGGCGGCGCACGGTGACGGCCTCACGTCCTTGGAACTTCCGCAGTGTCCGCATGCATCGGGAGCACAGGATCTCGACCCGGCGCGGGTGGCCTTCGCCGCAGACGCAGTCGACCGTCACGCGCCACTTGGCCTTGCGTCCGCACGGCTGGTAGCCGTCGTCGTCGCCGTGATCGCACTCGCACCGCTGCCGGTCGCGATCGAGCCCGGCGAGGTCGTCGACGCGCGCGAACTCATCGACGTCGTGCTCGGCGTCCACGGACACGGCTTCCTGCGTTCTCACCACCCGCCGATGCTCCCAGCACCGCGGCTCCGTCGCAACACCGCCACGCAGGGAGCCGCCCGTCCGCAGCTTCTCCGGAGTTGTGGACGGGTGCTCGGCGCGTCTTCGGTCAGACCCCGACGACGCGAGGGCCGGTCGGGGCGTCCGGGATCGACGGCGGGGCAGGAGGGGGCGGCGGGGCGAGCTGACGCTGCGGCACGCCGTGCGCCTCCCGGTGCAGGCGCTCCATGCGACTGTCGAGCTCGGCGGCGGCATCCGCGGCATCCGACAGGCTGTCGACGAGATGCGAGGGCACCTGGTTCGAGAACTTGTAGTAGATCTTGTGCTCCAGGCTGGCCCAGAAGTCCATCGCTATCGTGCGGAACTGCACCTCGACCGGTACCGACAGCGCACCGGTCGACAGGAAGACGGGCACCTCGATGATCGCGTGCAGGCTCTTGTAGCCGTTGGCCTTCGGCTGCGCGATGTAGTCCTTCACCGTGCGCACCGTGACGTCGTCCTGCGCGGTGAGCAGATCGAACAGGCGGTAGACGTCGGCGACGAAGCTGCAGGTCACGCGCACACCGGCGATGTCGGTGATCTCCGCGCGGATGCGGTCGAAGTCGGGTTCGTCGATGCCCTTGCGGGCGATCTTCTCCACGATGCTGTCCGGCGACTTCAGCCGGCTCTTCACGTGCTCGATCGGGTTGTACGCGTGGTCGTGCGTGAACTCGTCGCGCAGGATCGAGATCTTCGTCTCGACCTCGCGCATCCCGAACTCGTACTCGCGCAGGAACCGCTGCAGCTCATCGCGCAGCTCGCGGGCCTGGTTGATCGTGTCCTCGGTGACGTGAACAGTCGTCATGCCATCGACGTTACGGGTTCGTGATCGGAAACCGCTGTGGATCCCCGATGTCCTCACGATTCGCGAACGGGTTGACGCGGCCTCCCCCGCCGCCTAGAACGGAGCACATGACGACCGCAGGCGAGGACTGGACCGGGGCCTACATCGAGGCATGGAGATCGAACGATCCCGAGCGGATCGGAGCACTCTTCACGCACGACGCCCGATATCTCACGAGCCCCGATTCGGAGCCGCGCGTGGGGCGCGAGGCGATCGTGTCCGGGTGGATCGACGACGGCGATGAACCGGGCTCCTGGACGTTCGAGTGGGAGGTCCTGCACGAGGTCGGCGGCTTCGTGGTCGTCCAGGGGCGCACGGAATACCCGGCCGAACGCGACTACCTCAACCTCTGGATCATCCGGCTCGCTCCCGACGGGCGGGCGACGGAGTTCACCGAGTGGTACATGCCGCGTCCCCACACGGAGAGCTGAGCCCGCGGCGTTCATCGGACCCTCAGTCGGTCATGCGTCGCGCGGAGGGGAAGCGGATGCGGGCACGCTCGGCGCAGGGCCCGCGGCACCCGCCCGCGCGTCGACGAGGTGCTGTCCGGAGACGACGCCGGGAAGTCCGCGACCGTCACGTGTCGTGAACGGCAGCACGATCGCGGCGAGGAACAGCACTGCCGCCGCGAGGCCGAAGAACCCGCCGGGCAGCTGCAGCGCGCTGATCCCGCCGATGCCGCCCGCCCAGCGCAGGAGCCGCGCGAACGGTACGGGCAGGCGCGATCCCGCGTATCGGAGCTGCACCGCGATGTCGCCCACCGAGCGCCCGCCGACCAGGATCAGCACCAGGAACAGTGCTGAGGGGACGATGGTGGCGGCGGCGGATGCGAGGGCGCCGTCGAGCACCGCGGCGCGGTCGTCCACGACGAACTCCAGCCACACCTGCACGGTCACCCCGGCCCCCACGCTCAGGAACCCGTAGGCGAGGAAGTCGCACAGCATCGCGAGCAGGCGGCGGCCGCGGCTGACCGGACGGGGACGATCAGCGTCCGGGCTCACCTTCACGCCGCGCAGCGATCGCGGGACGAGGATCGCCGCGATGCAGCCGATGACCGCGCCGAGGGTGTTCGTCATGAGGTCGCCCACGTCGAAGAAGCGATACGCGCACGGGTAGACGCCCCACACGCCGGTCAGCTGCGTGGTCTCGACCAGCAGCGACAGGCCGAAGCCGGCGGCGAGCGCCGTGAGCACCCCACGACCGGCGAGCACTCGGACGAAGAAGCCGAGCGGCACGAACAGCAGCACGTTGAAGACCAGCTGCAGCAGAGCCGGCTGACGCAGCGGATTGCCCGGGGCCGCGAAAGCCTTCCGCACATCGCGCACGACCGACATCGGATCGGTGATCGCTCCGACGCAACGGATCGTGTCGGGGTCGGGCAGCGGCAGCAGGGTATAGGTCCAGACCGCCCAGAAATAGATCAGGGCCGACAGCCAGAGCAGCGTGCGTCCGAGGCCGAGTCGCCCGCGTCGGCGATAGCTGACCGCCACGAAGGGCACGAACAGGAGGATGCCGAAAGCCACCCCCATCGCGATCGCGATGAATCCGAGCAGCACCTGATTTTCCACCGCGTGCCAGTGTAGCTTTGCGCGTAAGGATTCCGTGAGGACCGCGCATCCCACCGTAGGGATTCCGTGAGGATCGCGTGAGGATGCCATCAGGAGGCGTAGTGTCGCCGGACGTGTCAGACGAAAACAGGGAGGGCGCGGACTCACCGCCGCTCGCCAAGCGCATCCTCATCGGAGAACCGCTGACGAGCCAGCAGGTCGACGACCAGCTGCTCCCGAAGCGGATGGCTCTTCCCATCTTCGCGTCCGACGCGCTCAGCTCGGTGGCCTACGCCCCGCAGGAGCTGGTGATGATCCTGCTGATCGGCGGGCTCACCTTCCTGTCGTTCACGCCGCTCGTCGCGATCGCGGTCGTGGTGCTGCTGATCGTGGTCGTGCTCAGCTACCGCCAGCTCATCAAGGCCTATCCCTCGGGCGGTGGGGACTACGAGGTCGCGTCGAAGAACCTCGGCGAGATCCCCGGTGTGATCGTGGCCGCGGCGCTCCTGGTCGACTACGTGCTGACCGTGGCCGTGTCGGTCGCCTCCGGTGTCGACAACATCATCTCGGCCGTGCCGGGGCTCGACCCGTTCCGCGTCGAGCTCGCCGTCGGCTTCGTGATCCTCATCATCGTCGTGAACCTCCGCGGGGTGCGCGAGGCCTCCCTGGTCTTCGCGATCCCGACGTACGTGTTCATCGGCTCGGTCGGCATCATGATCGTGACCGGCCTGATCCGCACCTTCCTGGGCGACGCCCCTGTCGCCTCGAGCGCCGAGTTCTCGGTGCAGGCCGAAAGCCTCGGCCAGGCGGCCGTGATCCTGCTGATCCTGCGCGCGTTCTCGAGCGGATGCTCCGCCCTCACCGGTGTCGAGGCCGTGTCGAACGGCGTTCCCGCCTTCCGCGCCCCGAAGGTGCGCAACGCCCAGTCGACACTCGTGCTGATGGGGTCGATCGCCATCTGCCTGTTCGCCGGCCTCACCGCCCTCGCCCTGATCACCGGCGTGCACTACGCCGAGAACCCGTGCGACCTCGTCGGCTTCGACTGCACGAATCCGCAGCCCAGCCTGATGGCGCAGATCGCCGCAGCGACCTTCGGCGGCGGCAGCATCGCGTTCTTCATCGTGCAGGCCGCGACCGCGTGCGTGCTGCTGCTCGCCGCGAACACCGCCTTCAACGGCTTCCCTCTGCTGGGCGCCGTGCTCGCCCGCGACGGCTACGCGCCGAAGTCGCTCAACACCCGCGGTGACCGCCTCGTGTTCTCGAACGGCATGATCCTGCTCGGCATCGCGGCTATCGCGGTGCTGGTGATCTTCCAGGCGAAGCTGACCACGCTGATCCAGCTGTACATCATCGGCGTGTTCGTCTCGTTCTCGCTCGGACAGATCGGGATGGTACGGCACTGGCGACGCGTGCTGCGCGGACCGGTCGAGGGCACGAAGGACTCGGGGATCGACGGCGCCTCGGCATCCGACCGCCGCTCGGCGAAGGTCGGACTCATCATCAACTCCACGGGCGCCGCGATGACCGTGCTCGTGCTGGTCATCGTGACGATCACCAAGTTCACGCACGGCGCATACCTGGTCTTCTTCGCGATCCCGATCCTCGCCTTCCTGATGCTGGGGGTGAAGCGGTACTACCGCGACGTCGAGCATGAGATCGCGATCGACGACACCACGAAGTTCGGTGCGACCGGCGACCTCGCCATCGTGCTCGTCAACCGACTGCAGAAGCCCGTCGTGAAGGCCATCGACTACGCGATCGCGGCCAAGCACGGCAAGACGCTGGCGGTGCACGTGGCCGTGGCCTCCGACGATGCGGCCCAGCTGCAGAAGGACTGGGCCGACCACCTGGTGCCGATCCCGCTCGTGATCGTCGAGTCGCCGTATCGCTCGTTCGCGCAGCCGGTGACCCAGTTCATCAAGCAGTACCGCGAGAAGCACGGCTCGTCGGTCGTGACGGTGTACCTGCCGCAGTACATCGTCGGCCACTGGTGGGAGTCGTTCCTGCACAACCGCCGCGCGCGCCGTCTCGCCAACCAGCTCATGCTCGTGCACGGGGTGTCGATCACGCTCGTGCCGTGGCTGCTCGACTCGTCGGAGCTCATCTACGGACGCCGCTCCCGTCCGCTGCCCGGTCAGGAGCGTGCCGGTCGTCCGGTCGTGGTGGCAGGCCGTCGCGCCCACCGCCCCGCCGGCCCGCCGCAGGACGGCGCCCCCGAAGCCTGAGATCCGCCTTCCGGTCGCAGTTGCTGCCGCCTCCTCGGCTCGCGGGCGACAGAACTGCGACCGGAGCGGGCTGAGCGACCCCTCAGGACCCGTCGAGCACGGCGCCCAGGATGCCGGCGGCCTCCGCGAAGCGGGCGGTGTCGGCGTTCGCGTAGTTGAGGCGCACGTAGGAGCCGGAGGGCTCCGCCGGGAACCACTCGGAGCCCGGGGCGATGATCAGACCGCGCACCTCGCACTCACGGACCACCCGCGCGACATCCGTCCCCTCCGGCAGCCGCACCCACAGGTTCAGGCCGCCCACCGGAACGCTCTCGATGTGCGCGGAGGGGGCGTGCGCGGCGAGGCTCGAGACCAGCAGGTCGCGGCGCGCGCGCAAGTGCTCGCGGAAGCCGCGCAGGTGCGTGCGCCACGCGGGCTGGGTGACCACGTCGAGGGCCGCGGTCTGCAGCACCCCGCTCACGTACATCGACTCGGCCGCGCGATCCGCGAGGATGCGCTCCCGCGCGGGTCCGCGCGCGATCACGGCCGCGACGCGGAGGGCGGGCGAGGCGCTCTTCGTGAGCGAGCGCAGGTACACGACGTGTCCGTCGTCATCGGACGCGGCGACCGGGCGCGGGTCGCCGTCGATCCCCAGGTCGTGCGCCCAGTCGTCCTCGATCAGGAAGGCCCCGTGCCGACGGACGGTCTCGAGCACGGCCTCCCCCGTCGCGACCGGCCACTGCGCGCCGGTCGGGTTGGCGAAGGTCGGCTGCGCGTAGAACGCGCGGGCTCCGGTCTGCGCGAACGCCCGCTCGACGTCATCCGGATCGGGTCCGTGCGGACCGGACGGGATCGGCACCAGCACGACGCCGGCCTGCGCGGCCGCGAGCATCGCCCCCCAGTACGTCGGCGACTCGATCAGCAGCGGCTGACCGACGCCGACGACGGCACGGAAGATCGAGCTCAGCCCGCTCTGGCTGCCGGAGATGATCAGGGCATCGCGCGCCGATGCGGGGGTGACCCCCGCGGGGGCGGAGGATGCGAGTTCCGCCGCGAACCACGCCTGCAGATCGGGAATGCCTGCGGCGGGCGAACGGGTCAGCGCCGCGTCCGACCGAGCGGCACGCACCAGGGCCTGTCGCACGAGCCGCTGCGGGAGCAGGTCGACCGCGGGGTAGCCCGAGTGCAGTCCGATCGCGTCGGGGGCGACGGTGCGCTGCGTCGATGACAGGCCGATGAGTCCCGCGGGCGCCGTGCCGAGGGCGGCCGTCTGCCAGCCGTAGTCGACCGAACGGGCGGCGGGCACGGCGCGCACGAACGTGCCCGCGCCGGGCCTGGACTCGACCAGACCGAGTCGCACGAGCTGCTGCATCGCCTTCTGCACGGTGATCGGACTCGCGCCGTACTGCGCCATGAGCGCACGATTCGAGGGGACTCGTGCACCCGGCGACGCGGTGGCGATCCACTCGCGGACTCCGGCGACGATTCGGTCACTGCTATCCTGACTCATGAATGTAGACAGTAGCGTTATCGCTCAGCGATCGACAGTGCTATCGACTCGTGCGGGCCTCTGGTGGGGGCTTCTCGGCGTCTTCGCCTTCTCCTTCACCCTCCCGTTCACACGCATCGCGATCGGCGGGCTCTCACCGCTGTTCATCGGCTCCGGGCGCGCGGTCGTCGCCGCCCTCCTCGCGGGAATCGCCCTGGCCGCGACCCGCCAGCGCCCCCCGACGATGACGCAGTGGGGCCGCCTCGCGATCGTCGCCGGTGGGGTGGTGGCCGGGTTCCCGCTGCTCACCTCCTTCGCGATGACCACGACCCCCGCCAGCCACGGTGCCGTCGTGATCGGTCTGCTTCCCGCCGCGACCGCAGTCGCCGTGGTGCTCCGCACGCGCGAACGTCCCGTCCGATCCTTCTGGATCTTCGCGTTCCTTGGCGCTGCCGCGGCCGTCGTGTTCGCCGCATTGCAGAACGGCGGACTCGGATCCCTCACGGGCGCCGACCTGCTGCTGTTCGGGGCCGTCATCGCTGCGGCGATCGGATACGCGGAGGGCGGTCTGCTCGCGCGTGAACTCGGCTCCTGGCAGACCGTGTCGTGGGCGCTGATCGTCGCCGCCCCACTGATGACGGCACTCACCGTCGCGTCGGCGATCCAGCAGCCGCCCGCCGCGACGCCCGTGCAATGGCTCGCGTTCGCCTACCTCGCGGCGGTGAGCATGTTCCTCGGCTTCTTCGCCTGGTACCGCGGTCTCGCGATCGGCCCGATGGCGCAGGTGAGCCAGATCCAGCTCGTCCAACCGGTGATGAGCATCGCGTGGGCCGCGCTCCTCCTCCACGAACAGATCGGTTGGGCGACCGCCGTCGGCGGACTCGCCGTGATCGCCTGCGCCACCCTCGCGGTGCGCACCCGTCTGACCGACCGCCGAAGAGAGGAATCCTGATGCGCCACACGCCCCGCTACCTGATGACCGATCCCGACGAGGTCAAGCGCCTCATCCGCGGGAACCCCTGGGCGACGTTCGTCTCCCCGGCCAGCGGCGGCCTGGTCGCCTCGCACTATCCCGCGCTGCTGATGGAGGACGACGACGACATCGTGATCGCGAGCCACTTCGGGCGCCCGGACGAGCAGCTCCACGAACTCGGCCGGCATGAAGTGCTCGTGATCATCCAGGGACCGCATGACTACGTGTCACCGACACTGTACGCACCGGGCGATCTGGTCCCGACGTGGAACCACGTGACCGCGCACCTGTACGGCATCCCCGAGATCCTGAGCGAAGAGGAGAACTACGCCATGCTCTCGCGGCTGACCGACCACTTCGAGGATCATCAGCAGCACGGCCGACACCTGTCGGAGGACGAGGAGGGCACCCGCCGCGCCGCCAAGGGCACGGTCGGACTGCGGATGCGCGTGACCCGCTTCGATGCGCGAGCCAAACTCAGCCAGAACAAGTCGCCCGAGGTGCGCGAGAACATCACCGCACGGTTCGCCGAGACGAACAGCGCGCTCGCGGAGGAGATGCGACGGGTCGGCGGGGAGACCCCGTGATCGACGTCGCCGGCCGCGCCTAGGGTGGAGCGATGACCGACACGCGAACCCCCGAGCCGTGGCCCGCGCGGACGGCCCGGCTGCAGGTGCGCCCGTGCACGCCCGCCGACGTCGATGCGATGTGGGAGTGGCGTCGGCTCCCCGAGGTGAACCGGTGGCTCGGTGCCGCTCCCGACACGCGAGACGCGTTCCGTGAGCGGTATCTCGACCCCGAGCGGCTCGCCTCCCTGTACATCGTGGAGCTGCTGCCCGACGCCGAGGGCACCGCCCCGACCCCGATCGGTGACATCATGGTGCGGCGCGGCGACGGGTGGGCGCAGCTCGAGGTCGACGCCCGGGCGAAGGGCGTCGAGGCCGAGCTCGGCTGGGTTCTCGACCCCGCGCACACCGGGCACGGCTACGCGACAGAGGCGATCCGCGCGGTGATCGACGTGTGCTTCGGCGCATTGGGCCTGCGCCGGGTGCATGCGGGGTGCTTCGCCGACAACGAGCCGTCCTGGCGCCTCATGGAGCGGCTCGGGATGCGCCGAGAGGAGTTCAGCCGGAAGACGGCATTGCATCGCTCGGGCGAATGGCTCGACGGCATGAACTACGGCCTTCTCGCCGAGGAGTGGCCGACCGCACGCTGATCGAGGCCCCGTGACGGCTCACCGCTGGGGTGCGTCCTGCGCGGACGAGCGTCCTAGATGCTGGTCCAGCAGTAGAGGCGGTGGTCGGACGCCGCGGCACGACGAGCGAGCGCGGCGAGGTCCCGCGCGAACGCGGCCAGCTGGGCCGGATCGGCCCCTTCGAGCTCTTCGGTCTGCGACCACGGCTCCGCGACCTCTGCCAGACGGACGTCGTCGGCGGCGGCGAGAGCGGCGGCCAGCGCATCCGTCACGGTGATGACGATCCGGTCGTAGTCGTCGCTCATCGCGAGGTTGTGGCCGGCACGCGGGTCGTCGGTCACCTCGTCGTAAGGCACGCCCGTCAGCAGCGCCTCGAGCGTGCCGAGCTGCACGACCGGGTCGATGCCGCCGAGCGTTCCGGCATCGAAGCCCGACTCCTCCGCGGTCGGTCCGCCCTCCACCTGGAGGACGGTGACGGCCCGCTCGTCGTTCGGCGCGGAGAAGTAGTCGTAGAGAACGCTCATGACCGACATCCTGTCAGGCCCGGCGCACTTCCTCTTCCGGCCCGCTCCCCCTTCCGGTCGGATTTCGTGCCGCCTCCGCGCCTCGGGGACGGCAGGAGGTGCGACCGGAACGGAGCACTAGCCCGAGACGAGCCAGAGCACGAGCACGGCGGCGAGCACGGTCGGCACCGCAGCCACCACACCCCACAGCATGAAACGGCTCCATCGGATCGTGACGCCCAACGCGACGATCCGGTGATGCCACAGGAGGGTCGCGAGCGACGCCCATGGCGTGATGAGCGGGCCGATGTTCACGCCGATCAGCAGCGCCATCAGCGCGACCGGATCGCCGGCGGCGGGCTCGAGCACCAGGTATGCCGGGAGGTTGTTGATCCCGTTCGCGCTCACGGCCCCGAGCGCGGCCAGCCGGAACAGGTCGCCGGGAGCGTCGCCGTTCGCGGTCGGCGAGGTCAGGAAGTCGAGCAGGCCCTGCGCGTGCGCCGCCTCGACCAGCACGAACAGCGACGCGGCGAGCGCGAGCGCCTGCCACGGGACGAGCGAGAGCCGCAGCGCCCGGCGCCGCCGGACCGCGAACAGGCCGATCAGCGCGAGCGCGGCGACCGTGGCCGGGATCCAGACATCGTGGGTCAGGGCGAGCAGCGGCATCAGCACGAGCAGGATGCCGGTCGCGCTCCAGAACAGCGTCGGGTCGGCGGGCCGCCCTGCCACCGGGGTCTCGTACGCACCGAAGACCGTGCGCCGATGCAGGATCGTCAGGATCGCGACGGGCACGAGGATGCCGACGAGCGTCGGTGCCCAGCTGAGCGCGAAGAACGCCGCGGGGCCGTCGCCGATGGCGGGGGCGGCGAGCAGGTTGGTGAGGTTCGAGACCGGGAGCGCGAGGGATGCCGTGTTGGCGAGCCACACGGTCGCCAGGGCGAAGGGAAGGGGTGAGACGCCGATGCTCTGCGCGAGGACGACGACGACCGGGGTGACGATCACGGCGGTCGTGTCGAGCGACAGGAACACCGTGCTCACCACGGCGAGCGCGACCACCAGCGCCCACAGCACGAGCACCCGACCGCGTCCCCAGCGGGCGAGTCGTTGCGAGACGACGTCGAAGACCGCGGCGTCGCGGGCGAGCTCGGCGACGATCGTGATCGCGACGACGAACCCCAACACGGGCGCGATCCGCTCGCCCAATGCCCCGGCGTCGGAGCGCGGCAGGAACCCGGTGACGATGCACACGAGGGCGACCACGACCAGCCCGGCGACGACCCACGTCCCGGCGCCGATCCGCACTCTTCTGATTCCCACCTCGTGAGCATATGGCCGACGCGGGCCGTTCCGGTCGCACTTGCTGCCGCCCGAGAGCATCGGAAGCGACAGCAAGTGCAACCGGAACGAGATCAGGCGGGAGCGGCGGGGACACGAATGCCGTGAGCAACCCGCATGCATCCGCGCGGAGGGCGTAGGGGAAGCGTGAGGATGGCGGCTGCCGGGGCCGTGCGGGAGTTGTATCGGATCCGTGCTCGACATCATCTACATCGCGCTGACTCTCGCGCTGTTCGCCCTCGTGTCCCTGGTGGCCAAGGGGGTGGAGCGGCTGTGATCGTCTTCGAGATCCTCGCCGCCGCCCTTGCGGTCGCCGCCGTCGTCTACCTCGTGGTCGCGCTCGTCGCGCCGGAGAGGTTCTGATGGACGCGACGATCTGGTTCGGCATCCTGCAGGTCACGGCCGTCGTGGTCGTGCTCGTGCTCCTCTACCGCCCCCTCGGCGACTACATCGCCCACGTCTTCACGTCGGCGCGCGACCTGCGGGTCGAGCGCGGCGTCTATCGGCTCATCGGCGTCGACTCGTCGTCGGAGCAGACCTGGCGCGCGTACGCCCGCAGCGTGCTGGCGTTCTCGGTGGTCGGCGTTCTGCTGGTCTACGGCCTGCAGCGACTGCAGGCGTTCCTGCCGCAGTCCCTCGGCCTCCCGGCGGTGCCGGAGGGGCTGTCCTTCAACACCGCCGCCTCGTTCGTGGCCAACACCAACTGGCAGTCGTACTCCCCCGAGCAGACCATGGGCTACACGGTGCAGCTCGCGGGTCTCACCGTGCAGAACTTCGTGTCGGCGGCGGTGGGCCTCACCATCGCGATCGCCCTCATCCGCGGTCTCGCTCGCCGTGGTTCCGCCACGATCGGCAACTTCTGGGTCGACCTGATCCGCGGTCTCGGCCGCATCCTCCTCCCGATCGCCCTCATCGGCGCGGTGGCGCTGCTCGCGGGCGGCGTGATCCAGAACTTCGCGGGATTCACCGACGTCACCACGGTGTCCGGCGGCACGCAGACCATCCCGGGAGGTCCGGTGGCCTCGCAGGAGGCGATCAAGCTCCTCGGCACCAACGGCGGCGGCTTCTTCAACGCCAACTCGGCGCACCCCTTCGAGAACCCGACCGGCTTCACCAACCTGCTGCAGGTGCTGCTGATCCTCGTGATCCCGTTCGCCCTCCCCCGCACGTTCGGCCGCATGGTCGGAGACCACCGTCAGGGCTACGCGATCGCCGCCGTGATGGGCACGATCTTCCTCGTCTCGACGTTCGCCCTCTCGGCGCTCGAGCTGGCCGGCCGCGGCACCGCTCCGGAACTCGCCGGGGCCGCGATGGAGGGCAAGGAGGTGCGCTTCGGCATCCTCGGCTCCACGCTGTTCGGCAGCGCCAGCACCCTCACCTCGACGGGTGCCGTCAACTCGATGCACGACTCGTACACCGCGCTCGGCGGCATGATGCCCATGCTGAACATGATGCTCGGCGAGGTCGCCCCCGGCGGCGTCGGCTCGGGCCTGTACGGCATGCTCGTGCTCGCGATCATCGCGGTGTTCGTCGGCGGACTGCTCGTCGGCCGCACGCCGGAGTACCTGGGCAAGCGGATCGGTCCGCGGGAGATCAAGCTCGCGAGCCTGTACATCCTGGTGACGCCGACCCTCGTGCTGGCCGGCACCGCGCTGAGCTTCGCGATCCCCGGCATCCGCGCCGATGTCGAGTCGACCAGCATCCTGAACCCCGGCGTGCACGGCATGAGCGAGGTGCTCTACGCCTTCACCTCGGCGTCGAACAACAACGGCTCCGCCTTCGCCGGACTCACCGCGAACACCCCGTGGTTCAACACCGCGCTCGGCATCGCGATGCTGCTCGGCCGGTTCCTGCCGATCGTGCTCGTGCTCGCTCTGGCCGGCTCGTTCGCGGCGCAGCAGCGTGTACCGGCGACCTCCGGCACCCTGCCCACGCACCGGCCGCAGTTCGTCGGCCTGCTCCTCGCCGTGACCGTCATCGTCACCGCGCTCACCTACTTCCCCGTGCTCGCACTGGGACCCCTCGCTGAAGGACTCGTCTAACCATGACCCTCATCACCACCCCCTCCGAACAGCAGGATGCTCCGGCATCCACACCCGCACAACCGCCGCGCTCCTTCGGCTGGTCGCAGCTCGTGCAGGCCCTTCCCGGGGCCCTGCGCAAGCTCAACCCGGCAGCGCTCGTGCGCAACCCCGTCATGCTGCTGGTCTGGGTCGGCGCCGCGTTCACCACCGTGCTCGCGATCGCCGAGCCGTTCCTGGGCGGCCCGGCCGACTCCGGCGGCACCGCGGTTCCCGCCCCCTTCACCTGGGGCATCGCGATCTGGCTGTGGCTCACCGTGCTGTTCGCCAACGTGGCGGAGTCGGTCGCCGAGGGCCGAGGAAAGGCGCAGGCCGCGAGCCTGCGCAAGACCCGCACCAGCACGATGGCCCGGCGTGTGGTCGGTTACGACAAGGCAGCGGATGCCGCCGCCGAGCACGCCGCGACCGCCCAGGTCTCGTCGGCCGAGCTGCAGCGCGACGACATCGTGATCGTGACAGCGGGCGAGCTGATCCCCGGCGACGGCGACATCGTCGCGGGCATCGCCACCGTCGACGAATCGGCCATCACGGGCGAGAGCGCGCCGGTGATCCGCGAGTCCGGCGGCGACCGCAGCGCCGTGACCGGTGGCACCCGCGTGCTGTCCGACCGCATCGTGGTGCGCATCACCTCGAAGCCGGGGGAGACCTTCGTCGACCGCATGATCGCGCTGGTCGAGGGGGCCAGCCGCCAGCGCACCCCCAACGAGATCGCGCTGAACATCCTGCTCGCGAGCCTGTCGATCATCTTCGTCGTCGTGGTGCTCGCCCTGAACCCGATCGCGTCGTACGCCGCCTCTCCCGTCAGCATCCCGGTGCTGATCGCGCTGCTCGTCTGCCTCATCCCGACCACCATCGGGGCGCTGCTCTCGGCGATCGGCATCGCCGGCATGGACCGCCTCGTGCAGCGCAACGTGCTCGCGATGTCGGGGCGCGCGGTCGAGGCGGCAGGAGATGTCACCACCCTGCTGCTCGACAAGACCGGCACCATCACCTACGGCAACCGCCGCGCCCACGAGGTGCTCGCCCTCCCGGGTGTCGACGGCCAGGAGCTGCTGCACGTCGCCGCACTGTCGTCGCTTGCAGACCCCACCCCCGAGGGCGCCTCGATCGTCGAACTCGCCGCCGCGAACGACATCCGGGTGACCGCACCGGAGGACGCGGTGGTCGTGCCGTTCACGGCGCAGACGCGCATGTCGGGCCTCGACCTCGCCGACGGCACGCAGATCCGCAAGGGCGCCGGCTCCGCGGTGCGGGCCTGGCTCGGGCTCGACGGCGACGACGTCGAGCTCACGACGCGCACGGATGCCGTGGCCGAGAGCGGCGGTACCCCGCTCGTGGTCGCCGTGAAGACGCCCGGTGCCGACGGTCGCGTCCTCGGCGTGGTGCACCTCAAGGACATCGTGAAGGACGGCCTGCGCGAGCGCTTCGAGGAACTGCGCGCGATGGGCATCCGCACGGTCATGATCACGGGCGACAACCCGCTCACGGCGAAGGCGATCGCCGCTGAGGCCGGGGTCGACGACTTCCTCGCCGAGGCGACGCCCGAGGACAAGCTCGAGCTCATCCGGCGCGAGCAGGAGGGCGGCCGTCTGGTCGCGATGACCGGCGACGGCACCAACGACGCCCCCGCGCTCGCCCAGGCGGACGTCGGCGTGGCGATGAACACCGGCACCTCGGCGGCGAAGGAGGCCGGCAACATGGTCGACCTCGACTCCGACCCGACCAAGCTGATCGACATCGTGCGCATCGGCAAGCAGCTGCTCATCACGCGCGGAGCGCTCACCACGTTCTCGCTCGCCAATGACATCGCGAAGTACTTCGCGATCATCCCGGCGATGTTCATGGGCGTCTTCCCCGGACTCGCGGCGCTCAACATCATGCAGTTGCACTCGCCGGCGTCGGCCGTCACCAGCGCGATCATCTTCAACGCGATCGTGATCGTGTTCCTGATCCCCCTGGCCCTGCGCGGAGTGAAGTACCGCCCGGCGAGCGCCTCGCAGATCCTGCAGCGCAACCTGCTGATCTATGGACTCGGCGGCGTGATCGCTCCGTTCATCGGCATCAAGATCATCGACCTCGTCGTCAGTCTCATCCCGGGCTTCTGACCCGGCTCGGAAAAGGAATCCAGACATGTCCTCCACACGCACCGCGGTCCGCACCACCGGTGTCGCCGTCCGCGCGATGCTCGTCCTCACCCTCGTGCTCGGCGTCGCCTACACACTCCTGGTCACCGGCATCGGGCAGCTCCTGCTCCCGTGGCAGGCCAATGGCTCCCCCCTTCCCGACGACAGGGGCAGCTCGCTGATCGGCCAGTCCTTCACCGATGACGACGGCGAGGCGCTCCCGGAGTACTTCCAGTCGCGGCCCTCCGCCGCGGGCGACGGCTACGACGGCGCGGGCTCCAGCGGAAGCAACCTCGGCCCGGAGAACACCGACCTGGTCGCAGCGATCGCGGAGCGCAAGGCCGCGATCGCGGAGCGCGAGGGGGTCGACCCGTCGCAGGTGCCGGCCGACGCGGTCACCGCCTCGGGTTCCGGGCTCGACCCGCACATCAGCGTGGCGTACGCACTGCTGCAGGTGCCGCGCGTCGCCGAGGCCCGCGGGCTCTCCGCACAGGAGGTGCGCGACCTCGTGGAGTCTAGGATTCAAGGGCGGGATCTGGGATTCCTCGGCGCGGAGCGCATCAACGTCGCCGAGCTCAATCTCGCGCTCGATGAACGGGAGGGCGAATGACCGCAGCGCCACTTCGTCGATCTCACGGCCACTCCCGCCGGGGGCGGCTCCGGGTACTCCTCGGAGCCGCCCCCGGCGTCGGCAAGACCTACGAGATGCTCGCCGAGGGACGACGCATGCTCGACGAGGGCCATGACGTCGTGATCGCGATCGTCGAGACGCACGACCGCGCCGCGACGCAGGCGCAGACCGCCGGAATCCCCGAGGTGCCCCGCCGGGTCGACCTCCACCGCGGGATCGCCCTGACCGAACTCGACGTCGACGCCGTGCTCGAGCGGGCACCCGAGATCGCCCTCGTGGACGAGCTGGCGCACACCAACGTCCCCGGCTCGCGCAACGCCAAGCGCTGGCAGGACGTGGACGAGCTGCTGGATGCGGGCATCGACGTGGTGACCACCGTCAACGTGCAGCACATCGAGTCTTTGAACGCCGTGGTCGAGAAGATCACCGGCATCGCGCAGCAGGAGACGATCCCGGACGCCGTGGTCCGCGCCGCCGACGAGATCGAGGTCGTCGACCTCGCCCCGCAGACGCTCCGTGATCGACTCTCGGCCGGACTCGTCTACCCGGCCGAGCGGATCGACGCCGCCCTGTCGAACTACTTCCGCCTCGGCAACCTCACCGCACTGCGCGAGCTGGCCCTGCTCTGGCTCGCCGACGAGGTCGACAGCGCGCTGCGCAGCTACCGGGCGGAACAGGGCATCGAGGGCAACTGGCAGGCCAGGGAGCGCGTGGTCGTCGCCCTGACCGGCGGCCCCGAGGGCGAGACCCTGCTGCGCCGCGGCGCCAGGATCGCGGCCCGCTCCGCCGGCGGCGAACTGCTGGCGGTGCACATCACCGCGCAGGACGGCCTGCGCGACGAGACACCGGGAGCCCTCGCCGCACAACGCACGCTCGTGGAGTCGCTCGGCGGCACCTACCACCAGGTCGTGGGCGACGACATCCCCGCCACCCTGGTCGAGTTCGCGCAGGGCGCGGACGCCACGCAGCTCGTGATCGGCGTCAGCCGGCGCAGTCGCGTCACCGCTGCGCTGACCGGTCCCGGCATCGGCTCTGAGGTCATCCGCCGCTCCGGCGACATCGACGTGCACATCGTCACGCACGCCGCAGCGGGTGGGCGGATGGTGCTGCCGCGCATCACCGGCGGAGCCCTGGGCTGGCGTCGACAGCTGCTCGGTTTCGGCGTCGCGCTCGTCTTCGGACCGATCCTGTCGTGGATCATGTTCACGTTCCGCAGCCCCGAGTCGATCACCGCCGAGGTGCTCGCGTACCAGCTGCTCGTGGTCGTGGTCGCCCTCATCGGCGGCATCCGCCCTGCGGTGTTCGCGGCGGTGCTCTCGGGCGTCACGCTCGACTTCCTCTTCGTCGCTCCGCTGTTCACGATCACGATCGCGCATCCGCTGCACGTGCTCGCGCTCGCCCTCTACGTGCTCATCGCGATCCTGGTCAGCATCATCGTGGACCAGGCTGCGCGACGGGCCCGCACCGCGCAGCGCGCCGCCGCCGAGGCCGAGCTGCTCGCCGCAGTCGCCGGCAACGTGCTCCGCGGCGACAACGCCGTGCTGGCTCTGGTCAGCCGCACCCGAGAGGCGTTCGGGCTGAGCGGCGTGCGCCTGATCGCTCCCGACGGCGAGGTGCTCGCGAGCGACGGCGAACCCGTGGCCGACGGACGTGCCACGACCATCCCCGTCGGCGTCGTCCCCGGGGGCGGGCCCCGTGCGGTGCTGGAGCTGAACGGCGAGCCGCTCGCCGGACCCGAACGCCGCCTGCTGGATGCGATCGTCGCCCAGCTCTCCGCCGCGATCGAGCACACCGATCTGCGTGCCACCGCGAGCGAGGCGGAAGCACTCGCCGAGACCGACCAGGTGCGCAGCGCCCTGCTGTCGGCCGTCAGCCACGACCTGCGCCGCCCCCTCGCCTCGGCGGTCGCCGCCATCGGCGGTCTGCGCGGTGCGCACGGACTGTCGGCCTCCGATCGCGAAGAACTGCTCGCCACCGCCGACGAGAGTCTCGCGACGCTGTCGACGCTGGTCACCGACCTGCTCGACGTGAGCCGCGTGCAGGCCGGCGTGCTCGCCGTATCGTCGTCGCGGATGGATGCGGCCGGCTGCGTGCTCGCCGCCGTCGATGAGCTGGGGCTCGGGCCGTCCGACGTCGAGCTCGCCCTCGATCCCGACCTGCCGCCGCTGCACGCCGACCCCGTGCTGCTGCTGCGCGTGCTGGTCAACGTGATCGCCAACGCCCATCGACACTCCCCCGAAGACGCACGGGTCATCGTCTCCACGAGCGCCCTCGGCGGCCGCGCCGAGATCCGCATCATCGACCGGGGCGACGGCGTCTCCCCCGAGCGGCGCGACCGCATCTTCCAGCCGTTCCAGCGCTTCGGCGACACCGACAACACGACAGGGCTGGGACTCGGACTCGCCCTGTCGCGCGGGTTCACCGAGGGCATGGGCGGTACCCTGACACCCGAGGACACGCCTGGCGGAGGCCTCACCATGGTCATCTCCCTGCCGCTGGCCGCAGGACTTGCCGACACGGAGGGCACGGAGTGAAGCTGCTCATCGCCGACGACGATCCGCAGATGGTCCGCGCGCTGAGGATCACCCTCGCCGCGCACGGATACGAGGTGGTCGTGGCTCCCGACGGGGCCGCCGCCATCGCTGCGGCCGCCCAGACCCACCCCGACCTCATCATGCTCGACCTGGGGATGCCCCGACTCGACGGCATCGAGGTGATCCAGGCGCTGCGCGGATGGACCAACGTGCCGATCATCGTGGTGTCCGGTCGCACGGGTTCGGCCGACAAGGTCGAAGCGCTCGACGCCGGCGCCGACGACTTCGTGACCAAGCCCTTCCAGGTCGACGAGCTACTGGCACGGCTGCGTGCGCTCTCGCGTCGCTCTATCCCGGCCAGCGGCGAGTCGACCGTGGCCTTCGGCGATGTGGTGGTCGACCTCTCGACGAAGACGGTGACACGGGGCGGAGCGCGCGTGCACCTGACCCCGACCGAGTGGCGGATGCTGGAGCACCTCTCCCGGCATCCGGGCGCCCTGGTCACGCGCCAGGACCTGCTGAAGGAGATCTGGGGCAGCGAGCAGGTCTCCGACTCCGGCTACCTGCGCCTGTACATGTCGCAGCTGCGCAAGAAGCTCGAGCAGGAACCCGGCGCTCCCGTGCACCTGCTCACCGAATCGGGGATGGGCTACCGCCTGGTGCTCTGAGCGTCGGCGTCCACGGCGCGCGACCGGCGCAGGACCGCCACGACCCCGGTGATGACGAGCAGCACCGCCACGGTGATCGCGGCGATCGCGGTCGGCGTGCTCTGAGGTTCTCCGGTGAGCCGTCCGACAGCGAGCCATGCCAGACCCCAGGCCGTCGCGAGGGCGGGGGCGATGCGTCCGGTGATCCAGGCGGCGGCGGCTCCGATCACCAGGACGACGACCAGCACGCCGATCGCCCAGGCATCGGCGGCCTGCGCCCAGCTCTGCGGTGCGATCTGCGTGAGCCAGGCGGCGGTGTTGGCGACGGTGGCGATCGTGACCCAGCCGAAGTGCAGGCCGTTCGCGCCGTCGGTGAGGATGCGATCGGCGAGGCTGCGGGCGGGGAAGCGACCGAGCAGCACGATCACTCGAGCGAGCACGGCCAGCAGCGCCGCGATCACGACGACAGTGAGCCAAAGCGTCAGGAATCGTGCGGTCACCAGCCACAGCCCGTTCAGCACCATCGACGCGGCGATCCATCCGCCCACGGCCTGCTGACGCGGGTCCTGCCGCTGGGCGGGAAACGCCTGCCACACCGTGTAAGCGAACAGGCCGAGGTATATCAGCGACCAGATCGAGAATGCGGGCCCCGCGGGCGCGAGGTACGAGCCCTGGGCGGAGAGGGCCCCGTCCTGCAGGTCATCGACGGACGCACCGCCGAATGCCCCCGCGCCGACAGCGGCCGCGATCACCATGAACGTCGCCGCCGCGATGATCAGCGACTGACGACCGATGCCCTCTGTGCGTGATTCCATGCTCCGCAGGCTACGAGACGCCCGCGCGCGACGCATCGCCCTTGACACCGGAACGGCATTTCGCTAACCAGGTTAGTCAAAACCTCCATCATGCCCGCCTCACGCGGAAGCTCGCGCAGAAGGATCAGGCGCGCGTGAAGGCCGCATCGATCAGGACTTCGGCGGCTCCCCTGGCCTGCGCGGCCACTGCCGGGTCGGCCGAGATCGCGGCCGTGCTCTGCGCCCCCTCGGCGAGGATGGACAGCTGCGCGGCGAGCGCGGGGGGCGCGCCCGTCTGGGCGACGAGACCCGCCATGTGCTCCTGGAACGAGGCCTTGTGCGCCCGTACGATCTCGGCAACCTCGGGATTCGTGCCGCCGAGTTCACCGAACGCGTTGATGAATGCGCAGCCGCGGAAGTCGTCGGCGCAGAACCAGTTCTCGAGATAGCCGTAGACGGCGAGGAGACGTGCGCGCGGGTCGCCGCCCGCATCCGCCACGGCACCCGACAGGCCCGACTCCCACTCGGCGTGCTTGCGTGCGAGCACGGCCACGACGATGTCGGTCTTCGACGGGAACAGCGAGTAGAGGCGGCGCAGCGAGACCCCGGCCTCCTGACGCAGCTCGTCCATGCCGACGGCCGCGTACCCCTTGCGGTAGTACAGCTCCTCGGCGGTGGAGAGGATGCGCTCGCGAGCCTCGTCTTCGGTCATGTCCAGAAGTCTACTTGACACGAGAACGAACGTTCTCTAGATTGGTCACATCGAGCGAGAACGACCGTTCTCACCGGAACCGAAAGGATCAGGATCATGGGTTACATCACCGTCGGCACCGAGAACAGCACCCCGATCGAGCTCTACTATGAAGACCAGGGATCGGGTCAGCCCGTCGTCCTGATCCACGGCTATCCGCTCGACGGTCACAGCTGGGAGCGTCAGACCCGCGAGCTCCTCGCTCAGGGCTACCGCGTCATCACTTACGACCGCCGCGGCTTCGGCGGATCGTCGAAGGTGAACACCGGGTACGACTACGACACCTTCGCCGCCGACCTGAACACCGTGCTCGAGACCCTCGACCTGCGCGACGTCGTGCTGGTCGGCTTCTCGATGGGCACCGGAGAGCTCGCACGCTACGTCGCCCGCCACGGCCACGACCGCGTCGCCAAGCTCGCCTTCCTCGCCTCGCTCGAGCCCTTCCTCGTGCAGCGCGACGACAACCCCGAGGGCGTGCCGCAGGAGGTGTTCGACGGCATCGAGGCTGCCGCCAAGGGCGATCGCTTCGCGTGGTTCACCGACTTCTACAAGAACTTCTACAACCTCGACGAGAACCTGGGCTCGCGCATCAGCGAGCAGGCGGTGACCGGCAGCTGGAACGTCGCGGTCGGCAGCGCCCCCGTGGCCGCCTACGCGGTCGTGCCGGCGTGGATCGAAGACTTCCGCACCGACGTCGAGGCCGTGCGCTCCGCCGGAAAGCCCACCCTGATCCTGCACGGGACGAAGGACAACATCCTGCCGATCGATGCCACCGCCCGTCGATTCCACCAGGCAGTGCCCGACGCCGACTACGTCGAGGTCGAGGGGGCTCCGCACGGCCTGCTGTGGACCCACGCCGACGAGGTCAACGCCGCGCTGAAGGAGTTCCTCGCCAAGTAGTCCCCGTTCGAATCGCGCAGATGGTCCCCTTCCTCGACGGAAGGGGACCATCTGCGCGATTCGAGGCGGGAGCTACACGTCGCGCGAGCGCCAGAGCAGCCAGACGAAGTACGGGGCACCGATCAGCGCGACCACGAGTCCGGCCGGCAGTTGCGCGGGGGCGATGACGGTACGACCGATCGTGTCGGCCACCCCCACCAGGAGTCCGCCCAGCAGCACCGCGACCGGAATCATCCTCGAGTGCCTCGCGCCGACGAGCGCCCGCGCCGCGTGCGGAGCGACGAGACCGACGAAGCCGATCACGCCGATCGCCGTCACGCTCAGAGCCGCGAGCACGGCCGCCACGACCAGCAACGTGAGCCGCACCGGCTCGAGACGGATGCCGACGAGCCGCGGGGTGTCCTCGTCGAGCGACAGCACATCGAGCTCGCGGCGGCTCATCACCACGAGCGGCAGGGCGATGGCCAGCACGATCGCCAGGGGCAGCACCTGCTCCCAGACACGGCCGTAGGTGGTGCCCGAGAGCCAGGTGTAGATCTTCGGAGTGTCCCAGGGGCTCGACCTCAGGAGGAAGAAGGTCGTGAGCGAGACGGTGAAGTACGAGACGCCGATGCCGATCAGCAGGAACCTGTCGGCGTTCAGACCACCGCGCCACGACAGCAGGTAGACGAGGACGAAGGCCAGCAGCGCTCCGGCGATGGCACCCGCGATCATGCCCGCGGTGGACGAGACGGCGCTCGTGATCACGAGCACCGCGCCGAGTCCGCCCCCGCCCGTGACACCGAGGATGCTCGGGTCGGCGAGGGGGTTCCGACTCACCCCCTGGATGATGGCGCCGGAGAGCGCGAGCGCTCCACCGGCGACGACCGCGGCCACGATGCGCGGCGCCCGCTCGTCCAGCGCGAAGGCGATCGCCGCCGGCGCCTCGCCCTGCAGCCACAGCGCGATATCTCCGGTCAACAGCCACGTGTGCCCGGCGAGCAGGCCGAGGAGCAGCACGCCGGTCACCCCGAGCACCACGACCGCCAGGGTGATGCGGAACCGCGCCCCGCTGCGCACGCCGAAGCGCACCCGCGGAGGCTCCCGCGTCGGGCCGGCGTCGCGCAGGCGTCGAGCCATGAGCACGAGCACGATCGCCCCCAGCAGCGTCGTCGCAACTCCGGTCGGGATGAGGATCGCCGCCTCGGCCCCGATGATCGCCCGCAGCAGAGCATCCGAGAGGATCACGACGATCGCGCCGAGCAACCCGGCGGCCGGGATCAGGAGCAGATGGCGGTTCAGGCTCGGCACCACCCGCGTCAGCAGGCGGGCGAGCACGGGCGCGCACAGCCCGACGAAGCCCATCGGCCCCGCCAGCGTCACCGATACCGCGGTGAGCGTGACGGCGAGCAGGATGCCGACGGCCCGCGTCGATCGGATCGGCACGCCCAGGGAGGATGCCGTGTCGTCGCCGAGCGCCAGGATGTCGAACCGACGCGCGAGCACCAGAGCAGCCGCCGTCACCACGACCACGACCGGGGCGGCTTGCAGGAATGCGGTCAGGCCCAGCTGGGACAGGCTTCCGCTCCCCCACGCGAGCAGCCCCTTGGTCTCTTCGTCGAACAGGATGAGCAGCGTCGAGGTGCCGGCCTGGAACGCGAGCGCGAGGGCCGTGCCCGCCAGGATCAGCCGCGTGGTGGACGAACCCGCACCGCCGGCGAGACCGAGCACGATCCCCGCCGCGACGATGCCCCCGGCGAATGCGACAGCGCCCGAAGCCCACACTGGCACGGCGATGCCGAACGCAGCGAGTGCCGTGACAGCCAGGTAGGCGCCGGCCGTCACCCCCAGCGTGTCCGGCGAGGCCAGAGCGTTACGGGCGAGCGACTGGAGGAGGATGCCGGCCACGCCGAGCGCCACACCCACGGCGACGCCGGCGGCGAGACGCGGCACCCGCGACCCCCACAGCACCTCGGTCTCCGCGAACACCGCACCGCTGGTGCCCTGCGTGAGATGCCAGCACGCGACGGCGACGAGCACCACGGCCAGGGCCACGAGGACGCCTATGCCCGTGAGGAGAGCCCCGGCCCGGCGTCCCTCCGCCTCGTCGGGTGCGACCGCAGGAGCCGGACGCGCCGACTCCGTCGCGGCCGTCTCGTCGAGGCGAAGGGCACCCGTCACTTCGAGAGCACCTCGAGGTAGCCGTCGATGATCTGCTGGGTGGAGCGCGGGCCGCCGAACGTCCAGATCCCGGCGGGGAAGGCGGTCAGGCGCCCCTCGGCCACAGCGGGAAGCGAGGTCCACGCCGGGTTGTCCTGCAGCGCGTCGATGAAGCTCTCCGACTCGGGATCTTCGGTGCCGGTGTAGAACAGACTGGCGTCGCCGACCGTGGTCATGCCCTCCACATCGGTCTGCCCGAGGCCGTAAGCGGGGTCGACCTCGCCGGTCCACGCGTTCGTGAGTCCGAGCTTCTCGCCGATCTCACCGACCAGCGACCCCTGACCGAACGGACGCAGCGCGACATTGCCGCCGTCGACCCAGCCGTCGAAGAACACGAACTCCTTCGTGGGCAGGTCAAGATCGGCGAGCTCGGCAGAGGCAGCGTCGAGGTGCTCCTGGAACTCGTCGGCGACGACCTCGGCGCGCTCCTCCCGCCCTGTCACCTGGGCGATGAGGTCGAGCGTGCCGAGCATCTTCGCGATGGGGTCGGCGGCATCCGCGCCGACGGTCGCGAGCACGGGCACGTCGTAGGCCTCGAGCTGGGAGACGATGGGGTCGTCCGCCGCACTGACCTCGACGATCACGAGGTCGGGCTCGGTGCCGAACAGCGTCTCCAGGTTCGGCTCCTGGCGGGTGCCCACATCGGTCACGCCCTCCGGGAGCTCCTCCGCGGTGACCCACGTGCTGTAGCCCTCGGCGTCGGCGACCGCGACCGGCGTGACGCACAGCGACAGCGCATCCTCGATCTGCTGCCACTCCAGCACCGCGATCCGCTCGGCCGGCTTGTCGAGCTCGACCGTGCGACCGAGATCGTCGGTGACCGAGACGGCGCCCGTCGAGGTCGCGGTGGTGTCGTCGTCGCACCCCGCGCTCGTCGACGCCGACGCGTCGGAGGCGGTGGGGGCCTGAGTGGTGCCGCAGCCGGCCAGGGCCATCACGAGCGCGCCGCCGAGGGCGACCAGGGCGAGGGATTTCTTCTTCATCGTGTTCTTCCTCCGGGAGGGTGGGGGTCAGGATGTCGCAGCGGCGCGATGGCGTCCGTGGTGTCGACCGCGCGGGAGCACCCGGACGAGGCCGGTCTCCTCATCGATCTCGGTGTCGATGCGCAGGCCGTAGACGTGTGAGAGATTCGCGCCGGTGAGCACCTCGGCGGGAGTGCCGACCGCGTGCACTCGACCGGAGTGCAGCAGCACCACGTCGTCCGCCACCGATGCCGCGTGGTCGAGGTCGTGCAGCACGACGCCGAGGGCGGTGCCGTGGTCGTCGGCGAGCTCGCGGATCAGATCGAGAGTCTCCACCTGGTAGCGCAGGTCGAGATGGTTGGTCGGTTCGTCGAGCAGAAGTACGCCGGTCTCCTGCGCCAGCGCGGTCGCCAGCCACACGCGTTGGAGTTCGCCTCCCGAGAGCTGGTCGACGGGACGGGAGGCCATGGCGCCGAGTCCGGTCAGGGCGAGCGCACGGGCGACAGCGGCACGGTCCGCATCGCTGACGCCGGAGAATCGGCCCCGGTGGGGGTGGCGACCGTACGCCACCACGTCGGAGACCTCGATGCCGGACGGATGCGGCCGCGACTGCGAGAGCATCGCGACGGCCTTCGCGAACTCCTTCGCAGAAAGGGCGGCGGCGTCGCGGGTCTCGTCTCCGGCGATGCGCACGCTCCCCGCCTCGATGCGGTGCAGACGCGCGAGGGCGCGCAGGACGGTCGATTTGCCGCTGCCGTTCGGGCCGATGAGCGCGGTGACCCGGCCGGGAGCGAGCTGTAGCGACACGTCGTGCACCACCCGGGCACGGCCGTATCCGAGCACGAGGGATCGGCCGTGCAGGGAGGGGGATCCGGTCGTCATCTCAGCCTCGCATGGCGACGCCGCGACGCCAGTAGCCCATGAACGCCACCTGCCCGCGATCGATGCCGAGGTCCTTGACCAGGTGGCGACGCAGCGTGGTGACCACGCCGCTCTCCCCCGCGATCCAGAAGTAGCGTTCGGCCGCAGCATCCCCCGTGGCGATGTCCTCGCCGAGACCGGAGTAGTCCGGCGTCTCCCACAGCAGGTCCTCACCATCGATGTCCTTCACCCGGATCTCGTCCGTGGCGTCGGCGTCGCCGAGGTGGGCGAGGACGGCGGGGATGAGCCGCAAGCCGTGCGGCTCACCGATGTCACGCGGCAGCCAGTGCACCTCGACCCCCGAAGGTGCGTCGATGCGGAGGACGTCGGCGGGCGAGGGCACTTCGATGAAGGCGACGCCGCGCAGATCCTGCGGTGCGTCCTCGAGGATGCGGGCGATCGCCGGAGCGGCCGTCTCGTCGCCGGCGAGCACGACCGATGCCGCGGTCCCCGGCGCGAACTCGGCCCCTCCGTGCGCGTCGACATCCACCCCGCGGCGGGGGCCGACCAGGTAGAGCTCCTGCCCGACCGCGGCCTGGCTCGCCCACAGCGACGCGGGTCCGGTCAGTCCGGGTTCGAGGTGCAGCACGAAGTCGACGTCCACCTCGGTGCCGGTCTCGTCATCGACCCGCAGCTCGCGCACGGAGTAGGTGCGCATGGACCCGCGCTCCTCCTCGGGCACCGCGAGGAACGCCTGCCACCAGTTGTCGGATGCCCTGTCGAGCTCAGGCAGGACTCCGGATGCGGGTGGGAACACCAGCTTGATGCGGCTGTCGAACACCTCACCCGGCGTGCCGAACTCGCTCAGCTCGTCGCCGCCGAACGTCACCCGCACGAACGAGGGCGAGACGCGCGCGACCCCCCGTACCTCGGCGCGGGTCAGGATGTAGGTCGGACGGTCGGTCGTGGTCGTCTCAGCGGACATGGTGCCTCCCGATGGGTGTGACCATCGGCTTGCCGGAGACCGGATCGATGGTGATCTGATTGGCGAGGCCGAAGACCTCTTCGACGAGTTCGGCGGTGACGATGTCCTGCGGCGCACCGGTGGCGTGCACCCGCCCGTCCTTCATGGCGACCAGCTCGTCGGCGTAGCGGGCCGCGAGATTGAGGTCGTGCAGCACCATGACGATCGTGGTGCCGCGCGAGACGCTCAGGTCGGTGAGCAGGTCGAGGACCTCGACCTGGTGGGCGACGTCGAGGAAGGTGGTCGGCTCGTCGAGCAGCAGGATGTCGGTCTCCTGTGCGAGCGCCATGGCGATCCACACGCGCTGGCGCTGACCGCCCGAGAGCTCGTCGACGCTGCGGTCGGCCAGGTCGGAGATGCCGGTGGCGTCGAGGGCATCCGCCACGACCTCGTAATCGTGGGCGCTCCATCGGGCGAGCATCTTCTGATGCGGGTGCCGTCCACGGCCGACCAGATCGGCGACCGCGATGCCCTCGGGCGCGACCGGCGACTGCGGCAGCAACCCGAGGATGCGCGCGACCTCCTTGGTGGGGCGGGCGTGCACCGATCTGCCGTCGAGCACGATCTGGCCGTCGCTCGGAGACAGCAGGCGCGCCAGCGAGCGCAGCAGCGTGGACTTGCCGCATCCGTTCGCCCCCACGATGGTGGTGATGCGACCGGGGGCGATCTGCAGGTCGAGGCCGTCGATGATGGTGCGGTCACCGTAGGCGAGCGTCACCCCCTCGGCGGACAGGCTGTGCGAGACGGTCATAGCGAACCCCCGGAGCGGTTGGTGCGGATGAGCAGGTAGATCAGGTACGGCGCGCCGACGACGCCGGTGATGACGCCGACGGGATAGCGGGTGCCGAAGGCGAACTGGCCGATCAGGTCGCCGCCGAGCACGAGCACGGCTCCGACGAACGCCGACGGCAGGAGCAGGTTGGCGCCGGGGCCGGTGATGCGCGCGGCGATGGGGCCGGCCATGAAGGCGACGAATGCGATGGGGCCGGTGGCCGCGGTCGCGAACGCGAGCAGCGCGACCGCACCGAGGATGAGGAGCAGGCGGGTGGCGTTGACCCGGATGCCGAGACCGGCAGCCGAGTCGTCGCCGAGCTGAAGCGCACCGAGCGCGCGCCCCTGCGACAGCATGAGCGGCACGATGATCGCCGCGGCGATCGCCATCGGCAGCACCCGCTCCCACGAGGCGTTGTTGAGGCTCCCGGTCAACCACTGCATCGCGGTCTGGATGTCCCAGTTCGCGGCGCGCGACAGCATGTACGAGATGACGCTCTGCAGCATCGCCGCGACGCCGATCCCGATCAGGATGAGTCGGGTTCCGGCGAAGCCGCCCTTGATCGAGAGCAGGTAGATCACGAGGGCGGTGACGACGGCGCCGCCGAGAGCGAGCAGCGACACGACCGGCCCGTTCACGGACAGCACGATGATGCCGAACACGGCCGCCGCACCGGCACCGTTGGAGATGCCGATGATGTCGGGCGAGGCGAGCGGATTGCGCAGCATCGTCTGGAAGCACACACCCGCCATTCCGAATGCGATGCCGGTGAGGACGGCGAGCACCGCCCGCGGCAGTCGCAGATCGCCGACGGTGAACGAGGCGCCCGGCACCGTCTCGCCGAGGATCACGCGGATCACCTCATCCGGCGTGTAGAACGTGTTGCCGACCATGAGCGCCACCGCGAAGAGGGCGAAGACCAGGACGCCGAGGACGATCGTGGCCACCGCATGCCGGCGGTGGCGCGAGCGACGCCCCGCGACGATACGCGCGATCCGGGCGGATGCCGGCTCGTCGACCCGGTCGAGGGTGTGCTCGGTGTGCTCTGTCGTGCTCACAGCTCACGCACCTTCTGCCGGCGGACGATCCAGATGAAGAACGGGGCGCCGATGATGGCGGTGATGATACCGACCTGGATCTCCTCCGACGATGGCGCGATCACGCGCCCGACGATGTCGCTCGCGGTCAGGAGGGCGGCGCCGGCGATGGCCGAGAACGGGAGCAGCCAGCGGTGGTCGGTGCCCACGAGCATGCGGCATACGTGCGGGATGATGAGCCCGACGAAGCCGATGGGGCCGGCGATCGCGGTCGCGGCCCCGGCGAGGATCACCGCGCCCAGCGCCGAGATCATGCGCGTGCGGAACACGTTCTCCCCGAGCCCCTTGGCCATCTCGTCTCCGAGGGCGAGGGAGTTCATGCCCCGGGAGCACAGGAAGCAGATCAGGGCGCCGATGGCCAGAACCGGTGCGGTGAGCGCGATGCGCGGCCACTCCGCGCCACCGACGCCGCCGATCTGCCACGACTGGAACGTCTGCAGCAGGTCGACGCGGGGCAGCATGACGGCGCTGATGAGCGAGGCGAAGGCGGCCGAGGTGGCGGCACCCGCGAGCGCGAGCTTGAGAGGTGTCGCTCCCCCGCGTCCGAGGGATCCGACCGTGTAGACGAAGACGGCGGCGAGCCCTGCTCCGGCGATCGCGAACGCCATCTGGCCGTAGGGGTCGGCGAGACCGAAGAAGGCGATGCCGCACACCACGGCCAGCGAGGCGCCGTTCGAGACGCCGAGGATGCCGGGGTCGGCGATGGGGTTGCGCGTCACGGCCTGCATGGTCGCGCCGGAGAGGGCGAGTGCCGCACCGACGAGGAGGGCCAGGACCGTGCGGGGGATGCGCTTGACGATCGCCGCCTGCGCGATCGTGTCGGTGTGACCGGTGAGGGCTGCGGCGATGTCGTCGAATGAGACGGCGCGCACGCCGAACGAGATCGACAGGATGGTGAGGACGACGAGCACCACGAGCCCGATGAGGAGCCAGAGGGTTCGCACCAGCACCGGGCGCCGCAGGTCTGCGGCCCCCGGTGCGGGCGCGATGACGGTTGCTGAGGTCACTGGGTATTCACTCCGCGGAGGCGGATCGAACGATTACGGAGCGAGCGGTGCAGCCAGGAGCGCGAGGTAGTCGCCGAGACCCCACGGAATCGACAGCGGCGACGGGTTCGCGGAGGCCGCGATGGGGGTGGCGTCGGGAAGGACCGCGATGCGGCCCTCGGCGATCGCCGGGATCTTCGACAGCAGCGGGTCGGCCTGCAGGAGCGGGATGATCGACTCGTCACCGTAGGTGATGAACAGGTCGACGTCGTCGAACTTCTGCGCCTCTTCCGCGCTGACCGTCAGGTAGAACTGGTCGCTGTCCTTGTTCTCCTCGACGATCGAGGGGAACGGCAGACCGAGATCGTGGAGATAGCCCGGGCGGGTGTCGATCGCCGTGTAGTACCCGATCTGGCTCAGGTCGGTCGGGTCGATGTAGGAGAACAGGACCTTCTTGTCCTTCAGCACACTGTTCGCCTCGAGCGCCTTCTGCGCGTCGGCGTCCAGCTGCTCGATCAGGGCGTCGCCCTCCTTCTCGAGGCCGAGGGCCCTGGAGTCCATCTCGATCATCTCGTCGACCGAAGTGCCCCAGGCGACCTTCGGGTAGGCGATGACCGGAGCGATCTTGGAGAGGGTGTCGTACTCCTCCTGCGTGAGGCCGGAGTAGGCGGCGAGGATCACGTCGGGCTCGGTGTCGGCGACGGCCTCGTAGTCGATGCCGTCGGTCTCGTCGAACAGCACCGGCGTCTCGGCCCCCATCTCGTCGAGCTTCTCCTCGACCCAGGGCAGCACGCCGTTGTCGTCATCGTCGCCCCACGACGCCTTGCTCATGCCGACCGGAACGATGCCCAGCGCCAGCGGCACCTCGTGGTTCGCCCATGCGACGGTCGCGACGCGCTCGGGCTTCTCGGTGATCGTGGTCTCGCCGTAGACGTGCTCGACTGTGACGGGGAAGGCGTCGTCGGATGCGGGGTTGCCGCCGGCGGTCGAGGTCGACTCCGGGGCGGAGGATGCGCAGGCGGAGAGACCGATGGCGAGCGCGGCGGCCGCGCCGATGGCGAGGATTCGAGAGGTGCGCACAGGCGTTCCTTCGGGTTCGGGGTGAGGGGGCGGCGCGTCACTTGCGCCCGGGCCTTTGGTAAGCCTCGCCTAATCTAACACGGAGGTTAGGGGAACCTCACCCCGGATTCCCGGCCGCGTGCTGCCTCTCGAATCGCGCGATTCGCCGCGAATCGCCGCCGGTTGGGGCCATTCACGCGATTCGAAAGCTGCGGGTGGCACGAAAAAACCGGCCGGATCCGTGAGGATCCGACCGGCTTCAGGAAGTCAGCGCGCGCTCAGAGAGCGCGGATGTTCGCCGCCTGCATGCCCTTGGGGCCACGCTCAGCGTCGAATTCGACCTTCTGGTTCTCGCGGAGCTCCTTGAAACCGGAGCCGGCGATAGCCGAGTAGTGGGCGAAGAGGTCGTCCGAGCCGTCATCGGGAGCGATGAAGCCGAAGCCCTTTTCCGCGTTGAACCATTTCACAGTGCCAGTGGCCATGTGTTTCTACTTTCTGTTGACTTAGCCGTTTACACGGCCTACGCCGAATCGGAACATCCGAGACGCGCGCACAGTCACGCTACCACGGCAGGCTGGGCAGGGACACGGAACTGTCGATTCTTCTGCACGAGAGCAGCTTCGGTGCGTGTGCTCACGCCGAGTTTGCGCAGCACGGCCGAGACGTGCACGCTCACGGTCTTGACGCTGATGAACAGCCGCTCGCCGATCTGCCGGTTGCTCAGCCCTTCGGCGATCAGCTCGAGCACCTGCCGCTCGCGAGCCGTGAGCAGGTCGTCGCCCGACGGCGGATCGGCGGGGGCACGCAGTCCGGCATCGGTGGCGAACCGGGCGACCGCAGCCCGCACCTGGGCGTTGCCGAGTGCCTCCGCGAGGCCTGCCGCCTCGGCGAGCACCGACGCCGCGGTGACGCGCTCCCCCTCGTGGACGAGCAGACGCGCGCGCTCGAGCCGGAGCACGGCGCGGAAGACGACCGGTACGTCTTCTCCCTCGGCATGGTGGAGGGCCGCATCCAGGGCGTCATGGCGCGGGTCGAGCAGCGCATCGAGGATCGTCGACCACGCGTCGTCCTGCAACTGCGCGGGTTGCGCGCACCACGCCGCACGGACGGCATCGGATGCCGTCGTGGTGTCGGCGCCCTCGGCGCGCAGCTCGGCGATGATCGCCCCGCCCTCCAGCAGCAGCCGGCGCTGGTGCAGCAGCGCCGGATGTTCGTCGCGCAGCATCTCGAGAATGGTGTCGAGCGCCCTCCGGAGATTCCCCTCGCTCTCGGCCACAGCCACCGTCATCATGATCCGGTCGTACCAGATCTGCCGCTCCGAGCCGCCCGTCTCCTCGAACGCCGGCAACCACTCCTGCAACAGCTCTGCTGCCTCGGCCGACCGTCCGCGCCAGGCCAGCACCCGCACGCGGGTCATGCTCATGTACATGCGGAACACACGCAGGGTTCCCTGTACGAAGTCGCGCGACAGCATCTCCTCGACCCGCTCGATCTCGCCGAGTTCGAGCAGGGGCACCACCATGTTCTGGGCCATGATCGACCCCGAGGTGCGTTCGACGCGGAGCTCGCGGGCACGCCGCAGTCCCTCTTCGGCGACCTCGACCGCCTCGCGGTAGCGGCCCAGCAGCGTGAGCAGGTCGGAGTAGTTGACGCGATAGCGCATCTCGGCCGTCGTTCCGGCCGCGAGCTCACGCGCCCGCTCGTACTCGCGCACCCCTTCGTCGACCCGGCCGAGGTGGGCCAGGGAGCCGCCGCGCACGTTCGCGGCGATCGACAGCTGGTCGGTGGAGTCGGCTCCGGCCGCCCCCAGCTCAGCCTCATCCGCGAGGCGGATCGCCTCTTCTCTGTCGCCCGCGATCATGCGCCGGCTCGCGAGCTGGTTGAGCAGCTCGGCCCGGAACACCTCGTCGCCGATGCGCTCCTCCGCGATGGCCAGGGCCTGCTGCAGCAGCGGGATCGCACCGAGGCGTCCGAGGTTGACGAGGTACAGCGCCTTGTTGCGCAGGAGTCGGGCATGCAGACGCGGGTCCACTGTGGCGGGGTCGATCTCGGCGAGCGCGACGTTCGCGACCGCGAGCGCCCGCTCGCCGTCGCCCGCATTGCGCAGGATCGATCCCAGCACGAGGAGCAGGTCGAGTCTCTCGACGCGTGCCGCCGCGGCGGCGTCGGGCACGAGCGGCCACAGTTCCAGTGCCAGTTCGCCGAAGCGGGCCGCGCTCGCGAACGCGTACTGCCCCTTCGCGTGGCGCATGGCGTCGGCGGCGGCGACGAGGGCCTTCCGATCGTCTTGCGCGAGCTGCCAGTGATAGGCGAGGGCCGCGGCGTCGCTGGTGTCCGACCCCGCGCACTGCGCCTCGAGCGCCTCGGCATAGGCGCGATGCAGGCGTGCCCGCTCGCCGGGGAGCAGGTCGTCGTGCACGGCCTCGCGCAGCAGGGCATGCCGGAACCGGTAGTCGTCGTCGCCCACGACGAGGATGCCGCTGCGCGTCGCCTCGCGGATCGCCTCGTCGAGGCGTTGCTCCGGCAGATCGACGAGGCCCGTGATCAGCGGATGGGAGAGCGGACGCTCGGCGCCGGAGACGACCTGCACCACACGCCGCGCATCGTCGCCGAGCCGGTCGAAGCGGGCGAGCAGCAGGTCGCGCAGACCGTCGGGGAGCGGACCGTTCGCGCACCCCGCGATCTCCTCGATGAAGAAGGGCACGCCCTCGGCCCGCTCCTGCATGCGATCGAGGGCGCTCTCGGTCAGCGCCCGGCCGGTGATCTGCTCGGCCAGCTCACGAACCGCGGCCTCGTCGAGCCGGCCGAGGGTGAGGCGCTCGAGCAACCGCGCGCGCGTCGCCTCGCCGATGAAGCGGCTCACCGCATCCCCGCGGCGCACATCGTCAGTACGACAGGTGAGGAGCAGCAGGATGCGGCCGCGGCTCAGCGCCCGCAGCAGGAAGGAGAGGATGGCGAGCGTCGACTCGTCGGCCCAGTGCAGGTCTTCGACCACGAGCACCTGCGGGGCGCGTTCGGCCGCCGCCTCGATGAGGGAGGCGATCGCATCGCGCAGGCGCTCGGGGCTGGTGCGGTCGCGATCGGTCGGGGAGTCGACGAGTTCGGGGAGCAGCATGCCGAGTGCCTCGACCCCCACCCCCACCGACTCGCGCACCCGGTCGACGCCCATGCGTGTGACGATCGAGCGGAGGATGCCGGTGAGTGGCCCGTAGGGCGTGCGCGAGGCGCCCAGATCGAGGCACCAGCCCACATGCACGTCGGCGGTCGGCGCGATCTCGGCGGCGAACTCGCGCAGCATGCGGGACTTGCCGATGCCGGCCTCGCCCTCGACGAGCAGCGCGGCCGGGACGCCGTCGCGCACCCCGGCGAACGATCGGCGCACCTCGGCGAGCTCGGCCTCGCGGCCGACCATCGCAGCGCTCGACGCGGAAGGGGGCATGGATTCATCGTCCCACCCCCGACCGACATTCGGGACGGTCTGCGGTTCGCGCTGTGCGACGCCGCTCACTGCGCGTGTGCCGCCGCCGCTTCGCATCCGCCCGCGACACGAGCCGTCGTCGGGGCGGTCGCAGACGTGGCGACCGCCGTGCGACCGAACGCGCGGCGCAGCATCCGCCGGACCACCCCTTCCGGACGCGGCACGATCTGGTCGGCGTGCTCGATCAGACGCAGCCTCTCCGCGGCGGCGCGCTCCATCTGCTCCTGGTCGTGCCGGGTGAGCTGCTGGCTGAGATACGGGTGCTCGTACATGGGGTTCTCCTCGACGGTTCGCTGTATCCCTACAGTCCGCTCTGAGGCACCCACGGGGCATCGGGCAGTTGCCCTATCTTTCGTGCATGCCGCTCTAGGGATGCCGGGCGCGCATCAGCGACAGGCGCGCGGAGGGGCGAGACCGGGCCGGCACCAGGATCGCGAGAACCCGAACGAGCGTCGCCATCCACAGGAGTCCGAGTCCGACGACGACGGCCTCGACAGCGGTGGCCGAGAAGAGACCGAACGGCACCCACAGCACGATCGCCGCCGCCAGGAGCAGACCGACGCCGATCGAGGTGATCAGGAGCGCTCGGGGGTGCCCGGGAACAGCGGCGACCGTGGTCGCGGCCGCCACGACGAACAGGACGAGCGTGGAGACCGCGGCGATGTCGTGCGGGATGGGCACACGATGCAGCGGCAGCAGCCCGACCGCAGCCAGTGCGATTCCGGTGGCCGCCCACGACGCCACGACGACGGCGATGCGGAAGAGTGCGGAATCCCCGAGCAGCCGGTGCAGGTCACGACCGATGTACGAGCCGACGGTCGCGATGAGAAGCCCCGCGACCAGGAGGGTGCCGTTGAAGGCCCACGAACCGGAGCCCAACTGGGAGAAGTTCTGCTCCCACCAGCGCGGATCAGCGGCCGTGATCATGGCGAACAGGGTGCCGATCACGAGGAAACCGAACAGGAGCGCGGCGAGGTCTGCCGTGCGCAGGTCGACGCCGGCGCCGAAGGCGAAGCGCCCGCCGATCGCCGCCGCCAGACCGGTGAGCAGTCCGCCGCCGATCGCCGCGAGCTGCAGTCCCTGGAGCCCGGCCGCGAGCACCTCGGCGGCGAGCAGCACTCCCATCGTCGTGACGGCTCCGAACGCGACGGTGAGGGCACCAGCCGAGAGATCGGAGACCACCGCCTGCCAGCGCGGCATCGGCCTCGTCTCGCCCCCTCGGTGCATCAGTGTGCTCGTGAGGAAGGCGCCCGCCGCGATCGCTCCGGCGATGAGCGCGGCGGGCATCGCGAGCGCCCCTTCGCCCGTGAGCGGGCGGCCGGCACCGCCCAGGACGAGCATCCCGATGAGCGTGCCGATCACGAAGCAGATCGCGGTCGCCCAGACCGCTCTCGTCTCGCCACGCAGCTTCGCGTCCCGCTCCATGCGCCCATGCAAGCACGCACCTCGGACGGGCGGAAGCCCGCCCGCCCGAAGCGATGCCGTCCGCGGAGAGTCAGGCCGCCAGGCGACCCACCGCTCTGGCGCGGATGAGCACGGCCGTGCCGTCGGAGTAGGCCACCGGCAGCTCTTCCACCGCGACGACCTCGATCGTCGTGGGATCGGCGCCGGCGAGCCGGGCACGCTCGGTCGCCTCGGCGGCGGCGTCCGCCCGGGATGCCCGCTGGTCGGTGGGATCGACGCGGTAGATCTTCTCGATCTGGCCGGCGACCTCGCCGAGGGCCGCCCCCACCGCATTGGCGGCGCCGAAGTGATCGGGGCGGATCACCTCGGCGACGCCGTCGAGCGCGGTCGGGGCGATGATGCCGCCCCCGCCGACCAGGATCACCGGTACCGGCGCGGCGTTCGGCTTCATCCGATCGATCGAGTCCTCGAGGATCTCCCGCATCGCGGTCCACGCCGCGGAGCCGACCGCCTCAGGAACGGCGGGGGAGTCGAGACCGTCGATCTCGGCGCCGCCGACCGCGAGCGCCACGTCGGTGGCCGTGAGGGTGCTGCCGCCGAACGCGAGACCCTCCTGCGGAAGGCGATAGCCCACGCTGTCCGGGCCGACGGTCGCGCCCGCAGGCGTCTCCCGGATGATCGTGCCGCCGCCGAGGCCGACCGACAGCACGTCGGGCATACGGAAGTTCGTGCGGATGCCGCCGATCTCGACCGCGTGCGCCGACTGCCGTGGGAACCCGTCGACGAGCACGCCGATGTCGGTCGTGGTGCCGCCGATGTCGACCACCAGGGCGTCGGTCGCGCCCGAGAGGTGCGCGGCGCCGCGGATCGAGTTCGTCGGACCGCAGCCGATCGTCAGCACCGGGAACTCGAGCGCGTACTCGAGCTGCATGAGGGTTCCGTCGTTCTGGCCGAAGTACGGGGTGGCCGGGATGCCCCGCTCCCGCAGAGCGGCGACGAAGCCCGCGGCCATCTGCCGCAGCGTCTGCATCAGCGCCGCATTCAGCACCGTCGCGTTCTCGCGCTCGAGCAGTCCGAGCGAGCCGATGCGCGCCGACCGCGACACGGGAACACCCAGCTCTTCCGTGACGATGGCGGCGACCCGCTCCTCCTGGCTCTCGTCGATCGGGGCGAACACCCCCACGACGGCGACTGCGTCGACCTCGCCGCGCATCCGTGCACAGGCCTCGCGCACGGCATCCTCATCGATCGGGGAGAGCACCCGGCCATCGACCTCGAAGCCGCCGTCCAGCAGGTGTGCCTGCTCGCCGATCGCCGCACGCAGATCGTCCGGCCAACCCTCCAGCGGCGGGACGGCCGTGGTGGCCGGTGCGCCGAGGCGGAGGATGCCGACGCGACCGAGACCGCGACGCTCGACGATCGCGTTGGTGCAGTGAGTGGTGCCGAGCATCGCGTGCCCGATCAGGGCGGCGTCGACGCCGGAGGCCGCGAGCACGGCGTCGATCGCCGCGGCCACGCCGTCGCCCGTGTCGGCCGTGGTCGGACGCTTCACCGAGGCGACCACGTCGAGCCGCTCGTCGAGGATCACGGCATCGGTGTTGGTGCCGCCGACATCGATGCCGATGCGATAGGTGCCGGCCATCACGCGGCCTCCTCGTCCGTCGTGCGCGCACCGGAGGGCTGCGCGATGTCTTCGACGGGAACCCACTCCACGTCGTATCCGAAGTGGGCGGGCCCTGCGGTCTCCAGCCCGATCGGCGTGCGCCATTTGTCGTGGCAGGGGATCGCGATGACCGCGACCCGCGCGCCGTAGCGGAGGGACTCCGTCGTGATGGGCATGCCGGTCGCCAGGTCGAGCACCGCGATCAGGTCGGGGGTCACCGCCGCCAGCACGCCGTCACGACGCCCGAGCAGCATCTCGTTCTGGAAGTCGAGACGGAACGCACTCCCCCGGTCTTCTCCGACGCCGACGAGTTCGGCTGCTCCCCGCGTGAAACCGCCGTCGACGGAGCGCTGCAGGTCGGCCACCTTGCCGTCGAACAGCCGCACCGCGGCGAGGTCGGCGCACAGAGCGTCGATGCGCTCGTCGTCGCGCAGTTCGCGTCCGCCGCCATCGCGCCCCCGGAGGATGCGTCCGATGCGCTGGGCGAGCCCCAGAGTGCCCGGGATCGCGCACTCGCGCACGACGTCGCCGCCGTAGGCGTAGTCGATCATGGTCGCCCCTCCGCCCATCTCGACGGTGACGGCCCGCGCGATGCGCTCCGACCAGCCGCCGTCGACCGGGCGGCTGACCACCTCGTTGCCGTGGTGATCGACGAGCACCGTCGTGCCGGGTCCGTAGCCGGCGAGATGGAACGTGACCATCTGCGCCTCCGGGAAGGCGCGTCCCATCGCGTCACCGTCGACCACCGGGAGTCCGGCGAGCGCGGCGGCCGCGATCGGGATCATGGAATTGCCTCCACCGACCTCGATCGGCATCACGGCCGTGGCCTTGCGACCCACCGCGCGTTCGATCGCCTGCAGGGCCGCGAGCAGCTCGGATTCGGCCTGGATGCGCTCCACGCTCACGGAAGGCGCTCCGATCCCGCCGATCGGGATCACGAAGTCGTCGTCGGTCAGGTCGTCGACAGCCACCAGCGGCACCGGTCCGTGCAGGCGGATGAGGCGCTTGGCGATGAGCGAGCCGACGTGCGGGTCTCCTCCGCCGCCGGTACCGAGCACCGCGGCGCCCAGGGCGATCTCGTCGATGTCGGCTTCTGTGAGGAAGGGAGCGGTGGTCATGCGCTCACCTCGTCCGTGACGGGGGCGGCCGGGTCCGGTGCCACGCGGCGGCGGAGCGGAAGCAGCAGGAGGTAGGCGACGAAGCCGACGAGGAGACCGTCGAGAGCGGAGATCGAGGTGATCGTGAACCAGCCGAAGCCGGGACCGTCCGCCGGGTTCGTCGTCGCGACGGCCACGACGATGCCGACCACCCAGGCCGTGATCGACCACCCGTCGACCAGCGGCACGGTGGCGCCGTGCGCCCAGCGCGCGGTCTTTCGACCGGTGAAGAACGACGCCAGGTACACGCCGCCGTAGGGGGCGATGATCGTGCCGATCACGAGGATGAACTGCACGAAGTAGTCGGCCGCGCCGATCACTCCGACGACGATGCCGATGGCGCCGAGCACGATGGTCACGGTGCGGCGGCTCAGGCGCTCGCTGATCGACGCGAACGAGAGGCCGGCCGAGTAGAGGTTGGTCGTGTTCGTGGTCCACTGCGCCAGGATCAGCACGACCACGGCGACGCCGCCGAGACCGAGGGCGAAGAAGATCGCCATCAACTCGGTGCCGTCCATGATGCGGGCGAGAAGGATCGCGACCACCAGGATGATCGAGTTGCCGAAGAAGAAGCCGACGAACCCGGCGATCATGGCCTGCTTCGGCGTCTTCGCCCACCGCGCCATGTCGGGGGCCAGCACGACACCGAGGATGAAGATGCCCATCACGAGCGACACCGCACCGCCGAACGTGAACGTCGCCTCGACCGGGGCCTCGAGCCCTGCCGCCCCGTTCACCGTGAACGCCACGACCACGCCGACGATCAGCAGGAGGAGGAGCAGCGGCACGGCGAGGGTGCTGAGGCGGTTGATCGAGCGGTAGCCCCAGAACGCGGTGATCGCCATGAGCACGCCACCGATCGCGGTGAACACCTGCACGGGTACATCGATGCCGGTGAACTCGGCGAACGCGATCTGCGCGTTCGCTCCGAAGAAGCCCGCCTGCACGGCGTACCAGCCGACCAGGCTGATCGCGATCGCGAGGGCGAGGATCGCCCCGCCGATGCGCCCGAACACCGCGCGGGAGATCATCGCGGTGGAGAGCCCGGTGGCGGCGCCGACGTAGGCGCAGGCCATCGCGAGCAGTCCGAGCAGCAGCGAACCGAGCATCGTCGCACCGATCGCCGGCCAGAAGGCCATGCCGGAGGCGAGCGAGACACCGAGGAACGCCCCGGAGAGGTCGATGCCGATCGCGATCCACACGGTGGCGATCGACAGCCAGCTCTTGCGCTGGTCCTGGGGCACGACGCCGTGCTCGTAGTCGGTGGTGGTCATCATCTTGTCCTTGAGAAGTGGCCCTGCGAGTCCGTCGGCGGGGATTCGGGTTCCCGTGGTGCGGACGACTCGCAGGGCGGGTCGGGGGCGGCCTGTCGTTGCGGCCGTGTCGTGCGATGCCGGGTCGGAGCTCGTGGCTCGGTGCCGGCGGGTCAGGCGTGTCCCGCGTCGATGCGGCGGTGGTTCATCGGGAGAGCGTGGTGTTCATCGGGAGAGGATCGTGGAGAGGTGCCGCCAGGCCTGGTCGAACCGTTCGCGGTAGACCTCGGGCGTGTAGTGGGTGAGCTGGAGGAAGAGGCCGTCCATGACGACGAAGACCAGTGCCGTGAAACCGTCTGCGTCACCGGCGACGAACGTCCCCGTCGCGACCCCGTCGTCATATGTCTGGCGCACCGCGGCGGCGAGGGTCGACTCCGAGTCGAGGAAGATCTGCCGCAGCTGCTCGCCACCGGGACCGTATTCGGTGACCGCGGCCCGCAGGCTGAACTCCGCGAGGTCGGGCCGGTCGCGGTAGTAGGCCTCGATGCCGCCGAGGAGGTGCTGCAGACGCGCGAGCGGCTCCATATCGGAGCTGCTCCGCACGAGCTCGTCGAAGAACGCGGTGTGATCGATCGACACCGCGGCATACACCTCGGCGTAGAGCGCCTCCTTGCTCGAGAAGTGCGCGTAGAGCGAGGGCGTCTTGATCCCGACGGCTTCGGCGATCTCGCGCAGGCTCGTCTCGGCGTAGCCCTGGCGCGCGAAGATCGTGCGGGCCTCCGCGAGGATCGTTGCTCTGGTCATCTTCCGCCTCAGACTCGTTACCTAACGACTGTTAGTTAGGCAGAGCGTAACCCCGCATCTTCCCGCGACGCAAGAGCCGCGCTCGGGGCATCCGCACGACTAGCGTTGAGGTCATGCGCATCCCCGCCGCGATCCGCGCCTCCCAGCGCTCCCCGCTGCTGCAGGTCGTGAAGTCGGCCGCGGCGACCATCGCGGCGTGGCTGATCGCCGGATGGGTGTTCCCCGCACAGCTGCCCGTCTTCGCCGCCATCGCCGCGCTGCTGGTGGTGCAGCCCAGCGTGAACCAGTCGCTGTCGAAGGCGCTCGAGCGCAGCATCGGCGTGATCGCCGGTGTCGTGATCGCCGTCGCACTCGGGCTGCTGCTCGGTTCGCCGAGCTGGATCGTGCTGCTCGCGATCGTCGTCGCGATGCTGGTGGCGTGGATCTTCCGCGCCTCGCCCGGCACCGGCAATCAGGTCGCGATCTCGGCGATGCTGGTGCTGGCTCTGGGCTCGTCGAGTCCCGAGTATGCGTTCGCCCGCATCGTGGAGACGCTGATCGGGGTCGTGATCGGCATCGTCGTGAACGCCCTGATCGTGCCTCCGGTGCTCGTCGCGCCGGCCCGTCGGGACGTGGGGCTCCTCGGCCTCGAGCTCGCCGCGAGCCTGGATCGCCTGGCCGACGCACTGCCCGAACCCCAGACGCCCGCACGGCTGCAGGAGCTGATGCTGGAGGTACGGCTGCTGCGGCCGATGAAGGAGGCCGCCGAGGCCTCGATCGCCGCCGGAGAGGAATCGCTCACTCTGAACCCGCGGCGCTCGACCCATCGTGCCGATCTGCGTGAGATGCGGGCGCTGCTCGACCGGCTCTCCCCGATCGTCACGCAGACGATCGGCATGACCCGGGCCTACTTCGACCACTACGACGACCGGATCGGCGAGGAGCCCGCCGTCGCCGCGATCGCCGAGCAGCTGCGACGCGCAGGGCACGACGTACGGCTCGCCGTGCAGGTCGCCGATGCCTCGCCGGAGCCGGACACCATGACCTCGGCGATCCCCGCGCTCACCGCTCCCCTCGTGATCCGGCCGCCGTCGTCACAGCACTGGATCCTGATCGGTTCCCTCATGGAAGACCTGCGCCGCATCAGGGGCGAGCTGCTCGACGAGGACTGAGCCCGCCTACTCTGGAGGCATGTCCGACATGACCGTCGCCGAAGCCCTCGGCGAACTCGCCGCACTGGAAGACCCGAAGATGCGCGCCGCCAACGAGAAGCGGGGCGATGACCACGGCATCAACCTCAGCCGGATGCGAGCGCTGGCCAAGAAGATCAAGACCGACCAGCCCCTCGCGCAGGAGCTGTGGGCGACCGGCGAGACGCCCGCACGGCTGCTGGCCCTGCTGATCTGCCGCCCGCGCGACTTCACCGCCGACGAGCTCGACGCCGTGCTGCGCGAGACCCGCCCACCCAAGGTCAACGACTGGTTCGTCAACTACGTCGCCAAGAAGACCCCGCTCGCCGAAGAGCTGCGGCTGCGGTGGTTCGACGACGCCGACCCCACGGTGGCTGCTGCAGCCTGGTCGCTCACGACCGTGCGCGTCATGAAGGACGCCGACGGCCTGGACCTTGCGCACCTGCTCGACCTGATCGAGCGGGACATGAAGGATGCGCCGTCGCGCCTGCAGTGGTCCATGAACGAGACCCTCGCGAACATCGGCATCTTCCACCCCGAGTACCGCGCCAGGGCGCTGGCGATCGGCGAACGCCTGCAGGTGCTCGCCGACTACCCGACCGCACCCGGCTGCACCTCGCCCTTCGCCCCGCTCTGGATCGGCGAGATCGTGCGGCGACGCGAGGGGTGATCGGCGCGGTATCGCCCCCGGGGACACGGGTGCGCGGGCGCGGCGGGATGAGGCTGGCTACGCTGAGGCCATGAGCACCCACATCGCCGCAGAGCCCGGTCAGATCGCCCCCATCGTCCTGTTCCCCGGCGACCCGCTGCGGGCGAAGTGGATCGCCGAGACCTTCCTCGACGATGCCGAGCTCTACTCCGAGACGCGCGGCATGCTCGGCTTCACCGGCACCTGGGAGGGGCATCGCGTGTCGGTGCAGGGCTCGGGCATGGGGCAGCCGTCGATGGCGATCTACGCGAACGAACTGTTCGACGCGTACGACGTGCAGACGATCGTGCGGGTCGGCTCGTGCGGAGCCCTGACCGAGCGCGTCAAGATCCGCGACATCATCATCGCCAACGCCGCCAGCACCGACTCCGGCATCAACCGGAGCCGTTTCCACGGACTCGACTACGCACCCGTGGCCGACTTCTCCCTGCTGCGCGCCGCAGTTGAGGCGAGCGAGGCCGAACCTCTGGATTCGACCGTGCACGTGGGTCAGCTGTTCTCGAGCGACCAGTTCTACAGCACCCGCCCCGAGCTCATGGAGCCGTTCGTGCAGCACGGCATCCTCGGCGTCGAGATGGAGGCCGCCGGTCTCTACACTCTCGCGGCGTACTACGGTCGGCGCGCCCTCGCGATCTGCACGGTCAGCGACCACATCGTCACGGGCGAGGAGACCTCGGCGCAGGAGCGCGAGCAGACCTTCGGCGACATGATCCGCATCGCTCTGCGCGCCGCCACCGCGGTCTGAGCGTCCCCGGCGCGCTCGGCCGCTACGGCGTGTCGCCGACCGCGTGCGGACGGGGCAGAGCCAGCATGGCGCCGGTGTCGGTGAACTCCTGCTGGATCTCGTCGTCGTGCCGGTACGTGACGAGACTCACCACGACGGCCGCGATCAGAGCGAGAACGAAGGCGGGAAGCAGTTCGTAGAGCCCGGTGTCGAGAGCCTTCCAGATGAACACGGTCGCGGCGCCGACGAACATCCCCGCCAGGGCACCCCAGTTGGTGAGCTTGCGCCAGTAGAGACTGAGCAGGATGACCGGACCGAATGCGGCGCCGAATCCGGCCCAGGCGAAGGAGACGAGTCCGAGGATCGTGTCGTTCGGGGTGATCGCCAGCACCGCGGCGACGATCGCCACGCCGAGCACGCCGAGCCGCCCCATCAGCATGAGGGTCTTCTGCGAGGGCGGCGTGCGCCGGAACACGCCGTACAGGTCTTCCACGAGGGCCGAGGAGCACACGATCAGCTGGCTGGAGATCGTGCTCATGATCGCGGCGAGCACGGCCGCCAGGACGAGGCCGGCGACGAACGGATGCAGCAGCGTCTGCGACATGAGCAGCACCACGGTCTCGGGGTTGGCGAGGTCGACGCCCGTCTTGGCGATGTAGGCGATGCCGACCAGGCCCGACAGCACGGCGCCGCCGAGCGAGACGATCATCCATGAGATGCCGATGCGTCGAGCGCTCTTCGCCTCCTGCGGCGAGCGCAGAGCCATGAACCTCACGATGATGTGCGGCTGTCCGAAGTATCCGAGGCCCCAGGCGAGCGACGAGACGATGGCGAGGATGGTGCCGCCCGTGAGCGCCGTTCCGGAGAGCATGGAGAGGTGGTCCGGCGCCACCTCGTTGATCAGCTCGCCCGTCTCGGCGAGTCCCCCGATCGCGACGATCGCCGCCACCGGGATCACGACCAGCGCGATCACCATCATCAGTCCCTGCACCACATCGGTCAGTGACGCACCGAGGAACCCACCGAAGAGCGTGTACGCGAGCGTGACGCCCGTGACAAGCAGCATGCCGGTGAGGTAGTCGCCGTCGAACGAGCTCTCGAAGAAGACCCCACCGGCGACCATGCCGGAGGAGATGTAGAGGGTGAAGAAGACGAGGATGACGACACCGGAGACGACCCGCAGCAGTCGCGTCGTATCCCGGAGTCGATTCTCGAAGAAACTCGGCACCGTGATGGAGTTGCGCGACACCTGCGTGTAGGCGCGCAGCCGAGGAGCCACGAGCAGCCAGTTCAGGTAGGCGCCGATGGTGAGGCCGATCGCGATCCACGCCTCGATGAGACCGGAGACGTAGATCGCACCGGGCAGCCCCATCACGAGCCAGCCGGACATGTCGGAGGCCCCGGCGCTGAGGGCGGCCACCCACGGCGGCAGATTCCGTCCGCCGAGCATGTAGTCCTCGTGATCGCCGGTGCGCCGGAAGGCTATCCATCCGATGAGCAGCATCGCCGCGAAGTACACACCCAGCGCGGCGAAAGTGAAGATCTGGTCGGGCATCGTCGTCGTCCCCCCTCGCGGTGGAGCCACCGCATCCGGTCGTCGTTCGATGATGTCAACCGCCGGCGGTGCCGCCCAGACGTCGCCCGGCGCGGCGGCATGTCGGTCCCGCAGAGCAGGTGCCCCCGCGCATGAGGGATGATCGAATCACCATGACTTCCTCTCCGCGGCTCGACCCCGCCCTCATCCCGGACGCCGCGGACCCGGATGCCGTCTACCTCGCGTTCGTCGAATGGGCGGAATCGACGGGCATCAGCCTGTACCCCGCGCAGGACGAGGCGGTCATCGAGATCGTCTCCGGCAACAACCTGATCCTCTCCACCCCCACCGGCACCGGGAAGTCGCTCGTCGCGATCGGTGCCCACTTCAGTGCCCTGGTCGCCGGACGGCGCAGCTACTACACGGCACCGATCAAGGCGCTCGTGAGCGAGAAGTTCTTCGCCCTGGTCGATGTGTTCGGCGCCGAGAACGTCGGCATGGTCACGGGCGATTCCTCCGTGAACGCCGATGCTCCGATCATCTGCTGCACGGCCGAGATCCTCGCGAACCTCTCGCTGCGCCAGGGAACGGATGCCGACGTCGGCCAGGTCGTGATGGACGAGTTCCATTTCTACGCCGACCCCGACCGCGGGTGGGCATGGCAGGTGCCGCTGCTCGAGCTGCCTCAGGCGCAGTTCATCCTGATGTCGGCGACACTCGGCGATGTGACCGAGCTCGCCGCAGACCTCACCCTTCGCACCGGCCGCGAGACGGCCACGGTCACCGGCGTCGAGCGTCCGGTCCCCCTGCACTTCTTCTACGAGACGACGCCGATCCACGAGACCATCGACGATCTGCTGAACACCGGACAGGCGCCGATCTACGTCGTGCACTTCTCGCAGGCCGCAGCGATGGAGCGCGCGCAGGCGCTCTCCAGCACCAAGGTCGCCACCCGCGAGCAGCGCGACGAGATCGCCGCCCTGATCGCCGAGTTCCGCTTCACGACCGCGTTCGGCAAGACGCTCTCACGGTTCCTGCGCGCAGGGATCGGCGTGCACCACGCGGGCATGCTGCCGAAGTACCGGCGTCTGGTCGAGCAGCTCGCCCAGCGCGGACTGCTGCGCGTTATCTGCGGCACTGACACCCTCGGCGTGGGCATCAACGTGCCGATCCGCACGGTGCTGCTCACGGCGCTCACGAAGTTCGACGGCACCCGGATGCGGCAGCTGAACGCCCGCGAGTTCCACCAGATCGCGGGCCGCGCGGGCCGCGCGGGCTACGACACCGCCGGCACGGTCGTCGCGCAGGCGCCCGAGCACGAGAGCGAGAACGTCGCTGCGGTGAAGAAGGCCGGCGACGACCCGAAGAAGAAGCGCAAGATCGTCCGGAAGAAGGCACCGGACGGTTTCGTGTCGTGGGGCGAGCCGTCGTTCCGCAAGCTCATCGATGCCGTGCCGGAGACGCTGACCTCGCACATGCAGATCACGAGCGCGATGATGCTCAACGTGATCGCCCGCGGCGGTGACGTGTTCGGCAATATGCGCGCACTGGTATACGACAACCACGAGCCGCGGAGGCGCCAGCGGGAGCTCGCGCTACGGGCCATCGGCATCTACCGCACGCTCCGCGAATCGGGCATCGTCGAGAAGACCCCCGAAGGAGAGATCCGCCTCACGGTCGACCTGCAGCCGAACTTCGCGCTCAACCAGCCGCTGTCGCCGTTCGCCCTCGCCGCCTTCGAGCTGCTCGACCCCGATCCCGCCGCCGGCACGGGGACCGGCTCCTACGCGCTCGACATGATCTCGATCGTGGAGTCGACCCTCGACGATCCCCGCGCCGTGCTCAGTCAGCAGGAGTTCCTGGCCCGGGGCGAGGCGGTCGCCGCGATGAAGTCCGAGGGCATCGAGTATGACGAGCGGATGGAGCTGCTCGAGCAGATCACCTACCCGAAGCCGCTGGACGAGCTGCTGACCGCGGCCTTCGAGACCTTCAGCGCGGCCCAGCCGTGGATCCGCGACTTCGAGCTGCACCCCAAGTCGGTGGTGCGTGACATGTACGAACGGGCCATGTCGTTCGGGGAATATGTCGCGTACTACAAGATCGCGCGCTCCGAAGGTGTGGTGCTGCGCTACCTCTCCGACGCGTACCGCGCGGCTTCGCAGACCATCCCGGAAGAGCTCAAGGACGAGGATCTGCGCGATCTCATCGAGTGGCTCGGCGAGCTCGTCCGCCAGGTCGACTCCAGCCTGCTCGACGAGTGGGAGGAGCTGATCGCCGGCGTCGACAACGGACACTTCGATCCACACGCGCCCGATGAGCCGATCGTCCCGCCCGCACCCAAGCGCCTCACGAGCAACATCCGCGCCTTCCGCATCCTGGTGCGCAACGAACTCTTCCGCCGGGTGCAGCTGGCGGCCAGGGAAGACGTGGACGCGCTGGCCGAGCTCGATCCCGGTTTCGGCGCCGACGCCTGGTCGGACGCGCTGGACGGGTACTTCGCCGACCACGACGAGATCCTCACCGGCGCTGATGCCCGCAGCTCGAAGCTGCTGATCCTCACCGAGGGGCCCGCCGCCTGGACCGCACGGCAGATCCTCGACGATCCCGCCGGCGACCACGACTGGGGCATCTCCGCGACGATCGATCTCGCCGACTCCGACGAAGCCGGTCAGGCCGTCGTCACGGTCACCGGAGTCGACCGGCTGTAGCCGCCGCCGTCGTTCGCGTGGCCTCCGCGCTCCACGCCGACCACCCGCCCGAACCGCCCCAGCGTCTCGCGCCGGTGCGAGGCGGCGATGACCGTGCCGTCGAACCCTTCGAGCACGTCGGAGATGATGCGCTCCGACTCGGCATCCAGGCTCGCTGTGATCTCGTCGACGATGAGCACCCGGGGCTCGCGGCACAGCGCCCGCGCCAGGGCCAACCGTGCCCGTTGACCACCGGAGAGCCTCACCCCGTGCTCGCCGAGCTCGTCGTCGAGGGTGATCCAGTCGTCGGCGCCGACCCGTGTGAGCGCCTCGCGCAACTGCTCGTCGGTGCGGACGCCGACACCCCGCACGAGGTTGTCGCGCACGGTGCCGTGGAACAGGCGCGCATCCTGCTCCACCACGGCCACGGTCCGGCGAAGATCTTCATCGCGGATGCGACCCAGCGGGTACGCGACCCCCGCCGCATCGACGAGAGCGATGGTGCCCTCTGCAGGGTCCCACAGCCGCGCGGCGAGCGCGATCACGGTGCTCTTGCCGGCGCCGGACGGCCCCGCGAGGGCGATGTGCTCACCGGGGTCGACGTCGATCGACCAGCCGCGCAGAACCTCCGTGCGGTCGTCGTAGGAGAACGCGACCCTCTCGAAGCGCACACCGAGCGGCCCCGGCGGCAGCGGGAGCGGACGATCGACCGGCGCCACGACCGGGGGGCGGTGCAGCCCTGCACCCACGCGATCGGCACTGGCGATCAGCGGATGCAGCTCCGACACCGTGTGCGCGGCGTCCGCCACCGCGGCGACGCCGGCGACGGCGAGGGCGATCACCGCGGGCAGCAGTGCCGCTCGCCCGGCGTCGACCGCCCCGTCAACCGATCCGTCGAGAAGGGAGACGGCGATCACCCCGATCACGACCGCGGTGAGGATCAGCTCGCGCGTGCCGTCGACGAGCTGGGCGATCACCTCCCGGCGGCGGGTGACGCGCGCCGACCGCCGGGTACCGTCGACGGCCTCGCGAACGACCCGGCTCTGCAGCCCGAAGGCGAGGATCTCGCGCAGCGCACCGAGGGCGTCGACCAGTCGTTCGGACTGCTCCTCGCGCTCCTGCTGCTCGCGCGCACCGATACGCCGCGACGGACCCGCCCCGGCCCAGACGGTGAGCGCGACCGCGACCGCTCCGGCGAGCATCACGACCGCCGCCACCGGCATCACCAGGAACGCGCAGACCAGGGCTCCGACGAAGAGCGTGAACGCGGCACCGATCTGTGCGACCGTGTGGGCGTAGAAGAACTCCAGCTTCTCGATATCTGTCATCGCAACCGACGCGGCCCGACCGGAGTGCTCGCGACGGCGACCGGGAACGCTGCGCGAGTACGCGTCGAAGAGCGCCATCCGCAGCCGGGCGAGCACGCGGTAGGCGAGGGCGTGCGACACGTCCATCTCGCGCCACGTGAGGAAGGTGCGCAGCAGCACGAGGCCTCCGAGGGCGAACCACCAGACCGCCGGCGGCCAGGTGCCGTGCACGACGGCCCCGCCGACGCCGAGCGCGGTGAGCACCGCGATGGCGGCGAGCGCGCACAGGCTCGTGGTGGCGATCAGGTAGCTGCAGGCGATGCGCCGCCATTCGGGTCGCAGCGGCGGAAGCAGCCGAGCGAGGATGCCCGCGGACGAGGTCATGAGGCCTCCTCCACGAGCATTCCGTCACGGAGCACCCGCACATCGGCGACCCTGGCCAGGGCCTCGGGACGGTGGCTGATCATGAGCACGATCCTCTCTGCGGCGACACGTTCGAGCGTCTCGGCGACGGTCAGGGCGCTGCGGTCGTCGAGGGCGCTGGTCGGCTCGTCGACGAGAAGCACGGGGCGCCGGGCGAGCAATGCTCTGGCGAGGGCGAGACGCTGCCGCTGCCCGCCCGACAGGCTCGTCCCCGCTTCCGCCACCCTCGCGTCGAGGCCTCCGGGGATCGCCCGGATCTCGTCGAGCACACCGGCTGCGGCGCACGCATCCTCCAGCGCCTCCTGCCCGGCGTCGAACAGATCGACGTTGTCCCTGATGGTCCCGGTGAACAGGACGGGGTGCTGGGAGACCACGGCGACATCGCTCGGGCGGAGCGGGCGCCCGTCGAGCTCGACCGTTCCCGCCGGGGGCGGGAGGAAGCCGAGGACGAGGTCGAAGAGCGTGGACTTGCCCGCACCGGAGGGGCCGGCGATCGCGTGCACCTCGCCACGCCCGGCACGGAGGTCGACCCCGCGCAGGACATCGTGATCGGTGCCGGGGTATCGGTACGACAGGCCGGAGATGCGGAGCACGTCTCCCCCGCCGGTCACCGCCCCGGTCTCGGGTTCCTCGATGCGCTCGATCTCCGTCGCGACCCGTGCGGACCGACGGAACGCACCGAGGGCCGCCAGCCCGGGAACCGCCGTGAGCCCGAGGAATCCGGCATGCCAGTGGCGCGAGAGGTCACGTACCGGCCGGAACGCCTCCGAGGAGAGCAGGAGCAGGGCGTACACCTCGATGGCCGGTGGCTGTCCGGTCATCACGGACACGACGGCCAGCCCGGCGGCGACCACCACTCCGGCCTGCACCGCGAAGTCGGTGATCGCCGTCTCGGCGAGCGACGATCGCATGACGCGTTCCGTGGCCACGCGCAACGACTCCGACCTCGCCTGCAAGCGCTCACGGGTCGCGGGGACATCGCCCAGCGCCCGCAGCGTCGACATCCCCCGGAGTGCCTCGAGCATGTCGCCGCTGAGAGCCTCGTAGCTGTCCCAGTGGTCGAATCCGCGCCGGGCGAGCATCCGCTTCCAGGCCAAAGGGCCCAGCACCGCGAGCAGGATCCCCGCGGCGACGCACAGCGCGATCACGGGCGACAGCACCGCGACGAGGCACACCGCGATCAGGCTGCCGACCACGAGCTGCGCCACCGCAGGGATGTACTTCGACACATAGGCGTCGGTGCCGTCGATGCCGTCGCCGAGCGCGAGCTGGGTCGAGCCGTCGCGGAGGCGGGCATCGTGCAGTCGTTCCGGCACCAGCGCCGCGGCGACGGCCGCACCTCGGAGGTCTTCCCTGACCCGCCCTCCGAGGCGGGCGGAGGCATCGCCCTGCGCAAGCGTCAGCAGCATCCGCGCCACCCCGATCGCGAGGATCCCGCCGATGCCCGCCACCGCGCCGGCCGTGTCACCGCGCACGAAGGCGGCGAGAGACCACGCGAGGGCGAGCGCCTGCGCGAGGTGCGTCGCGAACACGAGGAGGAGGAGCAGGATGCTCATGGATAGGAGCCAGGGGTGCCGTCGCGCTTCGCGCCACAGCTCGGGGACGATCATCATCGTGCACCTCCGCGGGAGTCGAGGACGGCGATCGCGTGGAGGATCCACCGGTCCCCCGTCGAGGAGAAGCCGGAGACCGGGCGCGTGCGCCTGTCTCCGGTGAGAGCTGCCTCGTAGCAGAGGCGTGCGGCGGCGAGATGGGCGCTCCAGAGGGTGGCGCCGACGATCGTCGAGGGTGCCCTGCTCGGCAGGGACCAGGAGCGCGCTTCGGTCGCACCGCGCACCCAGCCCTGTCCGGAGGCGCGGGCGACGCGCTCGACCTCGGCGGTCGGTGAGCCCCCGATCCGATCGGCGAACTCCGCGATGGCGGGCGAGCGTCGCGTGCCGAGAGCCTGCACAGCAGCGGCGTGCGGGGTCGGCACGTGCGGGATCCCGACGGCGGCGAGCGGGATCTCCGGCGCGAGTCCTCGGCGCATCCAGGCGTCGGCATCCGCAGCCCGGGGGACGCCGAGCATCTCCCGCAGCCGTTTCGAGGGACCGACCTGCACGGGCCCGGCGCGCTCCCCCAGCAGGAATCGCACGGCGGCGACCGCGTAGGCCGCATCCGCGATCCACAGGGGCCACGCCCGGTGCCGGTAGCGGCCGAACGACCGCCCCGGCAGCACGGTGAACACCAGGCGTGCGGTGCCGTCGTCCGATGCCGGCGACGGCCATCCGTCCGCACGGTCGGATGCGAGGACGCGACGATGGAAGACCCCTTCCTGGTCGACCGTCCAGCGCACACCGGTGGGGTCGATCAGGTGGGTCTGCACCGGATAGCACGCTCCGGCCGAGGGGACGGGGCGCCGACGGATGCGGGTGGCCGAGCCGTCGGCATCCCGGTGGTACTCCCCCGGGTGCCACAGGGCGTCGACGAGCTCTGACACTCCGCGGTGAGGTTCGTCCGCGACGGCGCCGACCCGATCCCAGGCGTTCGCGCGCGGCCCCGGCGGCAGGGGACCTGCGGGCATGCGCGAGGTCAGCGCCTCGTCGAGCGGGGCAGGAAGGCCGCGGCTCTCGCGGCGTGTGCGATCCATGACGGCCCTCACATGTGCGGAGCCGGGAGGAGCGTGAAGTCCTCCGGGCCGCCGGTCCAGGTGGTGCGCCAGCCGCGCTCCTCGGCCGCCTCGCGGAACCGTGGCATTCCGAGGTACGAGAACGCCGCCGGGGCGTTGGGCACCAGTCCGGTCACGATCGAACGCACCACGCGCAGGTCGGTGCGTCGCACGTCGGAGGTCGTGAGGTCGCGGGTCAGGACGCGGTGACCGCGATCGCGCAGACGCCCGTACACCTCGTCGATCGTGACCGGGTCCACCGCACTCAGCGGACGCACGCCCTGCGCGGGCGACTGGAACCGCCGGGCCTCGTCGTGCACGCTCGGGTCGAGCCACACCTGCACGTGCGCGCCGAGGTCGATCACGTTCTCGAACTGCGGCCCGGCCGCGGCGAGGTAGTCGGCGTGCGGACGGAAGTCGAGGGTGAGGCCCTTCGCCATCAGTCCCGCAGCGACCGCGCGGAACACCCATCCGTCGTCCGTCGTGCATCCCTGCGTGTAGATCCAGGTGTGCACCGCTTCGAGCACGGCCTTCCGCGCGGCCCGCGCCGGGTCGAGCGAGGCCGAGAAGCCTGCAGCGTAGAGCCCGCGCTCCTCGTCGTGCACGAGCGCGCCGATCGCGGGAGCGAACTCCGAGGGCATCGCCACCAGCCACACCCGCAGCCTGCTCCCCTGAAGATCGTCGAGCAGGCCGGGGACCGTGGCCGGATCGATGCCGAACGTCGGTCCGTCCAGGTGCCACCACACCTCGAGCGCATCCCGTTCGATGACCTCGATCACCCCGCGGTCGCGGGCGTCGTCGAAGCCTGCGCCGGTCGCGATGCCGGCGTAGTTCAGATGGTGTGTCCGCGGCAGCGCGCGGAACCGGGACTGCCGCCAGTTCAGGTGCACGAGAGAGTCCGGCACCCACACCGAGCCACCGTTGATCTCGTCGCAGCGTGCCCAGAGCGTCGGTGTGGAGGGGAGCAGACGCTGATACGCGAACCCGGGCCGTGCGAGCTGCCAGTCGGCGAAGCGCGGCAGATCGGGCTCGGCGACGACGCTCTCGCCCTCCGCACGCAGGTCATCCGCCGAGCTGACACGGAGCTCGTCGTGAGGAAGCTCATCGGGCAGCCAGTTGCCGCAGTACCGCTCCACGCCCTCGCCGATCGCGGCGATGCGCGCCTGAGCGGGGTCGCCGAACGATGTGCCGAGCGAGACCCGATCGGCGGGCCACTCGCCGAGGATCCGGGCGTCGGCCACGGATGCCGTCAAGGCCAGGTACCGGTCTGGGGCACCGATCGGATGCGGCACCTCCCGCACCGAGCGGATGATGCCGGCCTCCGCATCGACCAGCGCCTCGGCCGACAGCGTCGCCCGCGCTGTGCGGCGGTGAAGGTTGTCGTGCACGCTCATGCTGTCCTCTCGTACCGCCAGCGGCCGGTCTCGGGTTCGAAGGCGGATCTGGTCCGGCGGCTTCGCGCCGACGCCGGTGCGGGGAGCGCGGATGCCGTGGTCGGCAGGCCGGTCTCGGCGAGCCAGGAGTCGAGTACGCCGCCGATGCCGCCCGCACTGCGCAGCCGGGAGCGGACATCGTCGTCGTCGATGTCCGCGGCCAGTCGGTGTCCCCACGGACCGTCGACCAGGTGGACGGGGCCCCGCCAGGCGGCCGCGAGTCGACCGGCATGCGTGAAGAAGAAGTCGTGATCGCCGCGGATGAGCAGCAGCGGTGCGAGGAGCGCCCCGTAGGCACGGTCCAGGTCGACGGCCGGAGCAGACCAGAGGCGTCGCCATCCGGACAGGACCTCGGAAGACCACCCCCACTCGTCGGCGGCCCGATGCACGCCCACGTCGGATGCCCGCCGGACACGGGCCGAGAGCTGCTCGTCCGACAGCGGCGCCAGGGAACGCGGGCCGCGGCCGTGCTGGTGCCACCACCCGATCCGGTCGCGCAGCTGGGGACGCCCGTTCTCGTCCCACGCGGTCTCGGCGAGCCCGAGCGCCGGCACCTGGAGCACCAGGGCCTCGACGACGACGGCCCTGGCCGCTTCGAGTGCGGTGTGCGCGGCATACGAGCCGCCGGACAGCACGAGCGGGAGCCCGGGGCTCTCGGCCCTGACCTGCTCGACCACCGCGCGCCCGTCGCTGCGTTCCGCGAGGTAGGGGCGCCATTCACCGTCGGAGGAGTGGCGTCCGCGCACGTCATGGATCACGCAGCGGTAGCCCCGCCCGACCCAGGCGCGTGCGGTGTCGCCGTGTCGCCAGGCGCCGTATGGCGTACGGATGAGCACGACGCCGCGAGGTTCCGCGGGTTCCCAGACCCAGCCGCGCAGCAGGGCGCCGTCTTCCGCGAGCACGGCATGAGGGCGGGCATCGCGCGGCGGCGTCATCGGATCACCCGGCGCGGGGCCGCGGGGAAGGGCAGCACCGTGTGCGCGCTCACGGAACCGGTTGCGGGAACGACCTTCCAGAGCGTCGTCCGCAGCCGGTCGAGTTCTGCGTCCTCCTGCGCCCACGCGAGGACGGTGTGCAGCAGTCGGGCGAGCACGAGCGCTCTGGTCGCGTCGTCGAGCGCACCAGGGGTGAGCGGACGCGCCCGCTGCCAGGCCTCGGTCGACGCGGGCGCGCTGCTCGCGGCCACCCGTCGCGCGGCCACCTGCACGGAGGTGGGGTCGCCGGGGTCGACGGCGAGCGGATCGATCAGCACGACCTCGCCCTCCCGGTGCACGTGGAGCCACGCGGTGCCCCGCTCCGGAAGCCGATCGAGCTCTGCCCAGCGGCGGCGGCCGGAGGCGTCCTCGGCATAGGCGACCACGAGCGCGGCGTGCTCGGACGGTGCCGCCTCCGGATCCAGGACGGCGACCCGGGCGCCCCAGGCGGCGAGCACGCGCTCGAGGTCGTGCACGAGCGGGCCCGTTCCGAGGAGGCAGACGTCGCGGCGCTCCTGCGGCCAGCGGTGAAGGGCATCGGCGGACTCGCGTTCCTGCACCTCGAGCGTCAGCCGGTCGAGCGCGGTCGAGCGCTCTCCGTGGGCCCCGCTCTCGAGGGCCTCGACCAGAGCGGCGGCCGGCGCGTCGACCAGGACGAGTCGTCCGGTGCGCAGACGGATCCGGGGGCGGCCGTCGGCACCGACGACGAGATGCGCCCCGGTGTCGGGGAGCGGCAGGATGCGGGGTTCGGAAGTCATGGTGTCTCTCGGTGATGGGTCCGGCCGGGCGCGAACGCCCGGCCGGACGGGAGTGCGCTCGAAAGCGCGACGGAAGGATCCGCGATCAGTCGAACGGGTTCTCGACCAGGGCGTTCGAGTGCGATGCCGACAGGTGCGCCAGCTGCTCGGACTCTTCGATCTCGGCGAGGATCTGCTTTTCCATTTCGTGCTCCTTCTGTGAGGTGTCCGCCTCGCGGGGTGCGGGGCGGTGTCCACGGTGAGTGAACACTGACGACCCTAAATGATAATGATTCTCAATATCTACTAGGATCGCTGACATGTCCTCCTCCACCCCCCTCCTCGCCGCTGATCACCGGGCCGGAGTCGTCTACGAGATCCATGACGGTTCCCGGCGTGTCGCCGTCGCCGACAGCTGGCTCGCCGAGCATGCGGGCTTCCTCCACCTCCCCGCCGGATCATCCGGCCGCTGGGCGTTCGCGGACGACCGCGGCGGTGCGCTGGTCATCGCAGACGCGGACTCCGTACGACGCGTCCCGATCGCCATCCCGGCGGAGCATCTGGCCTGCGATCCGAGCGGACGCCACGTGGTCGTCACCTCCGGTCTGGGCATGAACGAGGAAGCCTGGACCGACCTGGTGTCCGTCGTCGATCTCGCGACCGACTCCTCCGTGCGCTTCCGCGTGCGCACCGGTGAGCCGGGCGTCGTGGTCGCTCCGGATCAGGCCACGGGAGAGCCGATGATCGTGCTCCGCCATCGCGAACCCGGAGCCGTCGAGGCACTGCCCCTCGCGGCGGCGCTCGAGGTCGGAGCGCACGCACCAGTCCTGCGCGGGCACGTCATCGACGACCTCGCCGCAGACGGACACGGCGACGTGATGGACCCCGCTTCCGGCCTCATCGGCATCGCGACGAGCCGCGGTCTGGAGCGCTTCATCGTCGACGGCGGAGTTCCCCGCGCCATCGGCATCGTCCCGTGGCCCGTCGCAGGGCGCGCGTACTACCTGCGCCTCGCGGGCGACACCGGGCGCGCCACCGGCATCGTCCGCGGAGGACCGGCCTCTCCCGGATCGTGGCCGGAGTGGACCAACACCTTCGTCGATATCGACCTCGCGTCGGGAGCCTCCCGCACCGTGCCGCTGCCGCCGGGGCTCGCCTTCCGTTTCGCCCTCGCCACGGGCGTCGCAGCCGTCTCCGTCATCCATCCCGACGGGGATGTCGTGATCGTGATCGATCGGGAGGACGCGCGCATCGCGCGGATCACCCCGATCCCGGCGATGACGCACCCGCCCCGCGCAGGACGATTGCCGTGGGACGGCGTCGACGGCCGCCCCGCACAGCGCCGGTCCATCGCGATCGACCCCGGCACCGGAACGATCGCCGTCACCAGCGGCGGAGACGGCACGATCCACCTCGTCGACGACAGCGGCATCTCGACCATCGAGCTCCCCACCCCACTCGACGAGGGCGGGCACCTGCTGTGGGCCGGTGCCGACCACCGCGTCGACGATCTGGTCGGCCGATGAGCGCTCGCCGATCCGCGCTCGACGACGCCCTCGCACGTGCGGAACGTCACGGTCGACCGGGTCTTCCCGTCGGGGGCTTCATCCTCGGTCGTGCCGACGGTCGCTCTCGTCGCGGTATCCACCGCCTCGACGGCACGACCGTGATCGAGCCCGACGGGCACCTCCATCGGATCTTCCCGTCGCCCGACCGTCGGCGCATCGCCGTCGAGTGGGCGCCCACCGCCGATGAGAACGCCGTCCTCGGCATCGTCGATGCCCACGGCGGCACCCTGCAGCTGCACCCCGACATCCGTCTGCGCTACGACACCGTGCTCTGGGCACCCGACTCGCGCAGCCTCGACGTCGTCGCGAGCCGCGACCGGATGCTCGTGACCCTGGACCTGCAGACCGGCGAGCAGCGGGCGGCCGCTCTCGAGGCCGATGCACGACTGCGACTGTTCCCCGGCGGGGAGAGCGGCCTGCGCGCCCTCAGCTCGGGTTCGCGAGGCACGACGCTGACCGACCGGGGCACCGGAGCATCGCTGGGTCGCTGGCCGGCGCTCCTGCGGGCCTCCCCTCTCGGCACCGGCGTGCTGGTGTGGCACGACCGCGGGCTCGACGCCGTGCCGAACGTCGGTGCCGGGAAAGACGATGCCGGAAAAGACGATGCACTCTGGCGCTGGCACGATCCCGACGCGCTGATCGTCGATGTCGCGGTGCATGATGACCGCGTCGTCGTCCTCGCCGTCGCCGACGGGCGCAGCGTGCTCATCGACCTGATCGACGGTGTCGAGGTCGCGCGCATCGAGGCCGCGTCGAGCCCCTCCGATGCGCTCACCACCACGATGATCGGCGTCGACGACGGCGTGCTGCGTCTCGGCGTCGAGGGCCCGCTCACTCCCCCTCGCCTCCTGCAGCGCGAGCGCCGGGGGACCGTGGTGGTGCCGGCCGCTGCCGTGCGGCCCCTCGGCACGACCGTCCGCCACGACATCCGCGCCGACGACGGCGTGATCCTGACCGTCCACGTGACCTCTCCCCCGGGAACGGAGGGTCCGCTGCCGCTGATCCTGACCTGCTACGGCGGGTTCGGCGTGCCGCACCTTCCGCTCTTCGAGCCGACCGTGCCCGCCTGGGTCGAATACGGCGGAGCGTACGCCGTCGCGCAGCTCCGCGGTGGTGGCGAGCGCGGAGCTGCGTGGCGCGAGGCGGGCCGCGGCAGGAGCAAGCACCGCACGATCGCCGACCTCGCCGACATCGCGCGCGGACTCATCGAGGCCGGGATCACGCGACCCGACCTCCTCGTCCTCGCCGGGGCCTCTCTGGGCGGGGTCGTCGCAGCCGGGTGTGCGATCGCGCACCCGGAGCTGTGCGCGGGATTCGTCACCACCGCCGCTCCCCTCGATCTGCTCCACCTGGACGATCATCCGCTCGGTGCACGCTGGCGAGCGGAGTTCGGCGATGACGGCACCCGCGAATCGCGCGCTCACCTCCGGGCCCTGTCTCCGCTGGCGCAGGCCGAAGCCCTTCCGGCCGGTGCCCTGATCCCCTCCTATCTCGGCGTCGTACTCGGTGAGGACACCCGAGTGCGCGCTCGCGACACGCACCGGATGGTCGAGGCGCTACGACGAGCCGGCGGGTCCGCCCGGCTCTGGACGGCTTCGGGGGCAGGACACGGTGCGAACGAGTCCGCCGCGCTGCACGAGCTGGGACTCACCGTGCTGGACTTCGCGGCCGAACTCACGACCGAATCCACGACCGAATCCACGACCGAATCCACGACCGAATCCACGATGGGACGCGCCCGATGAGCGAATCCACCGGAGCCCTCACCGGGACGGACACACGGCGCACCCCCGTTCGGCGCATCCCGCGCCTTCGTCGGCGCACCGGCGGCCGCGTCGGCTTCCGGCGGATGCTGCCCGTCGGCCCGACCGTGACGACGATCACGGTGCTCGCGGTGTTCGTCCTCGTGCTCTCGGCCGCCACCGGACCCGTCACGGTCTCTCCTCTCGATGCCGCGAAGATCGTGATCGGCCATCTGGCCCCCGGCATGCCCTGGATGTCCGACGGCACCCTCACGCCGTTGCAGGATCAGGCCGTGTGGCAGTTCCGGGTGCCGCGGTCGCTCCTCGCCGCGCTCTCGGGCGCAGGTCTCGCCCTCGCCGGGGCGATGATGCAGGCGGTCGTGCGCAACCCGCTCGCCGAGCCGTACATCCTCGGCGTCTCCTCCGGCGCGAGTGTCGGCGCCGTGCTGGTGATCGTGTCGGGCGGCGCCACGTTCCTCGGTCTCACGATGAGCGGGGCGGCGTTCGTGGGCGCGATGGTCGCCTGCATCCTCGTGGCCATGCTCGCGCGCATCCGCGGAGAGCTGTCTCCGACCCGCATGATCCTCGCCGGCGTCGCACTGGGCGCCCTGTTGAGCGCGGTGACCAGCTACCTCACGCTCACCACCGATGCCCAGAACGTCGTCAGCGTGATGTTCTTCCTGCTCGGCAGCGTGTCGGCCGCCGACATGTCGTCGCTGCTGATCCCCGCGGTCGCACTCGCCATCGCCTGCATCGCGGCCTTCGGGCTCTCGCGGTCGATGAACGCGCTGCTCGCCGGTGACGAGTCCGCGATGGCGGTCGGCGTACGAACGACCCGGCTGCGTGGGCTGCTGCTCGTGCTCGCCTCGCTCCTGACCGGTGCGATCGTGGCCGTGAGCGGCGGCATCGGCTTCGTCGGCCTCGTCGTGCCGCACATGGCGAGACTCCTGGTCGGGTCGGATCATCGTCGGATGCTGCCGATCACGGTCCTCGGCGGCGCGCTGTTCCTCATGGTCGCCGACCTGCTGGCCCGTACGGTCGCGATGCCGACCGAGATCCCCCTCGGAATCCTCACCGCCTTCGTCGGTGCTCCCTTCTTCCTGTGGTTGATGCGCAGTGGCGGCGAGCGCGCGGGGTTCGACCGATGAGCGTGCTGTTCGACGGCGTGAGCGTCGCGCGCGGCGGTCGCACCGTGCTGCACGGCATCGACGTCGAGGTCGGCACCGGGCGCATCGTGGGACTGCTCGGCCCCAATGGCAGCGGCAAGTCCACGCTCCTGCGCGCGCTCTTCACGGGTCAACGTCCGCACACCGGGCGCGTTCTGATCGACGGCGCCGACGTGTCGCAGCTGGCCCCGCGCGCCCTCGCCCGCACGGTGTCGGTCATGCTGCAGGACTCCCCTTCCGAGTTCGACCTGACCGTGCGGGAGACCGTGCTCGTGGGCCGTTCGCCGCATCGTCCGCCCTTCAGCCGGGACACCGCGGAGGATCAGCGCATCGTGGACGAGGCTCTGCGCACCGCCGACGTGCACGACCTCGGCGACCGCCTGGTCCGTTCGCTCTCGGGCGGTCAGCGCCAGCGGGTGATGCTCGCCCGCGCTCTCGCGCAGAGCGGCGAGATCCTCGTGCTGGACGAACCGACCAACCACCTCGACATCGCGCACCAGCTCGACCTGATGCGCGTCGTGAGCGGACTCGGCACGACCGTGATCGCGGCCCTGCACGACCTCAACATCGCCGCGGCGTTCTGCGACGAGGTCGCCGTGCTCGACGAGGGCCGACTCGTGGCCTTCGGTCCGCCCGACACGGTGCTCGCCCCGGCGCTCGTCGACGAGGTCTTCCACGTCACCGCCCGCATCGCCGTCGAGGTCGACACCGGGGCACGCGCGATGACCTTCCATCCCCGAGAGCCCGTCGGCCGCTGATCCCCCGGCATCCGAACTCATACCCCCACCCCGCACCAACGAAGGAGAACACGAATGACACCCCGTACCCGAACCACCCGCCTGCTGGCCGCCGTCACCGTCGGCCTGGGCGCGATCGCCCTCACCGCATGCGGCGGTGGGGTCTCGAACGGAACGGCACCCGCCGCCTCCGGTGAGGCGATCACGATCGAGAACTGCGGCCGCACGGTCGAGATCCCGTCCACCCCCACCGCCGTCGTCGGGCTGCACCCGTCGCAGACCGAGCTGCTGCTGCGCCTCGGCCTCGCCGATGCGCTCGTCGGCCAGGCCCAGGCCACGACCCAGAAGCTGCCGTCCGACGTCGCGGACCTCGCCGCCGAGGTGCCGGTCATCGGCGGTGACGCGCCTCCGAGCCGAGAAGAGCTCCTCGCCGTCGAACCCGACTTCGTCTACTCGCCCACGACGTACGAGTTCACTGCCGAGCAGGGATTCGCCAGCATCGAGCAGCTGGCGGATGCCGGGGTCGCCACGTACACCGCGACGGGCGGCTGCTTCGACCGCCGCATGGAGGGCACGGTCGACGACCTCTTCACCGACCTCGAGAACCTCGGCGCGATCTTCCACGTGGAAGACGAGGCGGACGACCTGATCGCGTCGTCGCAGGCCGAGCTCGCCACCGTGGACACCGCGATCGAGGGACAGGATCGCCCCCGCGTCGCGCAGGTCTTCATCGAGGGGACCACCCTCACCGCCATCGGCGCCGGCATCGAGTACGACATCCTGCAGCGCGCCGGTGCCGACAACGTCTTCACGCCGGAAGACCCCGCGTTCGCCGACTTCTTCGCCGCCGAGATCACCCCCGAATCCCTCGCCGCCGAAGCACCCGACGCGCTCGTCTTCGCGGTGTCCGACCCCGCTCACGAGGCCGCCGTCCGCTCCTACCTCGCGACGACCTTCCCCGACATGCCCGCCGTGCGCGACGGCCGCCTGATCGCGGTGCCCTCGACCGATCTGTTCCCCGGCACGCTCGGCAACGTCTCGGCGGTCCGGCTGATCGCCGAGGGCCTCTACCCCGACGCCGTCTTCGGCTGAGCCGCGTCGGTAGGCACTGCGCCCCGGGGACCTCGGTCTCCGGGGCGCAGACCCTCCGGGCTCGCTGTCAGGCCTGCATCACCGCGAGCACGTTGCCCGCGGGATCGCGGAACCACGCGATGTCCGGACCCCGACCGTTGCCGCGCACGATGCCGCGTTCGTCGGACGGGAATTCCTCATCGCTGTAGATCTTGGTCTGCACGCCCCGGGCGATGAGCTCATCCACGGCGGCGTCGACATCGGCCACCGGGAAGTTCAGGATCGTGAAGCTCGCCGGGGTGTGGTTCGGCTTCGAGTAGACGAGGATCGATCCGCCGCTCGGCAGCCGCAGGTCGAGGAAACCCATCGCGTTGCGCTCGACGTCGAGCCCGAGCGCCGTGCCGTAGAACTCCTCCGCCGCGTCGATGTCGTCGACGCTGAATCCGCTGAATGCGTTGTCCGCTGTGAAGGCCGCCATGCTTCCAGCATCCGCCGTCCTCCGCCGATTGTCGAGGCCTTCCTCGAACGCCTTCATCGAGCCCCTTCATCGGCGTCATCCCTCTCCCCCGCGAGGCACCAGCCGTGCCGTGAAGCGGTCGGTCACCCGCAGCGGATCGAACAGCGCCCCGAGCCCGAAGCGCACGAGCAGCGCATGCACACCCAGGCAGATCCCGATCACGATCGCGGTGAGAAGGATGGGGGCGACGGCCTCGACCACGTCCGTCGTCCGCCCGCGCGTCGAGCGCAGGACCGCATCGATGAGGGCGAGGGGCATCATGTGCAGCACGTAGATCGGCAAGGTGCGCTGTCCGATCCAGCGCAGGGGCCGCGCGACCACGTCGACGTGGCGGTCCAGGAGCACGCTGAGCGACACCCCGAACGCCACCGCGATCAGGGCGAGCGCGGGCCACACGCCCGGCAGCAGGCGGATGGCCAGGCCCGCCACGACGGCCAGCGCCGCGACGTACACGGCGGCGAGCGCGACGGTGCTCCACACCCCGACGCTCTTCGCGAACCGTTCGACGACCGCGCGCAGCCGCAGCCCCACGAGGAAGAAGAACAGGTTCTGCACCAGCTGCCACAGGTTGCCGAGGTCGGGGATGACCCCGGCCCCGGCGACCGCCGCGATCACGAAGGCGACCGGCAGCACCACGACCGCCGGGATGCGGCGACTCAGTCGACCGATCGCCAGGTACACCGCGAGCGCGAGCAGATACCAGAGGTTCGTCGGGCTGATGGTCAGCTGCGCGAGCAGCTCCCACCCGCTGGTCGCCCGAGCCGTGTCGAAGTCGGGCACCAGAGCGAGCACGAACGTCTGGATGACGACCCAGACGATGTAGAGCATCGTCAGCCGTGCCGCGCGCCGCCGCCAGGAACTGCCGTCGTCGACGAGCACCGCGCGTGCGGCGAACATCCCGGAGACCAGGAAGAACAGCGGTATCCGCAACGGCAGCAGCTGGGCGTTCAGCGTCGCCCAGGCGTCGGTGACCGGCCCCGCACCCGGGGCCTCGATCGCGTGCTTGGTCACGACGTGCCAGAGCACCACCAGGATGATGCAGATGCCCTTCGCGACATCGGGCCATCCGACGCGTGGCGCGGGAGCCGCCGTCACGACGCCGCGCGCACGAGCCGCGCCACCAGGTCGACGTATGTCACTCCCGCCGCGGCGAACATCCGCGGCACCTGCGATGCCGCGGTCAGCCCCGGCATCGTGTTGACCTCGTTCAGCACCGGACCGCGGTCGGTCAGGAAGAAGTCCATCCTCGCCACGCCCTCGCATCCGAGGGCATCGAACACGGCGATCGCCGCCCGCTTGAGCGCCGACACCTCACCGGCGTCGAGCTGCGCCGGAACCGTGAACCGCGCGCTGCCGTCGTACTTGGTGGCCGTGTCGAACAATCCCGTCGCGTGGATCTCGAGGGGCGGAGCGGCCCAGCGGATGCCGCCCTTCTCACGCAGCACCGCCACGTCGATCTCACGCCCCCGCACGACCTCTTCGACCAGGATCCGGCGGTCGAAGCGCGCGGCCTCGTGCAGCGCGGCGAGCAGATCCTCCTCCCGCGTCACGAGACCCACACCGTGGCTGGATCCGGACGACACCGGCTTCACCACGGTCTCGCCCTCGAACTCCACGTCGCCGATGTCGTCGGCCGAGACCAGGCGACCGCGTGCAGTGCCCAGACCGACGGCATCAGCCACCAGCTTCGTCGTCCACTTGTCCATGCCGATGGCTCCGGCGCGCAGGCCCGAGCCGACCACACGCACGCCGGCGAGCGCGCACAGCGCCGCGAGGGCACCATCCTCGCCCGGAGCACCGTGCACCGCGGGGAAGACCACGTCGGTCCGCGTGAGCAGCGGAAGGGCGAGGGCGAGCGACTCGGCGGCCGAGCTCCCGTGCGGGCGGCCCTCGACGCGCCAGATCCCGTCACGGTCGATCGTCACGCACGTGACCTCGTGATCGCCCATCCGCAGGGCCGCGGCGACCGCGGCTGCCGATGCCAGCGACACCTCGTGCTCGGCGCTCTGTCCCCCGCCGATGACCAGCACCTTCGTCGTCATGCGACACTCCTCTGCACTCGCGGCCCGATTCCGGTGACGATCGTGTGCGGGATGGTTCCCGCCCACCGCGCCCACTCCTGCACCGACGGCACGGCTCCCCCTTCGGGTCCGAACACGGTTGCGATCGTGCCCCGGGGGAACCGCACGGCGCCGGTGTCGATCACGATCTGATCCATGGACACCCTCCCGACGAGCGGATACCTCACCCCGTCGATCTCCACGCCGGCGCCCGCTTCCCGTTCCCGCGGGATGCCGTCGGCGTACCCGACGCCGACGACGGCCAGGTGCGTCTCCCGATCGGTCACCGCCCCGCCTCCGTAACCGACCGCGGTTCCTTCCGGCACGCGCACGCTGTGCACGACCGGTGCCGTCCAGCGCGCGGCCCCCACCAGCGCGGTCGTCTCCGACGGGTCGATCCCGACGAGTCCCGCCCCGATCCGCACCATGCCGAAATGGGTCGCCGGGTCGGTCAGCGCTCCGGACGTCGCGGCGAGATGCACGAGTACGGGGCCGAGTCCTGCGCGCAGCACGGCGTCGCGCCCCTGTCGCATCCGGAGCACCGCTGCCGCGTTCGCCGCCGGGTCGGCCTCATCGGCGCGCGGCAGATGCCCCATGACCCCCGTGATCTCGACCCTGCCCCGCCCGGTACGCGCCAGCCGGAACAGCTCGGACCAGTCGTCGAGAGGGCACCCTCCCCGCGCCATGCCGGTGTCGAGATGCAGGTGCACGCGTACCGGATCCCCGGCATCGGCGGTCAGTTGGCGCAGCTCTTCGACCGAACCGACGGCGATGTCGATGCGGTGCTCCGCGGCGACGTCCGCGTCGACACCTGACGGGTTCAACCAGGAGAGGATCGGCACATCGAGCCCAGCATCGCGGAGCGCGACCGCATCGGCGACATCGGTCACTCCCAGCCATCCGGCTCCGGCGGCGACCGCGGCCCTGGCCACGACGACGGCCCCGTGCCCATAGCCGTCGGCCTTCACCACGGCCATGATCGGCACGGCGGTCACGGCCTGCACACGGCGCAGGTTCTCGGCGACGGCACCGGGAAGGGTGTGGAGCGTCGGCGCGTGCAGACGCGAGTACGTGGTGCGCTCGGTGGCGAGAAGGGTGGTCATCGCTTCGTCCTCGGGTCGGCGGTCGGGTCGGCGAGCATCTCGGGGCATCCGTCGTCGACGGCGTCGGGACGCAGCTCGTAGTGCCACGACTCGTTCGCGTAGATCTGGCAGAGGCCGTAGCGCGAGCCGCGCTGGGCGAGCCAGTCGAGCGCCGACCACGGTCCGAGGTCGACCGCATCGCCCGTCACGTGCTCCGAGGTCTCGGGGGTGGCCACCCAGCGGCGCGCCTCTTCTTCTGATCCGTACTGGACGATGGCATCCTGCAGCATCCACTCCTGCAACGCGGGAGAACGCCATCCGCTGTTCACACGGATGGTCACCCCGTCGGCCTCGGCGTCGGACGCGGCGCGCTGCAGCGCCGCGAGCAGAGCGGGGTCGAGGTTGCCGACGGCGACCCTGTCGACCTCGAAGACCGTGGGCTTGTCATCGTCGAGGATCACACCGTCGGCCTCGGTCGGGGCGACCACCGAGCCGGCGGATCCCCCGGTCGGAACGGGCGTCGGGGCGGGCGAGGGGATCGTGTGCGCCGCATCGGCGAATGCCGCGGACAGCGACTGCTGCACCGCGAACGCGAGGATCACGGCCGCAGCGATCGCGATCAGCGTGACGACGACACGGCGACGGCGACGCACTCGCGGTGGATGGGGGATGGTGCGGGTGTTCATGCTCCCAGTGAAGAAGGGGGCCGGTTGCCGGGGCGTATGCGCTTTTGCATATGCTCGCGATATACCGCAGTGCGTAGGATCGCAGCCATGCGTGTACTGATCGTCGAGGACGAGCCCTACCTCGCCGAGGCGGTACGTGACGGACTGCGACTGGAGGCGATCGCCGCCGATATCGCGGGCGACGGCGACACCGCGCTCGAACTGCTGAGCATCAACTCCTACGACCTCGCCGTGCTCGACCGCGACGTTCCCGGCCCTTCCGGCGACGACATCGCCCGGTGGATCGTGGCCTCCGGCAGCGGCATCCCGATCCTGATGCTGACCGCCGCCGACCGCCTCGATGACAAGGCGACCGGCTTCGAGATCGGCGCGGACGACTACCTCACCAAGCCGTTCGAGCTGCGCGAACTCGTCCTGCGACTGCGCGCCCTCGACCGTCGCCGTCAGCGCAGCCGGCCGCCCGTGCTCGAGGTCGCAGGGCTGCGCCTCGACCCCTTCCGTCGCGAGGTGTACCGCGACGACCGCTACGTCGCACTGACGCGCAAGCAGTTCGCGGTGTTGGAGGTGCTGGTCGACGCCGATGGCGGAGTTGTCAGCGCCGAGGAGCTGCTGGAGCGCGCCTGGGACGAGAATGCCGACCCGTTCACCAACGCGGTGCGCATCACGGTGTCGTCGCTGCGCAAGCGCCTGGGCGAGCCGTGGCTGATCTTGACGGTGCCCGGCGTCGGATACCGGATCGGGACGGACGCCGATGCGTAGACGCCGCGGGATGAGCGCCCGCCTCAAGCTCACCCTCAGCTATGCGGGGATCGTGCTGGTGTCGGGACTCCTGCTTCTCGCCGCCGTGGCTCTGTATCTGCTGCGGTACGTGCCGGACGTGCAGATCCCGTACTTCGAGGTCCGCGTGCCGAACCGCTCCGACCTGATCCGGGCTTTCGTGCCGGTCGCCTCCACCGTCATGGTCGTGCTGCTCGCCCTGGGCCTGGGGGGCGGATGGCTGCTCGCCGGACGGATGCTGGCGCCGCTGGAGCGCATCGGCGACGCGGCGCGGCTGGCCGCGCAGGGATCGCTCTCCCATCGGATCGCTCTCCCCGGCCCCCGCGACGAGTTCCGCGACCTCGCCGACGTCTTCGACTCGATGCTCGAACAGCTCGAGGCGCACGTCGCGGAACAGCAGCGATTCGCCGCCAACGCCTCGCACGAACTGCGCACACCTCTCGCGATCTCGCAGACGCTGCTCGAGGTCGCGCACGACGACCCGGAGCGCGACGTCGACGAGCTGATCTCACGCCTGCAACAGGTCAACACCCGCGCGATCGACCTCACCGAGGCACTGCTGCTGCTCAGCCGGGCGGACCGACGAACGTTCACCCGCGAGATCGTCGATCTGTCGCTCCTCGCGGAGGGAGCAGTCGAGGCGCTGGTGCCCCTCGCGGATCGTCGCGGTGTCGCCGTGGAGGTGGGCGGCGTACCGGCACCGGTGCTCGGCTCCGCCGCCCTCCTGCCGCAGCTGGTGACGAACCTCGTGCTCAACGCGATCGTGCACAACCTGCCGTCCGGCGGAGCCGTCGCCGTGCGCACCCACTCGATGCCCCATGCGGTCGCGCTGGTCGTCGAGAACACCGGCGAGGTGCTCCCCGCCCACCGCGTGGCGACGCTCGTCGAGCCATTCCAGCGCGGAGCCGAGCGCACCCGCAGCGACGATCATGCCGGAGCGGGGCTCGGCCTCGCGATCGTCGACCGCATCACCCAGGCGCACGGCGGCACTCTGGTGCTCACCCCGCGCACTGACGGCGGCCTGATCGTGACGGTGTGGCTCCCGCATCCCTACCCGGTGGAGCCTCCCGCCTGACCGCACGCCGGTCGGTCGTGGTTCACGCCCTCCCGTTCACGTCCCGGGTCCGGTGCCCCTCGGGTCCACCCCGGTTCACGTCCCCTCGGCCGAGGCCCTCACGTCCGCCCGGTTCAGATGTCGGAGGATTTCACGGATGTCGGGCCGGAAGGCGGTCTCCCGCCCTACATCCGTGCATCCTTCCGACGGGTGAACCGAACGCCCGACCAAACACCCGAACCAGATACCCGACGCGACGCCGAAGACGAACCGGATGCCGCTCGACTCAGGCCACTCGGGGGTCGCGAGTCGCAGCGAGCTCACGGCCGTAGGTGCGAGCGTCGGCCTCGGCGTTCTCCTTGAGCTCGCGCGCCGTGTCGGCGAAGGCGTCGAGGGCCGGGTTCACGCCGACCAGGGTGAACGGACGCTGCACGACGCGCAGGTCGAGGCCCCAGACGTCTTCGAGCACGCGGCGCAGCCACCCGGTCGAGTGGTCCCAGCCCTCCTTGGGCGAGCCGGCCGCGTAGTTGCCGCCGAGGACCGTGACCAGCGTGGCGGGCTTGCCGTTCAGCGCAGTGCCGGTCGGGTCGATGCGCGCGTCGGTGTAGGCCAGGTCGAACCAGGTCTTGAAGTGCTGCGAGACGCCGTAGTTGTACAGCGGCACCGCGAACAGGAGCGCGTCGGCGCCGATCAGCTCATCGGCGAACTGCGAGGCGAGAGCGCGGGCATCGTTCTGCGCGGGAGTGCGCTGGGCCTCGTCGACGAAGCCGCCCGTGACGGCATCCGTCCAGGCGGTCGCGGGCACCGGGTCGCTCGCCAGGTCGCGGCGGGTGACCGTGGAGTCGGGGTGGGACGCGGTCCACTCGGCCTCGACGAGGTCGGCGAGCGCTCGGCTGGCGGACGACGCGGGAAGGATGCTGGCATCCAGGCGGAACAGGGACATGGGCCTACCTCTCGTTTTCGTAGTCGCTAGGTTTTTCTTAGCGGCAGTGATTAACGTAGCACGATAGGATGAGGGCATGGCCGAGGTCGACGAAGAGCGTCAGGTGTGCGACGTTGCCGTCACACTCGCCTTCAGCGTGCTCGGAAAGCGGTGGAACGGCATGATCGTGTCGTCGCTCGGCGGGGGGCCATCGACCTTCGTCGCTCTGCGTCGGGCCGTCGCCGGAATCAGCGACACCGTGCTCTCCGACCGCCTCGCCGAACTCGCCGAGGCCGGACTCGTGGCCCGCACGGTCGACGCGGGACCGCCGGTGACCGTGTCGTACGCACTCACGCCCGCAGGGGAAGGACTCCTGCCGATCCTCGACCAGCTCGGCCGGTGGGCCTCGGCGAACCTCGCCGTCCCCGCGCACTGACGCGGTCGTCGCTGCTCAGCGGATCTGCTGCGCCACCCGCAGGACGATCTCGCGGGCCATCGTCCGATGATCGTCGCTGACACTCGGCACTCGCAGCAGCACCTGGATTCGCGAGACCACGGTGGTCAACTCCGCCTTCTGCAGCACTCGCTGAGGCGGCAGTGCCAACAGCGCTCCCGCCTGCATGCAGAGCAGGCGGACCGCGAGGTTCGGATCGACGCGCTCCCACTCCGGAACCTGGGTCTTCACGGTCCCGAAGGAGCTCAGCGCCCCGTCGGCGTCACCCAGCTGCAGTTGGGCCTGCATCATGCGCGCCACGTCGACACCGACTTCACGATGCGCCTCGCCGTGCACTGCTCGGTCGATCCGCGCCGACTCACGGTACGAATCCAGCGCGCCGCTCGCGTCGCCGGAGAGCAGCATGACATCGCCGAGTGCGTAGAGGATGCTGGCGTGGTCGTCGCTGTCGGGCGCCGCCCGCCGCTGCAGATCGATCGCCTCACCCAAGGTCCGGTGGGCCTGCGAGAGCAGCTCGGCATCCGGCGGCTGCGTCTCCTGCGCACGCAGGGTGAGCAGCCGGCCGAGATGCAGAAGGGGAAGCGCGGTGTGACTGTGCGACTCGTGGTCCTCCCGGTAGAGCTCGATCGATTCCTCAAGTGCCGTCGAGGCCTGCTCCAGCTGGCCGTCCGCGATCAGCGCCATGCCCAGATCGTTGAGGTCCCGTGCCACATGCAGGCTGCGCTCGCCTCCGACTTCCCGATCGATCCTCAAGGCACGTCGAGCGTATTCCACCGCCTCCGAGGGATGGCCGGCCTCGATGCTGCTGCGCGATGCCATCGTCAGGAAGTGGCCACGCATCTCCTCATCCGCGCGCTCGACGAGCTCCAGATACCCTGCCACGCGCTCCGCGGCCGGCACATCCGAGAGGAAGAAGTGACCGTGGAGTGACTGCACGCCCTCATCGTCCGGCATCAGGCGCAGCGTCTCCGCGATACTGCGCCGCGCAGCTGCCGGATCCCCCAGCGCCTCCTCCGCCCAGGCGATGGTCACGTGCGCGGCTGCCCGCAGGTCATCCGGCGCCGTCGCATCGGCCACCACCCGCTCCGCCGCCTGCTTCGCCTGACCTGATTCCCCCGCCAACAGATGCACGCGGGCCTCGGATTGCAGGATGAACATCTGCGCGTCGGGACTCTCGTGCACGAAGGGAACCGCACGCGCCGCCTGTATCTGACGATAGGCGCCGCTGACCGAGCCCTGCTCCGCCAGCCGCTCCGCGAGCAGGGTCCGGGCGACGACTCGCGACGCCCTCTGCGTTTCCAGCAGGGGGTCCACCGCGTCGATCACTGCGGCGAGGCCCGGCAACAGGCTGCGCCCGGGAACATCGATGAGACCCAGGACCGCTTCGACGAGCAGATCGGCGGATTCCGCGCGCAGCGGCTGCTCCGTGAGGTCAAGAACGACGGATGCGGTGAGGGCATGGCTCTGGACGAGCGCGCCGCGAATGCTCACGACGCCGATGCCGATCAGTTCACGGAACGCCTCGTCGATGCGGAGCTGCGCATCTGTCTTCTCTGCGAAGGCCTTCTCGAACAGGCGCCGGGGAACGCCGGTGCCTCCGCTGACCGCCACGGCGACGAGCAGCTGCCACGTGAGTCTCCCGCCGGCGTCGTCGCGCACGGCGGCCAGGACGCCGACGAAGCCCGCGGACTCCGGCCGCCCGGCCAGGACGCGACTGGGACTCGAGCGCATCAGCGCGACCAGGGATGCGACCGATGTACCGGTCTCTGCCACATATCCGCACGCCGTGGACACGATCAGAGGATTTCCCGCGCAGGCGCCGAGCAGCTCGTCGATCTCGCCTTCCGAGACGTCGTCGGGGAGACGTCGCCGAGCGATGCCACGGAGGGTGGGGTCATCCGCACCGTCGACCTGCACGACGGCATGCTTCGGGAACGATGCCGCCGAGCGCGTCGTCACCAGGACCGTGCCGTTCGCGTGCTCCGACGGGAGCAGCTCGCGGACGGTGTCGAACGCCGGAGCATCGTCCACGACGACGAGCCACCCGCTGCGACGGGCGAGGAGAGATCGGACCTGCGACGGCAGGTCGCCCGTCGGCTGCTCGCCGAACTCCTGCAGCAGCGCCTCGCAGGCATCCAGAAGCAGCTGCGGCGTCTTGGCCGAGACCCACCACACGAGTTCGTGGTCTTCGTGCGCACTCCATGAACGTGCCGTCATCTCCGCGAGGACGCTCTTGCCGGCGCCCTGGCCGCCCGCGATGACGGCGAGGCGATGCGCCGAGAGGGTCTCCTCCACGACATCCTGCTCCGGTCGCGTCACGGGCTGTTCACTCAGGGGCAGGGTCGCGATGTTGGAGACCGCGCCCGAAGGGGTGCGGGCGAACATCGATGCCATTGCCTCCGGCACCCCCACGCCCGCACCCGAGTCGGCCGGCGCCGACCGAGCGAGCAGGAGCGGCAGGGCGAGCGCGCTGTCCGGCTGCCGTGCGGCTCTCTCGATCTCCTGTGCGAGCAGCCGGGCGGTCTCCTGCGCGAGTCGAGGGATGTCGATGGCCTGTTCGTCGAGCACGTCGAGCGCGGGAAGCGCCTGGCGGAGAGTGAGGGACCACCGGTCCACCCGGTCGGGCGCCGCCAGCTGGGGGTCGTGCTGAGCGAGCAGCCGGTACGCCTCCTGCGGCTTCAGGGAATCGGCGACGAGCGAGGCCGTCGCACCTCTGTCATCACGATCCTGCTCGGCGAAGGCCTGTCTCAGCGCCCGCGCCAAGCACGCGTGGAACTGGCGCTCCAGGGCCCCCCGACGCACGAAGGGCGCAGCCGCGCCGGCGATGCCCGCGACATTGGCAACACCCGAGATCAGATCCACCCGTCGATGCTATCGAGCGCGGATGCTCACCAGGGGCTGGGCTCGTAATCCTTGAGGAACACGCCGTGGATGTCTTCGCCGGCCTCGCCACGCACGATCGGGTCGTACACGCGGGCGGCGCCGTCGACCAGATCGAGCGGGGCATGGAAGCCCTCCTCGGCGAGGCGCACCTTCGTGTAGTGCGGACGCTCGTCGGTGATCCAGCCGGTGTCGACGGCGGTCATCAGGATGCCGTCCTTCTCGAGCATCTCGCCCGCGCTCGTGCGCGTGAGCATGTTGAGCGCGGCCTTGGCCATGTTCGTGTGCGGGTGTCCAGGGCCCTTGTAGCGGCGGGAGAACTGTCCCTCCATCGCCGAGACGTTGACCACGTACTTGCGGTGCGCATCGGACGCGGCCATCGAGGCACGCAGACGGCTGATCAGCAGGAACGGCGCTGTCGTGTTCGCGAGCTGCACCTCGAGCATCTCGAGCGGATCGACCTGCTCGATCGACTGCACCCAGCTGTTGACGCGGTTCACGTCGGGCACGAGGCCGCCGGCGTCGATCGCGGTGCCGTCGGCATGCTTCTCGAGCGACGACGATCCGGGCGCCATCGCGAGGCGCGCGAGATCTTCGGCCGTGAGTGCCTGACCACCCTGCTCGGCGACCGTGCCGCCGAGGGCCGCGACCGAGAGCAGCGGATGCGCATCGACCGAGGCCTGCAGCGCTTGCGGGTGCGGGTCGGCCGTGTGCCCGAAGGTCTCCATCTCGGGCAGGGGTCCGTCGGGGAGGGGCTGCAGCTCGGCATCCGCCAACAGGGAGTAAGCACCCGGCGAGCGGCGTACAGTCTGTGCGGCGTTGTTGATGAGGATGTCGAGCGGGCCCTGAGCGGCGACCGAGTCCGCCAGGCCGATCACCTGAGCAGGGTCGCGCAGGTCGATGCCGACCACGCGCAGGCGGTGCAGCCAGTCGGCCGAGTCGGGCAGGGCCGAGAAGCGTCGCACGGCGTCGCGCGGGAAGCGGGTCGTGATCGTGGTGTGCGCGCCGTCACGCAGCAGCCGCAGCGCGATGTGCATGCCGATCTTCGCGCGGCCACCCGTGAGCAGGGCGCGCTTGCCGGTGAGGTCGGTGCGGGCGTTGCGCTTGCCGTGGCTGAAGCGGGCGCAGTCCGGGCAGAGCTGGTGGTAGAACGCGTCCACCACGGTGTACGGCTGCTTGCAGATGTAGCAGTTGCGCGGCTTCAGCAGTTCGCCCGCGATCGGGGCGTCGACGACGCTGGTGGCGAGATCGTTGCCACGGGTCTCATCGTCGATGCGGTCGGGGGCACCCGTGGCGGTGCGGGCCACCACGGCTTTGTCGGCCTCGGCGATCGCGTCACGGATCTGCTTGCGGCGCACCCGCTTCACGTCTTTGAACATCGCCGCGGTGGCCTGGCGTACCGCGATGAAATCGGGGTGCTCGTTGTCGATCCGGTGCAGCTCGCGCAGCACGCGCAGCGTGGTGGCGAGATCTTCGGGGTCGACGCCCGGTCCGAGGTCGGGTGCAGCGTCGGAGGGGGCGTCGGTCATTGTGCCGATTTTACGCGAGTGTCCTGGGCATCCGCCCCGCCGCCCTCGCCCTCGCCCTCGCCCTCGCCCTCGCCCTCGGTGCCGAGTGCACGGCATGTCGCCGAGCGCACGGCGTATCAACGCCGAAGAGCCGTGCGCTCGGCGAGATCCCGTGCTCTCGACGCACACACGTCCCCCGTGGCGACACCTCGCTAGGCGATGCCCCCGCCGTCGACGACGAGCGCCGAACCCGTGACGTACGAGGAGTCATCGCTCGCGAGCCAGACCACGGCCTGCGCGACCTCGCTCGGCTCACCCATGCGGCGCAGCGGGCGATCGGCGGCCTCGGCGAGGAACGCGTTGGTGTCCTGCGCCAGCTGACGCGCTTCCTCCCGCAGCATCCCGGTGTTCACGTCGCCGGGGTTGACCGAGTTCACCCGGATGCCGGCGGGACCGTGGTCGATCGCGAGCGCGCGCGTCATGTTCACGACCGCGCCCTTCGAGGCGCAGTAGGAGATGGCCTGGCCACCGCCCTTGAGGCCCCAGCCCGATCCGGTGTTGATGATCGAGCCTCCACCCGCCGCCTCCATGACCGGAACGATGTGCTTGCACATCAGGAAGATCGAGCGCACATTCACGCCGAAGACGCGGTCCCACTCCTCGACGGTCGTCTCGACCGCAGTGGTGCGACGGATGATCCCGGCGTTGTTGAAGACGACGTCCACGCCGCCGAGCTCGGCCACGGAGGTCGCGATCACCCGCTCGATGTCGGGCTCGCTCGCGACGTCGGCGGCGATCGCGACGGCCGTGCCGCCGGTCGCGCGGATCTCCTCCGCGACGGCTTCGGCCGCATCCGCGTTCAGGTCGACGACGGCGACCGCCGCGCCCTCGGCGGCGAGCGCGAGCGCCGTGGCGCGACCGATGCCGCCGGCACCGCCGGTGACAATGGCCTTCTTGTTCTCGAGACGCATGGGGTGGCCTTTCAGGTTCGTTCAGACGGGTCTGTCGGGGGTCGGGATATGTCAGGTGAGGGTGAGTTCGGGCGCATTCACGGCATACAGGCTGCGGGTGCCGACGCCGGTGACGACGCGGACGTGCCCGGCGAGTCTCGCATCGAGTTCCGGGTCGCCGGTGTCGACGAGGAGCGGGCGTCCGTGCAGGTCGATGAGCTTCTGCTCGGGGGCGACGACGAGGAGCGGGTCGTCGCCGAGTGCGCGCAGCACAGACGCCGAGAGCTGTTGATTGCCGCGCCCGAGCAGGAATCCCTGCCCGCCGATGACGGTGACGACGGCCTGCGCCGGACCCTCGGCGATCTGGGCGAGCAGCTCCTGCTCACTCGCCCCGCGGACGAGGATGGCACCGTCGAGAACGACGTCGACGCCCAGCGGGGAACCTTCGACGCCGAGCTGCCGGGTGATCTCGGCGATCGTGCCTCCGGGGCCGAGGAGATAGCGCACGCCCGGTCGCATGCGGGAGACAGCCCCGCGGGCCGCAGCTTCGACCGCAGCCGCCTCGGTGACCGGCGTCGGCGCCTTGCGTGCCTGAGTGCGGCCCGCACGATGCGGCACCCGGAGCATTCCGTACAGCGTGGGGTCGACGCGGGCGCGCCGCATCGCGGCCTCGTCGATGTCGAGCACCTCACGCTCCTCGGTCGGGAGTCCGTCGTGCTCGATCCAGTCCGCGGCGATCGATCCCGCCGCCCGCGGACTGACCGCGAACACGGGCGAGTACATCTTCACGCCTGCCGGAACTCCGAGCACGGCCGGCAGACCGTGCGCCTGTCGGCAGCTTTCGGCGTCGAGCGCGGATCCGTCGTCGCACCTTCCGCCATCGGGCTTTTCACCCGACGGATGTGCCACGGCGCCGAGCCCCGAGACCGCGTCGCGCAGGGTGCCGTCGCCACCCACGACGAGGATCAGATCGGCCCCCGCCGCGGCCAACGCTGCGATCGCACGCGAGGTATCCGCCGCCTCCGTCACCTCGGTCACACCCGCCCCGCGCGAGCCCGCATCGCTCGAGCCGGCCCCGACGACGCACGGCACGAGACCTGCGGAGCGCACCGCATCGGCGCCCATCGCACCGGCGACGGTCGCGACCACGAGCCCCGGATGCCGTTCGGCGAGCGTCGTCAGGGCGAGGACCGCCCGCTCCTGCACGCGCGAACGGGCGCCGCGCGCGAGGGCGAGGCGCTGCATGTCCGCACCGTCGGAGCCGGCGAGCCCCGCGGGCCCGCCGACACCGGCGACAGGGTTGACGACGAGGCCGATCACGACGCGACAGACTCCGCGGGGAAGTACTTCCGCTGATACGCGCGCCACGTGATCGCCCACCGCTCCGGGTCGTCCAGGTCGTCATGGTGCGTGTGGTGCACGGTCTGGTTGTGCGGGGCGGTGCGCACCACCTCGGGGTTCTCGCGTGCTTCGCGTGCCACTTCGGCCAGGGTCGCCGCATATTCATCGAGCTCTGCCATCGAGTACGACTCGGTCGGCTCGAGCGTGAACGGCTGCGGCACCACGTAGGGGTGGTGACTCGTCCAGTAGTGCATCCCGAAGTCGGACATGCGCACGCCGATCTCCTCCGACGAGATGCCGGTCTCCTGGTACAGCCCCTCCCACGAGTAACGCACCTGCTCGATGCGGCGGCGACCCGTGGCATACGGCGCGGATGCTCCGGGGATCGCGAGCACACGAGCCATCAGGTAGTTGTTGTTCAGCACGGCGGTCTCTGCGGCGGCGAGCAGCCCCGGAGCCCCCAGTGCCATGATCCACGAGTAGGCCTTCACGAGCGCGGGGATGACGCCGAAGAACGGGCCGACCGCGCCGATCGACAGCTCCCCCGCCTCGGTCACGGCGAAGGTCCCGTCGTCGTCACGCACCACACGTGGCCCCGGCAGGAACGGGGCGAGGGCCGCGCTCACGGCGTTGGCGCCCGAGCCGGGTCCGCCGCTGCCATGCGGGGTGCCGAAGGTCTTGTGCAGGTTGAAGTGGCACACGTCGAAGCCGGCATCGCGGGCGCGCGTGACCCCGAGGATGCCGTTCGCGTTGGCCTGGTCGTAGGAGGCGAGGGCTCCGACCGCGTGCGCAGCGTCGACCCACTCCCGGATCGCCGGATTGTAGATGCCGGTGTCCTCCGGGTTCGTGACCATGATCGCCGCGGTGCGGGGCGACAGGGCGGCCTTCAACGCGTCGAGCGACGGATAGCCCTCGGCGTCGGGGTAGACCGTGATGACCTCATAGCCGGCCGCCTTCGCAGCGGCCGCGTTCGAGGGGTGGCTGAAGATCGTGGTGATGACCTCGCGACGCTGCTCGCCTTCGCCGTTCGCCTCGTGGAAGGCGCGGATCATGGCGATATTCGCCCAGATCGCCGCCGATCCGCCCTGCGTGTGCAGCGAGACCTCGTCCATCCCGGAGATCTCGGCGAGCATCCGCTCCAGCTGCCAGACGATCTCGAGCACGCCCTGCGCGTCGGCCGGATCCTGATGCGGGTGCATCGCGGTGAGCTGCGGAGTGTTCGCGAGCTGGTCGTCGATCTTCGGCGCGTACTTCATGGTGCAGGTGCCCTGGCCGATGTCGACGTTGAAGTCGGCGCCGAGATTCTCCTGCGACAGGCGCAGGTAGTGCTTGAGCACGCGCATCTGCCCCATCTCGGGCAGGTTCGGCTTCGCGGCACGGCGCAGGGAGGCGGGCAGCGCGGCGACCACGTCGCCCACGACCTCGCGAACGCCGGGCTCGACCTGCGACACCAGCACGCCGCGTTCACCGGGGGTGCTCAGCTCGAAGATGATCGGCTCGTCCCAGCGGGCCTGTTGGAATCGGCGCAGCGTCGGCTTCGGGGCGACGGGAAGACTCATCGGTTCTGCTCCTTCGCAGCCTGGTGTGATGCATGGGATGAAGACGCGTCGGATGCCGTGACCTCGGCGAGCGCGCCGGCCAGGGTATCGATGTCGGCCTGGGTGGTGAGCTCGGTGACGCAGACGAGCAGGCGGCGCTCCCCCACGACCACGCCGGGCTCGATGCCCTTGGTGCGGAGCGCCGTGACGACCGCTTCGGCCGTGACGTCGGCGAAGGTCACCGTGAACTCGCGCAGGTGCACGGCGTCGTCGTCGAGGGAGACACCCGGCACTGCGGAGAGCGCCTGCTGCGCGTACCGGGTGCGGGCGAGCAGCACCTCGCCGAGCTCGGCCATGCCGGCCGGTCCCATCAGCGCGAGGTACACCCCGGCGGCGATGCCCCAGAGGGCCGCGGCCGTGCCGACCCATTCCTTCCCCTCCTCGCGGTGTGCGAACGAGGTGCGGTCGTAGGCCACATCGCCGAAGCCGTACTCACCGGGCACGTCGGTGGTGGCGAGCCCGAACAGGCGCGAGGGCATCTCCATCACGAAGGTCGGGTCGTCGTGCACGGCGATGAACCCGCCGTGGGCGCCGCCGAACCACTGGTGCAGGCCGAGGGACTGGATGTCGCCGGTGACGATGTCCGCTCCCGAGACCGAGGGCGGGGCGAGGACGCCGTAGCCGATGGGGTCGGTGCCGACGACGACCACGGCGCCGGCCGCGTGGGCGGCATCCGAGATCTCCTGCAGGGACGCCTCCACGGCGCCGGTGGCGCTCGGCGTCTCGATCCAGACCGCGGCCACGTCATCGCCCAGCGCCGCGCGAACGGCGGCGACGTCGGCCGTACCGCCGACGGTGGGTACGAGCTCGAGCGTCAGGTGCGCGCGGACGTAGTCGTGCACCTTCGCGAGCTTCGCCGGCAGCACGTCGCTGACGACCAGCACCCGCCCGCGGCCCGTGAGTCGCCCCGACATCGTGAGGCCGGTCGCCGTCGCCTGGTAGCCGTCGTAGGTCGGCACGTTCACGACGTCCATCTCGAGCAGCTCGGCCATCAGCGATTGGTACTGGAACAGGGCCTGGAAGCGACCGTGGTCCTCGTAGGGCTCACCGGCGTACGCGGTCAGGAACTCGCTGCGGCCGATGACCTCGTCCACCACGGCGGGCACGTAGTGGTTGTAGGTGCCCGCGCCGAGGAAGCTCAGCCGCTCCTGGGTCGAACGGTTCTTGGCGAGCAGCCCCCGCACGTGGCGGGCGAGGTCCTGCTCGGCCGCGAACGGGGTCGGAAGGTCGAGCGGACGTCCGAGTCGCAGCGACTCCGGGATGTCGGCGTAGAACTCGTCGACCGAGGCGGCGCCGACGGCCGCGAGCATCGCCGCTCGGGAGGCCGGGGCGGTGTTGGGGATGTACGGATGCACGAACGGGGCGGTCATGCGTCCTCCTTCTCGGGGATCAGGGTGGCAAAAGGGATGGAGGCAGCGCGGGGTGCGGCGAGAACGGCGACGCCGTAACGGTCGAGCTGGAGCCGGTCCGCGTGACGGATGCCGGTGAGCAGGTCGACGCCCGGGGTCGGGATCTCGAACGCGACGGGGGAGCGCCCGTGGTTCAGATAGAAGGTGTAGTCGGTGGTGTCGTCGGCACGGGTGACGACCTCGACCTCGACGTCGGTGCGCTCGCGGGCGGGAACGCCGGCGGTGCGCAGCACATCACGGAAGACCGGGAGCAGGCCCTCAGGGTCGAACATCGCACTGACGTACCAGGCCGACCCCGCCCCCGTCGTGCGACGGGTCACCGCGGGCAACCCTTCGAGCTCGCCGCTCGCGTACGCCCCGCGTACCTCGACATCATCATCCGCTTCGAGCCACTCGCTCCACGAGGGCACGCTCAGGCGCTCGCCCGCAAAGTCGATGCTCTCGGTCAGACCGTCGGCGATCGGCCACTGCTCGTCGACCTCGATGCCGAGCAGGTCTCGCAGCAACCCGGGGGCTCCGCCGTCGTGCACCTTCTCCGTGGCGTCCACCACTCCCGAGAACGGTCCGACCACGAGGTGCCCGCCGCGCTCCACGAAGGCGGCGAGCGCCTCGGCCTGCGGCTGCTCGACGATGTAGAGGTTCGGCACGACGACCACGTCGTAGGCGTCGAAGGGGCCGGTGGCGCGAACGGCATCCACCGGCTGACCGAGCGTGTATAGCGCTCGGTGCCACGCGCGCGCCTGCTGTACCCACTGCAGCCGCTGCGAGGGCAGCGACTCGACCGCGCTGGTCCCCCACCAGGAGTCCCAGTCGACGACCAGCGCCACGCGCGAGCGCACCCGGGTTCCCCGCACCTGCTCGAGCTTCTTGAGTTCGAGCCCCAGCGCCTTGGTCTCCCGGAAGCTGCGTGAGCGCTCCCCGCGGTGGCCGAGCATCGACGAGTGGAACTTCTCCTGGCCGTACTTGGCCTGGCGCCACTGGAAGAACATCACCGCGTCGGAGCCGTGGGCGACGGCCTGCAGGCTCTCGATGCGGATCTTGCCCGGCGCCTTCGGCACGTTCACGTCGCGCCAGCTGGTCGCGCTGGCAGATGACTCCAGCAGCAGCCAGGGCTGTCCGCCCTTGAGCGAGCGCATCAGGCCGTAGTTGAGAGCCGCGCCGACGTGCGATGTCGGGTCGGCGGGCTCGGGGTAGGCGTCATCGGTCACCACGTCTTCGACGGCGGCGAAGTCCCAGTAGTCCAGGTCGCGGAACATGCTCATGAAGTTCGTGGTCACCGCGATGTCGGGGGTGACCTCGCGCAGCACATCGATCTCGACCTGGAACAGCTCCAGAAGGGCGTCAGACGAGAAGCGCTCGAAGTCAAGCAGCTTGGTCGGGTTGACAGGGCCGGGCGCCTTCTTCGGCGTCTCGATGTGCTCCCACGAGGTGTAGCGCTGACCCCACACGTTCACACCCCAGGCCTCGTTCAGACCGTCCAGATCGCCGTAGCGGTCCTGCAGCCAGCGCCGGAAGTGCCGGGCCGACTCGGGGCACCAGCACCGCGAGGTGTGGTCGCCGTACTCGTTCGAGATGTGCCACATCGCGAGGCCGGGGTGCTCACCGTAGCGCTCGGCCATGGCCCTGGTCATGCGGGCGACGTTCTCGCGCCAGACCGGCGATGACGGGCAGTACGTCTGGCGCGATCCGAACTCGAGCCGGTGCCCGTCGGCATCCCACGGCGCCATCTCGGGGTGGGCGCGCAGCAGCCACGACGGCGGGGTCGCGGTGGCGGTGGCGAGGTCGATCGCGATGCCCGCCTCCCACAGCAGATCGATGATGCGGTCGAGCCATGCCCAGTCGTAGACACCGGGCTCCGGCTCCAGCTGCGGCCAGCTGAAGATCGGCAGGCTCACCATGTTCACGCCGGCTTCGCGCATCAGGCGGATGTCTTCGTGCCAGATCTCTTCCGACCACTGGTCGGGGTTGTAGTCGCCGCCGTAGGCGAGGGCGTCGAGGCGGACGCGTCGGGTGGGCTGGTCGCCACCGGGTGCGGGCACGAAGTCTCCTCTCTGAGTCATCACCGGCTGATCCGGCGGTGCACTGGTGCGAATCCGGAATCGGCTGTATTCTGTATACAACACACTAGGACGTCGTCCCAGGCCCGTCAACCCATAGGCTGACGGGCAGGCGGCAGAAGAGGGGACGCATGGCGATCGAACGCAAGAACCTGCGCTCGCAGGTCCGGCAGGAGCTGCTGAACCGCATGCGCGCCGGACTCGTGCAGCCCGGCGAGGGCATCAACGAGGTCCAGCTCGCCACCGAGCTCGGCGTCAGCCGCACTCCCCTGCGCGAGGCGCTCATCGCCCTGGAGTCCGAAGGGCAGATCGAGAGCGAGAACGGCAAGGGCTTCCGGTTCGTCCCGCTCAGCGCCTCCGAGTTCCGCGATCTCGCTCCCGTCCTGGCGGCGCTCGAGAGCCTCGCGATCGAGCTCAGCCCGCCCGACGAGCTGCGTCGCATCGGCGCGCAGCTCAAAGAGATGGCCGACGCGTTCGCCGACGAGCTCGTGGAGCACCAGCTCGTCATCACCAAGGACGACGAGTGGCACAGCGTGATGCTGTCGGCCTGCCCCAACGCCCGCCTGCTCGCCGTCATCGACAACGTGCGCAGCTCGTTCCACCGCTACGAGTCGCTCCTCGTGCCCGAAGACGTCAAGGTCGAACGCGTCGCCGCCGAGCACGCCGAGATCGCCCGGCACCTCGCCGACGGCGATATCCCCGGCGCCGTCGAAGCGCTCAAGCTCAACTGGATGCACGGCATGCAGCGCATCCTCGACAACGCCACGAGCTCGTACTTCACGGCGTAGACCGCCCCCGCATCCCCTCACCCCTTCACCGCGCCGCCGAGGAGACCTGCGACGAACTGCTTCTGGAAGATCAGGAACAGCAGGAGCAGGGGCAGTGTCGCCAGCAGCGACCCCAGCATCAGGCCGGAGTAGTCGACGCGGCTCATGCCGATCATCGTGTTCAGCGCGACCGGAACCGTGTAGTTCGCCTCGGTGTTGAGCATGAGCAGCGGCCAGATGAACGCGTTCCACTGGCTGATGAACGTATAGATCACGAGCGCCGCGATCTGCGGCTTCGCGACGGGAAGCACGATCCGATAGAACGTGCGCAGCTCGCTCGCGCCGTCGATCCTGGCCGCCTCGATCAGGCTCGGCGGGAAGTCGAGGAACCCCTGGCGCATCAGGAAGATCCCGAACGCGTTCGCCAGGAACGGCAGGATCACGGCCTGATACGTGTCGATCCACCCCATGCCGGCCATGATCTGGAACAGCGGGACCAGCAGCACCTGCATCGGGATCATCATCGTCACGAGCACGAGCGCGAGCAGCACACCGCGTCCACGGAATCGATAGGTGGCGAGCCCGTAGCCGCACATGATGCTGACGATCGAGCTGAAGACCGTGTAGATCACCGCGATCAGCAGGCTGTTGAGCATCACTCGGCTGAAGCCGATGCTCTCCTCCAAGCGGGCGAGGTTCTCCCACAGCGCGTCGCCGGGGAGCACCGGGAGCGGCGTGCCGAACAGCTCCGAACTCGGATGGGTGGAGGCGATGACCATCCACAGGAACGGGATGATCGACACCAGCGAGGCCACGACCAGCAGCAGGTAGAGCGGCAGCCGCAGCATGCGCGAACGGGCGCCGCGCTCCCCCGCTCCGAGGCTGCGGGTGTCGCGGCCGGAGGTGACCAGGGTGCGGGTGGCGAGATCTGTCATGGCTTCTCCCTCATGACCCGGAACTGCACGACGGCGATGATCGCGGTGATCAGCACCAGCATCCAGGCGATGGCTGATGCGTAGCCGAAGTCGAACTGTCGGAACCCGACCTTGTACAGGTAGAGCACCGGGGTGAGCGTGGCGTCGTTGGGGCCGCCGCCCGTGAGGATGAAGTTCTCGTCGAACAGCTGCAGTGCGCCGATCGTCGAGGTGATCCCCGTGAAGATCAGCACCGGCCGCAGCTGCGGAAGCACCACGCTCCAGAACGTCTGCCAGCGTCCGGCGCCGTCGACCTTCGCCGCCTCGTAGAGCTCCGGGGGGATCGACTGCAGGCCGGCGAGGATGATGACCATGTTGTAGCCGGTCCATCGCCAGGTGACGGCGGCGATCACGGAGACACGCGCCCACCACTCGTTGTTCAGCCAGTCGATCGGGGCGACGCCGATCACACCGAGCATCTGGTTCACGGCGCCGCCGTCGGTGGCGAGCAGCACGCGGAACACGACGGCGTAGGCGACCAGCGTGGTCACCGCGGGCAGGAACGTGAGCAGGCGGAATCCCGAACGCCACCGCAGCCATGACTGGTTGAGCAGGTAGGCGAGCCCGACCGCGAGCACCATCATCAGCGGCACCTGGACGATGAGGATCAGTCCCGCGTTGAACAGGCTCTTCGCGATCAGCGGGTCGGAGAACAGCCGCTCGTACTGGCCGAGTCCGACGAAGCTCGTCACGCCGCCCTCGGTGCGGAACAGGCTCTGCCAGAGCGAGGCGCCCAGCGGATAGGCGAAGAAGAACAGGAGCAGGGCGGCAGCCGGCAGCACGAACCAGCGTCCGGCCCTGCCCGGGTCCAGCCGTCGGCGGCCGGACCCGGGCGAGGTCGCGGAGGTCATGGTTACTTCGCGACCTCTCGACCGGTGGAGGTGGCGAGCTGCGCGGCCGCATCGGCGAGCACGGTGGCGGGGTCGGCGCCGTTCAGCACGGCGGCGGCGACGGCGTTGGCGACGATGTCCGAGGCCTCTGCACTGTCCGAGGTGTAGACGATCGGCGGGATCTGGGCCGTGAGCTCTGCGAAGGTCTCGTAGACCGGCTGACCGCCGAAGTACTCGACCGGCTTCGAGAAGTAGTCCGATTCCAGTGCGGGCAGGTACGACGGAAAGAGTCCCTCGTTCGTCATCATCGACACCTGGTTGTCGGCATCCGCCAGCACGAAGTCGACGAACGCCGCGGCCAGCTGCGGGTTCTTCGCCTGCGCCGGCACCGCGAGGCCGGATCCGCCGTTGTTCGACGTGCGGGCACCGCCCTCGTCGAACGCCGGGAGCGGGAGCACGGCGTACTTTCCGCTCAGCTCGGGGGCGTCGCCCTGGAGCGTGCCGATCCACCAGACGGCGTCTGCCGTCACGGCGGAGTCGCCGTCTTTCGCCGAGGTGACCCGGCCGTCCCATCCGGTGACGTTCTTGATGAGACCGGCCTCGTTCATCTCCTGCAGCATGGTGAGCACGCGCACGGCTTCCGGCGAGTCGAGCGTGATCTCTCCCGCCTCGTTGAACAGCCCCTGCCCGAGCTGCTGCAGCAGCATCTGAAAGCCGCCACCGGCGGAGAGGTCGGTCGAGAGCAGCGTGTGGCCGGTCTTCTCCTTGATGACCTTGCCCGCCGCGATCAGATCGTCCCAGGTCGCCGCGGCCTCGATGTCGACGCCCGCCTGCTCGACGATGTCTGTGCGGTAGTACAGCGCCACGGTGCCGGAGTCCCACGGAGCGATGCGCAAGGACCCGTCGGCATCGGAACCCGCGGACCACTTGAACGGGTCGAAGTCGACTTCATCACCGCCCAGGATCGGGTTCAGGTCGAGCATCCCCTTCGGGAACTGCGTGATGTAGCCGGGGGCGGCATCCGTCTCGATCGTGACCACGTCGGGCAGGCCGGTGCCCGCTTGGAAGCCGACCGACATCTTGTCATAGGCGTTGTCGTAGCCCACGTCGACGACCTTCACGGTCGTGCCCTCGTGGGCCTTCTCGAAGTCGGCCGCGAGCCGCTCCAGGGCGACGGCTCCGACATCCCACGACCACACGGTGATCTCTCCGTCGAGCTTCGCGTCGGGGTCCAGCGCGACCGCGTCGGACCCTCCGGTCGGCACTCCTCCGGTGGCGCATCCGGCGAGCGCGATCCCGACCGCCGCGAGCGCGGCGATCCCTGTGAGCTTCTTCTTCATGTCTGACTCCTTCGTCGTTGAAATGAATATTGAATACAATCGAGTTCCGCAGTGTTCCGGTCGCCGTTCCTGTCGGTTGCCGCCCCGGTAAGCGACAGGAATCGCGACCGGAACGGATGCCGTCAGCTGAGCTGCACGGCGAGGTCGATGAACAGCGCAGCCGACCAGCCGAACGCGGTGGTCGCCGTACGCGCCTTCCGACCTGTGTGCGGGTTGAAGTACTCGTGCGGACCGCCGCCGTGGATCACGAGGGCCACGGTCTGCTCTCGCAGCTCCCGTGCCCGCTCGGGGTACCCCGACGCCTCCAGCCCCTCGGCGACCAGCATGCTCGTGTTGACCCACACCGGTCCGCGCCACATCCGCTCGTCCGAGAAGTCGGGATCCGATGCTGCGACCGTCGGCAGCCCCCAGGGCAGGGCGAAGCGCTCGGGGTCGTCGACGGCCTGGCGCAGCGCATCGGCGATCGGCGCCGGCAACGTGCCCGTGAGCAGCGGCATCAACCCGACGACCGTGTCGCTGAGCTGCGGCTCCCCGCCGCCATACGCGAGGAATCGCCCGAGGTCCGGATCCCACATGCGCAGCAGCCGCTCCTGCGTGCTCTCGGCCCGTTCCCTCAACCGCGAGACGTCGGCATCCGGTTCATAGCGGGTCAGCAGGTCCGCGAGCTCCACGTCCTGTCGCACGAGGTACGCACCCAGGTCGGGAGCAGCTGTCGGCAGTGGACCGTCGAAGATCGGGCTGTCGTCGAGCCCGGAGGAGTACGGGTGCCCGTACTCCGGCATCCCGTCGTGGTCGAGGTCGCTGCCGTCGAACCACCAGTCCTGCGAGCGGACGATGCGGGTCAACTGCCGGCGCGCGTAGTCGGGGGCGTCCTCGGCCTCGAGCACCTTGCGCAGCGCCCACGCGGCGAGCGGTGGTTTGGTGAGCGGCACGGGGGCGCTCGGGTCGGCGATCTGCGATCCGGCTCTGCGCAGGTTCGCACGGTCGCTCTCGGGCAGGTCGTCGCTGGTCGCGAGCACTCCGAGCTCGTGCACCACGTCGGGCAGCTGGCCGTCGGGCTGTGGGAAACGGAACGCGATGTCGAGCTGCTCGCGCGCGAGCTCCGGGTCGCCGTGTCGCAGTCCCACGGCGATGAAGTACGCATCCCACTGCCACAGGCCGACGTAGCCGATCTTCGACGGCACGATCGCCCTGGCATCGCCCAGCGACGGCAGCTCGACGATGTTCGCGCCGAGCACCCACCAGCAGAACGCCGTCATCTCCTGCAGGTCGCCGCGCACACTCGGGCACTTCGCGAACCAGTCGTCCCAGATCGCCTCGGTCGCGGCGAGCGCCGCAGCGTGGTCGCCGGGCTCGACCGTGACGGTGCGGTCGGCGTCGATGCGGAGGCGAAGACCGTCCCCGAGCGGATGCTCCTCGACACTCCCGTCCGGTCGCCGCAGCCGCACCCGCGACCCGGGTTCTCCGCCGAGGCTCAGCGTCGACGGATCGGCGAAGGTCAGCGTCGCCGCAGCAGCGCCGAACGTCACTCGCGCCGGATGCACGTCGGTCACCGCACGCGCCTCGCCTGAGGCGTCCACCACGATCAGCGCATCGAGCACGCGGCACTCCGACAGGCGCCGCTCATACTCCGAGGTGTGCACGCGCACGCCGTTCCCGTCCTCCGCGCGGAAGACGAGCACGCGCGAACGCGGCAACGTGAACGGCGCCGAGGCCAGGTCGAGGTGACGGCCGGCGAGGGCGGCGGCATCCGTCATCATCGCCCTCCCAGCCCCGATGCGGCCATGCTGTTGAGGATCTTCCGCTGACCGATGACGAACACGATCAGCATGGGCACGGTCGCGATCGCCGAGGCCGCCATCACGAGTCCGTAGTTGATCGAGCCCTGCTGTCCCTCGAAGGCGTTCAGCAGCAGGGGAACCGTGAACAGGTCGGGCGAGTTCAACAGCACGAGCGGGAACAGGAAGGCGTTCCACACATCGAGCGCCACGATGATGCTGAGGGCAGCGAGGCCGGGCTTCAGGTTGGGGAGCACGACGCTCCAGAAGATGCGCCAGCGACCGGCACCGTCGACGATCGCCGCTTCTTCCAGCTCACGCGGCAGAGCCAGCACGAACTGCCGCATCAGGAACACCGCGAACGGGTTCGCCATGATGCCCGGGACGATCAGCGCGAGGTGCGAATCCACCCAGCCGAGGTTCGACATCAGCAGATAGAAGGGGATCAGCGTCACCTGCTTCGGGATCATCTGCGTCGCGAGGAAGACGATGAAGAGCACCTTGCTGCCGCGGAACCGGATGCGCGCGAACGCATATCCCGCCATCGACGCCGTGAGCAGCGTGCCGACCACCACGAGGATCGCGATGTACGCGCTGTTCAGGTACGCCTGGCCGAACGGGACCGCGTTCCAGGCCTGGGTGTAGTTGTCGAACGTCCAGGGATCCGGGAGGAACTGCAGCGGGTTCTTCAGCAGCTGCGGCAGGGTCTTGAACGAGGTCAGCAGCATCCAGATGAACGGGAACACCATGCCGATCCCTGCCACCACGAGCACCACGTGCAGCAGGGTCGAACCGAGCCGGCGGCGTGCGCGGTCGACGGCGGGGCCGCCACGGCCACGGGACCGGTAGCCGGGCGCAGTGATCGCGATGGTGGAGTCTGTGGCCGGAGCAGGGCCGGTCAGCGGGGGCGTCTGAATGCTCATGCGGGGTCATCCTCGTAGTGGACGAACTTCTTCTGCGCGCCGAACTGCACCGCGGTGATGACGAGCGTGAGCAGGAGCAGGATGATGCTCGCGGCGCTGGACGGACCGAACTCGAACCGCCCGAAGCCCAGATCGAAGATGTGGTAGACGATCGTGCGGGTCGCGTTGTCGGGGCCGGCGTCCTGCACCAGCACATAGACCGTGTCGAACGTCTGCAGCGACGAGATGAACGCGACCACCGACGAGAAGAAGACGATCGGGGAGAGCAGCGGCAGGCGGATGCTGGTGAACAGCCGCCACGGGCCGGCACCGTCGATGCGCGCCGCCTCGATCACCGAGGGTGAGATGTTCTGCAATCCAGCGAGGAAGATCACGACGTTGAGGCCCATCGACGACCAGATGGTGACGATGCAGACGGCGAGGAGGGCCAGCTTCGGGTCCTGCAGCCAGTCGGGCGGGGTGACCCCGAAGACCTTCGCGATCGTGGTCGACAGCAGCCCGTCGGAGCGGAACATCTGCTGCCAGATCATCGCCACCGCGACCGTCGAGGTCACGACCGGGGCGAAGAACAGGATCAGGTAGAGCGTGCGCGTCTTGAGCTTCTCGAGTGCGACGGCGACGATCACCGAGAGGCCGAGGCCGATGGGGACCGTGACGATCGCGATGATGAGCGTGTTGAGGATCGCCCGACCGAGGAGCGGGTCGGTCAGCTGATCGGCGAAGTTGGCGAAACCCACCCAGGTGAGATCGGTCAGCCCGTCCCAGTCCGCGAAAGCGAGCACCAGGCTGGCGGCGAACGGCAGCACGACGAACAGCCCCATGCCGATCATCTGGGGGCCGACGAAGACGTACCCCCACAGCCGGTCGCGGCGACGCCAGAGCGCCTCCTTGCGCAGGGGCGGGGCGGATGCCGCAGGGGTGACCTGCGGCATCCTCCCGTTCTCGGTGAGAGTGCTCACTCCTACTTCTCCGACCGTTCCTTGACCACGTCGGCGATGGTGTCGAGCGTCTCCTGCGCGTCGGCCTTGCCCTGGTACAGCTTCAGGAACTCGTCGGCGATGGCGGTCGGCAGACCGGGCACGCGCGCCTCGGCGGGGTAGTCCTCGAACCCGATGTCGCGCATGTCGAGGAAGGTCTGGGCGTGTGCGGGATAGTCGTCCTCGAGCACGACCTCGTCAGCGCCCTTGATCGAGGGGACCGCGTTGCCGCCGCCCTGCAGACGGAAGGTCTGCCCCTCGGCGGAGAGGAACTCGGTCCAGAACGTGAACGCCGCGTCCTTCACCTTGGTCTTGCCGTTGATCGCGAGGAAGCTGGTCGCCACGCCGGTGGGAGCGGCTTCGCCGTCGGGGGTCGGCCACTGCACGATGTCGTAGCTGTCCTGCTCGCCCGTCGCATCGACCGTGCCGATCGTGTAGCGGCCCTGCACGAAGAAGCCGGCCTTGTGCGTGACGAACACGCTGTCGGCGCCGGCACCGTCAGGAAGGGTGTCGGCGACGACGAAGGTGCCGTCCTCGAACAGGTCGCCGAGCTGCTGCACCGACTCGACGGTGGCGGCGTCGTTGTTCGCGACGAAGGCACCGGAATCGTCATAGGGAGCATCGAGGCCCTGCGACGAGAGCCAGCTCCAGTGCGTCGCCCAGTAGTTCCAGTACATGGTGCCGGTGAGGCCCGCGTCGTGGAGCTTCTCGTTCATCTCCAGGAACTTGTCGGTGGTCCACTCGCCGTTCTCGGCGAGGGTCGCCGGGTCCTCCGTGATCCCTGCGGCCGCCAGCGCCTGCTTGTCGTACCAGAACACGTCGGGGTTCGAGTCGTTCGGGGCGGCGTACACCTCGCCGTCGTTCTCGGCAGCGCCGAAGAGCCCGGGGAAGAAGTCATCCTTCTTCGTCTTGCTGTCCTTCGAGTCCATCAGGTCGCTCAGCGGCATGAGCCGGTTCGAGTCGACGAACTGGCCGATCTTGTCGTCGCCCACGTAGAACACGTCGGGCGCGGTGTTGCTGGTGAGCTGAGCGAGCAGCTTGGAGTGGTAGTCGCCATAGTCCGCCACGGGCTGCAGCTTGACCTTGATGTCGGGGTGGCGCTCCATGAAGTCCTTGTTGAACTCCTCGTAGCGGGTGAGCTCGTCGGCCGTGCCCCAGGTCGACCAGACGACGGTGGCGTTGCCGTCGGCGTCGACGCCTCCACCGCCTCCTCCACCCCCACCGCTGCACGCGGCGAGTCCGAGTGCCAGAGCGCCGGCGGCACCCAGTGCCAGATACCGCGTCACGTTCGCACGTGCCATCTCGCTACCTCTTTCATCATTGGAAGATCAGGTCGGGATGCCCCTTCGGGCGTATTGGTATTCTGTATACAGAACGCAATCCTGTCAAGGAATGGGGCGACGGACCTGCCTATCGAGACCATCCCGTGACGTGCGGCCCGGACCATGGCGCAGACTGTCTTCATGACCGATCCCGATCCGCACCTGCTCGGCCCCGGACTCCTCCCGACGCCGTTCACCGCCGCCGAGATCCGCGACGCCACCGGCACGGGGATGGTGATCCACCTGCTGCTCGAAGGCCCCGACGGACCGATGGGCGAGCACGTCAACCGCTTCCACGACACCGATGACGAGGGAGCGACGCTCGACCGCTGGGCAGCGGAGGACCCCAAGGCCGTCGTCTCGAATCGGGTGACCTGGGCGGAACTGCAGGGCCATGCCGCCTTCGACGCCGGCACGACGAGCGTGTCGACCGTGAGCCTGACGACCCCGCTCGGTGCGCTCACCTGCCGCCGGTACGACACCGACGACGGCATCTTCTGGTTCTCGATCGACCACCCGGGCATGCCGGTGCAGTACGAGTCCGACGGCCTGCGCACGACCGTGCTGAGCATCGAGAACGACTGAGGGCGCGCGCCGGGAGGAGGCACCGTGTGCGGCGGAGAACTCCGCGTCGGGCGGACAGCCACGCGGCACGGCTCCTCCCGACACAGAGAACTCCGCCCCACGCCGGGTCCACCCGACGCGGTTCTCGCCGCAACGCGCCCGCGCCACACGAACGTCGGCGTCCCGGCGTAGGGTCGCAGCATGAGCAGCACAGCATCCGGAGAACGTCATGGAGTGGTCCCCTCGTACCTGCTCGCGCGTCTGGCCGAGTCAGGCCGATTCCCCAAGGCCGCCGCAGCTGCGAGACAGACGCTGACCGCCGGTCGACCACCCTTCCGCGCGCGCATCGACCTGTCGATCGACGAGAACGGCGACCTCGTGGCGCAGCTGTCCGATGCCCCCAACCGCACGATCAGCGACGCCGGCAACACGCAGCAGCTGCCCGGCGCGGTCGTGCGAGGCGAAGACGATGCCCCGGTCGATGACACCGCGGTGAATGAGGCCTTCGACGGCCTCGGCGCCACGTTCGAGATGCTGCTGGCCGCGTTCGAGCGCAACTCTCTCGACGACGCGGGCGCCCCGCTGGATGCGACCGTGCACTACGGCGTCGACTACGACAACGCGTTCTGGGACGGCGAGCGCATGGTCTTCGGCGATGGAGACGGCGAGGTGTTCCAGCACTTCACCGGCTCGCTCACCGTCATCGGCCACGAGCTCGCCCACGGCGTGGTGCAGCACACCGCCAACCTCGAATACCAGGGGCAGCCGGGTGCCCTGAACGAGTCGATCGCCGACGTGTTCGGCGCCCTGACCGAGCAGTACGCCCTGAGCCAGACGGCCGACCAGGCGACGTGGCTCATCGGTGCCGAGATCTTCACCGACGCCGTCGAGGGCGCGGCGCTGCGCTCGATGATCGCACCCGGCACCGCGTATGACGACGATGAGCTCGGCCGGGATCCGCAGCCCGACCACATGAGCGGCTTCGTCCGCACCACCGAAGACAACGGCGGGGTGCACATCAACTCAGGCATCCCCAACCGTGCATTCGCCCTCTTCGCGATCTACCTCGGCGGCAATGCCTGGGAGCGGGCGGGAACAGTCTGGTACCGCGCTCTCACCGGCGGCCTGTCGAGCACCGCGACCTTCACGCAGTTCGCCGACGCGACAGTCGCCGCGGCCACGGACATCGATGCCGCCACAGCCGCAGCAGCTCGACGGGCGTGGACGACCGTGGGAGTCTATGAGGATGAGCGAGTCCCCTCCACCGACTGACGCGCAGGTCGTGATCGCGGTGGTGCGCACCGGCGGCATCGCCGGCATCCGCCGTCAGTGGCATGTGGAAGCCGGCACTGACGACGCGGCGGAGTGGATCGATCTGATCGACCGCTGCCCGTGGGATCAGGAGCGGGACGGCGGACCCGGCGCCGATCGGTTCATGTGGAGCATCCAGGCGCGCACACCATCCGAGCGGCGCGAGCGCGAACTGCCCGACTCCGCGCTCGAAGGCCCTTGGCGGGCACTCGTCGAGGCCGTGCGCGCGGCCTCGGTCTGACGCCGTCAGCCGACGTACGCTCTCAGGTGAGCCGTCTGCCGACGGCGACACGAAGAGGGGGCTCGTGCTGACGATAGAAGAAGCTGAACGACTGCTCGGTGCGGCACGCGAAGCACACACCCGCGGCGATCCTCTCCTGCACCTGCACGTCGAGGTCAGCCGCCTCACCGGTGCCCCGTCGTCCTGGGGTTCGGCGGCGAACGACTACCTCCAGAACGAGAGCGTCGGCTACTTCCTCAGCGAGGTCGAGAGGGTCGGTTGGCGCCTCGAGCACACGGGATACGCCTTCGTCGGATCGGGCGCCACCACATCCGATCGGGTGATGAGCACCGGAACGGGCGTCGTGAATCACGGCGCCGTCTCGGGATACTTCACCTTCCGGCGCGCGGCCTCGGCCTGACAGCCACGACGTCGGCGACGACCACCGGAGCCGCATCCGATCAATCCCGTGTGAATCCGGCCTCCTCACGGCGGCTCGGGGTCACAATGGAACTCATGGGACTGTTCCAGCAGAAGCCTGAAGAACAAGAGAACCAGTGGGTGCTGCCCTCGGAGCCGCTCGAACGCTCCGAGTCCGAGGTGCTCGACACCGCGCCCGTCGTCGATCCACTGTCGATCGGGCTCGGCGCGGAGACCAGCGGCGACCTGAGCTCGGTCCTGTTCCCGGTCGCGCCCCCGGTCCCCGAGGCCGCCTCGACCGGCGACGCCGAGCCGCTGGACGACGAGCCGCTGGACGACGACCCCGAAGGCGACTGACCGACTGCTCGCCCTTCACGCGACAGGGCGACGTCGCGCTCACCGTTACGGTTGAGGGATGACGATCACCGCCGCCGCAGACGGCTCCGCCCTGGGCAACCCCGGCCCCAACGGCTGGGCCTGGTACATCGACGACGACAACTGGGCGGCCGGCGGATCGCCGCACGGCACCAACAACCAGGGGGAACTGCGAGCGGTGCTCGAACTGCTGCTCGCGACGGCGGGCACCGACGAGAAACTGCTGATCGAATGCGACAGCCGCTACGTGATCGACTCCGTGACGAAGTGGATGCCGGGCTGGAAGCGCAAGGGCTGGCGCAAGTCCGACGGCGGCCCCGTGCTCAACCGCGACCTGCTGGAGGGCATCGACGAGGCCATCCGCGGCCGTGACGTCGAGTTCTCCTGGGTCAAGGGGCACGCGGGGCACCCGCTGAACGAGGCCGCCGACGAACGTGCGAACGCTGCGGCCAAGGCATACCAGGCGAAGCAGGAACCACGTCGAGGACCGGGCTTCACCCGCGGCACGGATGCCGGAGCCGCGGTCGCCGCGTCGGCGCCGGTCGCCGCCTCCGCCCCCTCGGCGGCCCCCGCTCGGGCGGCCTCGCCGACGATGGCCTCCGCCGCCTCCCCGACCGCTGCGTCCGCCGTCGCCGAGCCGTTGTGGGCCGAGGCATCCGATCTCCTCGACGGCCTAGATGCGCCGGAAGACGACCCGATCGAGCTGCGCATCCCGCTCTCGTCCGACGAGCACGCGCGGCTGCGCGACCGCGCCGAGGCTCAAGGTGTCTCGCTCGAAGAGGCGCTCCGCCGCCTGATCTGAGCGCAGCGACCGAGGCGTACACTCGCATCATGTCGACTCCCGCCCGCACCATCGGTCGCCTCTTCCTCGGCGCCTCCCTCGTCTTCGCGGGGGTCTCGCACCTCACGATCGCCCGCGAGGAGTTCCAGGCCCAGGTGCCGGAGTCGCTGCCGCTGGACCCCGACACCACGGTGCTCGCCTCGGGCGTGGCCGAGGTCGCGCTCGGCTCCGCGCTGCTGCTGGCACGGCGCCGTCGACGTGCGGTCGGCACGTTCGCCGCCCTGTTCTTCGTCGCTGTGTTTCCCGGCAACGTGGCGCAGTGGATGCACCACCGTGACGGATTCGGGCTCGACACGGACATGAAGCGCTTCGTCCGGCTGTTCTTCCAGCCCGTGCTCGTCGCGCTTGCCCTGTGGTCGACCCGCGAACCCCGACGCTGACTCACGCCACGTCCTCTCCACCACCAGAACGCTGACCCTCCGCGCATGACGGGTCCTCCGAGCTGCGGTCCGTAGACTCGGCTGATGACGGAATGGGTGGTGACGCAGCGGTGAAGGCCCGCACCGTCTTCGGCCTGCTCCGCCTCGGCGCTGCCGCCGTCTGCCTGGTCGCACTCATCCATCGACTCGCCTGGGGACTGGCGTCGAACACCATCGCGAGCCAGAACTTCTTCGCGTATCTGACCAACCAGTCGAACATCGCGTTCGTGGTGCTGCTGAGCATCGCGGGGGTCATCGCCCTGCGCACGGCTCGCGATCCGCGCTGGCTCACGGTCGCCCTGGCGCTCGTGCTGACCTGGACGATCACCGCCGGACTCGTGTTCGCCATCCTGGTCTGGCAGGCCGGCATCCGCGGCATCCGCATCGATGTGCCCTGGTCGGATCAGGTGCTGCACTTCTGGCTCCCCGCCGTGACGGTGGCGGCGTGGGCACTGGCACCCGGCCACCGCTCCGTCTCCTGGCGGGTGATTCCGGTGACGCTCGCCTACCCGGTGATCTGGGGTGTCGCCACCATGATCCGCGGGCCGCTCATCGGCTGGTACCCGTACTACTTCCTCGACCCGCGACAGGTGAGCGGCCCGATGGAGTTCATCCTCTCGTCGGCGATCGCTCTCGGCACCTTCGCCGCGGTCGCCACCGTCCTCGTGCTCGTCAGCCGCATGCCGCTGCCGAGACGACTGCGCGTGGACGTCGACGCGAGCTCCGAGACCCCGACACCCGAGCAGGCGCCGATCGGTGAACGTATCGGTCAGACGTAGAGGGCCAGCGAGGCGAGGGCCGCTTCGATGGCCTCGTCCTCGTCGAGCTTCGCGAACTCGGCGGCCGCGGCACCTCCCACGATGCCCACGAGCACGTTCTCGCCGGTCGCGGGTCGCAGGTTGATCCAGGTCGGGATCACCGCATCGGCGCCGACCGCGTGCCAGATCGCCTCTTCGTTCTCCCAGAACGGCTCGTCCCACCGCAGCCACACGGTCTCGATCGCGCCCATGCCGAGCGCCGACACCGCACCGCGGTTGGAGAACGGCAGGGGTGGGTCGAACTCGATGCTGCGGTCCTGGAGCACACCCAGCGGCACGGTCACGAGCACGCGGTCGAACGACAGCGCCTCTCCGGTACCGAGGCGCACGCTCACTCCGGAGTCGTCGTACGCGAGGCGAGCGACCGGGGAGTTGAGCCCCACCTTGACGCCGTCCAGGGCCTGCTCGATGAATGGCGTGACGTCGCCGGTCGCCGCCTTCGGGTCTCCTGTCGGCAGTGGCGGCGCGAACCAGCTGGACAGTTCGTCGGCTCCGGCACCGGTGCGGGCGGCGAGGATCGCGAGCAGCGCATTCGTCGCGGGGTCGGCGGTATCGATTCCGGCGGCGGTCAGAGCATCAGCCACCGAGGAGTCTTCGGGCGCGGCCTGTGCCGCCGTGATCGCCGCGTCGAAGGGCTGAGGGTCGACCGGGTCGACAGCTCCGTCGGGTCCGCGCCAGATCTCGCCGGCCAGTTCGACGACGCCGACCTCTCCCTCGCTCATCCGGTCGAGCACATCAGCGTCGTCTGCGCCGAAGAGCCAGGCGCCGAGCTGCACCGGCACGGGCCACGATTCGTCGACGCGGGAGTAGACCCGCCCACCGACGCGATCCCTGGCCTCGAAGACCGTCACCTCCAGCCCTCCCTCGGCGAGCAGAGCGGCAGCGGTGGCTCCGGCGAGCCCTGCGCCGACGACGGCGACACGCTCTCCCGAGGTCGCCGGGATCAGGAGTTCCTCGGCCGCGCGCGCACCGGAGCCGATCGCGCCGCGCACCGTTCCGGGAGCATCCTCATCCGTCGCCTCCCCCGCGAAGAACAGGCGCCCGTCGACGGGCTTCCCCAGCGCGAGACGCGTGCCGGCCAGCACGCCCACTGGCGTGAAGCTGGCGGCGCCGAGCGCGAACGGATCGGTGGTCCAGGTGCTGCGGATGCTGCCGGCTGCCGCCGGGACACCGGGCGGAGGCTCGGGCTCGCGCGTGCGAGTGGGCGTCGGCGTGGGTGCCGGTTCCGGAGTGCAGGAGGCGAGAAGCACCGAAGCGACACCGGCTCCGGCGCCGAGGAGCAGAGTGCGGCGCGTGATCCTCATCGTGTCGCCACCTTATCCCGAACACCTGCGTGGAGGTGTGGCGCCTCGATGCTCGGCCTCGCCGGGTCAGACCGAAACGCCGGGTCAGGCCGTCTCGGGGGGAGATCGGCCTGACCCGGCGTGAACGCCTGAAACGGCGACTGCTTGCGCGCAGATGCAGCGTCAGACGGAGAGCAGCTCCCGCTCCAGGCGGGCGAACGACGACTCCATGCCGTCGGCCATGCCGGTGGCGAGGATCATGTCGCGCGTCTCCTTGTCGGGATACTCGATGAGCAGCGTGACGAGAGTCGCGCCGTCCTCCTCATACAGGTTCAGATCGTTGAGCGTCTCGGTGGGCATGCCCTGCATCCGCTCGGTGCTGACCGCCCGGCGCGGGGCGTCGATCAGCAGCGCCTCACCTTCGAACCCGAACGGCTGCCCCTCGGTGTCGCCGACCGGCGCCCAGGAGTTCCGGTACGACTGGCCCACCTCGGTGGCGGCCACGCACTCCGTCATCTCCCAGCCGTCGGGTCCGAGCATCCACTTGCGGATGAGCTCGGGCTCGAAGTGCGCGCGCCAGACCAGCTCCCGCGGCCCCTCGACCAGGCGGGTGATGCGCACGTGGGTGTCGTCGAGCAGCTCCACCCGTGTGCCCTTGCCCTGCGCGTACTCGCGGAGATCCTGCAGCACGGTGTCGAGCTGCGCCATCGCCATCTTGATGCCTTCGACCTGGCCCATCTCGACGACCTGCTCGAGCGCGTCGACGGAGTCGAAGTGGCTCGTGGTCACCATACGGGTGCCCTCGGCGGTGGGCTCGAACGAGAACGACATCCGCTGTGCGGGGAATCCGTCGAGCGGCTTTCCCTCCTCGTCGACGAACGAGTCGATGACCTCGAAGCCGTGCGGCGCGTCGATCGATACGAATTCCCACGCACCCGACGACTTCTCGCCGCGCGGACCGTTCATCGAGTAGACGGCACGCCCGCCGACGGTGTGGTCCCAGGCGGTGAAGGTGGCCGGCCATCCGGGAGGACCCCAGAAGCGCTCGAGCTGACGCGGGTCGGAGTACGCGCTCCAGACGCGGTCGATGGGGGCCGCGAAGTCGGCGACCACGGTCATGGTCAGGTTCTCGGCATCGGTGGTGACGTCGGTGACAGGCATGTTCAGTCTCCTTGTTCGTTCTTCGTGGTGTCGCTGGTGTCGGATGAGCTGGGCCGAGGCGTCTCGGCCAGCAGGTCGTCGAGTCGGGCGATGCGCGACCGCCACAGCTCTTCGTATCGGGCGAGGAGCGCCCTGGCGCGGGCGATCATCTCGGGGTTCGCGCGGACGAGCCGCTCGCGTCCCTCGGCGCGCTTGACGATGAGGTTCGCGGCCTCGAGCACGGCGACGTGCTTCTGCACCGCGGCGAACGACATCTCGTATTCGGAGGCGAGGGTCGAGACCGACTGCTCACGCTCGATCGTCCGGCGCAGGATGTCGCGCCGGGTCGACGTCGCCAGTGCGTGGAAGACACGGTCGACCTCCGCTTCGCTCAGTTCTCTTTGTGCAACCATTTGGTTGTACGTTATGCCCGCGGAGCGGGTGTGTCAAGAGGGAAAGTGTCGAGATCGCACTCTCGCGCCATAGACGGGGTGGGTATACTCCCGGATCAACAGAATGGAACACTTAACATGTTACGTAATATTGATTCCGGGCCGACGCAGGGTTCCACGACTGCGGTGCGGGTCTCCGCCGCGGTCGCTCTGACGCTGGGTCTCGTCGCCACCTCGACCACGCCTGCCTTCGCCCAATCCCCGATGGGTCGCGGTGGAGCAGATGCCGCCCATCGCGCACTCGACGATCTCGAGGAGTCGCTGGTGTGGCGATCCGACGCGAAGACCACCTATGGCGCCGTCGTTCCCGCGGTGAACGAAGCGATCCTCGCTCTGGACGAAGATCGCTCGAGGATTCCGCAGTACGAGAGCTTCAAGACGGCGTTGGAGCGGCTTCAGGTGGAATCCACCTACCTGCTCGATCTCGCCACGCAGCCCGGATACCAGCCGGGCGTGCTCGATTCCGTGATGTTCCTTCAGGGTTCGGTGGCGGAATGGCAGTACCGCGTGGCATCGATGGACGACTCTCTGAAGAAGCGCGACAAGACCCGCCCGGCGCGAGTGGAAGGATCGCGTGCCGATGTCAGCGCTCAGACGCAACCGGGCACGGTGTTCCGTGATCTTCCCGGCCTCCCGGAGATGGTCGTGGTGCCGAAGGGCGACTACGTTGCGGGGGCGACAGCGGAGGAACAGCAGATCTGGAACGTCCCGGAGAACCGTCGTGATTTCGAGACGCCCCAGCGCGACGTCACGATCAGTGAGGCACTCGCCTTCGGCACGACCGAGGTGACGGTCGGTCAGTTCAGTGCGTTCGTCAAAGAGACGAAGTATCGTCCTCGCGGTGGAGCTCGATGGTGGAACCCGCAGGATCCTTCCGCCATGCAGTTCAACGCTGCGCTGGACTACCTGAATCCTGGATTCCCCCAGACGACCGATTCTCCCGTCGTCGCGATCACGCGCGAAGATGCGAACGCATACGCGTCATGGCTCAGTGCGAAGACGGGGGAAACCTATCGACTCCCCAGCGAAGATGAATGGGAGTGGGCGGCGCGTGGCGGTGCGACCACGACGTTCTACTGGGGTGACGACCTCTCTCGCGTGAACGAGTACGCGAACAGCTTCGACCTCTCGTCGAAGGAGACCAACGGATTCGGCTGGGACAGCACCGGCGTCGACGACGGCTACCCGTACACCGCGCCGGTGGCAAGCTTCGCGCCCAACGGGTATGGGCTGTACGACGTGACCGGGAACGCGCGTGAATTCGTCGCGGACGACTGGGTACAGGATCTCTCCGCCGCAGCGAACGACGGGAGCCCGCATGACGGCGGAGTACCGTTCCCCGTCGTGCGTGGGGGCGCGTGGAACTATCAGCCCCAGAATCTGCGACTGGACTATCGCAGTGCCTACTATTCGTCGGAGACCGCGACCAACATGTTCGGATTCCGCCTCGTGCGCGTGCTCTGAACGGCGACGAAGACCGTCCACCACACGCTGCGGAGCGTCCTCGCCGAACGGTCGAGGACGCTCCGTCGCGACGGGCGCGCCCAACGACCGCCCCGGCCGGGCTCGTCGGGCTCCCTGCTCCGGCAGAGTCCGCTGGTGCCGGCGGCATCGCGTCGCCGACATCCATTCACGTGAATCCACCCCACATTTTCAGGCGTAGGCTGGAGTGAAGGACGGACCGTCCGAGAAGATCTCCCGGCACCGTGCCCGCCCGGAAGTGGAGTCACTCGTGGCTCAGTACGACGTCTCGAACCGCTCGGCGATCGTGACGGGAGCAGGCAGCGGAATCGGACGCTCGACCGCTCTCCTGCTGGCGAAGAACGGCGCATCCGTCGTCGTGAACGACCTGAACGCGGAGCACGCGAACGCGGTCGTCGAAGAGATCCGCGCTGCCGGCGGCACGGCAGAGGCTTCAGTCGGCGATGCGACGGATGCGGCCTGGATCGCTTCTTCCATCGAACTCGCCAACTCGCTCGCTCCCTTGCGCATCGGCGTCAACAACGCGGGCATCGGCGGCGCCAGCGCTCCGACGGCCGAGTACGAGGACGAGGCGTGGGACAAGGTCATCGCGATCAACCTCAACGCGGTCTTCCGCAATATGAAGGCACAGATCCCCTCGATCCTCGCGAACGGCGGCGGCTCGGTCGTGAACATCGCCTCGATCCTCGGCAGCGTCGGCTTCGCCGGCTCCCCCGCCTACGTCACCGCCAAGCACGGCGTGGTCGGCATGACCAAGTCGGCGGCGCTCGAGTACTCCGCCAAGGGCGTGCGCGTGAACTCCGTGGGCCCCGGTTTCATCGACACCCCGCTGCTCGCGAACATGGGCGACGAGGCGAAGGACTTCCTCGTGAGCAAGCACCCGATCGGACGCCTGGGCCAGGCCGACGAGGTCGCGAACCTCATCGCCTTCCTCGCCAGCGATGCGGCGAGCTTCATCACCGGCAGCTACCACCTCGTCGACGGCGGATACACCGCGCTCTGACACCCCCCTTTTCTGCCTCGGTGCCCTGCCCGCCCGCGCAGATGCATGAACAGAAACCAGATGCAGGACGAAACGCCGGACAGCACTCATGCATCCGGCGTTTCGTCCTGCGGGTGACAGCGGGCAGCGGGCTACTGGAGGGCGGCGAGCCGCAGGGTCGCAGTCGCGCTGTGAGCCGCCATGCCCTCCGAGTCGGAGATGACCTGCACGGCGTTCGCCAGCGCCGGGGTCGCCTCGCGCGTGATGCGCTGGTAGGTCAAGGGCTTGAGGAACCGCGAGACCGACAGCCCGGCGCTGTGCTTGGCTCCCCCGGCGGTCGGCAGCACGTGGTTGGTGCCGGCCATCCCCTTGTCGGAGTATGCGACCGTGCTCCACGGACCGAGGAAGATCGAACCGTAGTTGCGCAGATTGTCGTGGTACCAGTCGTCGTCGGCAGTCAGCAGTTCCAGGTGCTCGGGGGCGAGGTCGTCCATGAGCGCGGCGGCTGTCTCGCGGTCTTTCGCGACGGTCACGACTCCGTAGTCACGCCACGCGGCCCCCGCGATCTCCGCGGTCGCCAACGTCTCCAGCTGCCGGTCGATCGCGGCGATCACTGCGCGCCCGTGGTCCTCCGACGTCGTCACCAGCGCGGCAGGGGAGTTCGGGCCGTGCTCGGCCTGACCGAGCAGATCAGCAGCGACGAGCTCGGGATCGGCTGTGTCGTCCGAGATGACGGCGACCTCACTGGGACCGGCGAGCAAGTCGATCGCGACGGTGCCGAACAGCTGGCGCTTGGCCTCGGCGACGAACGCGTTACCCGCGCCGACGAGCATGTCGACGGGCAGTTCCCCGAGCAGACCGTAGGCCATCGCGGCGAGCGCCTGAACACCGCCGATGACGAACACCCGGTCGACGCCTGAGAGATAGGCGGCGTAGACGACCGCATCGTTCGCTCCTCCATCGGGCTGCGGTGGAGTGCAGGCGATCACGGTGGGCACGCCTGCGGCCTTGGCGACACCGACGGTCATGAACGCGCTCGCGGTGAGGGGGAACCGTCCCGCCGGCAGGTACGCCCCGACACGGGCAACCGGGATGTACTTGGCTCCGGTGACGATGCCGGGCACGAACTCGGTCTCGAAGTCGGTCAGGTGCTCCCGCGAGGCTCGCGCGAACGCCTGCGTGCGCTCAGCGCCCAGTTCGATCGCGGCTCGGAGAGCGGGGTCGAGACGGTCACCGCTGCTCGCGATCTGCTCGGCGGTGAGCTCGATGTCCGTGCCCTGGTAGTTGTCGAGCTTCCGGGCGTAGTCGAGCACCGCATCCATGCCGCGCTCGCGGATGTCGGCGAGCATCGCGGTGACGGTTTCGATGACAGCCGGGTCGCGCTGTGCAGCCGGCGCGTCGATGAGCGGAGTCTTGAGGTGGTGGAACGCGCCGTCGAGGCGGGCGAGCACTGTCGAGGAGTAACGCATGCAGGAAGGCTAGATCCGCTGCAATCATCCGACAACCCTGTTGATACGTGCCTTTCCATCGGGTTTACCATTGGCTGTGACCATCACCCAGCTGACGGCGTTCCTGGCATCGCTCGAACACGGCTCCTTCACCGCCGCGGCCGCCCACCTCGACATGACGCAGGCCTCTGTGTCCGAGCTCGTCGCGCGCCTCGAACGCGAACTCGGCGTCACCCTGTTCACGCGCGGCAGCCGCCGCCTGTTGCCGACCACGGCAGCGCTCGAACTGCGGCCGCACGCGACGCAGACTGTGAGCGCGGTCCAGAACGGGATCGACACCATCCGGGCTTTGACGTCCCTTGAGCGCGGCACGTGCACCTTCGGGGTGCTGCGCAACGCGGCGTACTATGCGCTGGCCGACCTCGCCGAGACGTTCCACCACCGGCACCCGAACGTGCGGCTGCGGCTGATCGGCATCAACTCGGCACACGTCGCCCGCTCGATCGCGAAAGGCGAGTTGGAAGCGGGACTGCTCGTGCTGCCGGTCGACGAGGACGGACTGGAGGTGCGCCCGCTGTTCCGCGACGAGGTGCTCTACGCCTCTGCCACCCGAGACCCGGACGATGGCCCCGTCACGATCGAGGAGGTCGCCGCCGCGAAGCTCGTGCTCTACGACGCCTTCGCCGGCTGGGATGACCCGACCCGACGACAGCTCCTCGAACGCGCCCGCCTGCAGGCACTCTCGATCGACCCGGCCGTCGAGGTCGAGCACGTCGAGACCGCTCTCGACCTGGTGGCCGCCGGCACCGCCGACACGATCGTGTCGCGGTCGATCGCCGAGGCGGACGGCTTCCCGAGCGGTGTCCGCACATTCGCCTTCTCGGAGCCGATGCACGACACGATCGCGCTCGTGCAGCGCGAGGGGGTGCTCCTGTCGCCGGCGACACAGCGACTGGCCGAGCTGGCGGAGAAGATGCTGCGCGAGCGGCTTCCGGAGCACCGGGGTCGCACCCCCCTCGACGCAGACCCGCTCGACTGAACTTCGCCCCCGATGCGGAGGATCACCCCGTGAGGAGGACTTCACCCCGTGGGGAGGAACCCGGCTGCCAAGTTCTCCGCCCGACGCCGAGTTCTCCGCCCGACACCGCACTCGACGCGTGCACCCGACACGGCGCATCCTCGATACGCCACCCGGACCCGACTCACACCCCACCCGGGGCCGCGCCAGACCTTCAGTACAGCTCGGCCCGACGGTCGCCGAAGAGGTGGTTGTGCGGCGCCAGCGTCTTGTCCCGAGCTGCAGCGAGAGACAACCGCGCGGTGGCCCCCATCACGGCCCGGAAGGCGACGATCCATCCCTGCTCATCGATGATGGCGGTGCCGTCCGTCCAGTCGACGCCCCGCTCCGACCCCCAGCGGTCGGCGACAACCACCGGGAGCCGCGAGGAGCGGGCGGCCGCCATCGCCTGGATAAGCTCCGGAGCGTGCTCACCCGCGGGACGCGGCACGAGCGGCCAGTTCACGGGCAGCGCCAGCACATCGGCCCCGGCAAGCGCGAGCCTTCGGGGCACCTCAGGAAACTCGTTGTCGTAGCAGAGCGCCACGCCCAGGCGTCCGAAAGGCACATCGACCACAAGACCGGCCTCCGATCCGCGGTCGAAGACGTGGATCTCCGCGCCCCAGAGGTGCGACTTGCGGTAGTCGGCCACGTGCCCGGTGCGGGTGAGTACCGCGGCGGAGTTGAAGAGCTGTTCGCCCGCCCGCTCCGCGGAGCCGACCACGACGACGGCGTCCTCCGGGATGGCCTCTTGCACGATGCCCCAGCGAGGATCATCCGCGGCGATCGACGCACCCCAGGCCTCCTCCCGATCGGCGAACACATACCCGCTCGTCGCGAGCTCCGGCAGCACAATCAGTTGCGCACCCGTGCGGGCAGCCGCAGAGATGGCGTCGCGGATACGGGCGAGATTTCCGTCCACGTCGCCGAGCACGATCTCCGGCGAGAGGGCGACGGCCCTGATCTCGTCGTCAGGCGTCGAGGCGGTCGCCGAGACGCCGGAGCGCGAGGGGCGGTCCGCGCCTCGCGCTCCTTCGCCCTCAGTCATCCTCGGTGGCGGTGACCATCACCCCGAGAGGCGCCAGGTAGCCGTTGGGGTCGATCGTCCAGTCGGCCGCGGCTGCGGCTTCGACGACCTCCGGTGCCCACTCGAGGTAGACACGGTCATCGCCGCCGTTGATCACGAGCACCGTGCCGGTTCCGTTCTCGTCACCCTCGATGCAGGTGTATGAGCGCCAGGCCCCCTCGGGAACCGAGAAGGCGTCGCCGGGGCCGAGGTTCACGGTGGTCGTGGAGTCGTCGTTGAGCGTGACCTCCCAACGACCGGTCGTGAACAGCAGGGCCTGAGTCTTGTCGTGGCGGTGGCGGAGCACTCCCTGGCCGGGCTCGGCCTTCACCCACGCGAGGTTGAAGGAATGGGGTTCGTGCACGTTCGGCACCTGACGGCGGTTCTCCGACATTCCGTAGCCGATCGCGGTGGCGAGCTCGACGCGTCCACCCTCGACCGCTGCGCACAGCAGCGCGGCTGCGGAGTACTTGCGGTCACCCGGCTGGATCACGCGCGAGCGCATGTCCTCGACCGTATACGTCGTGAGCTCGTCGATGTAGTGCTGCTTCATCGGTGTGATCAGCGCCACGTCGTCCGGCAGCACGTCGCCGGCGACGGTGTCGATCAGCCGGTTGTCGGCGGTGAGGTGCAGGCCATACGACTCCGCCTCGCGCAGAACCGACGGGCCCCAGATGATGCCGCCGTTGTCGTCGCGACCGAGCACCGTGTACAGGATGCCGTCGTCCGGACCCTCGTTCGTGAACCCGCGGAAGATCCAGGTCGGGATCGTCACGATGTCGCCGTCGTGGCTGACGTATTCACCCTGCGTGCCGTCCACGCCCCAGCGGAGGCGGAACTCGCCGCCGAGGTTGATGAACACCTCGGCTGTGAAGTGCAGATGCAGATTGTTCGAGATGCCGTTCGGCATGCCGGCTGCGCCCGTGTTGAACCCGTGGTTCTCCTCGAGGTTCACATACTGGTTCGCGTTCTGCGAGACCCCGGCGCCGATGAAGGCGTAGTTCTCCTTGCGGTCGGACCCCGGGGTGCGGCAGTCGATGAACGCCGAGTTGCAGGGCACCCAATCGGTACGCCGGATGGTCCGACGCTCGATCTCCGCGGTGTCGACGATGATCGTCTTCGTGTCGTCGATGACGTCACTCATGTTCTTCTCTCCTTCAGGAATCAGTAGATGTTGCTGGGGCCGACCGGCTCGTCGCCGCGCATACCGGCGATCTGGGCCCGCAGCGCGATGTCGTCCCAGAGACGCACCTCTTTGACGAGCGCCCCCTGGTGGAAGGTGAACTGCGAGATGCCGAGCACGTCGACCGGCTGGCCGGTGAGGGGACCGTAGTTGGCCTTGCCGTTGTAGGCCCCGGTGAACTTCCACGTGACGGCCACGCGTAGACCCGCGTAGCGCACGTCGTAGTTGGTCTGGATGTCGCGGATCTCGAAATGACCGCCGGGAAAGGACTCGAGGAACTTCAGCAACGCGCGGCGGTACCCCTCCGGCCGGATGACGACCCTGTTGCCGACGGTCTGGAGCACGAGGTCGCGGTGGAAGAACTTCTCCACCTTCTGCAGGTCGCGGTCGTTCCACACCGTCTGGATCATGTCGATCACGGTCTCGACCTCGGACCGGTAGTCGTCGGGCCGAGCCCCCGAGTCACCCTTCGCGATCGGGTCGGACGGCGCCGGCTCGGTCCACGAGCCGGTGTAGCCGCGGAAGGCCTGCGCGCGAGCCAGCTCGTCGAGATCGGCGCCCTGCGCCAGGGCTCCCGCCAAGGAATCGCGGACCACCCACTCCTCGACCATGCGCCCCTTGCGGTAGAGACAGTTGGCGATCGTGTAGCTGTGCTCGGAGGTCTGCAGCTGGCCGGAGAGCACGAGGTGCGAGCTGAGGAAGGCGTCATCGCCGCGCGCTTCCCAGATCACATCGGCCGCCTGGCCGGTGCGATCAGGCGTCGCAGAGATGCGCATGAGGGTGCCCTCGATCACCTCGTCGCGCGTGTTCGAAGTCCCGTAGGCCCCGTGAACGATCGAGTCGGGCTCGTAGTTCTCGCGAATGTAGTGGATCGACCGATCGACCCAGATCAGATCGGTGACTTCGCGGATGAAGTCGTCGGGGTCCTTGTACGGCAGATAGGCAACCGGGTCGAGAGACACGCTTTTCGCTCCTTCGAGATCAGAGTCTGCGGTTCATCCGTGATCGCAGGCCTCGTTCCCGTCAGTGTATGCGTATGCACAAGGGCGCGCAAGAGCGAAGTCAGCGCACACGTGATCATGTGCGGCTCGGAGCTCGCCTCGCGCCGGTGCGCCGCCTCAGAGCGAGGGGGCGGCCGCCAGAGTCCGCCGCGGAACGAATGCGGATCCGAAGCGCTCGCTCTCCCGCTCCGCCGTCGGATCCTCGATTCGCCGGACGATGAGACCGGCCGCAGCACGCGCCATGCCGGCGATGTCGTAGCCGACGGTCGCGAGGTCGATCAGCGGCCACGCGGCCTCCGGCAGATCGTCGAAGCCGATGATCGACAGGTCGTCCGGCACTCGCAGACCCGCGCGGTGGGCCGCATTGAGCGCACCGTACGCAACCACGTCGTTGCCGCAGAACATCAGCGTCGCGCGGGGGTCCGCCGCGAGGAGCTCGGCGGCCGCCGCCTCGCCCTCGGTGGTGTCGTAGGGCACACGGCGGGTATCGCTCTCGCTCAGCGCGAGACCGTTCGCGTGAAGCGCGTCGCGCAGAGCGGCCTCCCGGCTCTGGGCCGTGCTGGTGTTGCTCGGGCCGAGGACCGCCGCGACACGTCGGTGTCCCAGCCGTGCCGCCCGACCCACCGCCTCCAGATACCCCGGGACCGGGTCGACGACAGTGGCATCGGCGTCGACCATCGCGCCCGTGCGGTTGAAGTACACGAACGGCAGGCCGCGATCCTGCAGGCGCAGCGGCACCACCGAGTCGACCGTGGTGGTGGCGAGGATGACACCGTCGAGTCCGTTCGCGACCAGACGCTCGACCACCGTGTCATTGTCGGCACTCTCGGTCTGCAGCATCAACTGATACCCCCGCGCCTCGAGCTCACGATGCACCGGCGCGATGATGTGCGAATAGAACTGGTTATCGAGGTCGGTGAGCAGGAGGCCGATGCGCCGCGTACGACCGGAGGAGAGCGCTCGACCCGCCTCGCTCGGCACGTAGCCGAGCAGCTGGGCGGCCTCCCGGACGCGGAGCTTCGTGGCGTCGGAGACGCGCGCATCGTCGCGCAACGCCCGCGACACCGTCGGCTGGGAGACGCCTGCCAACCGGGCCACATCACGACTCGTGACAACCATTCGACACCTCCCCCTCGATTCCAGGGATTCTACTGCCCTTGACGCCGGAATGCATACGCGGTCATAATCAGCACATACGTATGCAATGAAAGGACGGGCCATGCCCCTGCATCTGAAGACCGCGCCGACGAAGACGTTCGCGGACACCGCTCAGCAGGACGTCGCCGAACGCGTGCGGGCGATCATCGGCGACATCCGAGCGGACGGCGACGTCGCCGTCCGGCGGTACGCCGAGCAGTTCGACGGCTGGAGCCGCGACTCGTACCGACTCTCCGACGACGAGATCACGGAGATCATCGGCACCCTCCCCGACCAGGTGATCGCCGACATCGAGTTCGTGCAGTCGCAGGTCCGGCGCTTCGCCCAGGCACAGCGGGACTCGCTGGTCGACATCGAGGTCGAGACGCTCCCCGGCGTCTTCCTCGGCCAGAAGCACGTGCCCGTGCAGGCCGCCGGTGCGTACATCCCGGGCGGCAAGTACCCGCTCACGGCCTCCGCTCACATGACGATCATCACCGCCAAGGTCGCCGGCGTCCCTCGCGTCGTCGCGTGCACTCCGCCGATCCGCGGCGAGATCCCCGCCGCCACCATCGCTGCCATGAAGATGGCCGGCGCCGATGAGATCTACCTCCTCGGCGGCGTACAGGCGGTCGCGGCGATGGCCGTGGGCACAGACTCGATCGATCCGGTGAACATGATCGCCGGCCCTGGCAACGCCTATGTCGCCGAGGCCAAGCGTCAGCTGTTCGGCGAGGTGGGCATCGACCTGTTCGCCGGCCCGACCGAGATCCTGATCGTCGCGGACGAGCACGCCGACTCCTTCTTCACGGCGGTCGACCTGCTCTCGCAGGCCGAGCACGGGCCCGACTCCCCCGCGGTGCTCGTCACCACCTCGCAGCGGCTCGCCGAGGACGTCATGGACTGGATCGAGAAGATCCTCCCCGGGATGCCGACTCGCGACTACGCAGGTCCTGCCTGGCGCGACTGGGGCCAGGTGATCGTGGCCGACGACCTCGACGAGGCGTACCGGATCGCCGACGGCTTCGCATCCGAGCACGTGCAGATCTTCACCCAGAACCCGCGCGAGGCGCTGACGAAGATGCACGACTACGGTGCGCTGTTCCTCGGCGAGAACACCTGCGTCTCCTACGGCGATAAGGTCATCGGGACCAACCACGTGCTGCCGACGCTCGGCGCCGCCCGCTACACGGGAGGACTCTGGGTCGGCAAGTACCTGCGCACCGTGACCTATCAGGAGGTGCAGAACACCCAGTCGTCCGCCGAGCTCGGCGCCGTCTGCGGCCGTGCGGCGCGCGTCGAGCTGTTCGAGGGGCACGCTCGCTCCGGCGATGCGCGCGCCTGGCGTCACGCCGGCACCGAGTTCGCCTGGATCGAGGAGAGCCACGCGGTCGGAGCGCAGTCGCGATGACCGACCTCACCGGTCGCACGGCCGTGATCACGGGCGGCGGCAGCGGGCTCGGGTCAGCCATCGCCCGGGCTCTGCACGCCGCCGGCGCGGACGTCGTCCTGGTCGGCCGCGACGAGCACAAGCTCGCCGCGGTCGCGGCGGAGCTCGGACCGAGGGCGCGCGGGTTGTCGTGCGACGTGTCGGAAGCGGCATCCGTCGACGCCCTGCGCGAGGCGCTCGGCGGCACGGAGGTGTCGATCCTCGTGAACAACGCCGGCATCCCCGGCCCGGTCGCGGCCCTCACCGACATCGCCGTGGACGATTGGGACGACGTGTTCGACGTGAACGTGCGCGGCACCTTCCTCCTCTGCAGGGCGCTGCTCCCCGGCATGATCGCGCGCGGCGACGGGGACGTGATCAACGTCGCCTCGGTCTCCGGCAAGCGGCCTCTCGCGCACCGCACACCGTACTGCGCGTCGAAGATGGCGGTGATCGGACTCACCTCGACCCTGGCTTTCGAGGTCGGGCCGGCCGGCGTCCGGGTGAACTCTCTCTCGCCGGGTCCGGTCGCCGGCCCCAGGATGGAGCGGAACTTCCGGCTGGAAGCCGAGCGGTCGGGCTCAAGCGTCGACGAGGCCGAGCAGGCCTTCGTCTCCCGCGCTGCGCTGGGACGCATGGTCACAGAGACCGAGGTCGGGCAGGCCGTCGTGGCGATGCTCGCCATGCCGGGCATGTGCGGTGCAGACGTCGACCTCTCCGCCGGGATGGTGGCGTGATGGCCCCGCGCGATCACACCTCCCTACGAGAGCGCGCGAACGCGGGCGACCAGCTGATCGGCGCGCTGCTGCGGATGCCGTCGGAGGAGCTCGTCGAGATGCTCGCCGTCTCGGGGTTCGACTTCGTGCTGATCGACTGCGAGCACGGGCCGGCCGATCTCGCCGCTCTGCGTCAGCACATCGCCGTCGCCGCCGTGCACGGGGTCCCGACGATCGTCCGGGTCGGAGAGCACGATCGCGGGCTGATCCTGCGGGCGCTCGACCAGGGCGCCGAGGGCATCCTCGCCCCGCACCTCGACACCGCCGCCGATGCGGTGGCTCTCATCGACGCCGCGTTGTATCCACCGATCGGCAGTCGCGGGTTCGCGACCTACAGCCGCGCGGGACGGTTCGGCCAGGTCGAACCTTCCGAGCATCGCGACTGGTGGCTCGAGAACACGCTGGTGCTGGGCATGATCGAATCACCCCGAGGAGTCGCCAACGTCGAGACGATCGTCGGGATACCGCGGCTCGACGGCATCATGGTCGGTCCGGCGGATCTCGCCGCGAGTTCGGTCCAGGGCGATCCGCCCATTGCGGAAGCAATAGCCGCAGTGCACGCGGCCGTGGCGGAGGCGGGTTCGCTGCGCATGGACATCGTCGGCACGCGCGCTGCAGCGGATGCGGCCTTCGCCGCAGGGGCGGACCTCGTGGTCTACAACCTGGCCGCGTCGCTTCTCACGCACCTCACCGACTTGGCCTCCCCCCTGCGCTGACTCAGCGCGCCCCGGCCCCCGTGAGCTGCAGGCGCCACGAACGCAGCAGCGCTCCGAAGGCCTCCGGGCGCTCGAGGGGCAGCAGGTGTCCGGCGTCGAGGGTGACGAGTCGGGCATCGGGCATTCGCTGCACGATCTCGGTATGGAAATGCGGCGGGCAGATCAGGTCGTCGAGGCCGGAGACGACCAGCGTCGGCGTCGAGACGGCGGGCAGCGCGTCGAGCAGGTCGCGACGACTGAGCTGCAGATGCAGCTGGGCGCGCAGCCGGGCCACCCCGGTGTTCTCTCCCATCGCGAGCGCGCGCTCGACGAGGTCGGGGCGCTCGCGTGCCGCGGCATCGCCCAGCAGCGCCGGCAGGATGCTCGCCTGCAACTCTCTCGCACCATCGCCACGATCGAGCCGCGCGAGCCAGTCCCGCCACCCCTCGCGCTGGGCGCTGGTCGGCGCCTTGGCGTTGGTCGACGCCAGGCACATACCGGCCACCTGCTCCGGGGCAGCGACGGCCAGCGCCATCGCCACGATCGCGCCGAGGGAATGCCCGACCAGCACGAACCGCTCGGGAAGATCTGCTCGCAGCACCCGCACCTGCTCGTCGATGTCGTCGCGATCGAGCACTGGGCGGACGACGGATTCGAGTGCGACATCCGCCCACAGATCGTGCGTGCAGTTCATGCCGGCGAGCAGCACCAGCGGCAACATCGTCACCCCTTCACAGCGCCGTCGCTGAGGCCGGCGACGAGGTACTTCTGCGCGATGAACGCGATGACGAACACCGGGATCGTGAGCAGCATCGATGCAGCTCCAGCCTGTTGCAGCATCGGCAGCGTCTGCCCGAGCTGTGTGGCGATGAACACCGGGGCCGTCTTCGACGAGGTGTCGGTGAGGACGAGCGCGGTGAGGTACTCCTGGAACGCGAACAGGAACACGAAGATACCCGCGGTGAGGATCCCGGGCCCCATCAGCGGGATCATGACGCGGCGCAGCATCCCGATCCTCGTGCAGCCGTCGATCATCGCCGCCTCATCGAGCTCCTTGGGGATCTCGGCGAAGAAGTTGCGCAGCAGCCAGATCGTGAACGGCTGATTGATCGCGACCAGCGCGATGGCCAGCGCGAACGTGGTGTCGTAGATGCCGAGAGCGCGGCTGATGTCGTACATCGGCAGCACGACCGCGAAGCGTGGCAGCGCGCGGAAGATCAGCGCGACCACCAGCAGCAGGGCGGAGATGTAGCTCGGAAAGCGCGAGAGCGCATAGGCCGCCGGGATGCCGATGATGAGGGCGATCACGGTGGAGACGACGGCCACCACGATCGTGTTCACCAGGTAGTCCGCGAAGTACGTGGTCTCCCAGAGATCGACGAATGCCTGCAGCGTCGGCTGGTAGTCCCAGAGCACGGGCGGGTTGGCGAACGCCACGTCTGTCGGCTTCGTCACCGAGAGCGTCATCCAGATGAAAGGACTCAGCATCACGATGCAGAGCACACCGAGCAGGAGGCCCGTGATGACGGGAGGACGCGCGGGGCCACGGCGTCGGCGCTTCGAGGCGCCTCCGGTCGTGATGGCCCTGGTCGAGAGGTCGGGCGCCATGAGACTCATCGTTCTGCCTTCGCTTCCTTGAAGATGCCCCGGATGAACGGGATCAGCATGACGAGGATCAGGAGGATCGTGAGCACGTTGATCGCGCTGCCGAGTCCCAGCTTCTCGGCGCCGTCGGCGAACGCCACGGAGTACACGTAGAGCATGATCGACTCGTTCCCGATCGACTGCGCCTGGGGCGACAAGGGGATGAGGTTGTCGAACATCCGCAGCACATCCATGATCGTGATCAGCGTCACGAACCCGAGTACGCCGCGGATCGTCGGGATGATGACGTGCAGGTGGGTCTGGAATGCGCTCGCGCCGTCGATCTTCGCGGCTTCCTTCAACTCGGCCGGCACACCCTGCAGTCCCGCGAGGATGATGAGCATCGCGAACGGAAGCATGTGCCAGACGGTGTTGGCGATCACGAGGATCGCGTTGGGCACCTGATCGGTGAACCACAGCACTTGTGTGCCCCCGAAGAACCCGATCAGGCGATTGACGACGCCACCGAAGTTGTCGTCGAACAACCACGAGAACGCGACGGCACCGACGAGGTTCGGCAGCACGTACGAGACGAGCATGATGCCGAGCACGAGTGGGCGGGACGTGGTGATGCGATTGATCCCGGTGGCGATGATGTAACCGGCGACGAGGAGGATGATGGTGGTGATCACCGTGACCGCCACCGTGAACAGAACAGCCTTGTGGAAGCGCGTGTCGGTGAGCGCATCGGTGAAGTTGGCCAACCCGACGAACGTGCCGGGAGTACCGTAGCGGACCTGCTCGAAGCTCCACTGCACGGTGCGGACCAGAGGTAGCACCAGCAGCGCAGACATCACCAGCAGGCTCGGGGCGAAGAGCAACCAGAACTCACGGGCCTTCATGTGCGTCCTTCCTGGACGGACTGTGGCCTGAACATCGCTCAGGCCACAGTCATCGACGGGCGGGCGTGGATCAGCCGGCGATCTTCTCGCCCGCTGCCTGCATCTGCGCGAGCCCGGCATCGACGGACACGTTGCCGTTGAGGATCTCGACCAGGATCGGCCGGATCTCGTTGGTGATGTCGGCGAGCGCCGGCGACACGATGGGCGGCTTGGCCGACGCGAGCGAGTCGTTCGCGGCCGCACCGTAGGGCGAGTTCTTCTCGGTGACCATGCCCTCGCGCGCCGGATAGGCAGCGGGGACGGAGGCCTTCGACGCGTCCTCGCTCACGGCCGAAGCCATCATGACGAACAACATGTCGTGATCGAGCTTGGTGTTGAACGGGATCGACCAGCCGTCGATCGACAGGCGGTTGTAGGAGTACTCCGCGTCATCCGTGACCTTCGGCGCCCCGGCGAACCCGAAGGAGTCGGCGAGCTTGGAATTGGCGGGCAGGGTCAGGTCGATCATGCGACCCGAGAACATGATCGACATCGCCGCGGTGCCGTTGAACATCTGCTGCTGCACCTTCGGCTGATCAAAGGTGGTCACCTGCGGATCCATGTAGGGCTTGAGCGCGAGCATCGCATCGACGGCCTGCTTCGCCTCAGGGGTGTCGAGAGTCACATCTCCGCTCTCGTCGACGAAGTCGCTGCCGAGGGAGTTCATCGCGGCCTGGAAGCTCGTCGTGACGTCGCTCGTGGCGAGCCAGGGCAGGGCGATCGGATAGTCCATGAGTCCGGCCGTCTTGATGGCGTCGGCCGCGGAGATCATCTCGTCGAATGTCGTCGGCACCTCGAGACCCAGATCGTCGAAGATGTCCGTCCGATAGGCCATCACGAACATCTGCGCCTGCATGGGCAGGGCGTAGAGCTCGCCGTCGAACGACATGCCCTCACGCATCGACTCGCTGATCGCGTCGAGGCCGTAATCATCCGCGTACTTGTCGAAGAGATCGTTCAGAGGAACGAGTTTCTCCTCCTGCGCGAGGCTGGGGATCACGAAACCGTAGGTCTCGACGATGTCGTACGTGCCCGTTTCGCCGGAGAGGGTGGCGGTGGTCTTGGTCACCTGCCCGCCGAAGTCGATCGGGTCGTGCTTCAGTTGCACGTCGTCGGTCGTGCAGCTCGACACCATGGTGTCGGTGAAGGGGTCGATGGCGGAGGAATTGTAGGCGAGGACGTTGACCGTGGTCGAGCCCTCAGGAGCGGTGTAGTCGCACGACACCGTTGTCGCGTTCTGGTTGTCGGTGCGGGTCCCGGCGCCGCAGCTGGAGAGGGCGACCATGCCCACGGCTGCGAGGGCGAGTACCGGCAATGTCCGATGCTTCATGTGTCCCATGACGCCGATGGTATACGTATGCAGTCAACTTAGGGAAGCCTATGTTTTCAGAAAGAGAGCGTATTGAATACGTATACTGCTCGCGCCCTTCCCCCTGGGGCGGATACACCGCCCTCTGACAGAATCGACGCTCGGCCATCGGGACCCGATTCTCGATGGCCGAGCGTCAGAAGCGGCGACGCGAACCCCCCGGTTGCGTGGCCGCGCACCTCCCCGCCCGCGAGCTGCACTGCTTTGCCCAGGAGTGCATCGGCGAGGGAGGCGAGCTTGTCGTCAGGCGACGGCGTGCATCACCCTCGCGGAGGAGCTCAGCGGCGTGAAGTCGATGTCGGTGAGGTCGAGGCCCCCGGCGCCGCTCGCCGCCGCCATCATCTTGACCAGCACCGGCCGCTGCAACTCCACGTCGGCGTCGATCGTGAAGCGGACCGGGATCGAGGCGTGCATCCACAGCGTCTCGGTGCGCGAGTCCGACACACGCAGCGTGAGCGGGAACGACTCGCCGCGGCGAAGCTTGGTGACCGCCACGAGACGGAGGTGAGAGAGCACCTCGTCGTCGACCTCGAACGTCTGCGACTCTCCGGCATAGCTGAGCTGACCCATTACTCCTCCTCCGATTTATCTCTCGGAAAATAGATTACTAGTTTAGCTAGCTAATTGGAAGTCGGCTCAGGTCAGGTCCGAGATCTCCTCGGTGAGACGTCGCAGGAACCGTGAGATCACCGCGAGCTGGTCGGGTGTGAACTCGCTCTCGATCCCCTCGACCCGCCGCGAGATCTCGTCGGCGGGAGAATGCAGGTCACGCAACGACGGGCGCACGATCTTCGAACGCGCGTCCTGGGGATGGGTGGAGACGACCACCTGGCCCCTTTCCGCGAGTCGACGGAGCACCGACGTGACCGCGGCGGTGCTCACGCCCAGATGCCCGGCCAGATCCCGCGGGGTCACCGGACGATCGGCGGGCGCTTCCGCGATCAGACGCATGGCGGCACGATCGGTCTCGTTCGGCTGGCGCCCCGCAGCGAGCCGGCGCCCGAGCCGCGCGTCGGCACGGCGAAGCGCATCCACCTCCCGCGCGAGTTCCGGTGTCGCGATCTCCAGCCTCTGCCCCATGTCACCACTCCCCATCTCCGCCGCCCAATGTTACCTCGACGAGCTGATTACTGGACTGTCTAGCAAAATGTGCGATCATCAGGCGCTTCCGACGATGAGAGGATGGAATCACGACGAGAAGGGACGTCATGGTCGATCCAATAGACCTCAAGGATGAGAGATACGTCCGCTACGCCGACCTGCTCGACCAGCTGCACGAGCAGTTCCCCACAGCCGGTCGCGAGCGGATCGCGCGCATCATCACCGCGGAGAACGATGCGATCACGGGCGGGTTCCTGCTCGTCGTCCCCGCCGAGGTCGCAACAGGGGCTGTCGAGATGCTCGAACGCGAGACGGCGCTCAGCGCAGACGGCGGAGAGGTGGTCGCCTGATGAACGACTCCCAGGAGTACGCACGTTCGGGCTACTGGTATCCGGACGGAGAGAGCGCTAGCACCGTCGACGTGCTCAACATGCTGCGACGCTATCGCGCAGCCGAGACCGCCATGCGCGCACGCACGCGCTCCTCGATGGGCATGAACGAGACCGACCTCATGGCGCTGCGATTCCTGCTCAGGGAACAGCGCGCCGGGCGGATCGTCCGACCGATCGACATCGCCAGGATGCTCAACATCTCGACCGCATCGACGACCACGCTCATCGACCGCCTGGAGAAGGGCGGCCACGTCCGCCGAGAGGCGCACCCCACCGATCGCCGCGCGGGCGTCGTGGTCCCGACGGTGAGCAGCGACGAAGAGGTGCGCGCCACCCTCGGCGCGATGCATCGCCGCATGCTGACGCTCGTCGACGAGCTCTCCGATCAGGAACGTGCCGTGGTCACCCGGTTCCTCGCCGGGATGACGGCCGCGATCGAGGAGGCGTCCGACCTCGACCAGGAGCTTCGCGACGTGATCCGCGACCAGGAAGGCTCCGAAGCCGCGGAATGACGCCCTACAGCCCCTCTGCGATCTGCTTGATCGCGGCGAGGCGGCGGTCCCACTCGCGCCCGATCACATCGAGCCTCGCGGCGGTGGCGGAGAGCTCGGCGCCGACCACACGGAAACGCACCTCGCGCCCCACCGGCACCGGCTCGACGAGACCCACCTCCTGCAGGACGGCGAGGTGCTTCGCGATCGCCTGCCGAGACACCGGAAGGCGCCCGGCGAGGGCGGATGCCGACGCATCGCCCTCGCCGAGAGCCGTCAGGATGCTCCAGCGCGTCTCGTCCGCGAGCGCCGCGAACATGGGCAGCAGAGTCTCCGTGGTCACGCTTCGCCTTCCACCAGTGCGACCATCTTGTCGAGCTCCAGGTCCCAGCCGGTGCGGTGGGACTCGAGGTTCGAGAGCGGATCCGACGTGCGCTCGAATCCGCTCTCCACGACCGTGAGCCTGGTGCCGCCGTCGGCCTCTTCGAGGGTGAAGGTGAACACGGTCGAGGTCGACTCGTCGATGCTCTCCGGCAGCTTCCCGAGCGCATCGTCGTTGTTCCAGCGGTAGGTGATGCGTCGCGGTTCGTCGTACTCCTCGACGCGCAACGGGATCACGTCGTAGTCGGGGAAGGTCATCGTGCCGGTGGCTCCGACGCCCGCACCCTCCAGCACCGTGCGCCCGAACCAGCGGGAGATGTGCTCGGGCTCGGCCACCGCTCGCCACACCTTGTCGACGGGGGCTGCGATCTGGATGCTCCGCCGAACGGAGAAGGTCTCCTCATCGACGACGGATGCCTCGTTGTGGGTCATGTTCACCATGATGGGTCCTTTCGTGGTCACCTGCATGCTCCGCCGGCCGATCGGCCAGCTGCAACTCTAGAGTTGCACATGCGATCCTCTTGCGCAACCCCCGGGTTGCACGCAAGATCCCCAGCCGCACCAGGCGGCGGGAGTGTTCCCGGATGCAGGACCAATCGCTGCGAGAACACCCTGCACCCGCCCTCCCGACATCCAAACGACACCCGCATCTCAGAGACGGAGATCAGCTGCGCGGTCGGCGCTTCTCCAGGAACCCCGCCAGCAACACGGCGACGAGAGCGGCGACCGGGGCGACGAGGAGCCCGGCGCGCAGGCTCTCGTTCTCGGCGATGTATCCCACGAACGGCGGGGACAGCAGGAAACCGAGGCGCAGCAGCCACGAGACGACCGTGAGCCCCACGCCGGGCCGCAGCCCCGGCAGCTCGTCCGCGGCATGCATGGCCGCGGGGATCAGAGTGGCGATGCCGAATCCGACGGCAGCGAAACCCAGGATCGTACCGGGCACGGTGGGGAACGCGAGCGCAAGCGTCATGCCGGCCGCGGCGATGAGACCGCCGACCCTGGCGACCCACCGCTGCCCGAAGCGATCCGTGAGCGGATCGCCGATGATCCGGCCGACGAACTGCGCGCCGACCAGGGCGATGAAGCCGAGCGGCGCGATCGCCGCGGCGGCCCCGAGCGAATCGGCGAGGTACAGCGTCGCCCACGAGTTCCCCGCATCCTCGGCGACGGCACCCGCCATCGCGATGAGGGTCAGCGCGATGATCGCGATCACGGTACGCGGGGTCACGCCGCGGCGCACCGCACCAGCGAGGTCGACGGGCTCCACTGCCGCCTCATCGGCGACCTCGTCGTCACGGCCAGGGAGGCAGAACCGCAGGGCGACGAGAGCGACCGTGGCGAAGACGGCCGTGGAGATGCCCAGGTGCACACCGAGCGGCAGCTGCAACGCGATCGCGACTGCGGCCATCGCGCCACCCAGGACCGCACCGATCGACCAGATCGCGTGGAAGCCGTTGATGATCGAGCGCCCGTAGCGCCGCTGCACCCGCAGGCCATGGGCGTTCTGCGCGACGTCGGTGATGGCGTCGGATGCTCCACCGAGGAAGAGCGCGACGGCGAACAGCACCCCGGACGGCGCGAGAGCCGCCGACAGCAACCCGAGGCTCGTGAGCACGGTGCCGATGACGGCGATGCGCGCCGACCCGAAGCGCCGGATCAGCACCGCCGCGAAGAGCCCGGCAGCGATGGCGCCGGCAGGGAAGGCGGCGATCGCGAAGCCGTAGCCGAGGTTGTCCAACCCGAGCGCGGACTTGATCTCCGGGTAACGCGGCAGGATGTTCGCGAACAGGGCCCCGTTCGTGAGGAACAGCGCGGAGACGGCGATGCGGGCGCGCCGGGACGCCTGATCCGGCACGGATCGTCGAATCGATTCGATTGAAGCCATGTCTACGATCGTACGGGGCGACGAGGGGCTCTGCCCACACGGATTCCGCGCCCGGCTCCACGGACGCCGACGGCCGCCTGCGCACCGCCCTCCTACAGACCGCCGCCGCACCCCGCAACCCCGTTCCGCGCGTCGGACGCCCGGCCTACGCTCGGGACATGCCCGAACTCACCCAGCCCACCGGTCGCGAAGAGACGCTGCGCGCCATCCCCCGCGACGACGGCTCCGCGCCGCGCGCCCTCGTCCTCGGTGCGACCGGATACATCGGAGGGCGGCTGACCCCGCGCCTGCTGAACGCCGGATACCGCGTGCGCGCGCTGGTACGGGATGCGGCGCGGGCGGCATCCTTCCCCTGGGGTCCGGACTGCGAGATCGTCGAGGGGTCGGCGGATGACGCGGACGCCGTCGCCGCGGCCATGGACGACGTCGACGTCGTGTACTACCTGATCCACTCGATGTCTGCGGGCAAGGGCTTCGAGGAGAGCGACGAGCGAGCCGCGACGACGGTCGCCGAGACGGCGGCCCGCGCGGGCGTGCGTCGGATCGTCTACCTCGGCGGCCTGCATCCGGACGACGCGAAGCTCTCACCGCACCTGCGCTCGCGCGTGCACGTGGGCGAGATCTTCCTGCGATCCGGCGTGCCGACGCTCGTGCTGCAAGCGGGCGTCGTGATCGGATCGGGCTCGGCGTCCTTCGAGATGATCCGTCATCTCACCGACGTGCTGCCGTATATGCCCGCGCCGAAGTGGGTGCGCAACCGCATCCAGCCGATCGCTGTGCGCGACGTGCTGCACTACCTGCTCGGAGCGGCGCGGGTCGACCCCGACGTGAATCGTGCGGTCGACATCGGTGGCCCCGACGTGCTGCGCTACGGACAGATGATGAACGGCTATGCGGTCGAGGCCGGGCTCCGGCAGCGTGCGATCGCAGCCCTCCCGGTGCTGACCCCCGGCCTCGCATCGCACTGGGTGAATCTGGTGACCCCGGTGCCGCGGTCGATCGCCCGCCCGCTCGTCGCGTCACTGCAGAACGAGTGCATCATGAAGGACCACGACGTCGACGAGCTCATCCCCCGCCCGGAAGGCGGGCTGACTCCCTACCGCCGCGCGGTCGATCTGGCGCTCGGTCGAGTCCGGGGCGACACGATCGAGACGAGCTGGCAGGACTCCGAGGTCTCCGGCGCGCCCAGCGACCCCCTGCCGAGTGATCCGGAATGGGCCGGACGCACGGTCTTCACCGACTCCCGCTCGGTCACCACGAGCGCCTCCCCGGCGGAGCTGTGGCGCGTGATCCTCGGCATCGGCGGCGAGAACGGCTGGTACTCCTCACCGCTGCTGTGGGCGGTGCGGGGGTGGATGGACCGCATCGTCGGCGGCGTGGGCCTCAGCCGCGGACGCCGGAGCCGCACCGCCGCCCGCGTGGGTGACGCGATCGACTTCTGGCGCGTCGAGGCCGTCGAGACGACGGATGCCGGATCGCTCCTGCGCCTGCGCGCCGAGATGAAGGTACCGGGCGAGGCGTGGCTGGAGTTGCGTGCCGTGCCCGACGACGAAGGCGCCCGCTACGAGCAGCGCGCGATCTTCTTCCCCCGCGGCCTGACGGGTCGGCTGTACTGGCTCGCCGTCCTGCCGTTCCACGGCGCCATCTTCGCCGGCATGGCCGCACGCATCACGGCCGCTGCCGAAGAGGCGAAAGAGGCGCAGGCATCCGTCGCGGCGACCGGCGATCCCGCCGATTCCGGCCGGCCCTCTGAGAAGGTGCCTGGTCCGGCGTGATCGCCTGATCTCCGCGCCGCTCCGCTTCAGTCCGCGCGAGGCTGCTCCGGAGCGACCGCGGCATCCGGAGAGACGGGGCCGTCCTCCAGCGCCGCGTCGACGACCGCATCCACCTCGGCCGGCGGGATGATGTCGATCGCCTCGGTCGCAGCCTCGTACACCTCGGCGAGCGAATCGTCGACGGTCGACTCGTCGATCCAGTCGAGATCGTCCTCGGAGTGGTCGTACGCGACGGGCACCAGCGCGAAGTCGTCGCCGTACTCCTCGAGTCCCGCCATGACGCTGTGCCGCACCGCGGCCTTGGCATAGCGCTCGCGCAGGATCAGCGGATCACGCCGCAGGTCCTTCATGAACGCGACCATCATGAAGGCCATGATGATCGCGAACGGCAGCGCGGCGATGATGGTCACATTCTGCAGAGACTTCAGGCCGCTCCCCTCCTCGCCCGTCACGAGCAGCACGGCGGCGATCACACCCACCAGCACACCCCAGACCACTGCGACCCAACGCGCCGGCTCCGGCCTCCCCTGCTGCGAAAGGGTGCCCATCACGAGCGACGCGGAGTCCGCTCCGGTGACGAAGAAGATCGCGATCAGCAGGATGAGCACGACGCTGGTGATCATCGAGAACGGGAGGTTCTCGAGCACGCCGAACAGCACCTCTTCCGGCGGATCGACCGTGAGGTTCGCTCCGCCCATCTGCTGCTGGATCGCCGTGGTTCCGAAGATCGCGAACCAGACGAGCGAGATGGCGGACGGGACCACGATGACGACCGACACGAACTGGCGCAGTGTGCGTCCGCGCGAGATCTTGGCGATGAACATGCCCACGAAGGGCGACCACGAGATCCACCAGGCCCAGTAGAAGATCGTCCAGCTCGACAGGAACGTCTGAGCAGCCTCGCCCTGCGAGGCCGAGCGACCGATCATCTGCGGAAGGTCGCCGATGAACTGCACGGCCACCGAGGGGATCACATTCAGGATGAGGAGGGTCGGTCCGACGAAGAAGACGAAGAACGCCAGCAGGAGCGCCACGACGGCGTTGATGTTCGACAGCGCACGGATGCCCTTCGAGACGCCCGACACGGCGGAGGCGATGAAGCAGGCGGTGAGCACGGCGATCGCCGCGATCAGCACGCCGTTGCCGAGCGGCCCCGCGCCGCTGACGATCTCGACACCGTGTCCGATCTGCAGGGCGCCGAGTCCGAGCGATGCGGCGGTGCCGAACAGCGTCACGATGATCGAGAAGATATCGATCGTGCGTCCGAGGGGCCCGGTCGTGCGTCCTTCGCCGAGCAGCGGGGCGAAGATCGAGGAGATGAGCGGGGTGCGACCGCGACGGAAGGCCCCGTACGCGATGGCGCCGCCGACGAGCGCGTAGAACGCCCATGCCTGCGGGCCCCAGTGGTAGAGCACCTGGGTCTGGGCCGTGTGCATCGCGTCGAGGGTGTTCGCCTCGACGGTGCCGGGCGGCGGGTTCTCGAAGAAGTTCAGCGGCTCTGCGGCGCCCCAGAAGACGAGACCGATCCCCATGCCCGCGGCGAACAGCATCGAGATCCACGAGAACATCGAGAACTCGGGCTCTTCGTCGTCACGACCGAGCGGGATGCGTCCGTAGCGGCTGAAGCCGACGAACAGCATGAAGACCAGGATGACCGTGGCGATGGTCGTGAAGAAGAAGCCGAAGTACTCCACCACCCAGTCGAGCACGGTGCGGGTCGTGCCGGCGAGGTTGTCGCCCGCGAAGACTCCCCACGCGATGAAGGCGAGGGTGAGGGCGACCGCGACGCCGAACACGAGCGGGTCGGTGCGATAGGTGCGCCCGGTCTCCTCGACCGAGACACCGGGCACGAGCGCCGGGTGCACGCTGCGGGGAGGGACGGCGGCGATGTCGCGGACGATCTTCCGTGCCGTCTCGGTGGCCTTGGCGGGGAGGCGGTTCGCTCCCGTACCGACGGCATCCGTGCGGGGGCGCGGAGGATTGTGTCCTGCGGAGCGTTCGTCGGGCTTCTCGTCAGGGGTCTCCATGGCATCCCATCCTGTCACGTGAGGTGGCCACGCACGGAGGCGAAAACCCAGACGACCCTCGCGATCCGCGGCGTGTCGGCGCACGGCACGCCGGACGGATGCCGGATGACCTGGGTTTCCCGGGCGTGCCGTTTCTACCGCGAGCGGCGCCCGCCGAACACGGAGTGCAGCAGCGGAAGCGCCGAGACGCAGATCAGGGTGATGCCCAACGGCGCGATCGAGGGGACGAGCAGCGCGCCACCGATGAGCATCGCGGCGAAGAGCACTCCCGAGGCGATGCGGCGGGCGATGCCTTCGAGCCGATCGAGTCGGCGTTCCAGACGGGAGGTGTCGAACGACACATTGCCGTCGTCGATGCGCGTGATGATCTTGTCGATCCGGCCGGGCAGATTCCACGTGGTGGCCATCGTGCCCATCGCCTGGTTCGCGAAGGCCTGCACGATGTTCCCGCTCTCGTCGCGCAGCAGACGACCGGCATAGGGTTCGGCGGCATCCCAGACGTTGAAGGCGGGATCGAGCCCGCTGCACATGCCCGACGTCAGCGAGACGGCACGGATCAACAGCAGCATGTTCTCGGGCAGCTGCAGCGGAAGCGAGCGCACCATGTCGCCGAACTCCTCCGCGAAATCGCGGAACTCGCGCGGATCGACCTTGCTCAGCTCGGCGAAACCCATGCCGCCGAAGCGGGCGAACAGCGTGCTCAGAGCCCGTTCGAGTTCGGCGGTGTCGGCGGAGGGCAGCAGCACGCCGATCTCCTGAGCCGCGGCGACGAGGCCGCGACTGTCACGCCCGGCGACCGCGATCAGGAGTGTGCGCAGCCCGTCGCGGAGACTCGCCGGGATCTCGGCCATCATGCCGAAGTCGATGAACGTGAGGCGGAATCCCGGCCCCGGCTCTCCGTCGATCGACGGCGCCGGAGTGACGAAGATGTTGCCCGGGTGGGGATCGGCGTGCACGAAGCTGTGCGTGAACACCTGGTCGAACATGACCTCGGCGAACACCGCGGCGACCTGCGCCGGATCGATGCCGGCCGCGCGGAGGGCGTCGGTGTCGTTGATCTTGATGGCCGTGACATCCGACAGCGTGAGCACCCGACGGGTCGACCGCTCCCACACGATCTCCGGGGTATCGACGCGAGGGTCGTCGGCGAAGTTCTCGCGGAAGCGTTCGGCACTCGCCGCCTCGTGCAGGTAGTCGATCTCTTCGAGGCTGGTCTCGGCGAACTCCTCGACGAGCGCCGGGGCGTCCACCCGGTCGGCGACGATGCGCACGCGGGTCAACCAGCGAGCGACGCGCCGCAGCGCCGCGAGGTCGACGGCGACGATCTCGTCGATACCCGGCCGCTGCACCTTGACCACGACCGCTCCGAGACCGGTGTCGGCGGCGTCGAGGGCCGAGAGCCTGGCGCGGTGCACCTGCCCGAGCGAGGCGGCGGCGAGCGGCGTGTCATCGAACCAGGCATACGCGCGCTCGAGAGGGATGCCCAGTTCGGCTTCGGCGAGAGCGCGGATCGCCGGCGTGGGCACGGGTGGGACCTCGTCCTGCAGCCCTTCGAGTTCCTTCGTGATCTCGGGCGGCAGCACATCGAGGCGCGACGACATGAACTGGCCGACCTTGATCATGAGCCCGCCGAGCTCGACCGCGAGCACATGGAAGCGCCGCGCGAAGGTCTGCATCCGCTGGCCACGGGTGCGCTCCGCGATCCTGCTCATCCCGAAACGCGGGAGGACGAGCTCGAACCACCAGATCTTGAGGAATTCCCGGCCGGCGAACGACAGGATGCGGCGGTACCTGGCGCGGTGAACGCCCTGTGCCGCAGCATCCGTCATCGCGTGACTCCTTCGCAGGTCCCCGCTCGATGCCGCACTGCGCGGTCAGTCCTGCGCGAGGATCGAGTACAGCCTACGGCGGGCCTCGTCGAGGACTTCGATCGTCTGCTGCACCTGCTCGGGCGAACCGCTCCGGCCGACCTGGGCTGCGGCGGCGGCGAGGTCGACGCCCGCCTTCGGCAGAGCGTTGAAACGGGCGCTGTCGCGGTGCCCGTCCTTGCCGGACGACGCCTCCCACGGAGCAGGGGTCTCGGAGTTCTCCTCGGACACGGCACGGCCGGCCTCGGTGAGGGAGTATGTCTTGCGACCGTTCTGCTCTTCGGCCTCGATGAGTCCTTCATCGGCGAGCAGCTGCAACGTGGGGTACACGGAACCGGCGCTCGGCTTCCAGGTGCCGCCGCTGCGCTCGGCGATCTCGTTGATGATCTGGTAACCGTGCATCGGCTTCTCGCCGAGCAGGGAGAGCACCGCCGCGCGGACATCGCCGCGGGCCATGCGCGAGCCGCCGGAGGGGCGGGACTCGAACGACTTGCGGAGCTGGTCCATGGCTTCGAAGATCGCGGATGCCGGGCCGCCGGGGCCCGTGCCGAAGCCGGATCCGCCGAAGAGTCCGCCGGGTCCGCCGTTGCTCCCGGGGCCGCTGTTGCCGCCGAACGGGTTGGAGGGGAATGCGTTGTTCATGATGACCTCCTGCTGTGGTGAACGATACTCAACGATATATCGTTCACCCTGAGGGTGGGGTGGGAGTTTCCGATGCGTCGACCCCGTGGATGACACCCCATGTCTTCGTCTTCGCATCGATGAGAACGGGCAGCTCGGCGTTCGGCGCTGCACGCCCGGCGGCGACGCATCGGCGGTCGCCGCACGCGTGCACCAGGTATTCGCGGCCCTGCTCGGGCCCCGGAAGACGCAGCTGCAGCTGGTACCGCACAGCTTCGTCGGTCGTCTCGAACGCCCCGACGACCGGCAGCTCGACACGGACCCCCGACTCCTTCAGCGTGACGGTCTCGTCCGCGTTCGCACTCGCGTTGATCCAGAGCCCGATGCCCAGCAGCACCATGAGCAGGCACCCGAAGCCGAGGAGGGCCAGCTCCCACCACCACGCAGACAGTGAGGGGAAGCTCAGAGCGAAGCCGATCACTCCCGACGCGACCAGCAGGCCGGCCGTGATGCGTTGACCCCAGGCGCCGCGACGGCTCGTGAGATCCACCTGAGTCCAGTCCAGAGACGCCGCGTCGCGCATGGCACCCACTGTAGGGGCCGGGCCCTCGTCAGCGCGACGGCCGGTCAGGGCGAGGGGAGGGTGAGGATCTCCGCGCCGTGCTCGGTGATCGCGATCGTGTGCTCGCTGTGGGCCGTGCGGCATCCGGTCGCACTGCGCAGAGTCCACCCGTCCGCATCCGTGCGGAGTTCGTCGGTGTCGGCCATGACCCAGGGCTCGAGGGCGAGCAGGAGCCCCGGGCGGAGCGTGTAGCCGCGGCCCGGACGCCCATCGTTCGCGACGTGCGGATCCTGATGCATGGTGGAGCCGATGCCGTGACCTCCGAACTCGAGGTTGATCGGGTAGCCCTCGGCACTCAGGACCGAGCCGATGGCGTACGAGAGATCGCCGATGCGCGCCCCCGGGCGTGCGGCGGCGATGGCTGCGGCGAGCGCGCGCTCGGTCGTCGCGATCATCGCGAGGTCTTCGACTGCGGAGCTATCGCCGACCACGAAGCTGACGGCGGCATCGGCGGAGACTCCACGGAGCGTGAGGGCCAGGTCGAGCGTGAGCAGGTCGCCGTCGGCGAGTCGATAGTCGTGAGGCATGCCGTGCAGAACGGCGTCGTTCACAGCCGTGCAGACGTAGTGCCCGAAGGGGCCCCGCCCGAACGACGGCGCGTAGTCGACGTAGCAGGATTCGGCGCCGGCCTCCTCGATCATCTCGCGGGTCCATCGGTCGAGGTCGAGCAGATTCACGCCGACCTCGGCGCGGGTCTTCAGCGCCTGCAAGATGTCGCCGACGAGCGCACCGGCGGCCCTGGCGCGGACGAGCTCCTCGGCGTTCAGGATCTCGATCATGGGTGTTCCTCCGTGTCGTTCGATGCGGCTTCGCTGATCCAATAACTATCCCGGTAATACTATCCCGGTATTAGAATGGGCGTCATGATGGTCCGCATGCCTCTGAGCCCGGCCGACGTCGAACGCGGCGAGCGTCTGGGAGCGTTGCTGCGCCGCGCACGCGGTGAACGATCGATGCTGGCGGTCGCGCTGGATGCCGGCATCTCCCCCGAGACGCTGCGGAAGATCGAGTCCGGCCGCGTGGCCACGCCGGCCTTCTCGACCATCGCTGCAGTGGCCGATGTGCTGTGCCTCTCGTTGGATGCGGTGTGGGCCGAGGTCGGCTCGCGCTCCGCAGACTCGGGCGCGCAGAGAATCGCCTCCTGAGCTCCGGATGAGCACGGGCTTTCGTCCCCTCCTCTGCTCCAATTCTCCGTCGCGGCCGCCCGTCGTTCGATCCCCCTTCCTCGTGTCGCGTGAACCGCGCACACGCCCGGCCGTCGCGCAAGCCCGGTGACGCACACAGGAAGTCGTGTTTAGCTCGGGGGATTGTCGACTTGGGGGAGTGAGACGTTTGTCACAGAGTGATCGGCCGGAGAAGAGCAAGGCATCCGCGGACAACATCCGCGTGAGTGTGATCGTCCCGGTGTACCGGCCCGGGCCCTCGTTCGACGACCTCATCGCGTCGCTCGATCGACAGACCCTCGGCACAGCCTCGCTCGAGGTGCTCCTGTGCGACGACGGCTCGGGCGAGCCCACCGGTGCACGTCTGGCAGCCATCGCCCGCGACCGCCCCCATGTGCGGGTGCTGTCGCTGGAGCACTCCGGCTGGCCCGGCATGCCTCGCAACCACGGCGTCGACGCTGCTCGCGGAACGTATGTGCAGTTCGTCGACCAGGACGACTACCTGTTCGACGGTGCGCTCGAGAAGCTGTGCGATTATGCCGACCAGCACTCGTCCGATGTGATCGTGGGCAAGGAGGTGGGCATCGGCCGTCGTCTGCCGAGCCGGATCTTCAGCCACGACGTCCCCGACGCGGTCCTCGGAACCGACCCGCTCCTGGAGATGCTCACCCCGCACAAGATGTTCCGCACCTCCTTCCTCCGGGCGAACGGCATCCGCTTCCCCGAAGGAAAGGTGCGCCTCGAGGATCACCTGTTCGTGATGCAGGCGTACTTCGCCGCGTCGACGATCTCGATCCTCGCGAGCGAACCCTGCTACGCCTGGGTCAAAGAACCGGGCAGCGCGAGCTCTTCTCGCATCGACCCGGAATCGTACTTCCCCCATCTCGAGACGGTGCTCGACCTCGTCGAGGCGCACACCGAGCCCGGAAAGCTACGCGACCGGCTTCTGCGGCACTGGTTCCGCGGCAAGATCCTGAAGCGGCTCTCCGGTCGACAGATGGCCCGCTATCCGAACGACTACCGCGACCGCCTGCTCGACGTCGTCACTCCCCTGGTGCAGAAGAAGTTCGGGCCGGGCGTCGATGCCGGTCTCGGCCTGCCGCATCGGATCCGCGCGAGCCTGCTCCGGGCCGATCGACGCGAAGACCTGTTGGCGCTTGCGCAGTTCGAGGCCGGGATCACCTGTCACGCGGCGGTGACCGAGGCACGCTGGTCTCGTGGAGGCGGCCTGCACCTGACGCTGCGCGTGACCCTCACGAGCGAAGGGCATGATGCCTTCGTCTTCGAAACCACGGTCGTCGAAGTTCCTGTGGCGGAATCCCCCGACCCGGACCCCCGGGCATCCGTCTCCCAGAACTCCGTCCCCCGGAACTCCGTCTCCAAGAAGAAGAAGAAGAAGGTGACGCGCCTGACCTCGCTTCCCGTCTCGACGATCGACGGCCTTCCGGAGACGCTTCTCGTCGCCGACCGCGAGCTTCGCAATGATCGGGTCGACCTCTTCCTCACCGACGGTGAGACCGGTGCCGAGCGCCGCATCGGAGGCCGCCACCCTCGCAACCTCGACGCCGCCCGCGTATCGATCGACCCTGTGAGGGTCTTCGGCCCGGACGACGAATCGCGTGGAGGCGCTCTGACCGTGAAGGTCCGGCGCGCGGGATGGACCTTCGAGACGCCACTCGTCGCCGCCCCGGCGGTGCTCGCCCGCGCGGGAAAGTCGCCCCTGCTTGCCGGCCGAAGCTGCACGCTCGCGGCCGGGGATGACGGCACGGTCGAGCTTCGCCGCGAATGGCCGGGCGGTCGCGTCAAGGACTTCGCCGGACGCGCTGTCCGTCGGGTCCGAGCACTCGCGCGGCGCCGCTGACACCACCCCACTCCGGCGCTCTCCTTCACCATCCCCGCATCGGCGTGCCTGCCCGCCACCAGCCCTGCCCGCCGTCAGCCCTGCCCGCCACCAGCCCTGCCCGCCACCAGCGGAGTCACCGCAGAGCCGCTCGTGCGACGACGCGCATCGCTGGAGTGATCGAGCCGAACGCTCCCGGCGATGAGAGTGCGCACAGGATCTCGATCACCCGCCCCGCCGCGTCTCGGTGATCGAAACGGCGGTCCGCACCGTCCTCCTGACGCGATCGCAGCGACCATTCGAAGCCCCATGCTCCGCCTCGTCGCCCCTCCGCTACGGCCGCCTCACCGCGTTCGATGAACTCGGGAAGCTCATCGAACGTGGCGACCGAGCCATCGGCGACGGCCAGCAGCGCCAGGGTCACCGTGCGCGGCTGCCCGCTGGGGAACATCGCCTCTCTTCCGATCGCGCGTACGGCCTCGACGATCCGCGCGAATGCACCCAGCCCGCCCTTCGCCAGTGCCTGCCCGCGGTGAGTGACCATGACGCGCCCGCGAAACCGGCGGACCGCCTTCGTGCGACGTGCGAGCAGCACCAGGGACTCCGCGGGGTCGGGCCGGCCGGGAGGCGCCGCGTCCGGCCAGCCGAGGGCCTCGACGGCGCGGGCGGCGACCGTGCGGGGCAGCCATCCGTCCGCCGCATCCTGCTCGACCCCGTCGGCACCGATCTGCGCCATCAGCGCCCGCACCCCCTCCGTCGCGGTCTCCACCGTCGTCGAACCAGCCATCACCGAATCACCCGTCACCGAATCGGGCGGTGCGGCGTCGATCAGCCCTGTGTCTTCGAGGTGCGCGAGAAGAGTCAGTCGACGCACCGGACTCAACGACTCGCACAGCGACGCCAGCGGTGAGGGGTCGCGCAGGGCGTCGCCGACCACTCCCCCCATCGACGGGTCGAGGCGCGGCTGCACCAGGCCGAAGCGCTGTGCGAGCTCGAACTCCACATGCTCCGCCCGGAACGGCGGTCGTCGCGTCTGCCAATCCCCCGGAACCCGCTCATCCTCGTCAGCAGGGCCCGCATCGACGACGGTGACCCGCGGATCGCCCATACGGGTCTCGAACGGACCGGTGATCGTCACGTCGACCGACTCGGCGACGCCGGGGATCGACACCTGCTGCGTGCGACATCGCCAGGGCAGGAGATCGATGAGGGGTGGCGGGTCGGATTCCTCCTCGCTCTCCGGGACGTCGGGTTCGCGCCCGAGACTGAGGCGGTACGCCTCCACGACCCAGTAGGAGGGGGCGTCGCGTGGCACGCGGAGGACTCGGGTGAGTTCAGGACGATCGGCGACAGACAGCCCGACGTGAAGTGCCCACGTCACGTGCACATGTTCAGAGAGGTTCATCCGCGCAACGCTAGAGCGCCGCCGACTGCACTCCCCGCCCCGGAAGCACGAGGTGTCGACAACTCGTCGAACACGGAGGCTGTGCAGGAGAGCCGCAACGACGAGCAGCCGCGTGGCCCCACGCGATCTACCGTTCGGCGAGCAGTTCCACGAGACGCGCCGCCTCGCCCTCCGGCATCCGGTACCCGTGCTCCGTTGCCGGGTAGACGCCAGCGCGCACCTCGGCCGTATACGCCTCGACACCCGTGATCGCGGCAGCGCGCAGATCGGCGTAGCGCTTCACGAACTTGGCCGCCCCGCCGTCGTAGAGACCGAGCAGGTCGTGGAAGACGAGTACCTGCCCATCGGCATCCGCACCGGCGCCGATGCCGATCACCGGGATGTCGAGCCGCGGCACGAGGGCAGCGGTCACCTCGGAGGGCACCGCCTCGACCACGAGCATCGAGCACCCGGCCGCCTGCAGCGCGAGGGCGTCGTCGATCACGGTCAGCGCGGTCTCGGCGGTGCGCCCCTGAGCACGGTATCCACCGAGCGCGGTGGCGGTCTGCGGCGTGAGCCCGACATGTCCGACGACCGGGATCCCCGCCTGCACGAGCGCACGCGCCCGGTCGACGGTCGTGCCGCCACGTTCGATCTTGACGAGGTCGCAGCCGGCCTCTTTGACGAAGCGCTGCGCGGTCGCGATGGCGATCTCGTCGGAGGCCTCGTACGATCCGAACGGCAGATCGCCGACGAGCAGCGGAGCAGTGAGTCCGCGCCTCACCGCCGCGGTCAGCATGAGCATCTCGTCGATCGTGACCGGCACCGTGCTGTCGTAGCCGAGCACCGTCATCGCCGCGGAGTCGCCCACGAGCACGACATCGACGCCGGCGGCCTCGACGATCTGCGCACTCGGGTGGTCGTAGGCGGTGACCATGACGATGGGTTCACGAGCCGACCTCTTCGCGGCGAGGGTCGCGAGGGTGACGCGGGGGCGGGGATCGGCGTGAGCACTCATGCGCGAGTCTCCGTATCGGTGGGATTCGTGTCGATGGAGTCCGCGGCATCGGCGACACGCAGGACGTGGTTGTCGATCAGACGGGCAGCGCCCACGTGCGCGGCGACCGCGAGGAGGGCGTCCCGGTCGACACGAGCGAGGGGGCGGAGCGTCTCGGCGTCTCGGAGTTCGAGGTACTCGGGGTCGATCTCCGCCTCGCCGAGCACGTCGCGCGCGGCGGAGAGGATGCTGCCCGCGTCGCGGTCACCCGCCTCGAGTATCGCGAGCCCGGCGTCGAGGGCGCGGTTCAGCGCCACCGCCTGTGCACGAGCGGCGGAGTCGAGGTAGACGTTCCGCGAGCTCATGGCGAGTCCGTCCGCCTCCCGCACGATGGGACACGCCACGATCCGCACATCGAGATCGAGGTCGCGCACGACGCGGCGCACGACGAGCACCTGCTGCGCATCCTTCTGCCCGAAGTAGGCGGTGTCGGGACGGACGATGCCGAACAGCTTCGTGACGACCGTGGCGACGCCGTCGAAGTGGTGCTCCCCACGGCTCGCGCCGTCGAGAACGTCGGTGAGACCTGCGACGTGGATGTTCGTCGCGAACCCGTCGGGATAGATCTCGGACGCGTCCGGAGCGAAGAGGATGTCGACCCCCTCGGCTTCGGCGAGCGCGGCATCGCGAGCCTCATCGCGCGGATACGCACCGAGGTCTTCGGTGGCGCTGAACTGGGTCGGGTTGACGAAGAGCGAGACGACGACGAGGTCAGATCCTTCGCGCGCGGTGCGCATGAGGGAGAGATGACCGTCGTGGAAGGCGCCCATGGTGGGAACGAGGCCGACCGTCTTGCTCTCGGATCTGGCGTCGCGGATCGCGGCCCGGACCTCGGGGATCGTGCGGAGGATTCTCATGCGGATGCCTCCTCGGTTTTCGTGATGAGGGTGGTGGCAGCAGGGCGTGCGGCGATCGCACGGGTGGCTGCAGCGAGCGCGTCGAACAGATCGGAGAGATCGAGCTCTTCGGCGGCAACGCGTTGACGCGCGACCGTCGCCTCGTCGCCGCGGGCGATGGGTCCGGTCAGGACAGGTGCCGCGCCGTTCGTCGCCCAGTTCTCGACCGTCCGGCGGACCAGCGGGGCCAGGAGCGCCCGTGCTTCGTCGTGGGGGATGCCTGCCGCCGAGGCCAGGCCTTCCGCGGCGTCGAGCACGGTGAGGATGAAGTTCGAGGCGTAGGACGCGGCCGCGTGATAGCTCGCGCGCTGCGCGTCGTCGACCGCGAAGGGACGCGCGCCGAGGGCGACGGCGAGCTGCTCCCCGATGTGACGCGCTTCTGGTGTGCGGCCGGCGATCGCGGCACCGATGCCACGGAACGCCTCGGGGCCCTCCGCGCCGGTGAAGGTCTGCAGCGGATGGAGGCTGAAGTCCACATCCGTGAGCGCAGTCGCGCCGGAGACATGTCCGAGGAAGCGCGTGTGGGACCGGGCGACGGCCGCAGCCTCGGCAATGACCGCATCAGGGACGCACAGGAGCACGATGTCCGCATCCGGGATCCGTCCGTCGCGTCCGATCGGGCCGAGCACCTCGATCTCCGCCGCCCGCAGAGCCCGCACGAGTACGCGTCCGAGACGACCGGCGCCGACGATGGCGATGGTCGTCCCTGGTGCGAGAGAGGCGGATGTGTGCATGTCGATTCCCCGGCCGGATCACGCGGTTCGGGTGCCAGAAGTATCCGCCTCGCGCAGCATCCAATCCAAATCGGGGAGCAGAACAGCAACACTTTCACGGAGAAAGGTTGTTCATCTGCACGATCAATTCGCTCGAAGATTGGCTTTTCGCCCTCCGTGGGATCGACGGCCCCAGAGGCGCAGGAAGAGCGATCGCTACTTCCGGCTCCTTCGCCTCATGACGATGGAGATGGCACTGAGCACCGCGAGAAAGATCAGCGTGAACCACATGATTTCCACGGTTCCACCAGACGCACGCCTCTCAATCGCGCGGCACCGAGTCGAGCAACCCGGGGAAGAGCGCGTCGAGATCGTCGCGCCGCAGCGTCAGCATCCGGCGGATCCCTGCCGTTCTATCTCGTCGCGGCTGCCGTGACGGGCATGGGATTCGGCACGGCGTTCTCGGGAGTCGTGGCATCGCTGGCACCGCGGATCCCGGCGACGCAGCGCGCCGACACGTTCGCCGTGATCTACCTGCTGGCGTACCTCGCGTTCGGAGTACCGGCGGTCATCGCCGGCTCGCTGGTCGGAGTCGTCGGCCTCGAAACGGTGTGTGTGGGCTACGGGATCGCCGTGATCGCCCTGGCCGGGATCGCCCTCACGCTGCGTATGCGCCGCGCGGCATAGACGCACGGGCGCCGCTCAGCGCACGACGAGCTCGGGGGTGATCAGTGCGTGCGCCGACCCCGCCTGAAGGGTGCGCGGGGCGACGATCTCCCCCGTCGGGCCCATGAGGAGTTCGAGGACGGCCGTCGCCACATCCTCGGGCCGTTGCTCGACGCTCGAGAAGCCCAGAGCCTCGGCCGTCGGGGTGTTGTCGAAGCCGATCACGGGAAGCGAGAGCCCGGCAGCGGCGACAGCCAGCAGCGCACCGACCGCGAGTGAGTCGCTGGCGCAGACGAGAGCGTCGGGCACGTGCCCCGCGGCGAGCGCCGCGTCGACACAGGCACGCCCGAGGGGAACCCCCTCCTCCGCGGTGAGCCGTTCGCCCTGCGCTCCGGCCGCGGCCATCGCCTCGCGCCAGCCGCGCTCCCGGTCGTCACCCGTGCCCGATCCCGTCGGCCATCCGAGGAACGCGACGCTGCTGCCGTGGGTCAGCGCGTGCTCGGTCGCGGCGCGCGTTCCCGCGGCGCCGTCGACATCGACCCAGAGGTGGCGCGGGTCGGCGATGTCGTCCTCCCCCCACGGCCGACCGAACGAGATGAAAGGCAGCCCGTCCTGATCGAGGCTGCGCACGCGCGGATCGTCGCGCGAAGTGCCGGTGATGATCGCAGCATCGATCTCCGACCCCTCCCAGAGCTCCGACAGTCTCTGGATCTCTTCTTCCCGCGTGCGTGCGGCATAGACGAGCATCCGCATCCCCCGCTCGCTCGCGCGCTCGGTGATCGCGTGCACGAAGCGGTCGAGGACGACGCCGGAGATCCCGCCGAGGTACGGATCGAGGCGGATGCCGATCGTCGAGCTGCGCCGCAACCGCAGCTGTCGCGCAGCCGCGTGACGTCGATAGCCGAGCTCGTGGATCGCCGCGATGACGCGTTCCCTGGTCGCCGGGCGGACGATGTCGGGAGTGTTGAGCACGTTCGAGACCGTCTGCCGGGAGACGCCCGCGCGCTCGGCGACGTCTTCGACGGTCGGCGCCTTCGCCATCGCACCTCCTCGTTCACGCCCGGGTTGACACTCCCCGCGACTCCCGCTTAGCCTATTCCACGCAGAGTTTGATCGTTCAAATTTCTGCGACGAACCCGCACGGTCCTCCCGAGGCCGTCGCCCGCAGTGACTCATCAAAGGAGAGAGACCATGACACGGCACACCACTCGCGCAGTCTTCGGTACCGGGGCGGTGCTGCTCACCAGCGCGCTCGTGCTCACCGGCTGCGGCTCCGGTTTCGCCGGAGACGACCAGAAGGCGGACGACGAGGGGCTCACCTCTTCCGACGACGCGCTCACCGTCCTGATCGGCTCGTCCGGTGACGCCGAGACATCCGCTGTGCAGTCCGCCGTCGACGCCTGGTCGGCCGAATCCGGCATCAAGGCGAAGGTGCAGACCGCGACCAACCTCGACCAGGAGCTGTCGCAGGGCTTCGCCGCCGGCGACCCGGCCGACCTGTTCTACCTCTCCGCCGACCAGGCCTCGGGCTACGCGGCCAACGGATCGCTCAAGGCCTACGGCGACGAACTCGCCAACAAGGACGACTTCTACCCGTCGCTCGTCGAGAACTTCACGGTCGACGGCACGTTCTACTGCGCGCCCAAGGACTTCTCCACCCTGTCGCTCATCATCAACACGCAGATGTGGACCGACGCCGGGCTCACCGACGCCGACCTCCCGAAGACCTGGGACGACCTCGCCGCGGTGGCGCAGAAGCTCACGACCGCGGATCACGTCGGTCTCGCCTTCGGCGCCGAGTACCAGCGCGTGGGCGTCTTCATGGCACAGGCGGGCGGCGGTCTCGTCGACGACGGCACGGTCATCGCCGACGATGCCGCCAACGTCGAGGCCCTGGACTACGTGAAGTCGCACCTCGTCGACGGCACGTTCGCGTACGCCAAGGATGTCGGGGCCGGATGGGGCGGCGAAGCGCTCGGCAAGCAGTCCGCCGCCATGGTGATCGAGGGCAACTGGATCACCGGAGCGCTCTCGAACGACTACAGCAGCCTGCAGTACACGGTCGCCGAGCTTCCCGAGGGCGCCGCCAGCAAGGGCACGCTGCAGTTCACGAACTGCTGGGGCATGGCTGCCGACAGCCCGAACCAGCAGGCCGCCCTCGACCTGGTCGAGTACCTGACGAGCGCCGACAGCCAGCTCGCCTTCTCGAAGGCATTCGGTCCGATGCCGTCCATCAAGTCCGCCGCCGCGGACTGGACCTCGGCGAACCCCGAGCTGGAGCCGTTCCTCGCAGGCGCGGAGTACGCGCAGTTCCCGCCGAACCAGGCCGGGACCGCCGACGTCATCGCCGACTTCAACTCGCAGCTCGAGTCGCTGAAGACGTCCGACCCGAAGACGATCCTCGACTCCGTCCAGTCGAACCTCGAAGCGGTCGTCAAGTAGCCATGGCGATCAAGGCAGCGCCTCGCCGCGGCAGGGCCTCCGGGCTCCGCCGCGGCGAGGCGGCAGCCGGATGGCTGTTCACGGCGCCGGTGATCGTGATCCTCGGCGTCTTCCTCCTCATCCCCGTCCTCATGGCGCTCTGGGTGAGCGTCTCGGACTGGGGCGGTCGCGGCAGCCCCCTCTCCGGTTCGGTCTCGTTCGTCGGCGCCGACAACTTCGCCGCCGTCCTCACCGACGGCGGTCTCGCGACCAAGGATTTCGGCACATCGCTGCGCAACAACGCCTGGTACGTGCTGCTCGTCGTCCCGCTGCAGACCGCGCTCGCGCTGTTCCTCGCGATCCTCGTGAACCGCGCCATGCTCCGCGGCCGGGGATTCTTCCGCACCGCCTATTACTTCCCCTCCGTGACCAGCACCGTCGCGATCACCGTGCTGTGGATGTTCCTGTTCACCTCGAGCGGAGCCGTCAACGATGTGCTCTCCTGGTTCGGCATCAACGGCCCCAACTGGTTCAACGATCCACGCGGCATCCTGCATCTGGCGCTCGGCACGGTCGGCGTCGATGCCGGCCCCGCGGCCCTCACCCAGGGCGGCACGCTCGGAGTGTCGTGGTGGGAATGGCTCGCCGGCCCCTCTGTCGCGATGAGCGCGTACATCCTGATGGCGATCTTCACGACCTCCGGAACGTTCATGCTCATCTTCCTCGCCGGTCTTCAGAACCTCGGCGCCGACGTCGACGAGGCCGCCATGATGGACGGCGCGAACGGCTGGCAGCGGTTCTGGCGCATCACGTTGCCCCAGCTGCGCCCGACCCTGTTCACCGTGCTCACCCTCGGCCTCATCGGCTGCTGGCAGGTGTTCGACCAGATCTACACGGGCACCAGGGGAGCACCGAGCAAGACCACGCTCACCCCGGCCTACCTCTCGTACCAGACCGCGTTCCAGAACCAGGAGTGGGGGCAGGGAGCGGCTATCGCGTTCATCCTGTTCGTCATCATCGTGATCTTCACGCTCCTGCAGCGATGGGTGCTGCGTGATCGGCCGGTCTCGAAGCGTCGCATCCGCGCGTACGCGTCCTCGTCCTCGTACGCGTCATCGTCCTCGTCGAAGGGAGCCTCGTCATGAGGCGGCTCTCGTCGAAGCAGCTGACCTGGCAGATCGCGCTCTACGCGCTGCTGATCATCCTCGCGGTCATCTACATCTATCCCTTCCTGATCCAGGTCGCGACGAGCTTCAAGACCGATGAGGATGCCGCGTCCAGTGGGATCACGCTCATCCCCGACGTGTGGACGTTCGCCGCGTACGAGCGCCTGTTCCGCAACTCCGACTTCCCCTCGTGGTTCGTGAACAGCGCGATCGTGACGATCTTCGTCACGGCCGGGCGCGTGTTCTTCAACTCGCTCGCCGGGTACGCACTGGCTCGACTCCGCTTCCGCGGGCGGGGTGTCGTCTTCGCCGCCCTGGTCGCCGTGATGTCGGTGCCGACCGTCGTGCTGCTGATCCCCAAGTTCCTCGTGATCAACCAGCTCGGCATCTTCAACTCGTATGCCGGGATGATCCTGCCGCTGCTCGTCGACGCGGCAGGGGTGTTCATCATGAAGAACTTCTTCGAGTCGATCCCCGAGTCGGTCGAGGAGCAGGCCCGCATCGACGGTGCCGGCACGTTCCGGCTGTTCTGGTCGGTGGTGCTGCCGATGGCGACGCCGGCGCTCGTGACGATTGTGATCCTGTCGTTCCAGGGCTCCTGGAACGAGCTCAGCCACTTCATCGTGTCCACCAACGACCCCGCCCTGACGACCCTGACCAAGGGCGTCGCATCCCTGGCCAGCGGCGGACTCAGCCAGGGCACCCAGTACCCGCTCAAGCTGGCGGCCGCACTCATCATGACGATCCCCGTCGCCGTGATGTTCTTCGTCTTCCAGCGCCGCATCATGAACTCCACAGAAGGAGCCGTCAAGGAATGACCCCCACCCCGCCCCTCCAGCCGCTGCTGGACGACGCCGTGATCATGCTCGAGGCACCGACCCAGGCATGGTCCGACGATGTCGGCCGCATGGGCACCGCTCCGATCCACGGCATCTACCACGGCGACGTGCGACACATCCGGAGCATCGAGACCACGGTCGACGGCACCGCGCTCGAATCCATCGGATGCACGTCGCCGGTGCCGCAGCAGGCGCTCCTGACGGATCTGCTCCGCGGGCTCGACGACGAATCGGCCGATCCGAAGGTGCGGATGGATCGCGACCGGCGGGTCGCCGCCGGTGCCTTCTCCGAGCGGATCACGGTCGCGTCGCACCTCGGCACCCCGGTTCCGATGACCCTCACCGTGCGCATGGTCCCGGACTTCGCGCCGATGCAGCAGGTCAAGGCCGGGCTCGCCGCCGATGCGGCCTGGACCTGGGACGGATCCGTCTGCCGCGCGGGAGAGGCGTCGTTCGCGCTCACCGCCCCCGAGGCCACGGTGGCCGAGGACGGAGACGCCTTGGTGCTGCGGTGGGATGTGGTGGTCCCACCGCGAGGCTCTGCCGCCGTGGTCTGGACGGTTGACCTCGACGACCCCTCCCTCGTCGTCACCGCCGCGCTGCCGTCGCGCGCGCCGCAGCCGACCGTTCCCACCGACTCGCGCGCGGCGCGCTGGATGGAGCAGGCAACCGCGGATCTCTCCGCGCTCCGCCTCGCCCTGCCCGCGCACCCGGAGGACGCGTTCTACGCCGCCGGAGCGCCCTGGTTCTTCACGCTGTTCGGACGGGACTCGCTCTGGGCCGCACGGCTCGCGCTCGCGATCGACCCCGACATGGCGGCCTCCACCCTGCGCGTGCTGGCGCGCCTGCAGGGCACCGCGCACGATGCGTCGACGGCCGAGGCTCCGGGCAAGATCGCGCACGAGCTGCGGAGCGGCGCCCTCTCGCTGCCCAACGAGGGCGTGCATCTGCCGCCGCTGTACTACGGCACCGTCGACGCGACTCCGCTCTGGGTCTGCCTGCTCGCCGACGCCCATGCCGAGGGGATGTCCGAGCGCGAGGTGCGGGCATTGCTCCCGGCTCTTCGGGCGGCGCTCACCTGGATGACGGTGCACGGCGACGCGTCGGGCAGCGGCTTCATCGACTATGCGGACGAGTCGGGCCACGGCCTCGCGAACCAGGGGTGGAAGGACTCTGGCGACTCGATCCAGTGGCGCGACGGGCGCCTGGCCGAGGGCCCCATCGCGCTGAGCGAGGTGCAGGGCTACGCCTACGAAGCCGCCATCCGTGGTGCCGACCTGCTCGACACGTTCGGTGAACCCGGCGCGGCCGAGCTCCGTACGTGGGCCGCAGATCTTCGCTCACGCTTCCGCGCCGCCTACTGGGTGACCACGCCCGAGGGCCGCTACCCGGCCATCGCCCTCGACGCGCACGGCGCCCCTGTCGACACCCTCACGAGCAACATCGGACACCTGATCGGAACCGGCATCCTCGACCCGGAGGAGGAACAGGCCTGTGCGGCACTGCTGACGGCTCCGAGCATGTCGAGCGGCTACGGCATCCGCACGATGTCGACCGAAGCCGCCGGCTACTGGCCGCTGAGCTATCACGGCGGCAGCGTCTGGGCACATGACACCGCGATCGCCGTGCACGGCATGATGCGCGCCGGGCTCGACACCGACGCGCGGATGGTCGCCGAGCAGCTGCTCGACCTCGCGGAGGGCTTCGAGTACCGCGTTCCCGAGCTGCACGCGGGCGATGCCCTCGTTCCCGGTGGCGCGCCCCTTCCCTATCCCGCGGCCTGCCGCCCGCAGGCATGGTCGGCCGCAGCCGCGGTCGTCGTCGCGCAGGCTCTGGGCTAAAGCGGGTCGATCGGCTGAGCGGGGCGATCGGCTGAGCGGTCGGCGGTTGGGCGGTCGGCGGTTGGGCGGTCGGCGGGGTTCGGCCTCAGCCGATCGTCCGGCCGTCCTTCCAGACGGTGCGCACGAGCGGCACTCCCGGACGGTAGGCGAGGTGGATGCGCGTCGGTGCGCCCAGCAGCACGAGGTCGGCCCTGGCACCGGGCGCGATCACGCCGATGTCGTCCCGACGCAGCGCCTTCGCGCCGCCGGCGGTCGCCGCCCACACGGCTTCGGCCGGGGTCATCCCCATGTCGCGCACGGCGACCGCGATGCAGAACGGCATCGATGAGGTGAAGCTCGAGCCCGGGTTCGTGTCGCACGCCAGCGCTACGGTCACTCCCGCGTCGATCAGACGGCGCGCGTCCGGATACGGCTGCCGCGTCGAGAACTCGACTCCCGGCAGCAGCGTGAGCACGGTGTCGGATCCGGCGAGGGCATCGATGTCGGCATCCGTCAGGTACGTGCCGTGGTCGATGGATGCCGCGCCGAGCTCGACGGCCAGCCGCACGCCCTCGCCCGGGCCGAGCTGGCTCGCGTGCACGCGGGGCGCGAGTCCGCGCGCGATGCCGGCCTCCAGCACGCGCCGCGACTGCGCCACCGTGAACGCACCGGTCTCGCAGAAGACGTCGATCCACTTCGCGTGCGCAGCGCAGGCGTCGAGCATGGGACCCGTGACCAGATCGACGTACTCGTCGGCGCGGTCGGCGTACTCCGCCGGGACGACGTGCGCCCCGAGGAATGTCACCTCGGGCGTCACCTCGGCGGCCAGGCGCACCAGGCGCTCCTCGTCGGCGACGCTCAGCCCGTAGCCGCTCTTGATCTCGACCGTCGTGGTGCCCTGTGCGAGCATCTCGTCGAGGAAGCCCCGCAGACGTGCGCGCAGCTCGTCATCGCTCGCGGCGCGGGTGGCGGCGACGGTGGAGCGGATGCCGCCCGCGGCGTACTTCTGCCCCGCCATGCGCGCCTCGAACTCGGAGGCACGATCGCCCCCGAAGACGAGGTGGCTGTGGCTGTCGACGAAGCCCGGGATCACCGCGCGACCCCCGGCGTCCACGACCTCGTCGGCGGTCGGCGCCTCCGCGGCGGCGCCGACCCACGCGATCCGCTCGCCCTCGATCAGCACTGCGGCATCGGTGAGGGTCCCGGTGGGGTCGTCACCCGTAGCGACGTTTGTGGTCAGTTCCGCGATGTTCGTGATGAGCGTTGCCATGTCCTGAGCCTGTCAGAGCATCGGGACCTTGAGGCCGCGCTCGCGGGCGACCTCGCGGGCGTGCTCGTAGCCGGCGTCCACGTGACGCATTACGCCGGTACCCGGGTCGTTCGTCAGCACGCGCTCCAGCTTCTCGGCCGCGAGTTCCGTGCCGTCGGCGACGGTGACCTGACCGGCGTGGATGGAGCGGCCGATGCCGACACCGCCGCCGTGGTGCAGCGACACCCACGAGGCGCCGGAGGCCGTGTTGAGTAGGGCGTTCAGCAGCGGCCAGTCGGCGATCGCGTCGGAGCCGTCCTTCATCGCCTCGGTCTCGCGGTACGGCGACGCCACCGAGCCGGAGTCGAGGTGGTCGCGCCCGATCACGATCGGAGCTGACAGCTCGCCCGACGCGACCATCTCGTTGAACTTGAGTCCAGCGAGATGGCGCTCCTTGTAGCCGAGCCAGCAGATGCGGGCGGGCAGCCCCTCGAAGTGCACCTTCTCGCCGGCCTTCTCGAGCCAGCGGTGCAGGGCGGCGTCTTCGGGGAAGAGCTCGGCGATCGCGCGGTCGGTCTTGTAGATGTCTTCCGGGTCGCCGGAGAGCGCTGCCCAGCGGAACGGTCCGCGTCCTTCCTCGAACTGCGGGCGGATGTACGCCGGCACGAATCCGGGGAACTCGAACGCACGGGCGAAACCGCCCAGCTGCGCTTCGGCACGGATCGAGTTGCCGTAGTCGAACACCGCGGCCCCCGCATCCTGGAACGCCACCATCGCCTCGACGTGAGCGGCCATCGACGCACGCGAGCGGCGGGTGAACTCCTCGGGGTCGCGCTCGGCTTCCGCCTTCCAGTCCGCCACGGCGATGCCGAGCGGGAGGTAGGCGAGCGGGTCGTGGGCGCTGGTCTGGTCGGTCACGATGTCGATCGGCACACCGCGACGCCGCAGCTCGGGGAACACCTCGGCCGCGTTGCCGACCACGCCGACCGAGAGGGCGTCGCCCGCCTCCTTGGCGGCGACCACGCGGGCGACGGCCGCGTCGAGGTCGGTCGTGTACTCGTCGAGGTAGCCGTGCTCCACGCGCCGGATGAGACGGGACTCGTCGACGTCGACGATCAGCACCACCCCGTCGTTCATGGTCACGGCCAGCGGCTGGGCACCGCCCATCCCGCCGGCTCCGCCCGTGAGGGTGAGCGTGCCACGGAGCGAGTCGCGGCCGAGCGAGCGGGCGACGGCGGCGAACGTCTCGTAGGTGCCCTGCAGGATGCCCTGCGTGCCGATGTAGATCCAGGATCCGGCGGTCATCTGCCCGTACATGATGAGGCCGAGCTCTTCGAGCTTGCGGAACTCCGGCCAGGTCGCCCAGTCGCCGACCAGGTTCGAGTTGGCGATGAGTACACGCGGTGCCCACTCGTGCGTGCGGAAGACGCCGACCGGCTTGCCCGACTGCACCAGCAAGGTCTCGTCGGGCTCGAGCTCGTCGAGGGTGCGCACGATCGCGTCGTATGCGTCCCAGCTGCGGGCGGCCTTGCCGGTGCCGCCGTAGACCACCAGGTCTTCGGGGTGCTCGGCCACCTCGGGGTCGAGGTTGTTCATCAGCATGCGCTTGGCGGCTTCCGCGCCCCAGCTCTTCGCGGTGCGCTGGTTGCCCCGGGCGGCCCGGACGACGCGGGGTCCCGAGACCGGAGCGTCGGATGCGGAGGTGTCGGATGCGGTGGTGTCGGATGCGGTGGACTCAGCCATGAGCGTGCTCCTTTGCGATGCGGGCGACGTCGCCCGACTGGACGAGGGCGGTGACGGCTTCCATCTCCAGTGAGAGGAAGCGGTCGGGTCCGGGGCCGTCGGCCACGGTGCGAACCAGGTCGCGCACGGCTCCGGTCGCGGGTCCGGCCTGCAGCGGGGCGCGCAGGTCGAGGGCGCGGGCGCCGGTGAGGATCTCGATCGCGAGCACACGGCCGAGGCCGTCGATCGCCCGGCGCAGTTTGCGGGCGGCCGCCCATCCCATGGAGACGTGATCCTCCTGCATCGCGGAAGAGGGGATCGAGTCGACGGATGCCGGCACCGCGAGGCGCTTGAGCTCGGAGACGATTCCGGCGGCCGCGTACTGCGCGATCATGAGGCCGGAGTCGACGCCGACCTCGTCTGCGAGGAAGGGCGGAAGCCCGTGACTGCGGGCCGGATCCAGCGCGCGATCCGTGCGACGCTCGGAGACCGAGGCGACGTCGGCGACCGAGATCGCGAGGAAGTCGAGGACCGCCGCGACCGGAGCGCCGTGGAAGTTGCCGTTCGACTCGATGCGTCCGTCGAGGGTGATGACGGGGTTGTCGATGACACTGGCGAGCTCGCGTCCGGCGATCAGTGTCGCATGGGCGAGGGTGTCGCGCGCGGCGCCATGCACCTGGGGCGAGCAGCGCAGCGAGTAGGCATCCTGCACCCGGCCGTCGTCGGGCCCCTTGTGGCTCGCGACCATGGGGGAGTCACCGAGGAATGCGCGCAAGTTGGCGGCGGATTCGGCCTGACCCGTCTGCGCACGAAGCGCCATCAGGTCAGCCGCGAACACCGCGTCGGTGCCGAGCTGCGACTCGACCGACATCGCCGCGGCGAGGTCGGCGGTGAGCAGGAGCGTCTCGAGGTCGTGGAGTGCGAGCACCAGCATGCCGAGCATGCCGTCGGTGCCGTTGATGAGCGCGAGCCCCTCCTTCTCGACGAGGGTGAGCGGCTCGATGCCGGCGGCGGCGAGGGCCTCGGTGGCGGGGAGCAGTGCGCCGGATGCATCGCGGACCTCTCCCTCCCCCATCGCAGCCAGGGCGATGTGGGCGAGAGGTGCGAGGTCGCCGGAGCAGCCGAGCGAGCCGTACTCGCGGACGACAGGCGTGATGCCCTCGTTGAGCAGCGCGGCGTAGGTCTCGACGACGACCGGACGCACGCCAGTGCGGCCGGAGGCGAGGGTCTGCAGCCGCAGGAGCTGGAGTCCGCGCACGACCTCGCTCTCGACCTCGGCCCCGGTGCCCGCGGCGTGCGAGCGGATCAGGCTGGCCTGCAGCTGCATGCGACGGTCGGGGGCGATGAAGGTGGTCGCGAGAGCGCCGAACCCGGTGGACACGCCGTAGTGCGGGTTCGGGTCCGCCGCGAGACCGTCGATCACGCGACGGGTGTCGGCGACGCGCGCGAGCGCATCCGCGTCGAGCTGCACTGGTGCGTTGCGACGGACGACGGCGACGACATCGGCGGGAGACAGCGGGGCCGCTCCGACCAGCACGGGGGCGAGTTCAGTCATGGTTCGATTCCACACCCGACGTGTGGCCGGGGACACCCGTTCGTGCCATGCTGTGTCTGTGATCCCAGACAAGACGGAGAGCGCGAAGGTGCCGGTGGTGGAGGTGCCGGAGGTGGAGGTGCCGGCGGTGGAAGCGCTGACCGCGCAGCAGCCGACCGCGCAGGTGCCTGCGGCGGAAGTGCCGACCGCGCAGGTGCCTGCGGCGGAGAACACGCTCCGCATCCTGAGCTATCTCGCCGGACGGCCCGCACCCGTGGCGGCGTCGGCGATCGCGCGCGAGCTCGAACTGCCCCGGTCCACGGTCTATCACCTGCTCACCACCCTGGCCGCTCACGGATTCGTGCTGCACCTGCGCGAGGAGAGACGCTGGGGGCTCGGCACCTCAGCTTTCGAGCTCGCCGGCGGTTACACCCGCCAACAGCCTTTGGCGCGAAGGGGCCGTCCTCTGGTGGCTGCGCTCTCGGACCGGTTGGGGGAGAGCGCGCACCTGGCGGTGATGAGCGGTGGGGACGTGCTGTACATCGTCGAGGAACGCGCACCTCGGAGGCCGGCGTTGGTGACGGATGTGGGTGTGCGGCTTCCCGCGCACCTCACGGCTTCGGGCCGCGCGATGCTGGCGGCGCTCCCCCGCGAGCAGGTGCGGGCGCTCTATCCGGACGTCTCGGCGTTCCCCGATCGCACGGGACTCGGGCCTCGCACGCCGCGCGAACTGCGCGAGCTGCTCCGCGATGTGCGGACGAGGGGATATGCGACGGAGAACAGTGAGATCGCGGACGGGCTGCGCAGTGTGGGCGCTGCAGTTCTCGATGCTGCCGGCTGGCCGGTTGCCGCGGTGGCGGTGACGTGGGGCCGTGCGGATCTGGATGAGGACCTGCTCGCTGCCGCTGTGCAGGAGTGCGCGGCCATGCTCGAGGCACGTCTGAAGCGCTGACCGGCGTCGCGACGGTCGTGTCAACGCAGAAGAGCCACCCCACGAGGGATGGCTCTTCGTGCTCTCCTCGAGCACAACGCAAGAAAGCCACCCAGCATTGGGTGGCTTTCTTGTTTAAAAGGAGTCCGGCGGTGTCCTACTCTCCCACAGGGTCCCCCCTGCAGTACCATCGGCGCTGTGAGGCTTAGCTTCCGGGTTCGGAATGTAACCGGGCGTTTCCCTCACGCTATGGCCGCCGAAACACTATTGATGTTTCAATCAAACACATAACAAAGTCATTGTTGTTATGCGGTTCTCGACCGTACATCGAGAACCACTCAGTGGACGCGTAGCACCAACAAACGGTGTGTTATCAAGTCATCGGCTTATTAGTACCAGTCAGCTGCATGCATTACTGCACTTCCACATCTGGCCTATCAACCCAGTAGTCTGGCTGGGAGCCTCTCACCCGAAGGTATGGAAATCTCATCTTGAGGCCGGCTTCCCGCTTAGATGCTTTCAGCGGTTATCCATCCCGAACGTAGCTAATCAGCGGTGCTCCTGGCGGAACAACTGACACACCAGAGGTTCGTCCAACCCGGTCCTCTCGTACTAGGGTCAGATCCTCTCAAATTTCCTACGCGCGCAGCGGATAGGGACCGAACTGTCTCACGACGTTCTAAACCCAGCTCGCGTACCGCTTTAATGGGCGAACAGCCCAACCCTTGGGACCTACTCCAGCCCCAGGATGCGACGAGCCGACATCGAGGTGCCAAACCATGCCGTCGATATGGACTCTTGGGCAAGATCAGCCTGTTATCCCCGAGGTACCTTTTATCCGTTGAGCGACAGCGCTTCCACAAGCCACTGCCGGATCACTAGTCCCGACTTTCGTCCCTGCTCGACCTGTCAGTCTCACAGTCAAGCTCCCTTGTGCACTTACACTCGACACCTGATTGCCAACCAGGTTGAGGGAACCTTTGGGCGCCTCCGTTACTTTTTGGGAGGCAACCGCCCCAGTTAAACTACCCACCAGGCACTGTCCCTGAACCGGATTACGGTTCGAAGTTAGATATCCAGAGTGACCAGAGTGGTATTTCAACAATGACTCCACACGAACTAGCGTCCATGCTTCAAAGTCTCCCACCTATCCTACACAAGCCACACCGAACACCAATACCAAGCTGTAGTAAAGGTCACGGGGTCTTTCCGTCCTGCTGCGCGTAACGAGCATCTTTACTCGTAATGCAATTTCGCCGAGTTCGCGGTTGAGACAGTTGGGAAGTCGTTACGCCATTCGTGCAGGTCGGAACTTACCCGACAAGGAATTTCGCTACCTTAGGATGGTTATAGTTACCACCGCCGTTTACTGGGGCTTAAATTCTCAGCTTCGCCTTGCGGCTAACCGGTCCTCTTAACCTTCCAGCACCGGGCAGGCGTCAGTCCGTATACATCGTCTTGCGACTTGGCACGGACCTGTGTTTTTAGTAAACAGTCGCTACCCACTAGTCTCTGCGGCCTCCAAACGCTTTCGGGAGTAAATCCCTATACGCCGAAGGCCCCCCTTCTCCCGAAGTTACGGGGGCATTTTGCCGAGTTCCTTAACCACGATTCTCTCGATCTCCTTGGTATTCTCTACCTGACCACCTGAGTCGGTTTGGGGTACGGGCGGCTAGAACCTCGCGTCGATGCTTTTCTTGGCAGCATAGGATCACCCACTTTTTATCCGCATCGTGTCTCAGCCTATGTGAATCGCGGATTTGCCTACGACTCGGCCTACGCACTTGCACCAGGACAACCATCGCCTGGCTTGGGCTACCTTCCTGCGTCACACCTGTTAATACGCTAACCGCACCAGAATGGGGTCGTGCGCTAGGCCCAGAGCGTCACCCCGAAGGGATCAGTCACTGGGATTCAGACACTTAGCACTACTGGATTAGCTTGGGCGGTTCTTCGCCGGTACGGGAATATCAACCCGTTGTCCATCGACTACGCCTGTCGGCCTCGCCTTAGGTCCCGACTTACCCAGGGAAGATTAGCTTGACCCTGGAACCCTTGGTCTTTCGGAGGACGTGTTTCTCACACGTCATTCGCTACTCATGCCTGCATTCTCACTCGTGTAGCCTCCACGGCTGGTTTACACCGCCGCTTCGCTGGCCACACGACGCTCTCCTACCCATCAACACGGCTGGACCACGAAGGCCTACCAATAATGTCAATGCCACAACTTCGGTGGCGTGCTTGAGCCCCGTTACATTGTCGGCGCGGAATCACTTGACCAGTGAGCTATTACGCACTCTTTCAAGGGTGGCTGCTTCTAAGCCAACCTCCTGGTTGTCAAGGCAACTCCACATCCTTTCCCACTTAGCACGCGCTTTGGGACCTTAGTTGGTGGTCTGGGTTGTTTCCCTCTCGACTATGAAGCTTATCCCCCACAGTCTCACTGCTGCGCTCTCACTTACCGGCATTCGGAGTTTGGCTGACGTCAGTAACCTTGTAGGGCCCATCGGCCATCCAGTAGCTCTACCTCCGGCAAGAAACACGCAACGCTGCACCTAAATGCATTTCGGAGAGAACCAGCTATCACGAAGTTTGATTGGCCTTTCACCCCTATCCACAGCTCATCCCCTCAGTTTTCAACCTAAGTGGGTTCGGTCCTCCACGACGTCTTACCGTCGCTTCAACCTGGCCATGGATAGATCACTTCGCTTCGGGTCTAGGACATGCGACTGAATCGCCCTATTCAGACTCGCTTTCGCTACGGCTACCCCACACGGGTTAACCTCGCCACATATCGCTAACTCGCAGGCTCATTCTTCAAAAGGCACGCTGTCACCCCTACTAAGGAGGCTCCAACGGTTTGTAAGCAAACGGTTTCAGGTACTATTTCACTCCCCTCCCGGGGTACTTTTCACCTTTCCCTCACGGTACTTGTCCGCTATCGGTCATCTGGGAGTATTTAGGCTTATCAGGTGGTCCTGACAGATTCACACGGGATTTCACGGGCCCCGTGCTACTTGGGATACTCTTCGCGCCAAGAGAAGCATTTCGACTACGGGGTTGGCACCCTCTATGACCGGCCTTTCAAGACCGTTCGTCTATACCTTCTTGTAACGCCGCCACCTCGGCAGAGATGACTGAAAAGTCCCACAACCCCCAACGTGCAACGCCTGCCGGCTATCACACACGCTAGGTTTAGCCTGTTCCGGTTTCGCTCGCCACTACTAACGGAATCGCGGTTGCTTTCTCTTCCTGTGGGTACTGAGATGTTTCACTTCCCCACGTTCCCTCTACCCGCCCTATATATTCAGGCGGGAGTCACTAGGTCGGCACGCCGCCCAGCGGGGTTTCCCCATTCGGACACCCTCGGATCAAAACTTGCTTATCAGTTCCCCGAGGCTTATCGCAGATTGCTACGTCCTTCTTCGGCTCCAGATGCCAAGGCATCCACCGTTTGCTCTTAAAGACTTGAAATCACATGAGTTTGAATCAAAAACTCGACCCCATCCGAAGATGGAATCTGAAATTGACTAATGATCTTTAAGATCATCTTGTGCAACTGACCGAAGCCAGCTGCAAGATGCTCGCGTCCACTGTGTAGTTCTCAAAGTACGGGCGGTGCCCCTATCCACAACCCCACACGGGGGAAACAGAAAGAGGCCCAGAGGTTCAGACCAGATCCCGAAAGATCCGCATCCGGTCCCTCAGGACCCAACAGCGTGCAGGTGCGACATCCGCCACCCTCCCCGTTCCAACCACCGAAGTGGCGTACTGGAGAAGAACAACATCCTTCGCACCATGTCAAATGTTCCACCCATGAGCTCCCAGCGAGAAACGAACGTTCTCGATCTGGGTTCTGGACACCCGAAAGTGTCAGATGCTCCTTAGAAAGGAGGTGATCCAGCCGCACCTTCCGGTACGGCTACCTTGTTACGACTTAGTCCTAATTACCGATCCCACCTTCGACGGCTCCCTCCACAAGGGTTAGGCCACCGGCTTCAGGTGTTACCGACTTTCATGACTTGACGGGCGGTGTGTACAAGACCCGGGAACGTATTCACCGCAGCGTTGCTGATCTGCGATTACTAGCGACTCCGACTTCATGAGGTCGAGTTGCAGACCTCAATCCGAACTGGGACCGGCTTTTTGGGATTCGCTCCACCTCGCGGTATTGCAGCCCTTTGTACCGGCCATTGTAGCATGCGTGAAGCCCAAGACATAAGGGGCATGATGATTTGACGTCATCCCCACCTTCCTCCGAGTTGACCCCGGCAGTATCCCATGAGTTCCCACCATTACGTGCTGGCAACATAGAACGAGGGTTGCGCTCGTTGCGGGACTTAACCCAACATCTCACGACACGAGCTGACGACAACCATGCACCACCTGTTTACGAGTGTCCAAAGAGTTGACCATTTCTGGCCCGTTCTCGTATATGTCAAGCCTTGGTAAGGTTCTTCGCGTTGCATCGAATTAATCCGCATGCTCCGCCGCTTGTGCGGGTCCCCGTCAATTCCTTTGAGTTTTAGCCTTGCGGCCGTACTCCCCAGGCGGGGAACTTAATGCGTTAGCTGCGTCACGGAATCCGTGGAATGGACCCCACAACTAGTTCCCAACGTTTACGGGGTGGACTACCAGGGTATCTAAGCCTGTTTGCTCCCCACCCTTTCGCTCCTCAGCGTCAGTTACGGCCCAGAGATCTGCCTTCGCCATCGGTGTTCCTCCTGATATCTGCGCATTCCACCGCTACACCAGGAATTCCAATCTCCCCTACCGCACTCTAGTCTGCCCGTACCCACTGCAGGCCGGAGGTTGAGCCTCCGGATTTCACAGCAGACGCGACAAACCGCCTACGAGCTCTTTACGCCCAATAATTCCGGATAACGCTTGCGCCCTACGTATTACCGCGGCTGCTGGCACGTAGTTAGCCGGCGCTTTTTCTGCAGGTACCGTCACTTTCGCTTCTTCCCTGCTAAAAGAGGTTTACAACCCGAAGGCCGTCGTCCCTCACGCGGCGTTGCTGCATCAGGCTTGCGCCCATTGTGCAATATTCCCCACTGCTGCCTCCCGTAGGAGTCTGGGCCGTGTCTCAGTCCCAGTGTGGCCGGTCACCCTCTCAGGCCGGCTACCCGTCGACGCCTTGGTGAGCCATTACCTCACCAACAAGCTGATAGGCCGCGAGCCCATCCCCAACCGAAATTCTTTCCAGACGCAGACCATGCGGTCACGTCACATATCCAGTATTAGACGCCGTTTCCAGCGCTTATCCCAGAGTCAGGGGCAGGTTGCTCACGTGTTACTCACCCGTTCGCCACTGATCCCACAGAGCAAGCTCCGTGTTCACCGTTCGACTTGCATGTGTTAAGCACGCCGCCAGCGTTCATCCTGAGCCAGGATCAAACTCTCCGTAAAAAAGAAATGCATACCCCACCGGGAAAACGGTGACGCAGCGAGTTTGATGCTGACCAAAGAGACAAATTCATTGCTGACTTCATCCATTGCCAACCCCACAAGGAGGTTGGTCTTTGATCCAAAGGAATTCTCACCCAGCCGAAGCTAGACGAGGATAATTTGGCATTTGACAAGTGCACGCTGTTGAGTTCTCAAGGATCGGATGCTCCCACGACCCAGCCATCACAGCCAGGCCCGAAGGGCAACTTCTCTATCTTACC
>NZ_WNWT01000002.1:0-370482 GCF_011754135.1 Microbacterium sp. Be9 | reverse complement strand
AGGGCAACTTCTCTATCTTACCCACTCTCTCTTGCTTGTCAAATCGGCGCGCCGCGCGGATCGAAGATCCGCAGCGCAGCTGATGACAGCCGCAGAAGAGGTGGAGTCCCTATCCTAGACGCAAGCGCCTGATCTCTCAAGTGAGAGTGGATCGGGAGTGGTTCTCCGCTTGAGGGGGGTGAAGCTCTTGGCTCCTCCGCGTCCCTGTGGGGCGAACAAGTAATAAGTTACGTGGATCTCGGGGTTCTGGCAAATCGGGCCCCACCGCCCGGGCGTGTCGCTGGCGCCCTCTCCCATGTTTCTGCCGGATCAGGAATGGTTTCCGCCCTCTCTGGGCCTCAGGAGTACGATCACGCCATGCCTGCGTCTGCGGATTTCCGCCCCGTCGCTCCCCCGCACGATGAAGCCTCGGGGCATGGTGACGCGGGCGCCGCGCTGCTCGATCGCGTGCGGCGTGAACTCGGGATCGACCGTGGCTCGACGGTGCTCCCGCCTCCCCCGACTGTCCCGCTTCCCTCCCGACTGGCCACCGGCGCGCTGGCGTGGGCGAGCGTCAGCGCGGCGGTGCTCGCGGCTGGCTGTTCCCCCGTCTCGCTGGATCCGGCCCGCGTCGCCATCGCCTACCGGAGCGACCGCGTGCTCACGATCGATGGCGACGCTCCCCCGGTCTGGTCCCCGTACTCCGGGTTCTGGGAGACCACCGACGGATGGGTCCGTACGCACGGGAACTACCCGCATCACGCTGCCGCGCTGCGTGCGGGCCTCCACCTGCGAGAAGACGCCGATCCGGCTGCCGTTCGTGTTGCACTCGCGGAGCGGAGGACAGCGAGTGCCGTCTCCGACATCACATCCGCCGGCGGTCTGGCTGTTCCTGTCGCCGTCGAGAGGCCCGCCGTCGATCGGGCACTGCGCGAACGACCACTCCTCGAGGTCAGCCGGGTGGATGAGGAATCCGTCTCGCACCCCCGTCGATCGGAGCTCGCGGCAACGTCACCGGGTTCCCTCCCCCTGAGCGGCATGCGCGTGCTCGATCTGACGCGCGTCATCGCGGGGCCGGTCTGCACGCGGACCCTCGCTCTTCTCGGCGCCGACGTCTTGCGCATCGATCCCCCGCACCTGCCGGAACCGGCGTGGCAGCATCTCGATACCGGCCACGGCAAACGATCCGTCATACTCGACGCACGCGGTGCCCGACTCCAGGAGTTGCTGGCCGAAGCCGATGCCGTGGTGCTCGGCTACCGACCGGCCGCTCTCGACAGACTCGGGCTGCATCCGGAGCTGCTCGCGCGCCGACACCCTGGGCTCATCGTCGCGCAACTCAGCGCCTGGGGCACGGAGAGTCCGGACCTCGCCGGCTTCGACAGCCTCGTGCAGGCCGAATCCGGCATCTCGCGCATCGAGTCCGCGGAAGGCGGGCGTCCAGGAGCACTCCCGGCGCAGGCCCTCGATCACAGCGCCGGGTATCTTCTCGCCGCCGCGGTGACCACGCTGCTCAGGCGGCGGTCACGGGAGGGAGGGTCACGGATCGTGCGCACGTCACTGCGTCGCGTCGCCGCGGAGCTGCTCGGGATGCCGCGCCGAGGAGACCCCGCAGCCGAGGTCGATTTCGACGTTCGGCCGCACCTCGCGCGATTCGATGTCGACGGGAGCGCCCTCGTGACGGCGCGACCCGCCCTGCCGGGTTTCGAGTTCCGGGCCCCGCATCCCTGGGGATCGGATCAGCCCGTCTGGTGACGGCCGCGCACCGACAGCGCGACGCAGAGAACGAACGTGATCGCGCCCCACAGCGCACATGCCGGAGGAAGAACCCGGTACGCGAGGTGCTGGACGGTGAACTCCGCGTCGAGCGGACCGAAGACGACGAGTCCACCGACCCAGGCGGCGAGCAGGATCACGGGAAGCGACACCCACCATGACACACGCAGCCAGGTGGGTACCGACTGCGTGACTGTGCGACGCGGAGCCTGCCGACGCAGCCACAGGAGCGCCCAGACACCGATGATGGCGAGGCCGACCAGGCTCGACCCGTGCTGAAGCCACTTGAATCCGGGGACCGGACCCCACATCTCATCGAGCCCGGGAATCAGACCGACGCCCCATCGTCCCTCGTGCGTGAAGAGGTCCCACACGATGTGCGAGAGCACCCCGATCACGAGCGACGCGGCGAGCAGGAACGGATACGCGCGCTTCTGACCGATGCCGACCGCCGCTCCTGCTGCCGTGGCCCCGCGATCGGTCCAGTCCTCGGGCAGCCGCCGCGCCACCCACAGCGGACCGAGTTCGGGAACCGCCGGACGCAAGACGACCCGCCAGATCAGGAACAGTGCGAACGCGAGCAGCGCGGTCCACACGACGTTGCCGAACGTATGCGTGAACGAGTAGTTCAGTCCGACACCCCGCACGAACAGTGGCAGGTCAGGCGCCATCGCGCCGATCGCGATCGCCGCCGGCACCAGCGGCGTGCGAACGAACGGCAGCGCGACCAAAGCGTGACTGGCGGTGAACGGCATCCGACCCTGCTACCCGAAGACCTCTGCTGCCGACAGCCGGGGACTCAGTCGAGGAAGACGCCGGCGAGGGTCTTCTTGCCGCGGCGGAGCACGGAGACTCCTCCGGGAAGGGTGCCCTGGACCGCGGCTGTCTCGTCTTCGACCCGTTCGCCGTCGAGAGTGACGCCACCCTGCGTGATCGCACGCCTGGCCTCGGACAGGCTCGCCACCAGACCGGTCGACACCAAGACCTCGACCACCGGTGCACCGAGAGCGACCGTCGCGTTCGGAAGCTCCTCCAGAGCGGTGCGCAGCGTGCCGGCATCGAGCGCGGTCAGATCACCCTGCCCGAACAGTGCCTCGGACGCGGCGATCACGGCCGCAGTCGCCTCGACACCATGCACCGTCGCGACGACCTCGAGGGCGAGCCGCTTCTGCGCAGCCCGACGGAACGGCTCGGTCGCCACGAGTTCGGCATACTCCTCGATCTCGGCTCTGCCGAGGAAGGTGAACACCTTCAGGCGATCGATCACGTCGGCGTCGGTCGTGCTCAGCCAGAACTGGTACATCCGGTACGGGCTGCACATGTCGGCATCGAGCCAGATGGCATTGCCCTCGCTCTTGCCGAACTTGGTGCCGTCGCTGTTCGTGATGAGCGGCGTGCCGATGGCATGCACCGACGCTCCCTCGGCACGACGGATGAGGTCGGTACCACTGGTGAGATTGCCCCACTGATCCGAGCCGCCGGTCTGCAGCACGCAGTCGTACTGCCGGTACAGCTCGAGGAAGTCCATGCCCTGCAGGATCTGGTAGCTGAACTCGGTGTAGCTGATGCCCTCGTCGGAGTTCAGGCGCGCGGCGACCGCATCCTTCTTGAGCATCGTGCCGACACGGAAGTACTTGCCGATCTCGCGCAGGAAGTCGATCGCGCTCAGCGGGGCCGTCCAGTCGAGGTTGTTCACGATGCGGGCGGCGTTGTCGCCCTCGAAGCTGAGGTAGCGCTCGACCTGCGTGCGCAGGCGACCGACCCAGTCCTCGACCGTCTCCCGAGTGTTCAGCGTGCGCTCGGCCGTGGGGCGCGGATCTCCGATGAGTCCGGTCGAGCCGCCGACGAGGCCGAGGGGCTTGTGGCCGGCGAGCTGGATGCGGCGCAGCGTCAACAGCTGCACGAGGTTGCCCAGGTGCAGGCTGGGAGCCGTCGGATCGAACCCGCAGTAATACGTGATGGGGTCTCCCGCGAGCAGGGCGCGCAGCGCCTCCTGGTCGGTGGACACATGGACCAGACCACGCCACACGAGTTCGTCCCACACGTTCTCGAACGTGGGGTCGATCGCCTGGGGTGCGGTCGTCAGAGCGGGAGTTGACACGCGCTCCAGGCTATCAGCGCAGCGCACCGGCGAAACGACTCACACCGGCCCGTCGAGAAGAGTGATCTCGTCCGCAGACAGAGTGATCGACGCGGCATCCATCGCGACGTCGAGCTGATCGACCCTGCTGCCGCCGAGGATCGGGCGGATGCCGCGGGCCAGCCGCCAGGCCAGCACGATCTGCCCCCGTCCGAGCCCTCGCGCCGCCGCGACCTCACCCAGCACCGCGAGCCGACCTGCGGTTCCGGGATGGTCGTACACCGGGGGCACGGGCTTCGCGGGATTGTCATAGGCACCCGAGAGCAGGGGCGTGTACGCCCAGATCTCGAGCCCGTTCGCCAGGGCGAAGTCGCGCTGCTCATCGCTCAACACACCGAAAGGATGGGCGACCCCGGGGGGAAGCGTTCCCGGTCGCGTGCGCAGGTACGTGCTGTTCAACTGGAACGCGTCGATGGGAACGCTGCCGATGGACCTGGCGTGCGCACGGGCGCGCTCGATGCGCCAGGCCGGGTGGTTCGAGGCACCGACGCGGCTCACGGTGCCATCTGCGGTGAGCGCCGCGAGAGCGTCCACGGTCTCCTCGATCGCGACGGCCCGATCCTCCTGGTGCAGCCACAGCAGGTCGATCCTGTCGACGCCCAGACGCGCGAGGCTCCCGTCGACAGCAGCGCGGATGGCTCGCGGGGAGAGCCCTGTCCGATGTTGGGGCCAGGACCCGGGCCACAGGGGTTCGGCACCGACCTTCGTCGAGATGCGGACCTGTGCTCGCGCCTGCGGCCGCGCCGCGAGCCAGCGTCCGAGAACCTCCTCGGAGGCTCCCCCCTGCCCCGTGTCGCTCACCCAGAAGCTGTAGCAGTCGGCGGTGTCGATCCAGATGCCGCCGCGCTCGACGAAGCGGTCGAGCAGCGCGAATGAGGTCTCCTCGTCGACGAGCGTGCCGAAGGACATCGCTCCGAGGACGAGCGGGGATGCAGAGGCGTTCCGGTTGGTCATGACCTCACTGTGCAACCTGGAGTGCGCTCCAGGTCAAGTCCTATGCTCGGGTCATGACCACGTACACCCCGGCGGAGGCTGCGGCACGCTCCGGATTCAGCATCGACACGCTCCGGTACTACGAGCGCGAGGGCATCCTGCCCGCCGTGTCCCGCACTGCGGGCGGACATCGGGCGTACACCGACACCGAGCTCGGACTTCTGGAGTTCCTCAAGTGCCTTCGCGAGACGGGCATGCCCGTGGAACGCCTGCGTCGCTACGGCCGGCTCTGCCAACGCGAGGACACCGTCCCCGAGCGGATAGCGCTCCTCGAGGAGCACGCCGCGACGGTCGAGAAGCAACTCGCCGACGTTCTCGCGCAGCAGCGGCGTCTGGCGGAGAAGCTGGACTGGTACCGGTCGAGAGGCTGAACTGCCTGCCGTCAGCTGTGCGCGGCCCACCACACGAGGAACGCGGCGCCGAGGGCGATCACCCAGCTCACCAGGCTGCCGACGAGGAAGTACTCCGCGCGGGCCCCGGTCTCGCCGTCGCGCGAGATCTCCGGGAATCGGACGATGCCCTTCGCCGCGAGCATCGCGGCCAGGATCGGATAGGCCGCAGCGAGAGTGAGGATCAGGACGAGGATGCGCTCCAGCGGTCCGATCAGTCGTCCGCCCTTGAATCCGCTGCGCGGATCTCGGGGCGCTGCCACCGGGAGCGTCGCCGACATCGCGACAGCATCCTCCGTGGCGTCGTCGGAGACACCATCGACCGTCTCGGAGGCCACCGGGGTCTCGGCGGCCGCGACAGTCTCCCTCGACGCGCTCGCTGCCGGGTCTGCCGGGTCCGCCGGGAGCCAGGTGTGCTCCCCGTCGAGCGCCGCACGCACCACGAGATTCGAAGACTCGAGGAGGAAGACCCCGGCTCCCAGCGCCAGCAGCGCGAGGTCGAAGGGCACCTCACCGAACGGCGATCGGAGGTGCCAGATCGCGCCGATCAGACCGGCGTCAGCACGGGCACCGAGCCCGACGACGGCGCCGACGCTCACGACCGCGAGCAGCACGGCGGGCCAGAACCCCAGCGGGGCGGGGCGCCCGGTGGGCATGCACCACACCCAGAGGGCACCGACGACGATCGCGAGCACCATGGGAAGGAGCGCGTCGCTGACGCTGCCGAGCAGGAGCAGGATGACGGCGACGGAGAGATACCCGATCCAACGGCGCGGTGCGAACTGACGCACCAGGTCGGCGGCGCCGACCGCCAGCAGGATGAATCCGGCGACGATCATGCGCGCTCGCCTCGGAGCGCGGCGACGCCCTCGATGAGTGCGGCCGTACCCGCTGTGCGCAGCGACTTCGAGACGCTGGGCTGTGTGATCCCCTCGTCGGTCGCGAGCTCCTGCTGCGATCGACCGAGCAGACGACCGTAGGTGAGCCGTCGTTCCCGCTCGCTCATCGCGCCGACCACCTCGTCGCGGACGAGGAGATAGGCGTTCGATGCGGCGATCGTGCTCTCCATGACCTCATCCTGCCCCGGGGCTCCGACAATCCAGGATCTCGTGCGCGGCACGGCGCGACCCTCACGGGCGTGCACGGTCTCGATCGCCGCGCGGGCCGCATACCACCCCGGTCCGTCGGCGAGCTCGCGATGGACCGACTCGACAGGACGCACCTCCCCCACACCGATGCCGAAGCGGAAGGCGATGCCGTCGGGCAATCGCAGCTGGATCATCAGCAGCGACACCATCGCGTCGCTCAGATCGCGGTAGACACCCTGCTGCTCGTCTCCTACGGTGGGCGTGAGCGGCTGCGTCGCCAGCGGGAGGTCGACCTCCACCGCGGCTATGGTGTCGTCGAGGACGCGTTGCGCGGCGGTGCGATCGTCGAGTCGGCGAGACCCCACGATGTCGGCGAGTACCGCGATGACCATGGCATAACCATAACACGAATAATGCTCGACTTATGCGCTTATCGGCTATATCTTGAGAACATGCCTGAATCGCACATGATCCCCTGGTCTCAGGGAACCTGGACCAACGCCCCCGCCTCCCCGTCCACCCTCCCCGACGGTTCGGCTCCGCTCGACATCACCGCCGTGGAAGGCAGCGATGCCTGGCGGCACACCGCCTACGGTTTCGTGCACGATAACGAGCACGCTCTCCTCGCCCCGCTCGCGGTGGGCGAGGCCATGGAGGTCGCTTTCCGGGCCCCGTGGGACGGGCAGTTCGACCAGGCGGGCGTATTCGTGCGCATCGACGACGAGCACTGGGTCAAGACCGGCCTGGAATACGCCGATGATCACCTCGGGCTCGGCGCCGTGGTCACCGCGGGAGGCTCCGACTGGTCGGTCGGCCACGTCGACGAATGGTTCGAGAGCGAGATCACGGTGCGTGTCAGCCGCTGGGCGGACTCCGTGATCGTGCGTGCCCGCGCCGACGACGGACCATGGCGACTGGTGCGGGTCGCGCCGTTCGACGGGCAGTCCGCAGCTGCAGCCGGCCCCTTCCTCGCGGCGCCCACCCGGGCCGGACTCACCGTCCGCTTCACCCGCTGGGAGCGGTCGGCGGCCGACGCCGAGCTGCACTGAACCGCCGCGGACCGGCCGCCGACGCCTTCGGCTAGAGGCCGAGGGCGTGGGCGGCGGCCTGCGCGCGCGAGACCAGCTCGGCACGCTGCTCCGCGACCCGCACAGGGGCGGTCCCCCCGGCGCCGGTGCGCGATGCGACCGAACCCTCGATCGTCAGGACTTCGCGCACCTCGGGCACGAGATGCGGCGACACCGACAGCAGCAGCTCGTCGGAGGCATCCTCCAGCCCGATCCCCTGCTCCTCGCACGCACGCACGAGCGCACCCGAGATCTCATGGGCATCACGGAAGGGCACCCGGCGCTTCACCAGCCATTCCGCGACATCCGTCGCGAGAGAGAAGCCCTGCGGAGCCAGAGCTGCCATCCGTTCGGTGTCGAAACGCAGCGTCGCGATCATGCCCGCGAAGGCGGGGAGCACCACCTCGAGGGTCTGAACCGAGTCGAACACGGGCTCCTTGTCCTCCTGCAGATCGCGGTTGTACGCGAGCGGAAGGCCCTTGAGCGTGGCCAGCAGACCGGAGAGGTTGCCGATGAGTCGACCCGACTTGCCGCGAGCGAGCTCGGCGATGTCGGGATTCTTCTTCTGCGGCATGATGCTCGAACCCGTGGAGTAGCCATCGTCGAGCGTGACGAAACCGAACTCGCGGGTGTTCCAGAGGATGATCTCCTCGGAGAGGCGCGAGATGTCGACACCGGTCATCGCCGTGATGAACGCGAACTCCGCCACGACGTCGCGGGCCGCGGTGCCGTCGAGGGAGTTCTCGGCCGGGCGGTCCAGACCCAGCTCCGTCGCCACGAGCGTCGGATCGAGACCGAGCGTGGAACCGGCCAGCGCTCCCCCGCCGTACGGTGAGACGCCGGCACGACGCCGCCAGTCCACGAGGCGTTCGAGTTCGCGCACCAGCGGCCAACCGTGGGCCTGCAGGTGATGGGCGAGCAGCACCGGCTGCGCATGCTGCAGGTGCGTGCGTCCGGGCAGGATCGCGGCGGGATGCGCTTCGGCCTGGGCCACCAGCGCGTCGATCACCCGCAGGATGTCACGGGCGATCACCCGCGCATGATCGATCAGGTACATGCGCACGAGGGTGGCGATCTGGTCGTTGCGGCTGCGACCGGCGCGCAGGCGCCCGCCCAGCTCCGGCCCGAGCTCGGCGATCAACGCCTGCTCGAGCGCACCGTGCACGTCCTCGTCGGTCGGCACCGGTCGCAGCGTGCCGTCGGCGACCTTGCGCGCCACGGCATCCAGCCCCTCGTGCATCCGTCGTGCCTCGTCGGGTTCGAGGTATCCGGCAGCTTCGAGCGCCGTGGCATGTGCATGCGAGCCGGCGATGTCGTACGGCGCGAGGATCCAGTCGAAGTGCGTGGAACGGCTCAGCTCGACCAGTTCCGGCGACGGGCCCGTGGCGAAGCGGGCGCCCCAGAGCGCGCCCTCGTTGGTGCCTTCGTGTGTCGGTTCGCTCATCACGCGTCCTTCTTGCCGAGGAGCCAGACCAGGAGGGCCTTCTGCGCGTGCAGACGGTTCTCCGCCTCATCCCAGACCACGCTCTGCGGCCCGTCGATCACGCTGGAGTCGACCTCATAGCCGCGATCGGCAGGGAGGCAGTGGATGAAGATCGCCTCGGGGTCGGCGAGCGTCATCGTCTCGGGGGTGACCTTGTAGCCGCCGAGATCGCGGATGCGTGCGAGCTTCTCCTCCTCCTTGCCCATCGAGACCCATGTATCGGTCACCACGACGTCGGCACCGGCGGCAGCCTCGACCGGGTCGGTGTAGAGCGTGATCGAGCCACCGGTCTCGGCAGCGCGGCGATCGGCGGCCTCGATGACATCCGCGCGGGGCGCATAGTCCTCCGGCGACGCGATGCGCACGTGCATGCCCGCCGTCACACCGGCGAGCGCGTACGAGTGCGCCATGTTGCTCTGTCCGTCGCCGAGGAACGTGAGCGTGAGCCCCTTCAGATCTCCCTTGTGCTCGCGGATCGTCAGCAGATCGGCGAGCAGCTGGCACGGGTGGAAGTCGTCGGAGAGCGCGTTGATGACGGGCACCCTCGTGCCTTCGGCCATCTCTTCGAGCCCGGACTGCGCATAGGTGCGCCACACGATGGCCGCGACCTGGCGCTCGAGGACGCGCGCGGTGTCGGACGGCGTCTCTTTGCCGCCGAGCTGGCTGCTCGCGGTCGAGATGATCAGCGGCGAGCCGCCGAGGTCGGCGATGCCCACCGCGAACGAGACACGGGTGCGCGTGGAGGACTTGTCGAAGATGACCGCGACCGTCTGAGGACCGGCCAGGCTCTTGTCGGCCCAGCGGTCCTTCTTCAGCTCGATGGCGAGGTCGAGGATCTCCGCCTGCTCGGCGGGGGTCAGGTCATCGTCACGCAGCAGGTGGCGGGTCATGCGGATACCTTTCCGGCTACAGAGGCCTGGACGTCGGCGAGAGCGGCCGTGAACAGCTCACGGAACTCGGCGAGTTCGGCGTCGCCGATGGTGAGAGCGGGCGCGATGCGCACCGTCTCGGGGTTGGCGGCGTTGACGATGAGCCCGCGCTCCTGTGCGGCCGCGACGACGGCACCGGCCACCGGAGCGGTGAGCGCGACGCCCACGAGCAGACCACGTCCGCGCACGCCCTCGACCAGCGGGGAGTCGATCCCGAGGAGGATCTCGCGAAGCTCCGCGCCGCGACGGGCCGCGTTCTCCACCAGGCCGGCGCTCTCGATCTCGGTGAGCACGGCGTCGGCGACAGCAGTCGCCAGGGGATTGCCCCCGAACGTCGAGCCGTGCGACCCCGGGGTGAACAGTGCGCTCGCGCTGCCGTAAGTGACCAGCGCGCCGATCGGGAAACCGCCGCCGATCCCCTTCGCGAGCGTGATCGCATCGGGAATGATGCCCTCGTGGCTGAACCCGAACCACTCACCGGTGCGGCCGGCTCCGGTCTGGATCTCGTCGACGATCAGGAGCGCGCCGTGCGCGAGGGTCAGCGAGCGGGCGGCGGCGAGGTACCCCTCCGGCAGCTCGACCACTCCGGCCTCGCCCTGGATCGGCTCGACGATGATCGCGGCGACGCGGTCGTCCATCGCCGCTTCCAATGCCTCGATCGTGGCGGGGATGTGCTCGACGCCCGCGGGCATCGGCTCGAACGGCGCGCGCATCGATGCCTTCGCGGTGAGAGCGAGCGAGCCCATGGTGCGTCCGTGGAAGCCGTTCTCGAGCGCGAGGATGCGCGGCCGCTCGGTGCCCCCGTGCAGCCGGGCGAGCTTGAAAGCGGCCTCGTTGGCCTCGGCGCCCGAGTTCGAGAAGAACACCCGCCCGTCGATACCGGCACCCGCGAGACGCTTGATGCGTGCGGCGAGTGCGAGCTGGGGCGGGGTGGCGAAGTAGTTCGACACGTGCGCGAGTGTGGCCGCCTGCGTCGAGACGGCCTCGACGAAGGCCGGGTGCGCGTGCCCGAGGGAGGTCACCGCGATGCCGGCGAGGAAGTCGAGGTGGCGTCGACCGTCGGCATCCCACAGGTACGAGCCCTCACCGCGGACCAGCAGCGCGAGCCGCTCCCCCGCATTGAGCACGAGATCGCGTGCCGCGTCGTCCTGCCAGACGGTCATCCCGTCACCTCCGACTTTCCCAGGACCACTTCGGTCCCGATTCCCTTGCTGGTGAACAGTTCGACGAGCACCGAATGCGGCACCCGTCCGTCGATGATCGCGGCCGCGTCCACGCCGCCTTCGACCGCGTCGAGGCAGGCGCGCATCTTGGGGATCATCCCCGACTCGAGCTTCGGCAGCATCTCGATGAGGGCCTCCGAGGTCAGGTGCGAGACGAGGGAGTCGCGGTTCGGCCAGTCGGCGTAGAGCCCCGGCACATCCGTGAGGATCACGAGTTTGCGCGCATGCAAGGACACGGCGAGAGCCGCGGCGGCGGCATCGGCGTTGACGTTGAGCGACTGGCCGGGATGATCGAGATCAGGCGCGATGCTCGACACCACCGGGATGCGCCCGGCGGCGAGATGGTCGAGCACGGGAGTCGGATCGACTTCGACGACATCGCCGACGCGACCGAGGTCGACCTCTTCGCCGTCGATCACGACACCGCGACGGCGCCCGCCGAAGAGTCCGGCGTCCTCCCCGCTGAGGCCGGTCGCGATCGGCCCGTGCGAGTTGATCTTGGACACCAGCTGCGGATTGACCTGACCGGTGAGCACCATGCGCACGACGCTGATCGCCTCGGTGTTGGTGACCCGGTAGCCGCCCTTGAACTCGCTGGGGATCTCGAGCCGCTGCAGCATGTTCGAGATCTGCGGGCCGCCGCCGTGCACGACGACCGGCAGCACGCCGACGTAACGGAGGTAGGCGATGTCCTGCGCGAAGGCGTCCTGCAGCTCCTCCGACACCATCGCGTTCCCGCCGTACTTGATGACGACGATCTGGTCGCGGAACTTCTTCAGCCACGGCAGCGACTCGATGAGGGTCGTGGCCTTCTGTGCGGCGACTTCGGCCGGGGTGTCCTGGATGTCGGTCATGAGGCGTAGGCGCTGTTCTCGTGCACGTAGTCGTGGGTGAGGTCGTTCGTGAGCACGGTCGCCGTCGACTCGCCGACCTTGAGGTCGATCACGAGGTGCGTGGCGCGCGGCATGAGGTCGACCTCTTCACGGGGACGGTCGGGGCCGCCCGCCGTGCAGACGCGGACGCCGTTCATCCAGACGTCGACGTCGTAGGGATCGAACTGCGCGTTCGTGGTGCCGATCGCGGCGAGCACACGGCCCCAGTTCGGGTCGTTGCCGAAGATGGCGGCCTTGAAGAGGTTGTTGCGGGCGACCGACCGGCCGACCTCGACGGCGTCCTGCTCGGAGACCGCGTGCTGCACCTCGATCGTGATGTCGTGACTCGCGCCCTCGGCATCGCCCTGCAGCTTGACCGCGAGCTCTTGGCACAGCTCGATCAGCGCGGCGGCGAAGTCGTCGAGATCGGGCACGACCTCGGAGGCGCCGTTGGCGAGGAGGGTGACCTGATCGTTCGTCGACATGCAGCCGTCGGAGTCGAGCCGGTCGAAGGTCCGCCCGGTCGCACGGCGCAGCACGTCATCGGCCTGGAGCGGCTCGAGGACGGCGTCGGTCGTGATCACGACCAGCATCGTGGCGAGGCCCGGCGCGAGCATTCCTGCTCCCTTCGCCATCCCACCGATCGTCCAGCCGTCGCGGCTGACCACGGCGGTCTTCGCGACGGTGTCGGTGGTCATGATGGCGTGCGCCGCGCTCTCTCCGCCATCAGCGCTGAGCTCGGCGATCGCCTGCTCCGTGCCGGCGAGCACACGCGCACGGAACGTCTCGTCTCCTGTGCCGATGAGACCGGTGGAGCAGATCAGCACGTCGCCGGCGCTGACACCGAGGAGCTCGGCCGCCTTCTCAGCCGTCTGATGCGTCGTCTGGAATCCGAAAGCGCCGGTGAAGCAGTTCGCCCCGCCGGAGTTGAGCACGACGGCCTCGACCACCCGGTCGGCGACGGCCTGCTGCGACCAGATGATCGGGTTGGCCTTGGCGCGGTTGCTCGTGAAGACGGCGGCGCCGACCTTGCGCGGTCCGCGGTTGACGACGACGGCGACATCGGGCTTGCCGGTGGACTTGAGTCCTGCGGCCACACCGGCCGCCTCGAAACCTGCGGGGGCGGTGACGCTCACGGCGCGACTCCGTTCACTGAGAGGGCGCGGGCCTCGGGAAGCCCCAGCGCGATGTTCATGGATTGGATGGCAGCGCCGGCGGTGCCCTTGACGAGGTTGTCGACCGCGGTGACCACGGTCACCCGGTTCGCGGCGCGATCGATCGCGAGCCCGATCAGCGCGGTGTTGGCGCCGAGCACGTCGGCCGTGCGCGGGAAGCGTCCCTCCGGCAGCAGCTGCACGAAGGTCTCGTCGCCGTAGGCGCTCTGCCAGGCGTCGCGGATCTGCGCATCGGTCACGCCGTCGGCGATCCGTGCGGTCGACGTGGCGAGGATTCCGCGCGACATGGGCACCAGCACCGGAGTGAAGGAGATACGGATGCCGTCGGCGTCGATACCCGATGCCGCGGCGAGCGCCTGACGGATCTCCGGTATGTGCCGGTGGGATCCCCCGACCGCATACGGGTTCGCGGTGCCGAGGATCTCGCTGCCGAGAAGGTTCGTCTTGAGGCTCTTCCCGGCACCGGACGGACCGACCGCCAGCACCGAGACGATGTCCGCGGGGTCGATCACGCCGGCGGCGACGCCCGGCGCGAGGCTGAGACTCACGGTCGAGGCGTTGCAGCCGGGAGCCGCGATGCGAGTCGCGCCGCGGAGGTGCTCTCTTTGCTTGACCCCGTCGATCAGGAGCTCGGGGACGCCGTATGTCCAGGGCTCGTGGAACGCCCCGCCGTAGAACGCCTCCCACGCGGACGCCGACGTGAGCCGATGGTCGGCTCCGGCATCGATCACGAGCGGAGCCGCACCGAGCGCATCGGTGTACTGCCCCGACTGCCCGTGCGGGAGTGCGAGGAACACGATGTCGTGGCCGGAGAGGATCTCGGGCGTCGTGTCCTGCAGGGTGAGGTGTGCCAGAGAACGCAGATGCGGCTGGTGGTCGACGAGAGGCTGCCCGGCGTTCGAGTGCGCCGTGACGGTGCGGATCTCCATGTCGGGATGATCGGCCAGGAGACGGAGGATCTCGCCGCCTGCGTAGCCGGATGCGCCGGAGACGGCGACGGAATACGTCATGCTTCTACCTTAACGGTCGGGTCCTTCCTCGAAGGGAGGACCGGGGACGGGGCCGGAGGCGGCGACACCGGCTCTCGACCGCTGCGCGTGCGCAGGCAGGAGGGCGGGGTCGCCTACAGTCGGCGGCCGCGGCGTCGGCGCACAGCGATGACGCTCGGAGCGAGCGTCGGAGAAGCGGTGGCGGCCGAAGGCATGTCGCGACAGTAGCGCGGCCCCGGCGGCCACCGCAAATCCACCCCGTCATCTGAGCGGCTGCAGCCCCATCGGCGCGGCGAAGAAGGCGAGCTCGTGTGCGCTCGATACCGCGAACACCCGGCGCATGCGCGCACGGGTCGGGGCATCGGCCTGCGCCGCAGCCCCGGAAGCGTAGGCGATCGCCTTCTCCGTCGCCGCCTCGAATGCCGGATCCGCGTACGTCGTGAGCCAGGACGCGTAGGGATGCTGCGGATCCCGCGCGTACTCCCCGAACTCTCCGGCATGCAGGCGTCGGCCGAGGTCGGTGTAGAGCCAGAAGCAGGGAAGGACGGCCGCGACGATCTCGCCGTAGTCGCCGCCGAACGCGACGGAGCGCAGGTGGTCGAGGTACGCGGTGGTCGCCGGCCCCGGCTCGGCGGCGAACGTCGCCGCGCTCACTCCCTGAGCCGGGGTCAGGTACGACGCGTGCAGCTCGAGTTCACCCACGATCGAGCCTTGCGCGGAATCGGCCCAGAAGGCCTGTTCCTCCGACGTCGGCGCGAGCCGGGCGGCTTCGGCGAGGACACGGGCGTACTCGCGCAGATACAGCGCGTCCTGCGCGAGATAGATCAGGAAGGGGCCGCGCTCCAGCGTCCCGTCGGCGAGCGCTCGGATGAACGGGAGTTCGTCGATCCCCGCGCGGATCTCCGCGATGTCCTGCCACCAGTCCGCGGCGATGTCGTCAGCCGCCGGTCGGGTCTGCGCCGCCGCACGCTCCCGGAGTCCGGCGAAATGGTCGATCGGCCCGTGACCCCGCCCCACGCTCAGCGCGTCCCCCGCGCGCAGGGATTCGCGGAGCCAGGCGCGCGCGGCGCTGACCGCATCGGCCGGCCGCTCCCCGCGCGCGAGGAGCGTCGCGAGCGCGGACGACAGCGAACAGCCGGTGCCGTGCGTGTTCCTGGTCGGGATCCGGGTGCCGGCGAACTCCTGGCGCGTCCCGCGATGCGTATCGACCAGCGCATCCGGAGCCGAATCGCCGTCGAGGTGTCCCCCCTTGACCAGGACAGCCGCCCCGACCGCGGCCGACAGCTGCTCCGCCGCGGAGAGCGCGTCCTCCCAGTCGAGGACGTCGCGGCCGGACAGCACTGCGAGCTCGGCGAGGTTCGGTGTCACCAGAGTCGCCCGCGCGAGGAGATCGTGCAGCGCTCGCTCGGCATCCGGATCCAGCAGCCGATCGCCGGAGGTCGCCACCATCACGGGGTCGAGCACGACGACCGGCGGACGAACGCGGTCGAGCCACGCACCCACCACGCGGATGACGTCGGAGTCGGCGAGCATCCCGATCTTCACGGCGTCGATCACGATGTCGTCCGACACCGCATCCAGCTGCGCGCGGAGGAAGTGCGCGGGGGGCACGTGCACGGCACGCACTCCCTGCGTGTTCTGCGCCGTCAGCGCAGTGAGGACCGCCATCCCGTATCCGCCGTTCGCGGCGATGGACTTGAGGTCGGCCTGGATGCCCGCGCCCCCGGACGGATCGCTGCCGGCGATGCTGAGCACCCTCGGCACGGCGCCGGCGAGCCAGCGCCGGCGGAACTCCGCTGCCGTGGCCTCGGGATCGTCGGCGGCGCACAGCACCGAGACGACGGCGAGGCCGGCCGCACCGGCGTCGCGGAGGGGTTCCGTGTCATCGATGCCGACGCCGCCGATCGCCACGCACGGCAGAGAGCTGGCAGCCACGAGATCACGGAAGCCGTCGACGCCGAGAGGAGCGGGGTGATCGGGTTTGGTGGCGGTCGGACGGATCACACCGACACCCAGATAGTCGACGGTGCCGGCGGGCAGAGCATCGACCGCGTCGAGATGCGCACGGGTGTTCGCGGTGAGGCCGACCAGCGCGTCGGGTCCGAGCGCCTCACGCGCACGCAGCACGGAGGCATCGCCCTGTCCCAGATGCACGCCGTCGACCCGAGCGCCCCGTTCCCGGGCAGCGACCACGGCGTCCAGCCGGTCGTTCACGACGAGCAGCGCCCGCCCGTCGATCACCCGCGACAACGCGATCAGCTGATCGACCGTCTCGGCGTCGGTCGCGTCCTTATCGCGCAATTGGACGATCCGCACCCCACCGTCGACCGCTCGGCGCACCGTCTCGACGACGCCCCTGTCCCCGCAGAGCGCCGCGTCCGTGACGAGGTAGAGCGAGAGATCGGCGTTCACCGGACACCGCCTTCGACGCGTGCATCGGCTCTGATGTCGTCGGGGCCCACCGCGGCGAGCGCATCCAGCAGGGCGACGGCGAAGCTGCCCGGCCCCGTGGATGTCGCCGCTGCCCGCTCGGCGGCGATCGTGTAGACGAGGCTCGCGGAAGCCACAGCGGTCAGCGCATCGTGATCCGTCGCCTCGGCCGCACCGAGGAAGGCCGCCATCACCGCGCCGAGCGCGCATCCTCCTCCGGTCACGCGGGTCAGCAGCTCGTGGCCGTTGGCGAGGCGCAGCATCCGCTCCCCGTCAGTGATGAGATCGATAGGCCCCGATACCGCGACCACCGCGCCCGTGGTCCGCGCGAGGGTTGCGGCGGCATCGGCTGCGGAGTCCGTGCTGTCGGTGGCATCCACCCCACGTCCGCCCGTGCTGAGCCCGGCGAGGGCGAGGATCTCGGAGGCGTTGCCGCGGATAGCGGTCGGTCGGTGCTGCGCGAGCCGGTGGGCGAGGGCGGTGCGCACCGGAAGCGCACCGATAGCTACCGGGTCGAGAACCCAAGGCGTACCGTTCGCCGCGGCTCCGGCGACCGCCTCCAGACTCGCCGCCCGCTGCTCGGGCGTGGGAGTCCCCAGGTTGATCAGCACCCCGGAGGCGACCCCGGCGAACATCCCCGCCTCGTCGACGATGTCGACCATCGCGGGTGCGGCGCCCAGTGCCAGCAGCACGTTGGCGGTGAATCCCGTCACGACCGCATTGGTGATGCAGTGCGTCAACGGCGGAGCCTCGCGCAGCACCTCCAGGAGGGTCGCGGCGGAACCGGCGAGGTCGTGGGTGGATTCAGGACGCAGAAGATCGCTCATCGCGACATCCCTTCGCTAGTACGAACTAGATCAGGTTCGACGGGTCTGTTCTCAGCCGCGGATCGCGGCACCCCGTGTCACTGCTCGCAGTCTAGCGATCGCTCAGCAGAGCCCTCTCCTCTGCCCGTGTGAGGCCGGCATGGCGCTCCCGGTCGACGCCTCGTGACCGTTCGTCGGCGACGACGCGCTCGATCGTGTCCGTGAGCGGACGAAGCCGCCCGCCGCTCGCGTGGAATGCGCGATTCGAGCGGGTCATGAAGCCACTCATTTCGGTCGGCAGCCACAGCGGCAGGGACCGCGGCCCCGCCCAGTACTCGACGTCGTGCGCACGGAGCCATCCCTCGTCCGCGACGAACACGGAGCCGGTGTGACCGGCCGCGAGGCGCACCGCACCCAGCACATCGGCGAGGGGGTGCTCATCGCCCACGCCGTTGACCACGCCGCTGCGTGTGGCCGTGACGATGTACGCCGCGAGATCGTCGACATCGATGACCTGCGCGCTGCTTCCCTCGAGCGGCGGCAGCAGCACGGGTTCCGAGCTCGCGCGCGCGAACGCCGCGGCCCAGTACCCGAACCGGTCGCTGGGGTCGCCGTCGCCCACGATGAGCCCAGGGCGCACGATGAAGCCGCGCTCCCCCAGGCGCAGGACAGCATCTTCGGCTGCTGCCTTCTGCGCACCGTAGTCGTACGCATCAGCCGGGCTCGCAGCCGGATGTCGCGGCGTCGACTCATCTGCTCCGACCGTCTCGTCATCGGAGTACACCGACACGGACGATACGTAGGTCCAGCGCCCCGCCCGATCGCCGAGCGCATCGACCGCCCTCTCGACCCGCACCGCGTGGGACGAGACGTCCACGACGTGATCCCAGTCCCGCCGCGAGAGATCGGCATAGACGTCGGCATCCTCACGATCGCCGCGCACGAGCACGGCACCCTCGGGGGCCGGACGAGAACCGCGGCCGAGACACGTGACCGCGGCGCCTTCGTCGACCCACCTCCGGGCGATGCGCCCGGAGAGCCAGCCCGTACCGCCGAGGATCAGAACATCCGTCATGATTCCATGTCATCAGGTGGCGGATCTCTGCGGAACCTCTTCCGCCCACAGCAGATCCGTTCAGAGCAGATCGGTGGGCGTGCTCAGACGATCCAGGCCCGCGAGCACCGGGATGCTCCACGCGGGATCGGGCTGCCAACGTGTCCACGCGGCGTCGAACGGCCAGCCACCGGATTCGAACGAGGCGATGGCCGCGTCCGCGTGCCGCTCGATCTGCGCCGCCTGCTCGGGGCTGAGACGCCCCTGCTGGATCGCGGCGACGAGCTCGTCCTCGTCTTTGAGGTGGATGCCGCCCTCCGGATCGATCTCGACGTCGAGGATGTGGTCGGACGAGTAGGTGTCGTGATCGGTCCGCAGATGTGCGTTCTCGAGGTTCACGTACCAGCCGGCGAAGGACCAGTCCGGGCCTGTGGTGTCGCTCCAGAACAACCAGACCGACCATGGCAGCCCGGCGGGGGCGATGCACAGCACGCCGTTCCCGCGCCAGGGCTCGACGATGCGCGTCCGCGGCTCGAGCCAGCGACGCGAGAGCGGTACTTCACGCACTCGCTGTCCGCCGAGAGCTCCCGGAGCCTCCTGCAGCGTTCCGGGCGCGAGCCATGCGACGAGCCCCCGTTCGTCGTCGCGCACCACCCGCATCGGAGCGATCCTGGAGGGCTCCCCCGGCTGCCATCCCGGCTTCCGATAGTGCCAGTCGATCTGCATGCCCGACTCGAGGAACGGTCCTTCTCCGAGCGGCCGCGCGTCATCCGGGACGGCGGCCGGAGTGCCCTGGGGGAGGATTCTCATCCCGCCACGGTACTCCGGCGCCGACCGGAATCGTCTGACCGACGACACGGTACGTCCCACGGCGCGGTGCGTCGCGCTCCCGTGCTCAGTCGCGCAGTGCGGCTCCGAAGCGCTGTGCGGCGACCTCGACACCGGCGAGCTTGGCCTCGGTGGCCTCGGCCGCCGTGAGCGTGCGATCGTCGGCACGGAAGCGCAGGGCGAACGTCAGGCTCTTCGAGCCGTCCGGCACGCCCTCCCCGCGATAGTCGTCGACGAGACGCACCGATTCCAGCAGCGCACCGGCACCCTCGGCGAGAGCCGCCTGCACATCCGCGGCCGGAACGTCTGCCGGCAGCGTGAGCGAGACGTCCTGCGTGGCAGCGGGGAACGTCGATAGCGAGGCCGCGACGACCCGACCACCGGCGAGCGACAGGATGCGGTCGAGGTCGACCTCGAACACGGTCGCGCGCCCCGGAAGGTCGGCGCCCTCCGCCACAGCGGGATGCAGCTCACCGACGTAGCCGACCTCTTCCCCGGCGACCCGGAGCGATCCGGTGCGTCCGGGGTGCAGGGCCGCACGCTCGGCCTGGACCACGTCGATGTCGACGCCGGCCGCCGCCGCGATGACGCGGACCGCGTCCAGTGCCTCGACGAGACCTGCGGCTTCGGCGGGACGACCGGGCTGACGCGGGGAGACAAGGCCGGTGAGCAGCGCGGAGATGAACCGGTGCTGCGGCGGGATCGACGCGTTCAGGGCGGCGAGCGTCTCATCGGACGGGCGCTCGCCCAGCGGCGGCACCTCGTCCGTGCCGTACTCCACGCCCGGCTCGGGCAGGAAGACCACGCCGGTCTCGAAGATCGCCAGGTCGGTGAGTCCGCGCGAGATGTTGCGGTGCGCGGTCTGCAGCAGACCGGGAATGAGCGAACGACGCAGATACGGCGCCTGCCCGTCGAGTGGATTCGCCAGGCGGATGCTCGGGAGGTGTTCACCCGATGCGGAGCCGTGGAGGTCGTTCTGCGCCTCAGTGGTGAACGGGAACGACGGCGTCTCGACGAGACCGGCAGCAGCCAGGGCATCGGCTACGCGTCGACGACCCTGCTGGTCGGCGGTGAGGCCGCGACCGGACGGGGGCGTCGGCAGCACCGAGGGGATGCGGTCGAGCCCGTGGATGCGGGCGACCTCCTCCGCGAGCGTCCACTTGTCGGTGAGGTCGGGCCGCCAGGTCGGCGGGATCACGCTCCAGCCGGAACCCGCATCCGACGCCGTGACATCGGCACCGATGGTGGTCAGCGCACCGGTGATCTCGTCGTCGGAGTAGTCGACGCCGATGAGCCCCTGCACGAATCCGGCGGGGAGCTCGATCTCGCCGACGAAGACCTCGGTGAACAGCGCGCCACCCTCCTCCGTGAGCGTGCCGCCGGCGAGCTCGACCATGAGGTCGGCAGCGCGGCGGGCGGCCACGAACGGGATCAGCGGGTCGACACCGCGTTCGAAGCGCTTGGACGCCTCACTGGGCAGCTTGTGTCGACGTGCCGAGCGGGCGATGGTCGTGGGGTCGAAGTTCGCCGCCTCGATCAGCACGTTCCGCGTGGTGTCGCTCATCTCGGTCGTGCCACCGCCCATGACGCCGGCAAGGCCGATCGGGCCGGACTCGTCGGTGATGAGGAGGTCTTCCGCGTGCAGAGCGCGCTCGACGCCGTCGAGCGTGGTCATCTTCTCGCCGGGAGTGGCGCGGCGCACCGTGATGCCGCCCGTGAGCTTGTCGAGGTCGTAGCCGTGCAGCGGCTGGCCGAGCTCGAGCATCACGTAGTTGGTGATGTCGATCAGCACGCCGAGCGAGCGCATGCCCGCAAGACTCAGCCGGGCGACCATCCACGGCGGCGTCGGACGTGAGGGGTCGACACCGCGGACGACGCGGGTCACGAACTCGCTCGCACCCACGTTCCCGCGCACGGGTGCGACGTCATCGACCACGGTCGTGTGCCCGGACCCGGGCTGGAGCTCGGCGAAGTCGCGCTCGGCCGGGTCGCGGAAGGTCGCACCGGTGGCATGCGCGTACTCACGGGCCACGCCGCGGAGCGAGAAGGCATATCCACGGTCGGGAGTGACGTTGATCTCCACCGCGACGTCATCGAGGCCGAGCAGAGCGATCGCGTCGGTGCCGACGGGCGCGTCGATGCCGAGATCGGACAGCACCACGATGCCGTTGTGCTCATCGCCCAGGCCGAGCTCGCGCGCCGACGCGATCATGCCGTCCGACACGTGACCGTAGGTCTTGCGGGCGGCGATCGGGAACGGACCGGGAAGCACGGCACCGGGCAGCGTCACGACGACCTTGTCACCGGCGACGAAGTTGTGCGCACCGCAGACGATCCCACGGATGCCGCCGTTCGCCTCGCCGACGTCGACCTGGCACCAGTTGATGGTCTTGCCGTTCGACTGCGGCTCGGCCTCGAGCGAGACGACCTGTCCGACGACCACGGGACCGGTGATGTCGAAGCGGTGCACATCCTCTTCTTCGAATCCGACGGTCACCAGTGCCGCGAGGACGTCCTCGGGCGTGGCATCCGCTGCCAGATCGACGTACTCACGCAACCACGAAAGCGGGACGCGCATCACACCACCATCCCGTACTGCTCGCTGAATCGGACATCGCCCTCGGCCATGTCGCGCATGTCCTGGACGTCGCTGCGGAACATCAGTCCCCGCTCGATGCCCATGCCGAACGCGAAGCCGCTGTACACCTCGGGGTCGATCCCGGCGGCGCGCAGCACGTTCGGGTTGACCATGCCGCAGCCGCCCCATTCGATCCAGCGCGCGCCGCCCTTGAAGGTCGGGTGCCACAGGTCGAGTTCGGCGGAGGGCTCGGTGAAGGGGAAGTAGTTGGTGCGGAAGCGCGTCTTGGCCTCGGGCCCGAAGAGCTGCTTCGCGAAGTGATCGAGTGTGCCCTTGAGGTGCGCCATCGTGATGCCCTTGTCGATCACGAGTCCCTCGAACTGGGTGAACACCGGCAGGTGCGTGGCGTCGAACTCGTCGGTGCGGTACACGCGGCCGGGGCACAGCACGTAGATCGGCACCTCGCGGTCGAGCATCGAACGCACCTGCACCGGGCTCGTGTGCGTGCGCATCACGAGATGGCGGGAGGTGGGGTCGACGTAGAACGTATCCTGCTCCTGACGGGCGGGGTGGTCGACATCGAAGTTCAGGGCGTCGAAGTTGAACCACTCGTGCTCGAGCTCCGGCCCCTCCGCGATCTCCCATCCCATGCCGACGAAGATGTCGCAGACCTGGTCCTGGAGCAGGGTGAGCGGGTGCCGGGCACCGACGCGGGTGCGCGACGGCACGGCGGTGATGTCGACCCGCTCGGCCTCGAGCCGCGCAGCGACCTCGGCCTCCGCCAGTTCGGCTTCCTTCGCCGCCAGCGCCTGCGTCACCCGCCCGCGTCCCTGACCCACGAGCTTGCCGAAAGCGGCCTTGTTCTCGGGGGCGACCTGTCGCATCGAGGCATTCAGGACCGCGAGCGGCGATCCGTCGGCGACGTGTGCGGCACGAGCCGCTTTCAGCTCGGCGGTGTCGGTGGCTGCGGCGATCGCCGCGAGGGCGTCGGCGACAGCGGCTTCGACCGCTTCCGGGGTGATTTCAGGAGACTCTGACACGAGAATCGAGTCTACCGGGGGCGCGTGGGTCGCTTTCGCGGATCAGCGCGACGCCTCGGACCCGTCGCCCTGCAGGACGATGAGCGAGGTGTTCGTCTCGCCCCCGTGCTGACGGGGATCCGGTACCGCTGGCCCGGCCTTCGGCGAGCGCTTGGCACGGCGCTGCAGGCGGTAGGCGATGTAGGAGAGCAGGAGGCACACGGCCACGTACATCGATCCGCCGACGATCGCCGCGGGGATCAGCGGGGACCCGTAAGGCGCCTGGTTGCCGATCTGGTTGATGACGTAGAGGAGCTCCTGGTACGTGATGATGAACCCGAGCGCGGTGTCCTTGAGCGCCACGACGAGCTGCGCGATGATCACCGGCATCATGGCCCGCACGGCTTGCGGGATCAGGATGAAGTACATCACCCCGGTCTTCCGGAGTCCGATCGCGTAGCCGGCTTCCTTCTGCCCGCGCGGCAGCGATTCGATGCCGGCACGCAGCACCTCGGCGAGCACGGAGCCGTTGTACACGATCAGAGCGATCACGACGGCCCAATACGGCGGCATCTTCACGCCGATCACGGGAAGGCCGTAGTACAGCAGCATCATCAGGATGAGCACGGGCACCGCTCGCAGCACCTCGATGATCCACCGGACGGGCTCACGCACCCAGGCGTGCTCCGACAGGCGGCCGATGCCGAGCAGGAAGCCGAGCGCGATGGACCCGACGCCGGCGACCGCGAAGGCGGCCAGCGTGGCCAGCAGCCCTTCGCCGAAGCGGACCCAGACGGCGGAGAACGTGAAGATGTTCCACTTCTCGGCGGAGAACTGTCCGGTGGCGAACAGCCTCCACACGACCCAGCCGAGCACGGCGAGGACGACGAGGACCGTGGCGGCCCCGATGAGCCGGTTGCGGGCGATGGCACGGGGGCCGGGGACGTCGAAAAGAACGGAACTCATCGCGCGATCCTCCACTTGTTCTCGAGAACGCGCTGCACCCAGGCGAGCAGCAGCACTAGGACCACGAAGACGACCATGACCCAGAGCAGCACGGCCAGAGCGTTCTCCCCCTGTTCGCTCAATGCCGCCCGGATGGTCCCCAGGTTGGCGACGGAGAAGCCCGCAGCCACCGTGGTGTTCTTCATGAGGGCGATGAGGACGCTCATCATGGGCGGGACGACGGAGCGCGTCGCCTGCGGCAGCACGACATAGCGCATGACCTGTCCGAAGTTCAGGCCGATCGCTCGCGCCGCCTCGGCCTGACCGACCGGCACGGTGTTGATGCCGGCTCGCAGCGCCTCGGCGACGTACGTCGCGGTGTAGATGCCGAGAGCGGCCACTGCCAGAGGCAGGGGGTTCACCCGCTCCCCCAGCAGGATCGGGAGGCAGAACGCGAAGAAGAACATGACGAGCGTCAGCGGGGTGTTGCGGATCCAGTTGACGTACACGCCGCCGACGGCGCGGGCGATCGGAACCGGAGACACACGCGCGGCTCCGACGATCAGCCCGAGGACCAGCGCGATGATGCCGCCACCCAGGAACAGCACGATGGTTCCCCACAGTGCCTCTCCCCAGAGGTCGAGGTGGTCGGTGATGACTCCCACTGCTGCTCCTGTCGATTCGGGTTCTCGGGTGGTTCGTGCCGATGAGCGGGGCGGTCGACCGGGTCGACCGCCCCGCCGGGATCAACCGATCGGGTCGACCTCGGGCTGGGTCGCCTTGACGCCGGACGCGCCGAGGTTGTTGTCGAAGATCTGCTGCCAGATCTTGCCGCCGTCGGTCAGCTGCGTGTTGAAGTACTCGGCCAGAGCGTCGTCGCCCTTGGCGAGTCTGATGCCGTAGCGCTCCTCGCTGAAGGGCTCTCCGACGACCTTCAGCTTGTCCGGGTCCTGGGCCGCGTAGCCGATGAGGATCGCCTCGTCGGTCGTGACGGCGTCGACCTGACCGTTCTTGAGGTCCTCGACGCACTTCGAGTACGTGTCGTACTCCTTGGTGGGCACGTCGGGGTAGTTCGTCTTGATGTTCTGGATCGGCGTCGAGCCGGTCGCCGAGCAGACGGTCGTCTCCGCGCTCAGGTCATCGACGCTCTTGATGTCGCTGTCGGCACCGACGAGGAGGCCCTGACCCGTGACGAAGTAGGGACCGGCGAAGGAGATCTGCTCCTTGCGCTTGTCGGTGATCGAGTACGTGCCGACGTAGTAGTCGATGTCGCCGTTCACGATGGCCTGCTCGCGGTTCGCGGAGGCGATCGCCTGGAACTCGATCTTCTCCGGGTCGACGCCGAGCGATGCCGCCATCCAGCGGGCGATGTCGACGTCGAATCCGGTGCGGTCGCCGGTCACCGGGTCGAGGTACCCCAGACCCGGCTGGTCCTCCTTGACGCCGACCTTGACCGTGCCTGCCGACTCGATCCGGTCGAACGTCGGGCTTCCCTCGATGCTGACGTCGGTCAGCACGGTCCACGGCGTGCTGCTGGACGTGTCGCCCTCGTCGCCGCCCTCCGGGGCTCCTGTGCTGGACGGCGTGCCGCTGTTGCAGGCCGTGAGCGCCAGCAGCGCGGCCGCTGCGATTCCGATACCTGCCAGTGTCCGTGTGCGTCGCATGTGCGTCTCCTTCGTGTGCTGTGTGTGCAGGGTCTGTGTGGTCGGTGCGGGGGCGTCAGTGCGTGAGGAGCTTCGAGAGGAAGTCCTTGGCGCGGTCGCTCTTCGGGTGCGTGAAGAACTCCTCGGGAGTCGCCTCCTCCACGATCCGTCCGTCGGCCATGAAGACGACGCGGTCGGCGGCCTTGCGGGCGAAGCCCATCTCATGGGTGACGACGATCATCGTCATGCCGTCCTGGGCCAGCTCGACCATGACGTCGAGGACCTCGTTGATCATCTCGGGGTCGAGGGCGCTGGTCGGCTCGTCGAACAGCATCACCTTGGGCTGCATCGCGAGGGCGCGGGCGATCGCCACGCGCTGCTGCTGCCCGCCGGACAGCTGGGCCGGGAGCTTCGATGCCTGCTGCGCCACGCCCACGCGTTCGAGCAGCACCATCGCCTCCTTCTCGGCATCCGCCTTCTTGAGGCCGCGGACCTTGATCGGGCCGAGGGTCACGTTCTCGAGGATCGTGAGGTGTGCGAAGAGATTGAAGGACTGGAAGACCATGCCGACGTCCGCACGCAGGTGGGCGAGTCCCTTCCCCTCCGCCGGCAGCTCCTTGCCGTCGATGCGGATGGTGCCGCTCGTGATCGTCTCGAGGCGGTTGATCGTGCGGCACAGGGTCGACTTGCCGGAGCCGGACGGGCCGATCACGACGACGACCTCTCCCGAGTTGACGGTCAGGTCGATGTCGGTGAGCGCCTGGAAGTCGCCGTAGTGCTTCTGGACGTTCTCGACCACGACAAGCGGGGTATCAGAGGTCATCATTTCTCCAAACTAGCCACGTCGGACGCGGGTCTCCAGGCACCTCGGTGAGATTTACACGTTCGTAATCACCTGATCGCGGCACCAATGCTGCTGTGCATGGGTACCCCGCGGCCCGCCCCCACGGGCCGCGGAATCGTCCTGCTGCAGCTCCCCAACGACAGTTGAGCAACAGGCGACGATCGTGCGCGATCGACCTCACAATGGCAGAGCGCCACCCACGGTGTCAGACTTCTTGAGGATTTCTTGAGCAGTCAGCCGCGCTGATCCCGGTAGTAGTCGGCTGCCCCGGGGTGCAGCGGGACGGGGCCGGTGAAGATCGCCGAACGCCGGTCCAGCAGCGCGGCGGTCGGCACCTCCCCCGCGATGCGCAGACGTGCATCGAACAATCCGGCGAGCACGTCACGAGCGACGGCGTCCGGGGTGGAGGCTGCGGTGACGAGATAGTTGGGAACGGCCATCGTGGGCGCGGAATCCTGCAGGCCGTAGGTGCCGGCCGGGACGTCGGCCGGTCGGTACGCGTGCGAGTACCGTTCGTTCACCTCGTTGACCCACTCCTGCTCGATCGGGAGCAGGCGGACCGATGACCTCTCCGAGAGCTCGGCCACCCCCGGGGTGGGCAGCCCGCCGACCCAGAAGAAGCCGTCGATGTCGCCACGCTCCATCGCCTCGATCGACTCGCTGAGGTCGAGCTGGGGATTGCGCACGGAGCCGAGATCGACACCTGCCGCATCCAGCACCCGAGCGGCGATCACGTTCACCCCGGAGTTCTCCGCACCGAGGGAGATGGTGCGGCCGGCCAGATCCCCGATACCCGAGATCTCCGACTCTCCGCGTACGACGACCTGCACGTACTCGTCGTACAGGCGGGCGAGGGCCTGCACCTCCAGCGGATGGTCGAAGGCGCCGGAGCCCGCCACCGCGTCTGCCGCGGCGTCTCCCTGCGCGAACCCGATCAGCGCCTCCCCCGAACTCACCCGGAGCAGGTTGTCGACGGAACCCGCCGTCTCCTGCGCGACCATCCGGATATCCAACGAGTCCGACAGGTCTTCGGCCAGGTGGCTGCCGTAGTCGTAGTAGACGCCGGTGGACCCGCCGCTGGCGATGGCGTACTCCTCGTCCGTCCACTCGCTCGCACGCGGACTGCACGCGGTCACGCCGACCGCCAGCAGGAGAGCGCTCGCGCCGGCGAGCAACCGTCGCACGCCGGCCGTCACGGGGTCGTCCCATCGTGGAGCACGAGTGTGACAGCGAGACCGCCGCCCTCCGCCGCAGCGACGGCCAATTCGCCGCCGACCGTGGCGAGCAGGTCACTCGCGATGGCGAGGCCGAGTCCGGACCCCGGGGTGTCCCCGCTGTCGACACTGCGCCAGAACCGGTCGGTCGCCGCCGCGGCCTGCTCCTCCGTCAGCCCCGGACCGTGATCGCGGACGGTGATCCGGCAGACCTGGCCCTCGCGTTCCGCACCGATCTCGATCGGCGCGCCCTCGGGAGAGAACTTCACGGCATTGTCGATCACCGCATCCAGCGCGCTCTCCACGATCGTCCGGTCGGTCACGCTCATCACCGGCGAAACCCCCGTGGCACGCAAGACGACCCCGCGCTGGGCGGCGACGTCGCGCCACGCGTCCCGTCGGCGAGCGGCGAGCGTCGCGAGGTCGACCGCCGAGATGGTCGAGTCGCCTCGTCCCCCACGAGCCAGCCCGAGGAGCGTTTCGAGGATGCGGGTCATCCGTCGCCCCTCTTCCCGCGTCTCCTCGACATCACCCTGCCACTCCTTCCCCAGTCCCGTCGCCAGATGCTCGACGCGCAGGAGCAGGGCGTTGAGGGGGTTGCGCAGCTCGTGGGAGGCATTCAGCGCGAACTCCTGCTGCCGCGTCATCACACGCTCGATCTCGTCGGCCATGCCGTTGAAGACCTGCGCCATGCGGCGCAGCTCCGGCGGACCGTCGTCGGCGGCGACACGCGCGTCCATCTCGCCCCGCTCGATCGCCACCATCGCCTCGTCGAGCCGTCGCACCGGCGACAGCACCCACCGGGCGAGCCGGAACACGAGCAGCACCCCGAGGGCGACCAGCACCAGCGCGATCGCCGAGATGAGCAGGATCTGCTGAAGGATCGCCGCGCGCGGTGCCTCCACATCTCCGGCCACCAGCACGGCACCGATCACGTCCCCGTCGTCGAACACCGGCTCGGCCAGGGCGGCGTCCGCGACGGTCCACGGGAACAGGACCGTCGGCTGCTCGGCACGCCGCCCGGAAAGCGCGAGTCTGACCCGCTCGGCGTCCTCGTCCGGGAGCGCGGCCGGGTCCTGCTCCCCCGCCGCCCAGACATTGCCGCCGAGATCGAAGACCGTGACCTCGATTCCGTACACCTCGCGGAAGCGCGCCACCTCGGCGTCGATCACGGCGGCGCTGCCGGACCGCAGGGCCTGACGCGCACTCGTGACGAAATACCCGAGGTCGCCGAGCTGCTGCGTGTAGAACGCCTGCTGGACGCTGTGCGCCGCACTCCATCCGGCTGCGCCGCCGAGCGCGGCCAGGATCGCGACGAGCGGCACGAGGAAGACGATGATCAGACGGCGCCGCATGGCTCAGGACCCCGCAAGACGATAGCCGACTCCGCGCACGGTCTCGATGACCCCACGGACTCCGGTCTTCTTCCTGATCGCTCCGACGTGCACCTCGAGCGAGTGCCCGAACCCGCGCCAGTCGGTGTTCCATACCTCACGGATCAGGCGCTCCTTCGGCACCGCCACCCCTGGGTATCGGGCGAGGACGGCGACGATGTCGAACTCCTTGCGTGTGAGGTCGATCGCCGTGCCGTCGACGAGCACCTGACGGGCGACGAGGTCGATGTCGACATGGCCGTCGTGCAGCAGCACCCGGGCGTCGGCCTCCGGTCTCATCGGCCTCGACCTCCGGGTGACCGCCTCGATCCTGGCGAGGAGCTCGTGCACGTCATAGGGCTTCACGACGAAGTCGTCCGCGCCCGCGCGCAGTCCCTTGATGCGTTCGGCGACCTGGTTGCGGGCGGTCACGATCACGATCGGAACCTCCGAGCGCCCCCGGATGCGACGGCACAGGTCGACGCCGTCGATGTCGGGGAGACCGAGGTCGAGGAGGACCACTTCGGTGTCGGCTCCCAGCATGCCCAGCGCGGCAGCGCCGTCCGCCGCGCGCACAGTCGCGTATCCCGACCGTCCGAGGAAGGCCTCGAGCGCCCCGGCGACCCGGTCGTCGTCCTCGACGATCAGAATCCTCATCGACTCCGCTTCCTGCTTCCCTCGGCGCCCGAGAACTCAGTCGCCAGCGGACGCACGCTGTGCAAATGCACTCTCGTAGAGGCACACGCTGGCGGCCGTCGCCAGGTTGAGGGATTCGGCACGACCGAAGATGGGCAGCTTGAGCACCTGGTCGGCGAGGGCCAGCGCATCGTCTTCGAGCCCCCGCGCCTCGTTCCCGAAGAGCCATCCGGTGGGCTCGGCGAGCACGCCCTCGGCGCGCGCCGCCAAGAGATCGTCACCCTTCACATCGGCTGCGAGGATGCGGAGACCTGCATCGTGTGCGCGCTTGACGACATCGGCGAGGTCTCCCCCGACCGACACCGGGAGGTGGAACAGCGAACCCGTCGTGGCACGCACCACCTTCGGGTTGTAGGGATCGACGGTTCGTCCCGTGAGCACGACGGCATCGGCGCCCGCCGCATCCGCCGCCCGGATGATCGTGCCGAGATTGCCGGGATCGCGCACCTCTTCGCAGATCGCCACCAGTCGCGGCGCGGCGTCGAAGATGTCGCGCACGGAGGTCGGTGTCTGCTGCACCACCGCCACGAGTCCCTGCGGGGTGACGGTGTCGGCCATCGCGTTGAGGACGTACTCGGTGACGTACTCGACGTCGATGTCGGCATCGGCGGCCTTCGCGCGGATGTCGGGGTGCCGCTCCCACCCGTTGGGCGTCGCGAACAGCTCGACGATCGCCTCGGGACGATAGGTGAGCGCTTCGCGCACGGACTGCGGGCCTTCCAGAAGGAACAGGCCCGTCTCGGTCCTCGCGCTTCGTTTGGTCAGCTTCGCGACGGCTCGGACTCGGGGCGAACGGGGGTTCTCCAGCACGATCACAGTCTAGGGAACGCCGGGCTGGTTCCCGCACCATCGGGATAAGGTGCCGGGATGACCCACAGCGCTGCTGCGAACACCTCTCGTCGGCGGGTCGCCCTCGCCGTTCTCGCCGTCGCGACGGTCGGGATCGGTCTGGTCGTCCATCGCGGCATGAGCGGTGCGGTCGGCGACATCGCGGGCGACGCGCTGTACGCCGTGCTCATCTACCTGCTCGTGGCCCTCGTCGCCCCGCGATGGCCTCGTCCCGCTGTGGCGTTCCTGTCCTTCGTGGTCTGCGCCGGCGTCGAGCTGCTCCAGCTCACCGGCCTTCCGCGCGAATGGGGAGCGATGTTCCCGCCGATCCGACTCGTCCTCGGCTCGGGCTTCGACCTGCGGGACCTCGCCGTGTACGCGATCGCGGTCGCCGCGACCTCCCTGATCGACATGGGAGTCACGCGCGTCGTGGGCCGCAGTGCATCCAGAAACGCCACAGGGCGCCCTCCCGAAGGAGAGCGCCCTGTGTGAAGAGGTGCTTACGCAGCCGACTTCGGTGCGTTGACGTCGGAGGGCAGAGCCTTCTTCGCCGTCTCGACCAGCGTCGTGAACGTCGCCGCGTCGTTGACCGCGAGGTCGGCGAGCATGCGACGGTCCACCGTGACACCGGCGATGCCGAGGCCCTGGATGAAGCGGTTGTAGGTCATGCCGTTCTGGCGAGCCGCAGCGTTGATGCGCTGGATCCACAGGCGACGGAAGTCACCCTTGCGCTTGCGACGGTCACGGTACGAGTAGACCAGCGAGTGGATGACCTGCTCTTTGGCCTTCCGGTACAGGCGCGAACGCTGTCCGCGGTAACCGGAGGCGCGCTCGAGGATGACCCGGCGCTTCTTGTGGGCGTTTACTGCCCGCTTGACTCTTGCCATTTTCCTGTGTTCCTATTCGTGCGTTCGGCGCGCGTCAGCGACCGAGAAGCTTCTTCGCGACCTTGGTGTCAGCCTTCGACAGCACCTGGTCCTGGTTCAGACGACGGGTGCGACGGCTCGACTTGTGCTCGAGGTTGTGGCGCATCCCGGCCTGCTGCTTCTTCAGCTTTCCGCTTCCGGTGATCTTGAAGCGCTTCTTAGCACCCGAGTGGGTCTTCTGCTTCGGCATCTTCTCTTCCTTCGTATGGCGCCTTCTCAGGCGACGGTGTCAACCCGCGGTGCGGGAGTTCTGGGGGCGGGAGTCACTCCGCCGGAGCCGCGGCCGGTGCGTCCGACTCGTTCTTCGCGTCGCGCGAAGCCTGCTTGTTCGCCGCGCGCTGCGCATCACGAACCGCATTCTGCTCCTGCTTGGCCTCGGACTTGCTCTTGAGCGGCGCCACGATCATGACCATGTTGCGACCGTCGATGGTCGGGTTCGACTCGACCGTGCCGAGCTCGGCCACGTCTTCGGCGAACTTGCGCAGCAGACGAACACCCTGCTCGGGACGCGACTGCTCACGACCACGGAAAAGGATCATGGCCTTGACCTTGTCGCCGGCCTTGAGGAACCCCTCGGCGCGCTTGAGCTTGGTCGTGTAGTCGTGGGCCTCGATCTTCAGACGGAAACGGACTTCCTTGAGGATCGTGTTCGCCTGGTTGCGGCGAGCTTCCTTTTCCTTCTGGGCGGCCTCGTACTTGAATTTGCCGTAGTCCATGATCTTGACGACGGGCGGCTTCGAGTTGGGGGCGACCTCGACGAGGTCGAGATCGGCTTCCTGCGCGAGGCGCAGCGCTGCCTCGATGCGGACGACGCCGATCTGCTCACCCGCGGGGCCGACGAGGCGGACCTCGGGGACGCGGATGCGCTCATTGGTACGGGGATCGCTGATGCGGAACTCCTTAGACGATGTGATTCGGCCACCGCGATGCTGTCTGCATCACGGGCGAAATCGGAATCGTCCCCGCCCACCGGCATTCAGACGCCGGCTCCGCACCCTGCCTGCCGGTTCCGTCTTGAGAACGGAGCCGGTGGAGTGCAAGACCCGGTAGCCTTGAACGGCAAGCGCGGGTGGGAAGTGAATCCTCTTTCGATCCGGAGCATGACGCTCCGGAGCCCGCCAAAGTCTAACAGAAAGCAAGGCGAAGTGACGAACCAGGCACCGGACGAGGCTGCACGCGAGCGCGAAGAGCGCTGGGCACGTCGGGAGGAGGCCGCATCGTCGGCCACACGAGACATCGCCGATGTACCCGCCGTCGAGGTGATCACCACCGCCGCCGTGCACCTCATGAGCGCGGCAGCCGTCAAGCTCGGGCTCGCCGACGATCCGGACGCCGCGGCGCAGATCGACCTCGACGAAGCGCGCAAGCTCATCAACGCCCTCGCCGGACTCATCACCGCCGGCGCTCCGGAGATCAGCGACATGCACGCGCGCTCCCTGCGCGACGGCCTTCGTTCACTGCAGCTCGCCTTCCGCGAGGCCTCCACGATCCCCGACCCGATCGGCAAGGGCCCGGGCGAGAAGTGGACCGGACCGGTCAACTAGCTTCGACGCAGGTGTGAGACCTGCGCAACCGACGGGCTCACGAAGCCGCGCATTCTCCGCCGCCGACAGAGCCGAGATGGCGGGCGAAGAAGCGCGCGGCATCCTCGCCGGCGAACTGCGGGACGCCCGTGTGGCCGCCCATGTTGGCGTAGAGCGTCTTCTCGGTCGATCCGAAGGCGTCGAACAGGTCGAGCGCCATCCGGCGGTCGTTGCCCTCGTCATCCCATTGCAGGAGGACATGCAGCGGGATCGTGACCCGACGCGCCTCCTCCATCGTCGTACGGGGCACATAGCTTCCGGCGAAGAGGCCTGCCGCGACGATGCGTGAGTCGATCGCGGCGAGACGTACTCCGATTGCGATCACCCCACCGGAGAATGCCGTCCGCTCGCCGATCTCGGGAAGGGCAAGAGCCTCGTCGAGCGTGGTCTGCCATTCCGGCACCGCCTGATCGACGAGAGGAAGTATCAGCCGGTCGATGACCTCCTCGCCCGGCTCTTCGCCGACAGAGATCGCACGAACGAGGTCGGCCCGCGCCGCCGCCGCGCCAGGCAGCGGCGTTCGGTCGCCCGCTCCGGGCGCCTCGATCGAGATCGCAGCGAAGCCTTGCGCCGCCGCGCTGCGCGCTCGCGCCGCCAGGCGGGAGTACATTCTTCGCATGCCGATTCCGCCGGGTTGGCCCATCAGGATGAGGGGAACCGGCGCGGAGGAGGAAGCGGCTGGCGGCGTCCACATGATGCCGGAGATGTCACCGATGGTGAATTCGCGCTCGGTGAGGCCGCCGTCGAGGTTCTGTTCAGAGGTGAAGTGCATGGTCATGCCTTTCGGGAGTGCTGCTGATATGCGGCGCTCCCGGACGACCTATCGCCCGACCGTGACTCCCCGGAGGAGCACCGACGTCACTTCGTTCACGGATACCACCTCCTCACTTCCTGCACGGATCTCCGACGCTATCAGCACCGGCAGCAGCGATCGGACCGCGCACCTCCCTGCGGAGACGCGTTCCCGTTCCCGCCCGCGGTCCGAAGTGGAGAGCGTCATCTCCGGCGATGAAGGATCAGGGCTCCAGGATCAGGGGGTCCGCGGTGGAGGGGCCGCCGCACGGGCCATCAGCGTGGGTCCAGGCGATCGGTTCCTCGGATTCGTGGATGACGGTGCCCTGCGCGTCGAACAGGCGGATGTCGACGTCCTCGGGTGTCGACATGTCGAACATGAGCCGCCAGGTCCCGTCGTCCTCACGGGACGCCGCGAACAGGTTGGTCGAGACGGTCTCGTCCTCCCCCGGCGCCGGTGAGCACTCCGCGTCCACGCAGAACTGGACGGCCGCTGTCTCCGGGAATACGCTCACGTCGACGACCACCCCGTTGACATAGCCGATCGCCGGGCACGCGGTGTAGCAACCCGTGATGCCGGTCGCGGCACCACCCAGGAGTGCGACCACGGCGAGGACTCGCATCAGACCTCGGGACATGCCCCGATCGTAGCGAACGCGATCAGACGCCGCGGCGGAGCTTCACGGTCAGCGAGTCGGCGAGCACAGCGATGCGATCATCGGACGCCCAGCGCTGAGCGAGACGCGAGAGCACGGCATCGAGCACCTCACGCTCCAGACCGTCGACGAGCTCGAGGACCACGATCAGCTCGGGGCCCCGGAGCCGCGCGTCGGGATCGCCCGCGGCCACCGCCACATCGATCACCGCCAGTTCGTGAGCCACGCTCTCCTGGAGAGCCGTGAACACTTCTGTCGACAGGAAGCTGGGCTCCCAGCGCTGCTCCTGAGCGATCGCCCAGACCGCGGGACGTCGGATCACGAACTCCGTCTCTGACGTCGGGTCGAGAACGATGAGATCGGTGTCCTCCGCCGACGCCGCCAACGCGGCTCGAACGGCCTCGACGGGGATCGGTCGCGCGGTCGGATCCCATGCCCGCATCGCCTGCACGGACGAGAAGACCGGCTGCACGCGCCGGCCGTCAGGCGCCGCGACCGTCACGATGGACAGTTCCTGCGTCTTGTCGACGGTGAGACCGCTCGGCGCCACACCCTCCTCACCCTTCTCAGCGATGAGGGGGATCAGCACACGCGCGGTACGGAAGGCGTCGACCACGTCGACCTGGCTGCCTTCACCCGCACGGAACCGCAGCAGCGCGGCCAGCAGGGCGGGATCGGCGGAACCGTCGTCCGACGCGTGCGGATTCGACTCGAAGCTGCGCCCCTCCCAGGGGACGCCCGCCGAATCGCCGTGGTTGTGCGATTCCGGCCCGCAGGCGTGCGCGTCAGTCTCCTGCGACATCCAGAGCCTCAGCCAGCGTGAACGCGCCGGCGTAGAGTGCCTTGCCGACGATCGCACCTTCGACGCCCAGCGGCACGAGCTCGCGGAGCGCGGCGATATCGTCGAGGCTCGAGATCCCGCCGGATGCGACGACCGGTTTCGGGGTACGTGAGGTGACCTCGCGGAGAAGTTCGATGTTGGGGCCGCGAAGAGTGCCGTCCTTCGTGACGTCGGTGACGACATAACGGCTGCAGCCGGCGTCCTCGAGGCGGTCGAGCACCTCCCAGAGGTCACCGCCCTCCTTGGTCCATCCGCGGGCGGCGAGCGTCGTCCCCCGCACGTCGAGGCCGACCGCGATCGCCTCGCCGTAACGGCCGATCACATCGGCCGCCCACTCCGGGTTCTCCAGCGCGGCCGTGCCCAGGTTGATCCGGGTGGCGCCGCTCTCCAGAGCCGCCTCCAACGTCGCATCGTCGCGGATGCCTCCGGAGAGCTCGATGCTCACACCCTTGAATTGCTTGATGACCTTGCGCAGGATCGGTGCGTTGCTGCCACGGCCGAATGCGGCGTCGAGGTCGACGAGGTGGATCCACTTCGCTCCCTGCGCCACCCACTCCCCTGCGGCATCCAACGGGTCGCCGTAGCTGGTCTCGGTTCCGGCCTCACCCTGGGTCAGACGGACGGCCTTGCCCCCGGCGACATCGACCGCGGGAAGGAGCGTGAGCGAGGGGGACTGCGCGAAGTCGTTCATGGGGTCCTTGTATCGGGAAGCTCTACGGCCCGGTGCGGGCACGAGAACCGAGGGTAGTCCGCCGGACGGCGGGGAACAAAACGGGTGACGCCTGCCGAAGACGTCAGAGGCTTCCGACCCAGTTGCGCAGCAGCTGGATGCCGGCTTCCCCGGACTTCTCCGGGTGGAACTGCGTCGCCGAGAGCGGCCCGTTCTCGACGGCGGCGAGGAACGGGTCGCCGTACCTCGTCCAGGTCAAAACGGGCTCGGGGAACGGCGGGATGACGTCGAGTTCCCAGGACTGCGCGGCGTAGGAGTGCACGAAGTAGAAGCGCTCCTGTTCGATGCCTCGGAAGAGCACGCTGTCGGCACCGGGCTCGACCGTGTTCCAGCCCATGTGCGGCAGCACCGGGGCATTGAGCTCGGTGACCGCGCCGGGCCACTCGCCGAGCCCTTCGGTGTCGTGCCCGCGCTCGACGCCGTGCTCGAAGAGGACCTGCATCCCGACGCAGATCCCGAGGACCGGACGGCCGCCGGCGAGACGGCGATCGATGATCTCGTCCCCTCCGTGGGCGCGCAGGGCATCGCGGACGGCCTGGAATGCACCGACACCGGGGACGACGAGTCCATCCGCCTCGAGAGCGGTGGCGCGGTCGCGCGTCAGCACGGCATCCGCGCCGGCGGCGACGAGCGCCTTCACCGCCGAGTGGACGTTGCCCGACTCGTAGTCGAACACCGCGACCCGGGGCGCTGCGCTCACAGCGCGCCCTTCGTGGACGGGATGCCGTCGACGAGCGGGTCCAGAGCCTTGGCCTCGCGGAATGCGCGAGCGAAAGCCTTGTACTCCGCCTCGGCGATGTGGTGCGGATCACGCCCGCCGAGCACACGCACGTGCACGGTCAGACCGGCATTGAAACTGATGGCCTCGAATGAGTGACGCACCAGCGAACCGGTGAAGTGCCCGCCGATGAGGTGGTGTTCGAAGCCTTCAGGCTCTCCCGTGTGCACGAGATACGGACGACCGGAGATGTCGACGACCGCCTGCGCCAGTGCCTCGTCGAGGGGAACGAGCGCGTCGCCGTAACGGGAGATCCCGGACTTGTCCCCGAGAGCTTCGAGAATGGCTTGGCCGAGCACGATCGAGACGTCTTCCACCGTGTGGTGCGCGTCGATGTGCGTGTCGCCGGAAGCCCGCACCGTGAGGTCGGTCAGCGAATGCTTCGCGAAGGCGGTGAGCATGTGGTCGAAGAACGGCACGGACGTGTCGATACGGCTCGCCCCGGTGCCGTCGAGGTTCAGCTCGAGCTCGACGGTGGACTCCGACGTGCTGCGCACACGGTTCGCGGTGCGCGGGGTCAGTGCGGGGGTGCTCATGAAGCCGATCCTATCGAGGCCAGCGCCTCGAGGAACGCGGTGGTCTCGGCCTCCGTGCCCGCGCTGACCCTGAGGTGTCCGGGGATGCCGACATCGCGCACGAGCACGCCGCGGTCGTACAGCTGCTGCCAGGTGGCCCGCGGGTCGGCGACGCCGCCGAACAGGACGAAGTTCGACCACGATTCGTGCGGCTGGTATCCGAGCGCTTCGAGGGTCGCCGTGATCCGATCGCGCTGCTCGACGATCTCCTCCACCATCGCGAGCATCACGTCGGCGTTGCGCAGGGCCGCTATCGCCGCCGCCTGGGTGAGAGCGCTCAGGTGATAGGGCAGACGCACCAGGCGCAACGCGTCGATGAAGGCGGGGTCGGCAGCGAGGTACCCGACCCGGGCCCCGGCGAAGGCGAAGGCCTTGCTCATGGTGCGCGAGACGGCGAGACGCGGGCGTCCGTCGAGCAGAGTCAGGGCGGAGATCGCATCGCGCGGCGCGAACTCCTGGTACGCCTCATCCACGATCACGATGCCACGGGCCGCGTCGTACACGGCTTCGATGACGTCCAGCCCGAGCGGCGTGCCGGTGGGGTTGTTGGGAGAACAGAGGATGACCACATCGGGATCGGCGGCCCGCACCTGCTCGGCAGCCTCGTCCGGGGTGATCGTGTAGTCGGGCTGACGCGTGCCGGCGATCCAGCGTGCTCCCGTCCCCTGGGCGATGAGCGGGTACATCGAATACGTCGGCGCGAAACCGAACGCCGTGCGCCCGGGACCTCCGAAAGCCTGGAGGATGTGCTGGAGAACCTCATTCGAGCCATTGCCGGCCCAGATCTGCTCCGGTGTGAGCCCATGCCCCAGGTACTCCGCGAACGACTCGCGGAGCGTCGTGAACTCCCGGTCCGGATAGCGGTTGACGTCGCGGATCGCGACGGCGATGTCGTCGAGGATGTCGCTCGCCACCGCGTCGGGAATCGGATGCGTGTTCTCGTTCACGTTGAGCGCGATCGGGAGCGGCGCTTGCGGAGCGCCGTATGGCGTCAATCCGCGAAGATCGTCACGTAGCGGGAGATCGTTGAGGGAGAGGGTCACCCTTCCCATGTTAAGCGGCGCCTTGCCTCGATGACGCAAAGTTGCTGCTGTGCTGCCGCCGCCGCCGCCGGATCAGTTCACGTACTGGGCCGGGATGGCGAGCGTCTGGCCGATCTGGAGTTCTCCACCGCGCAGCAGGTTCATCCGGCTGATCTCACCGATGACGTCGCGCGGGTCGGCACCGGGAGCGACGCTGGTGGCGATCGACCAGAGGGTATCTCCCGGCATGACGGTCACCGTCTCGACGCTGACGGCGGCCGAATCTGCTCCCGAAGCGATCGCGCTGCCACCGCTGAGCGCCGCGAAGGCGATACCGATCGCGAGCGGAACCGAGGCGAAGGCCAGCAGCACGGCGCGGCCACGCGTCGTCAGTCGGAGTCGCGTCGTGGGACGGGTCGACGCCGGAATGACTGCTGCGGTGCTGAAGCTGATGCTGCTCATGTGTTGCTCCTTAGCCTGTCCCGGAGCGGTGAGGCCGCCGGGGAAGTTGGCGTAGCGTTCGCATTCTCGTCTCGGTCGGGAGCCGTGAATGCGAAGCTACGTACCGAAGATATCTTCGAGTTCGAACATCTGTCAAGTATTCTTCGAAACCGAATCCGGAAATGAGCCGACACGCTCGAACAGATCTTCCAGATCGGCCCGTTTCTCGGATACGGTTTCGATAAGGACACCCCACCACGGGCCTCCGACATTCGAAGAGGGACGTCGGATCACGCACTGAAGGAGCACCATGAGCGAGAACTCTGCCCCCGAGTCGGAGGCACCGCGCACGCGCCGCCGGAAGAGCCTCAGCCCGAAGCAGATGGCGATCCTCGAGGTCATCCAGAACTCGATCGCGCACCACGGTTACCCGCCGAGCATGCGCGAGATCGGCGACGCCGTCGGTCTCAAGTCCCTCTCCAGCGTCACCCACCAGCTCGGGCAGTTGGAGCTCAGCGGCTATCTGCGTCGCGACCCCGGGAAGACCCGCGCCATGGAAGTGCTCATCGACCTGCCGGGGGCCAGCACCGAGAACCCCGCCGACGTGGCGACCCCGGTCGGCGATGCGGCACTCGTCCCCCTGGTCGGACGCATCGCCGCGGGTGTGCCGATCACCGCCGACCAGCAGGTCGAGGAGATCTTCCCGCTCCCCCGCCAACTGGTGGGCAAGGGCGACCTGTTCATGCTCAAGGTCTCCGGCGAGTCGATGATCGACGCCGCCATCTGCGACGGCGACTGGGTCGTCGTCCGTTCGCAGAACAGCGCCGAGAACGGCGAGATCGTCGCGGCGATGCTCGACGGCGAGGCCACCGTCAAGGTGCTGCGCCGTCGCGACGGCCACACGTGGCTGCTCCCGCGCAACTCGGCGTTCGAGCCCATCCTGGGCGATGAAGCCGTGATCCTCGGCAAGATCGTGGCGGTGCTCCGCGCGGTCTGAGACGAGAGCACGACGAAGGCCCTCCCGGTTCCCTGGAGGGCCTTCGTGTGCGCCCCGCGTGACGCTCGTGCCAGCGCCCCATAGGCTCGAAGCATGACGTCGTCCCCCTACGGTTCCTGGCCTTCGCCTTTCTCCGCGGCATCAGTCGCGGCGTCCTCTCCTCGCATCGACGGCGCCCGCTTCGTCGGCACGGAGATCTGGTGGGGTGAGTCGGTGCCGTCCGAGAAGGGACGGGTGACGGTACGGAGTTCCACGGGCGCCGAGGTCCTCCCCGCGCCCTGGAACGCCCGCTCCCGCGTGCACGAATACGGTGGTGGCGCCTGGACGGCGGACGATCGGGGGACGCTCTACTTCGTCGACGCCTCAGACCAGCGGGTGCGCCGCCTGACCCCCGACGGGGATCTCGTCACGCTCACCGCGGCCGGTCCCGCACACGGAGGTCTGCGCGTGCAGGACGGACGTCTGCTCGCCGTGCGCGAAGACCTCTCGACCACACCGCACCTCCGTGCGATCGTCGAGATCCCGCTCGACGGCTCCGCCGCAGAAGACGAGTCCGCAGTCAGCGTGATCGTGCAGGGCGAGGGGTTCTTCGCCCACCCCGCATTCTCCCCTGATGGGACCCGCGCCGCGTGGGTCGCCTGGGAACGGGGGAAGATGCCGTGGGAGAGCGCGCGCGTGCAGGTCGCCGAGGTCGACGGAGGCCTCCCGCGGACGATCCCCTCGCGAGCGGCGCTGCAGCCCGAGTGGCTCAGCGACACGGAACTGGTCTTCGCCGACATCGCCGATGACCGCTGGACACTCCACCGCATCGCCATCGACGGGGTGACGCCTTCCGGATCCCCGCGGCCGCTGGCCCCGTCCGATGCCGACACGGGCTACGGGCTCTGGGTGCTCAGCAACCGCTGGTATCAGCCGTTGGAGGACGGCCGCATCGTCGCCGTCCGCACGAACGGGCGCGACGACGTCGTCGTGATCGACACCGGAGGGGGCGAGAGCATCATCGAGTTCCCCGGCGACGGTCATGTGAGCGTCGATGCGGTCCACGGCACCCGGGTGCTGCTCTCCGGCAACGGTTCCCGGGTGGCGGCGGGGCTCTGGTGCGTCGATATCGAGTCGGGGGAGGTCGTCGCCGTGCGCGGCGGGGAGCCCGTCGATCCGCGCTGGATGCCGGCGTCGATGTCGATCGAGATCGACGGTCCGCACGGCGCCGTGCACGCATTCGCCTATCCGCCGGCGAACCCCGACGAGGAGGCCCCCGACGACGAGCTCCCGCCCTACGTCGTGCTGGTCCACGGCGGACCGACGGCGCATGTGACCGGGGCAGCCTCGGCAGCGATCGCCTTCTACACGAGCCGCGGGATCGGCGTGCTCGACGTGAACTACGGGGGCTCCACCGGCTATGGTCGTGCCTATCGCGAACGCTTGGACGGCCAGTGGGGTGTCGTCGACGTCGACGACGTGATCGCGGCGGCGCGGGGCCTGGCTGCCTCCGGGCTCGCCGACCCCGACCGCCTGGCCATCCGCGGCGGATCGGCAGGCGGCTGGACCGTGCTGTCGGCACTGGTGCGAGGCGGAGCCTTCGCCGCGGGGATCAGCCGCTACGGCGTCGCCGACCTGCGCATGCTGGCCGCGGAGACTCATGACTTCGAGGCATCGTACATCGACGGTCTGGTGGGCCCGCTGCCCGAGTACGAGCATCTGTACGTCGAGCGTTCACCGCTCACGCACACAGATCGCATCACTGTCCCCGTCCTGCTCCTGCAGGGCGGCGAGGACCGCGTCGTCCCTCCATCCCAGTCCGAGGCGATCCGCGATGCTCTGGCAGAGCGCGGCATCGAGCACGAGTACGTCCTCTATCCCACCGAGGGACATGGTTTCCGGAGCGCGGAGACCATCGTCGACTCCCTCGACCGCGAGCTGGCGTTCCTCGGCCGCGTCTTCGGCTTCCACCCGCGCCCGTGACGGGCTGTCGACTCGTCACGGCAGTGCCGTGAGGGTCGGGGCCTGAGAGCCCGGGGCTACTCTCCCACGCGATTGCGCAGACGCATGGCACGGTCGGCCTCACGGGTGTCCTGACGCTCGCGCAGGGTCTGCCGCTTGTCGTATTCGCGCTTGCCCTTCGCCAGGGCGATCTCGACCTTGGCACGACCGTCGGAGAAGTACAGCTTCAGCGGGATGAGGGTGTATCCCCCGGCCGAGACGGCGTGCGCGATCTTGGCGATCTCCTCGCGATGGAGGAGCAGCTTGCGGATGCGTTTGGCCGAGTGGTTCGTCCAGTGCCCCTGCGAGTACTCGGGGATGTGCACGGAATCGAGGAAGACCTCGTTCCCCTTCACGAACGCATAGCCGTCACTGAGGTTGGCGCGACCCTGACGCAGCGACTTGACCTCGGTGCCGGTGAGCACCATCCCCGCTTCGTACGACTTCTCGATCGTGTAGTCGTGACGTGCGCGACGATTGGTCGCGACGACCTTCTCTCCGCGTTCCCTGGGCATGATGCTCTCCTGTTGCCGTGATGAGCTCGATCGATCGTTCCGACCGAGCAGCCTTTCAGGCTATCAGGTACGCAGCCAGCGTCGGATCGCGAAGCCGGCGGAGAGCGCGGCGAGGATCACGCCGATCCCGATCAGCACAGGAACCACGAGAGCCGCGTCCTGCATCGTGACCCATGTGGTGATGAACGGCACCCTCCCCCGCAGGTAGCCGTTGACCCCGAAGTGCATACCGGCGACGACGGCGGCGCTGGCCAGAGCCGAGCCGAGGAAGGCGGCGAACACGCCCTCGAGGACGAACGGCGTCTGGATGAAGCGGTTCGAGGCTCCGACCAAGCGCATGATGCCGATCTCCTTGCGCCTCGCATACGCGGACAATCGGATGGTCGTGCCGATCAGTAGGGTCGCCGCGATGAGCATGAGCACGGCGATTCCCACCGCGATGTAGGTCGCGACCGTCAACGCGGAGAACAACGGCTCGAGATACTGCAGCTGGTCCTTGACCTGCTCGACCCCGGCCTGTCCGCTGAAGGCCTCGGCGAGCACCTGCGACTGACCAGGGTCCTTCATCGTGACGAAGAACACCTCGAACGCCTGGTCGGGCGAGAGCACGCTCGCCTGGTCCGCGCCGAGCTGGTCGACGAGCTTGGCGTACGTCTCTTCCTTCGTATCGAAGGTCATGGAGCTGATGAGCGGCTTGAGCGCGTCACCCTCGAGCTGAGCCCGGACGGAGGCGACCTGCTCCTCGCTCGCCGCGCCGTCGAGGCACGTCTCGGATTCCGAGACCGCCGAACACATGTACACCGCCACCTGGGCACGTTCGGCCCAGTACCCGCGCATGACCCCGATCTGCCCCTGCATGAGGATCGCGGCGCCCACGAACGTCAAGGAGACGAAGGTGACGAGCACGACGGAGATCACCATCGAGATGTTCCGCCGCAGGCCGCCCAGGGCTTCGGTCAGGATGAGTCCGATTCTCATGAGGTCGGGCCCACTTCCTCGTCGTCTTCATCGGAGAGTCCGAGGCGATCGGCGACGCCGAGCTCGGCGACGTCCACCGTCGGCAGAGCGATCGGATGGGTACGCGGCCGGATCACCGTCGGAGGTTCCACGACAGCACGAGGCTCCGCGACAGCAGGGGTCTCCGCGACAGCAGGAGGCTCCACGACTCCGGCCGCGGCGCCGGTCTCCGGGGAATGCACCGGCTCCGGAGGTTCGACCGTGCGCGGGGCCGGGGGAACCACGGTCTCTCCCTCGCGGTCGACGGAGGACGCGGCCGCCTTGCGCTGAGTGCTGAGCTCCTCGGCCAGCGCGGCACGCACCACCGAGAGATCGGCTGTCTGACGCTGCACCTCCTGGACCGCGGTGAGAGCAGCCGCCGCCGCCGCTCCGCGCACCTCCTCCGGGACGAGGCGCGGGATGTTGGAGGTGTCGCCGTATCCGCCGTGCACCTCGTCGCGCACCATCTCCCCGTCACGCAGCTCGATCACTCGGCGCTGCATCTGGTCGACGAATCCGGCTTCGTGCGTGGCCATCAACACAGTGGTGCCGCCGGCGTTGATGCGAGCGAGCAGCTGCATGATGTCGACCGACGTCGCGGGGTCGAGGTTTCCGGTCGGCTCGTCGGCGAGCAGAACCTGGGGACGGTTGACGAGGGCTCGCGCGATGGCGACCCGCTGCTGCTCTCCACCCGAGAGCTCGTGGGGCATCCGCTTCTGTTTGCCGTCGAGACCCACGAGGGCGAGAGCCTCCGGAACCGCCTGCTGGATGAAGCCGCGCGACGAACCGGTCACCTGAAGCGTGAACGCGACGTTCTGGTAGACCGTCTTCGAAGGCAGCAACCGGAAGTCCTGGAAGACCGACCCGATGTGGCGGCGGAAGTAAGGCACCTTCCGGTTCGCGAGCGCGCGCAGGTCTCTGCCGAGCACCGCGACCCGCCCCGACGTCGGGACGTCTTCGCGCAGAATAAGGCGCAGACAGGAGGACTTGCCGGAACCCGAGGCTCCGACGAGGAAGACGAACTCCCCGCGTTGCACCTCGAAGTCGACTCCGGAGAGGGCGGGCTTCGACGTCCCGCGGTAGCGTTTCGTGACGTTCTCGAACCGAATCATGGCGCTACGAGCCTACGTGCGGGCTGTCGCCTGGCCGCGAGCGACACCCCGCACGGCGCTTCCGCCCTCAGGGCCGGATGGGGAGAGCTCCCCATCCGCGACCCGGTGGCGCGTCGCCTCCCACTGCTATACATGAAGATGTCGGCTGCAGGAAGCAGCTGCCGAGTTCTTTCAAGGGGGAGCCATGACAACGCCCGCAGGATGGTACGACGACGGATCGGGTCGACAGCGCTGGTGGGACGGCCAGCAGTGGACCGAGCACTTCGCCCCGGAGGCCGCGGACGCCGCGGTCGATCCCGACGCGCACGCCGGGTCCTCGGAACAGGCCGGGTCCTCGGCATCGTCGATCGACGACACCGTGATCCGTGCGTCCGACGACACCGCGACCACACCCCGTCGCCGGACGCGACCGCACCGACGACTCCCCTGAGCGACGACCTCGGCGCCTACTCCGCACCAGCCGCTCCGGCCGCTCCAGCCGCCCCGGCGGAGGTTCCGACGCCGTCGGCCGACTTCTACCCCGGCACCGCACCGGCGTACTCCGGCAGCACGACGGGGTATCCGGCTGCAGCCCCGTACGGGCAGCCTGCCGTCGAGGAACCGAAGAAGCTCTCGATCCTCGGACTCGTGGGGCTCGGGCTCGGGGTGCTCGGCACCATCCTGGTCTTCATCCCGGTGATCGGATTCTTCGGCTTCATCCTGCTCGGCGCGGGATTCATCGTGTCGCTCATCTCGCTGTTCCTCAAGGGGAAGAAGTGGCCGGGCATCGCCGGACTCATCCTGGCGGTCGTCGGGACGATCATCGGCATCGTGATGTCGTTCGTCTACCTCTTCGCCTTCGCACAGGGAGTGAGCGAGGAGATCGACAAGCTGCCCACCTCTTCTCCGTCGATCGAGGCCACCGCGCCGAGCGATACCGACGGCTCCGAAGGAACGGATGTCGGAGTTCGTCCGACCGCTCCTGAGGTCGCGCAAGGTCTGACGGCCATTCTCTCCTCGTCGGGTGCAGAGGGGTACACCGAGGCTCAGATCACCTGCCTCGCCGACCTCTTCGTCGCCTCCGACCTCGACAATGCGACGCTGCGCACGATCGCCGACAGCGACGGCACCCTCACCGACACCGATGCGATCACCGGGTGCTTGGTGCCCTGACCCGTCCCCAATGGGCCAAGAAGGCCTCGGGAGCACCGTGCTCCCGAGGCCTTCTTCACGTGATCGTCTTCTCATTCGACACAGACCCCGCAGCGCCGCTACCGTCGTCACTGACGGCCCAGCCCCTGTGGAGAGGCCTGCGTGGCGAGAACGACCTCACCGCGCATCCGCCGACCGAGAAAGACGCACGGAACGCCTGATGACAACACCTGCCGGTTGGTACGACGACGGCTCCGGAAACCGACGGTGGTGGGACGGACTGCAGTGGACGGAGCACGTCGTCACCGGGCAACACGCACCCGCCACGGAGACGACCGCAGCCGAGACGACCGCAGCCGCGTCGACCCCCGCCGGGTCGACTCCGGAACCGGCCGCACCTGTCGTTCCCTCCGCCGACGCCGAGCAGGCGCCCTTCGTCCCGCCATACACGCTCGCCGGCCAGACGTTCTCTCCATCGGCTGCCGCAGCACCCCAGACCAGCACGACCTCCGCGCCCTATGGCGGGTATCCGGCGGCCACGTGGCCGGTGGCTCCTTCTCCGCAGCCTGCGGCCGGAGTGCCGGTGGTGGGCATCTTCGGCCTGGTCGCCGTCATCGTCGGCGTCGTCAGTGCCTGCATTCCCGCGATCGCGATCGCCGGATGGGCCCTTCTCGCGGTCGGGTTCGTGATGTCGCTCATCTCCCTGTTCCTCCGCGGAAGGAAGTGGCCGGGGATCACCGGTCTCGTCATCGCCGTGGTCGGTGCGATCCTCGCTGCCGCTGTGTCCTTCCTGGTGGCCGCGACGACCTCGTCGCCGGATACCGACGGCACGTCGTTCGGCACTCCCAGCGAACGGCCGACGGATGGCGGCACCGCCACCGAGAGCCAGGACCCCTCGTCGATCGAGGGTGCCGAGATGGTGCCCTTCGCCGACCTCGAAGTGGGCGACTGCCTGCCATTGGTCGAGTACGGCGAAGACGAATTGGTGTTCGAGCTGCCCGTGGTTCCCTGTGAGCAACCGCATACCGACGAGGTCTTCTTCATCTACGACGTCGAGGACGGCGAATTCCCCGGCGACGACGCGCTGAACGAAAGTGCGTGGAACGGCTGTTATGAGGCGTTCGAGGCGTATGTCGGCAGATCCTACGAGGCTTCCGAACTCGACTTCTACAACTACCAGCCGACGAAGGCGACCTGGATCCGGGAGAACGACCGCACCGTGCAGTGCATCCTCTTCAGCTACGAGGATGTGACCGGGACCCTCCGCGACTCCGGGCGCTGAACGCGCGCGCGCAGCAAGAAGGCCCCGGATCGCTCCGGGGCCTTCTTCGCGGACTCAGTCCTCGATCTTGCGCTTACGCCAACGGATGCCCGCGGAGATGAAGTCGTCGAGATCGCCGTCGAAGACGGCCGCGGGGTTGCCGGACTCCTGACCCGTGCGGAGGTCTTTCACCAGCTGCTGGCCGTAGAGGAAGTAGGAGCGCATCTGGTCGCCCCAGCTCGCGGTGATGTTGCCCGCGAGCTCCTTCTTCTTCGCCGCCTCCTGCTCCTTCTGCAGCAGCAGCAATCGGGTCTGCAGCACGCGCATGGCGGCGGCGCGGTTCTGGATCTGCGACTTCTCGTTCTGCATGGAGACGACGATGCCGGTCGGGAGGTGGGTGAGGCGCACGGCCGAGTCAGTCGTGTTGACCGACTGCCCACCGGGGCCGGAGGAGCGGAAGACGTCGACGCGGATATCGCTCTCCGGGATGTCGACCTCGGTGGCCTCCTCCATCAGCGGGATGACCTCGACGGCGGCGAACGACGTCTGGCGCTTGTCGGCCGAGCCGAACGGGCTGATGCGCGCGAGGCGATGCGTTCCGGCCTCGACCGAGATGGTGCCGAAGGCGTAGGGCGCGTCGATCTCGAAGGTCGCCGACTTGATGCCCGCGCCCTCTGCGTAGGACGTGTCCATGACCTTGACCGGGTACTTGTGCCGTTCCGCCCAGCGCAGGTACATGCGCATCAGCATCTCGGCGAAATCGGTGGCGTCGTCGCCGCCCGCGCCGGAGCGGATCGTGATGATCGCGGATCGCTCGTCGTATTCGCCGTCGAGCAGCGTCTGCACCTCGAGCTGGTTGATCAGTTCGGTGAGGGCGGCGAGTTCGGCACGGGCCTCCTGTGCGGAGTCCTCATCGCCCATCTCGTTCGCGAGCCCGACGAGCACCTCGAGGTCGTCGAGACGCTGAGCGATGCCGGTGATGCGGGCGAGCTCGGACTGACGGTGGCTGAGTGCGCTGGTCACCTTCTGCGCGTTCTCGGTGTCGTCCCAGAGGTCGGGGGCGCCGGCCTCCTCGCTGAGACGCGCGATGTCGTCGCGGAGACGGGAGACATCGACGACCTCGCTGATGTCGCCGAAGGTGTGCCTGAGCGCCTGGATTTCGGCGGAGAGATCTAGTTCGAGCATGACACCTCAGCCTAACGTGCCGCCTGCCCGCGCGGGGACCCCGTCGTCCGAGATCCCTGGTCGAGCGGAGTAGCGTGAAGCTGTGAGCAGTGCATCGACGGTCCTTCGGCAGTTCGGACCCATGGTGTACCTGCCGACGATCCTCTTCGCACTCGGCGAGGGAGCCGTGATCCCGCTGATCCCGGTGCTCGCCGCATCCATGGGCGCAGACGTGGCGTTCGCGGCACTCGTGGCCTCCGCGCTCGTCATCGGGCAGCTGTGCGGGAATCTCCCCGCCGGATGGGCAGTGGGCAAGATCGGCGAGAGATACACGATGGTGATCGCCGGCGTGATCGCGATCGTCGCCGGGATCGGGATGTTGTTCGCGCCGTCGCTGGGCGTGCTGGCGGCATCCGTGTTCCTCCTCGGGATCTGCGCGGCGGCCTTCGGTCTCGCCCGGCACGCCTTCATGACCACCCGGGTGCCGGTCGCCTTCCGCGCGCGCTCCCTCTCCCTTCTCGGCGGCAGCTTCCGCCTCGGTATCTTCATCGGACCGTTCGTGGCCGCAGGACTCCTGCAGCTGTTCGGGAGTGAGAGCGCGGCGATCTGGTTCTTCCTCGCCTGTCTCGTGGTCATGGTGGTGCTGGTGCTCTTCGGGCCCGACCCGGAGAAGATGATCCCTCCCGTTCCGGCGAGCGCCCACGAGCGCTATCTGGAAGACTCCGGCGAGGCGGTGAGCGGGTCGATCCCGACAGTCGAACGCCTGGGCATCTTCCAGACGATGTGGCGCCAGCGGGCGGTGCTCGGACGCCTCGGACTCGCCGCCGCGTCGCTCTCCGCCGTGCGCTCGGCTCGTCAGGTCGTGCTGCCGCTCTGGGGACTGTCGCTGGGATTGGACGCCTCGACCATCGCCCTCGTCGTCGGTGTCTCCGGGGCCATCGACTTCGCCCTGTTCTACGCGAGCGGGCAGGTGATGGATCGCTTCGGTCGACTGTGGGCGGCGATGCCCGCGATGGTGCTGATGGGAGCCGGCTTCCTCGCGCTGTCCTTCACGCATGACGTCGATGCGGCCGTGCTGTGGTTCGGCATGTTCGCCGCGGTCCTCGGTGTCGGCAACGGCCTGTCGAGCGGGATCCTGCTGACCCTGGGCGCCGACGTCGCGCCGAAGCGCGAACCCGCGGCCTTCCTCGGTTCCTGGCGCACGCTCACCGACGCGGGCGGGGCGATCGCTCCGCTACTGGTCTCGGCCATCACCGCTGTCGCCGCCCTGCCGTTCGCGGCGGCCGCGATGGGTGTGGTCGGTCTGGTCGGCGCCCTCGGCTTCCTGCGCTGGATCCCGCAGTTCGTCCCTCGCGAGCGACCGGAAGCCGACGACGACTCCTCCGAAGGAGAACAGGAATGATCTCGACTCTGGAAGCGGACGCCCACCGCCTCATCTCGGCCTTCGCTCCCCGATCGGAGCGCGACCGCGCCGCGCAGGCCGACTTCGCCTCGTTCTTCGGGGCCGACGGAGGCCCGGTGCATCGTGAGTCGGGCCCGGATCACCTCACCGCGTCATGTGTCGTATTCGATGTGTCGCTCGAGCACACGCTGCTCGTCTTCCATCGCAAGGGGCAGTTCTGGGTGCAGCCGGGAGGTCACGTCGAGGACGGAGACGATTCAGTCCTGAGCGGTGCATTGCGCGAACTGCGCGAGGAGACGGGTATCGCGGTGGACCCGGCGGCCGCACCTCTCGCCTACGATCTCGACCATCACGGACTTTCGTCCCGCTTCGGCTCCTGCGCCTCGCACCTCGACGTCGGGATCGCCGTGGTCGTCGACCGCGACGCTGCGCTCACGGTGAGCGAGGAATCGGAAGACCTGCGCTGGTGGCCGGTCGACGCGCTGCCGGCCGAGGTGCCGCCGCAGCTCGTTCCTCGACTCGACGGACTGCTCGCGCAGCTGCGCGCCCCACGCTGATCCCCAGGGTCCGGTCGCCGCAGGGGCCGGTCACCGCAGGGGCCGGTCACCGCAGGGGCCGGTCACCGCAGGGGCCGGTCACCGCAGGGCGGTGCGACTCGTGGCGGTCGACTCCAGCGGGACGCCGTCGGGCACGAACACGGACACCAAGGGCGGTCGCCACTCCGCCGTGACGGTGACTCGTGCGGTGACGCCGTCAGGCGTGCCTGCGGCGGTGATCGACGCCTCCCCCGGCAAGGCGGACACCATCGCCTCGGCTTGCTGCTCGACGCCGTCATCCGTGAGTTCGGCACGCACGCTGCCGTCGCGCACCGCCAGGGTGAAGCCGTCCGCTCCGGCGAGCGCGGCGGAATCGGCGAGCGCATCCAACCGCTTCTGGGCGATGTAGAGATCGGTCGCGCAGACGCACACGAAGATCACAGCCAGAGCCAGAAGCACGTAGCCGAGGGTGAGGAGCAGCACACTCCCCTCTTCGTGGTCGCCGACGGCGCCCGTCCCTGTCCGGGACAGGTCTCTCATTCTGCGCCCCACAGTCGCGACACCTTCTGCACCGCTTCGGCTTGCACGGGGACAGCGGTCGAGCGATCGAGTCCGAGCATCTCCGGCACCAATGGAAGCCGCACCGACGTCGTGACGGTGACGACGATGGTCGCCCCGGCTGACGGGCACTCGACCGCGCGTGGGGTGCAGGCGATCGTCAGATTCACCGCTTCCTCATCCAGACCGTACTCGTCCACGATCCCCGCCAGCACCGCATCGCTCCTCTCCGCCGCCGTCGTCGCATCGGGTGCGCGCGCGACGACACGGGCGACGTGCCGTGCTGCTGCCTCGGCTCCGAGCGTCTGTTCCTGGATCGCACCGAGCGCGATCACGAGATAGATGAGCGGCACGAGAAGGATCACCCCCACCGCGATGAACTCGAGCGCGGCCGATCCCTCGTCATTCTTCTCCGAAAGTCTCGGCAGGTGCACGAGCCTCCACCTCCATCGCGAGGGGGAGGCCGATCAGTCCGAGCAGCGGAAACGTCGTGCGGACCCGGACGTCGACCGTCTCGTACGGCGGGGCGCCGGAGAAGCCGATTCGGATGTCCTCGGCGTAGTCCGCCCCCACCGCTCGCGAGATCACGTCTCTGGTGCGTGCGATGCCCTCCTCCGGGGTCGTATCGGCGAGAGCCGCGTGGTAGGCGCCTTCGACGGCAGCGTCGTGCACCACGTTGCGCACGTACACCGCGAAGGCGAGCTGCAGCACAGCGAGTGTGAGGGCGGTGAGGAGCGTTCCGACCAGCACGAACTCCACCGGGCTGGAGCCGCGATCATCCGCGCAACCACTCCGGTCCCCCATGTCAGAGCCCCGAGACCCTCTGGATCGCCTGCTCGAACAGCGAGGTCAGAGCAGGACCGGCGACGGCCCAGATGAGCACCACCAATCCCGCGGTCATCAATGTAACGAGCACCCATCCGGGAACATCACCCGTTTCGTCGTCGATGAAGGCGCGGAACCGGGGTGCGGCGTCATGCCAGGGGCGTCGCCGCTGCTCCTGCGTTCGTGCGGTCATGGTGGTCCTTTCGTCGTGCGGTCAGCCGATGCCGAGCCGGAGGATGAACAGCCCTGGATACACGGCGAAGAGCACCGAGAGCGGAAGGATCAGGAAGACGAGCGGGAGAAGCATCAGGATCTCTTTGCGTCCCGCCTGCTCGATCAGCACACGTTTCGCGTCTTCGCGCGCATCACCCGCCTGAGCGTGCAGTACCGCGGCGAGGGGCGCACCATGCTCGAGCGCCGCGATCACCTGGTCGACGACGCGCGACAGTTCGGGAAGCTGGAGGCGTCGCGCCATCTCGTGCAGTGCGTCGGCCAGCGGCGAGCCCGTGCCGACCGCGAGCACCACCTGGCGCAGTTCAGCAGTGAGTTCGCCGGAGCCCACGTCGGCCACCCGACGCAGAGAATCGAGGAACCCCTCACCTGCGGAGAGGCACAGAGCCAGGAACTCGAGAGTCGTCGGGAGCTCGTCGGTGAGTCGCACCCGGCGAGCCTTGGCCCTCACAGAGAGCTGAAGGTCGTACGCAGCGGCGGCAGCCGCCCCGCAGAGCAGCGGCATCACACTCGTCGGCACCGTCAGCCGTCCGGCCAGCGCGAGCACGGTCAGCACGACTGCGCCCACGCCGATCCCGGCGAGGCCCCAGCCCAGTTGCCGACCACGGAACGATGCGGGGCTCGTGCGCACACCCGCCTGCGCGAGGCGCTGGCGGAGAGCCTCTCCCCCGCCGACCAGCCTCTCGAAAGCGCCCCGCGCACGCTCCCACAGCGTCCGCCCGCTCGTGGGAAGTGATCCCACCGCGGGGAGGACACCTCGGGGCAGGTAGTCGTCAGCGACGACATCGCGCACATACGGCCCGATCCGCACGACGAGAGATGCCGCTCTCCAGCGCGGAAGCACGGAGAGGATGCTCAGCACCCCCGCAGCGAAGCCGCACCCGATCAGAACCGCGATCGCGAGCGCCGAGACCCCGTTCACCCGAACCACCGCCGCGGCTCAGGAAGCCTGCCGATGCGGACCATGATGTGAAACGCGACCACCGACACCGCTGCTCCCAGGCAGATCACGAGCATCCCTTCGGGAGTGCCGTACGCTGCTGCTCCCTCAGGCCGGAGAACGAGCAGCCCCATGATCACCCAGGGGGCGATCGCGCCGAGGACGGCCGCGCCCCGGATCCATGACTGGCGAGCCTCGACTTCGCCCCGCAGGGCGGCATCCGCCCGCACCGAACTCGACAGCGCGCGCAGCACACTGATCAGTTCCGTGCCACCGACCTGACGCGCCATCCGCAATGTCTCGGCGATGCGATCGCCGATGGGGTCGGCCAGCGTGGATTTGAGTCGGTCGAGGCTGGTCTCGAATCTGCCGCTCGCACGCAGATCCCTCGCGAACACGACGAATGCCGGTCTCAGCGTCTTCGGCGCGGACTCCGCCAGGCTCGCCACTGCGTCGGGGAGCGACAGGCCCACGCGAATCGCCGCGATCAGGAGATCGCACACGTCCGGCCAGAGCTGTCGCCGCAACCGTCGCAACCGCGCTCGGCGCCCCCGCAACAACACGATGGGTGCGACGGCTCCCGCGACGCCCGCCAGCAGCGCGAGTACGGCGATCCCGGTCAGGAGCCAGGCGACCGATGCGGCTATCAGTCCGGCCGCGGTGACGATGACGAGGAGCGTGCGCCGGGAGAGCCGGTCGAAGCCGGCCTCCTCGATCAGGCGGACGAGTCGCCCTCGCCGGGTGGCCACCTCGGCCGCGTCTGATCGCGGCCACATCCAGGGCGACAGGCACAGAAGCACCCCGGCCGCGAGGAGGGCGCCGACGAAAACTGTCACGACACGATCCCGATCAGGCGTGGCTCGCTGCGGCCGGTGCCGATGCCGTCGCTCGTTGGCGCTCCTGCCCGGTAGACGTTCCTGGTCTGGAGCCGTCCTTCGGCGAGGTCGCCGGTCGGGGCGATGATCTCCTGCACGTGTCGCTGCCCCGCGCGGTCCCTGGCGCAGTGCACGACCAGGTCGACAGACGCGGCGAGTGCAGGGGCGATGAACTCGCGATCGATGTTCCGCCCGGCCAAGAGTGGAAGGATCGTGAGCTTCTCGATGGCCTCAGCCGCAGAATTCGCATGCACGGTGCATGCGCCCGGCACCCCGGTGTTGAGCGCGAGGACCAGATCGAGAGCTTCCGCGTCGCGGACCTCGCCGACCACGAGACGGTCCGGTCGCATCCTCAACGCCTCCTTCACCAGCCTGCGCAACGTGATCTCCCCGGTCCCCTCGAGGCTCGCCTGTCGCCCCTGCAACGCGACGAGATCGGGCCCCTCCACGGCCAGTTCGAATGTCTCCTCCACCGTGACGATGCGTTGAACGTCGGCGCACGAGGCCAGCAGCGCGCCGAGCATCGTGGTCTTCCCCGCGTGCGTGGCGCCGGAGACGATCACGCTCTTGCCGTCGTTCATCGCCGTCCGCAGCAGCTCGGCGACATCGGCGGGCATCATCCCCTGCGCGGCGAGCGCTCCGAGAGATCGGTACTTCGGCAGGAACTTGCGGATGTTGACCGCCCATGAGCCCCTCACCACATCAGCGATCGCCACATGCAGACGGGACCCGTCCGGCAGCGAAGCATCCACGAACGGCTGGCTGATGTCGACCCGCCGACCGGTCGACTGCAGCATGCGCTCGACGACGTCGCGCACGGTCCCTTCGTCGAGACGAAGGGTCGTCCGCTCGGCCGTTCCCTCTCGCGCGACGTGCACGTGTCCCGTTCCGTTGAGCCAGATCTCCTCGATCTCCGGATCGTCGAGCAGCGGTTGCAGCGCACCGAATCCGCTGAGCGACGCCATGACCTCTCTCACACACGCCGCTTCATCGTCGATCAGGGCCTCGCCGCGGGCGAGGGCGAGATCGTCGTGACGCCGGACCTCGGCGTGGGTGATCCGCCACGCCGCGTCCGGATCGACGGACGGATCGATGCCCTCTGCACGCAGACGCGACCGCACGCGCTCGGCGACAAGGGCGGACGGATGACTCACCCCGGCATCCTCGCAACAATCCGAGGCCTGCCTCGGAAGTTATCCACAGGCCTTCCCCGCGCCCGACCGTCGGCCGGCGCGGACTACGGGCTGATCCCCAGACACGCGGATTCGGTGATCAGTAGACTGATTCCACCGCGCGGGAGTGGTGGAATTGGCAGACACGCAGGATTTAGGTTCCTGTGCCCCAGGGCGTGTGGGTTCAAGTCCCACCTTCCGCACGAGAGACGACGACGACCTTTCTCCGGTCGTCACGACATCGCTCTGTTCTACCGCCGACCATTCACGACCGACGGGACTCCCCCAGTGCTCGAAACCATGCTGCACGCACCGACCGCTCTCATCCCCTGGCTCGATCCTGCGACGATCATCGGGACCGCCGGGCCGTGGGCACTGCTCGTGGTGTGCTTCATCATCTTCGCCGAGACCGGTCTGCTCGTCGGATTCCTACTTCCCGGTGACACCCTCCTGGTGATCGCCGGCCTCCTCTCGCACCCGATCGCGGGCTCCGAGCACGGCGTCTTCGGCATCAGCGTCTGGTGGGTCGCCCTCCTGATCGGCCTCGCGGCGTTCGTCGGCGGTGAAGTCGGATACGTCATCGGCCACAAGGGCGGACCGGCGGTCTTCGAGCGCAAGGAATCGGGCCTCTTCAGCAAGAAGAACGTCGAACGCACGAACGCGTTCTTCGAGCGCTTCGGCGGCATCACCGTGATCCTCGCGCGCTTCGTGCCGATCGTGCGGACCTTCGCCCCGGTCGCCGCCGGCGTCGGCCACATGCCGTGGCGCAAGTACACGCTCTACAACCTGATCGGTGCGGTCCTCTGGGGCTTCGGGCTCACGATGTTCGGCTACCTCATCGGGTTCATCCCGCCGGTCGCCGAGTTCGTGGAGAGCTACATCGACCTCATCCTGCTCGCGGCCGTCGGCGGCACCGCACTCGTCACGCTGTGGCACTACCTGTCCGAGCGCCACAAGGCGAAGAAGGCCGAGGCGGCCGGCGAAGACGTGGTCACCGATGCCGAGGAAGCGCAGGAACTCGTGCTCGACGCCGACGTGTTCGACCGCGCCCCTGACCTGGACGGCGACGGCAAGCACTGATCGATCATCGGGTGCCGGTTCCTCGGCACCCGATGATCACCCCGCGTTCTTCGCGCGCTCTTCCTTCGAGCGCGCCACGCTCGCGCGCAGCGCCTCCATGAGGTCGATGACCTCGCCGCCCTCGGCCGCTTTCTCTGCTTCCCCGAAGGTCTCGGCCACGTCGAACGTGTCGCCCGCCTCGATCTTCGCGTCGATGAGGGTACGGAGCTCCTTCTGGTACTCGTCGACGAATGCCTCGGGGTCGAAGTCCGCCGAGTAGCTGTCGACGAGCGAGGCCGAGAGCTCCAGCTCCTTCTTCGAGATCCGCACGTCCTCGTCCAGCGCAGGGAACGCGGCTTCGCGCACCTCATCGGCCCAGAGCAGGGTCTGCAGCACGAGGACCTTCCCCCGCACCCGGAGCGCGGCGAGCCGTGTCTTCTGCCGAAGTGTGAAGCGCACGATCGCCGTGCGGTCCGTCTGTTCGAGCGTCTTCCGCAGCAGCACATACGCCTTGGGCGACTTCGAATCGGGTTCGAGGTAGTACGGCTTGTCGAGGGTGAGCAGGTCGACCTGCTCGGAGGGCACGAACTCGACGACGTCGATCTCCCGGCTCTTCTCCGCGGGGAGGGCGGCGAGGTCGTCCTTCGTCAGCACGACGGTCTGGCCTTCGTCGACGTAGGCGCGGTCGATGTCGGCGTACGCCACGGTCTCTCCGCAGACTTCGCAGGTGCGCTGATAGCGGATGCGCCCGCCGTCCTTCTCGTGCACCTGATGCAGCGGCACGTCGTGGTCCTCGGTCGCGGAGTACACCTTGACCGGCACATTCACGAGCCCGAACGTCAGTGCGCCCTTCCAGATCGTCCTCATCACACCAGTAGACACCAGTCACAGCCGTCACGACCAGCCCCTTGACGGCGCCAGCCCCTGGCGGCGCTACCCCTGGCGACGCTACCCCTGGCGGCGCTACTCCTGGCGACGCTACCCCTGGCGATGCTGCGCCTTGACTACGCTGGCCCCATGGTCGCAGACGCGCAGATCGTGCAGGTCGACGGTCGTCGTCTGCGGGTGACGAACCTCGACAAAGTCGTCTACCCCTCCACCGGCACCACCAAGGGCGAGGTCATCGCCTACTACACGGCCATCGCTCCACTCCTGCTCCCCCTCCTCGCCGGGCGCCCCGTCACGCGCAAACGCTGGGTCGAGGGCGTCGGGACCGCGGATGCCCCGGCCGACGCCTTCTTCACGAAACAGCTCGAACCGGGCGCACCCTCGTGGATTCCTCGACAGGCGATCCAGCACTCGGACGGTCCGAAGGAATACCCCCTCGTCCAGGACATCCCGACTCTCGTGTGGCTTGCGCAGGTCGCCGCCATCGAGCTGCATGTGCCGCAGTGGCGCTTCTCCTCCGCGGGCCTTCCCGGCAACCCCGATCGACTCGTCCTCGATCTCGATCCCGGCCCCGGCGTGGGGCTGGCGCAGTGTGCCGAGGTCGCCCGCATCGCGCGCGTCCTCCTGTCCGGCATGGGGCTCGACCCTCTGCCGGTGACCAGCGGAAGCAAGGGCATCCACCTCTACGCGTCATTGCCCGGCGAGCAGACGAGCGACGAGGTCTCCGCCGTCGTCAAGGAGCTCGCACGGATGATCGAGAGCGATCACCCGGACCTCGCGACCAGCGTCATGGCGAAGGCGGTCCGAGGGGGAAAGGTGTTCCTCGACTGGAGCCAGAACAACGGCAAGAAGACCACCATCTCGCCCTACTCCCTCCGCGGACGTGCACAGCCCTGGGTGGCGGCCCCTCGCACGTGGGAGGAACTCGACGCCCCGGAACTCGCGCAGCTCGACCTCGACGAGGTGCTCGCGCGAGCCGCCGCGGGAATCGACCCGCTCGCGATGCTCCGCCCGCCGGCGACGACTCCGCTCCCGCAACCCGCGAAGACCCATCACTCCCATCGATATCCCCGAAGCTCTCCCGCCCCTGGCGCCGCTGTCGCCCCTCCGGCCACGGCGTCGATGGCGCCGATGCTCGCGGAGAACGGCACCCCCGGAGTGGCACGCGCACTGAGCGACCCCTCGTGGGTCGAGGTGAAGTGGGACGGCATCCGTGCGATGGGCACCTGGGCAGACGGGCGCATGCTGCTGCACGCGCGCCGCGGCACGGACATCACGGCCCGGTATCCCGAACTCACTGCTGACGGCGCGCCCTTCCTCCCCGTGGCGGACGCCGTCGTCGACGGCGAGATCGTCGCGTTCGACTCCCACGGCCGGCCGAGCTTCTCCCTCCTCCAGAACCGGATGCACCTCACCCGGCCACGGGAGATCGAACGCGAAGTGGTCCGCACCCCCGTCGTCTACATGCTGTTCGACCTGCTGCGTCTCGACGGACACGACCTCACCGGTATGACTCTGCGCGAACGCAGGACCCTGCTCGAGGAGCTGATCGACGATCTCGACGCCCCCGTGCAGATCCCTCCCGTGTTCGACGACGTGGACGCGGCACTCGCCGCGAGCAGGGAGTTCGGACTCGAGGGCGTCGTCATCAAGGATCCTCAGTCGCGATACCGGCCAGGGCAGCGCTCCCCCTCGTGGCTGAAACTGAAGCACACGCGGATGCAGGAGGCGGTGATCGTCGGTATCCGGCCAGGGAAGGGCGACAGGGAGAGCACGCTCGGATCTCTGCTGCTCGCCGTGCCCGATCCGGACCGAGGAACGGGCGGTCTCCGCTACGTCGGACGTGTGGGGACCGGATTCACCGACCGAATACTGCGCGACCTGCTCGCACGACTCGATCCGCTGCGCGTGGACGCTGCCCCACTCGACGGCGTCCCCGCGCCCGATGCCTCCGACGCCCTGTGGGTGCGTCCGGAAGTCGTGGGCGAGGTCGAGTTCGCGAACTGGACGCCCGACGGTGTGCTCCGCCATGCCCGTTGGCGGGGGCTCCGCCCGGACAAGAGCCCGCACGAGATCGCCGTCGAAAGCTGAGGTCAGGACCGGATCGCTCAGGCGTGTCGCGGTTCGCAGTCCGCCTGTTCCGCAGGCTCGATCTGGAAGGTCGAGTGCGCCACGTCGAAGTGGTCGGCGAGGCATGCCTGCATCTCGGTCAACAGCTGCGACGAGCGTCCGTCGGCGAACAGCTCCGGTTCGATGCTGACGTGGGCCGTGAACACCGGGGCCCCGCGGGTCAGCTGCCAGACATGGACGTCGTGCACCCCGACGACACCGTCGTACCCGAGCAGGTGGGTACGGATCTCGCTCACCGCCGTGCCCTTCGGCGCGGACTCGGCGAGAACCGAGAACACCTCCCGCAGCAGCGCGATGGCCCGGGGGATGATCATCGCCGCGATGAACAGCGAGGCGATGGCGTCGGCCGGCATCCATCCGGTGATGAGGATGACCGCGGCTGCCACGATGACCGCCACCGAACCGATCAGATCTCCCATCACCTCGAGGTACGCACCGCGCACGTTGATGCTGGTGCGCTGCGCACGACTCAACAGCCACATCGACACCGCGTTCGCGAGGAGCCCGACCACGGCGACGACCAGCATCAGCCCGCCGGCGACCTCGACCTCCCCCGGATTGATGAGTCGCCCGATCCCCTCGATCGCGACCCAGGTCGCGAGGGCGATCAGGATCACCGCGTTGATCAGCGCGCCGAACACCTCGGCGCGCTGGTACCCGAAAGTGCGCCGGTCGTCGGCCGGACGTGCGGCGACGGTGGCGGCGATGAGGGCGATCACGAGACCGGAGGCATCTGTGAACATATGCGCGGCATCGGCGAGCAGCGCCAGAGAGCCCGAGAGCAGTGCGCCGACGACCTGCACGAGCATCACCGTCGCAGTGAGGGACAGCGAGATCGCGAGCAGGCGTCTGCTGCTCGCGGAACGGATGCCACCGGGGGCGGGTGCGTGATCGTGCATGCCCCCAGGCTAGACCGGGATCGAGGGCCGGAAGGCGGGTTCCGGCTAGTCGGGAAGGGTAACGATTCTCAGCTTCAGCAGCAGTTTCTCGCGGCCGCCGCGCTCAGAGCGCGGCAAGCAGCGGAACCAGTTCCGCGAAGGCGCGCGCTCGGTGCGACTGCGCCTGCTTCTCATCGGAGGAGAACTCACCCACCGACCGCTCCTCCCCTGCCGGCTGGCCGTCAGGGATGAAGATCGGGTCGTACCCGAAGCCGCCGGCGCCCGACGCCGTATGCGCCAGGCGACCCGGCCAGCGTCCCTCCACGACCTGCTCCCGGCCGTCCGGCAGCACGAGGGCGATCGTCGAGGTGAAGTGCGCGGAGCGGTGGGGGTCGGCGATGTCGTGCAGCTGGTCGAGCAGCAGCTCGAGATTCGCCGTCGCGTCCTTCTTCTGCCCCGCCCAGTAGGCGGAGAACACCCCCGGTGACCCGCCGAGCACGTCGACGCAGATGCCGGAGTCGTCGGCGAGCGCAGCGAGTCCTGTGTGAGCGGCGGCCGCTCGCGCCTTGATGAGCGCATTCTCGGCGAACGTCACGCCGTCTTCCACCGGCTCCGGACCGTCGTAGCCGACGATCTCGAGGTCGGGGCGTGTCTGCTCCACGATCTGCTGGAACTCCGCGACCTTGTGCGGATTGTGCGTCGCGAGAACGACTCGCATCGTCATTCCCCCTTCAACGCGGCGATCTGCGTGCCCTTCAGATCGGCGCATCCGGCCAGACCGAGCTCGAGCAGCGCATCCAGTTCCCGCTTGTCGAACGGTGCGCCCTCGGCTGTTCCCTGCACCTCGACGAAGAGCCCGCGGCCGGTGACCACGACATTCATGTCGGTCTCGGCGCGCACGTCCTCGACATATGCCAGGTCGAGCATGGGCTCGCCGTCGATGATCCCGACCGACACCGCGGCGACCGAGTCGAGCAGCGGCGTGGAGTTCTTGCCGATGAACTTCTTCTCCCGGCCCCATTCGATCGCGTCGGCGAGCGCCACGTACGCGCCGGTGATGGCCGCCGTGCGCGTGCCGCCATCGGCCTGCAGCACGTCGCAGTCGATGACGATCGTGTTCTCGCCGAGCGCCTTCGTGTCGACGACGGCCCGCAGCGCGCGCCCGATCAGTCGCGAGATCTCGTGGGTGCGACCGCCGATGCGGCCCTTGACGCTCTCTCGGTCGTTCCGGCTGTTCGTGGCGCGCGGGAGCATGGAGTACTCGGCCGTGACCCAGCCCTTGCCCTTGCCGGTCAGCCAGCGCGGGACGCCGTTGGTGAAGGAGGCGGTGCACAGCACCTTGGTGCCGCCGAAGCTGATCAATGCCGATCCCTCGGCGTGCGCGCTCCAACCGCGCTCGATCGTGATCTCACGAAGCTGATCGGTGGAGCGGCCGTCGACGCGGACGATTTCAGACATGTGCTTCTTTCAGGTCGGGATGGCGGAGCGAATCGGAGCGACTCGATCCGGGTTACTCGAAAGCGATCTCGGGGAGGGTGATCACGCCGGTCTGGACCAGTTGCACGTCCCGGACCTCGCGGCCCATCAGGCGGTTGGCCAGCGCGGTGAAGTCATCGGTCGAGGCGCCGGTGGCCTCGTACACGTAGCTGGCGGTGGCATCCGGCGACGCGAGCAGATCACCCCGGACGAGCTGGCGGTAGACGTCGCCTGCCGTCTCATCGTCGCTGGAGACGAGGGTGACGCCCTCTCCCATGACGTAGCTGATCGCGCCCCGAAGGAACGGATAGTGCGTGCAGCCGAGCACGAGTGTGTCGACCTCGGCGTCTCGAAGGGGCGCGAGATACTCCTCGGCGACCGCGAGCACCTCCGGGGTACCCGTGATCCCGGCCTCGACGAATTCGACGAAGCGCGGGCAGGCGGCGGTGAACACCTGCAGCCTCTCGTTGACCTCGAGCATGTCCTGGTAGGCGCGCGAGCCGATGGTGCCGACAGTGCCGATCACACCGACTCGTCCGTTGCGCGTGGTGGAGACCGCGCGGCGCACCGCGGGGCCGATCACCTCGACCACCGGAACGTCGTAGCGCTCGCGAGCGTCGCGGAGCATGGCGGCGGAAGCGGTGTTGCACGCGATCACCAGCATCTTGACGCCCTGCTCGACCAAGGTGTCGAGCACTTCGAGGGAGTAGCGGCGCACGTCCGCGATGGGCTTCGGACCATACGGCGAGTGCGCGGTGTCGCCGATGTAGACGAACGACTCCCGGGGCAGCTGGGCGCGGATGGCTCGCGCCACCGTGAGCCCGCCGACACCGGAGTCGAAGATCCCGATCGGCGCGTCGTTCATGACTCCCCAGCCTACCCGCGCGGAACCCGCCGCGCGCATCGGTGCTCTCACTAAACTGAGCGCATGACCACGTCGACGGCGCTGCTCACCGACCGCTATGAGCTGACGATGCTCGCCGCTTCCCTGCGTGATGGGACGGCGTTCCGCCCCAGCGTCTTCGAGTTGTTCTCCCGACGGTTGTCCGGCGGCCGCCGTTTCGGTGTCGTCGCGGGCACCGGCCGCCTCTTGGGCCTCTTGCGCGACTTCCGCTTCGGCGACGACGAACTGCGGTTCCTCAGAGACGAGAACGTCGTGGATGCCGCGTCCATCGCTCACCTCGAGAACTATCGGTTCACCGGATCCATCCGCGGCTACCGCGAAGGCGAGCTGTACTTCCCGGGCTCTCCGATCCTCACGGTCGAGGGCACGTTCGCCGATGCCGTGGTGCTCGAGACTCTCGCGCTGAGCGTGCTCAACCACGACTCCGCCGTCGCCACCGCCGCATCGCGCATGAGCATCGCCGCCGGCGAACGTCCGCTGGCCGAGATGGGCTCCCGCCGAGCCGCCGAGCGCTCGGCCGTCGCCGCAGCCCGGGCCGCATACATCGCCGGTTTCGGGGCGACGAGCAATCTCGAGGCCGGACGACGCTGGGGCATCCCCACGATGGGCACCGCCGCGCACTCCTGGACGCTCCTGCACGACACGGAGGAGGAAGCCTTCCGCTCCCAGGTCGCGAGCATGGGCACCGGAACGACGCTGCTCGTCGACACGTACGACATCCGCACGGGTGTCGAGACGGCGATCCGCGTCGCCGGCACGGAGCTCGGCGGCGTCCGGATCGATTCCGGTGACCTCCCGATCGTCGCGGGCGATGTCCGCGCGCAGCTCGACGAACTCGGTGCGACGTCGACACGCATCACCGTGACCAGCGACCTCGACGAGTATGCGATCGCCGCCCTCGCCGCCTCGCCCGTCGACGCCTACGGGGTCGGAACGTCAGTCGTCACCGGGTCCGGGTATCCGACCGCCAGCATGGTCTACAAGCTGGTGGCGCGCCAAAATGCCGAGGGGTCCTGGATCGGCGTCGCGAAGGCGTCCGCCGACAAGGCATCGCATGGCGGACGCAAAGCGGCGTTCCGCACACTGGTCGACGGCGTCGCCACCGCAGAGACGATCGTCGTGTCGGACGGCTTCGAAGATCTCGACACTGCGGCCGAGCACCCCGAGGGCCGCCCGCTGCAGGTGACGTTCGTCGAGGCAGGCGAGATCGACTCCTCGTACGAGGGAGTCGACGGCACGGCAGCGGCACGCGCTCATCATCTGCGTGTTCGCGAAGAGCTCCCGGTACGTGCGCTCGCGCTCAGCAAGTCCGACCCGGCGATTCCCACCGTGTATCTCGAAGCCGACTGAGGTCAGCCGATCATCGACTCGTAGATCTCCTTGCATGTGGGGCAGATCGGGAACTTCTCCGGGTCACGGCCCGGGGTCCACTTCTTGCCGCACAGCGCGCGCACCGGCTTGCCGGTGATCGCGGACTCGAGGATCTTGTCCTTCTTCACGTAATGCGAGAAGCGCTCATGGTCACCCGGTTCGAGATTCTCCTCGCGGAGGAGCTCTTCCAGTTCGCGATCAAGCGTTGCCACGCCGCCCTGATCGGGGCTGTCCAGCGGAGTACTCATCCCGTGAGTCTAGCGGCGTCGAACGCCCAGCGGGCGGTCCTCACGCGGTCTCGACGAACTCCATCAGGCGCTCTCCACTGCGCTCGAAGATGCGACCGCCGACGACGGCTCCGGCTGCCGCGGTCACGAGACCGACGAGAAGCCCGACCCAGAAGGTCGCCGGAGCGTACGCCGAACCGTCGAGAATCGTCGCTGCGAACAACCAGATGGTCGGCACGCTCAGCACGATGGCGCCGAGCAACGCCGCTGCAGGACCGTACGCCCCGCGAGAGGTCGGTCGCTGCGGCTGCTGGAACGGACTGTCACCAGGCCGCGAGACCGCATACGGAGCCACGACCGAGACGATGCTCGAGACGCCGAGCGCGCAGAACAGCAGACTGGCCGCCAAGCCGCCCAACGGCAGCAGCAGACTCCAGTCCCCGATCAGCGCGAGTGAGAGCGGAACCGCGATGGCGAGAACGGGGATGGCGACGAGCAGCACAGGAACGAGACGCCCGAGACGATCAGGAAGCCCCCGGACGCCACTCGCGACGTGGGTCCACAATGCCGTCGAGTCGTAGGCGACGTCGTTGTGCGGCAGCCACCCGAAGAACAGCGCCATCACCGGCACGGGCACGAGCGCGGCGATCTCCAACGGGACTCCGGCCACGACGAGCGGGAGCATCGAGAGCACGCCGGCCACGGGGACGACGATGATGTTCATGATGTAGCGACGGTCACGAAGCCAGTACACGAGGCTTCGCGCCGCGATCGCACCGAAGGCGTTCGACGGCAGCAGCCCGAACCACCCGAGTCCGGTGCGCTCGCGCAAGGCGACCGGACGCTCGGTCGTGGTCAGCAGACGCCGGACGAGCCACGTCCACACCATCCAGAGGAGAGCGACGGTGAGCACCACGATGACACCGCTGATCCACGCGGAAGCGGTCGCACCGGCCGCGGAATCGAAGAGGAAGGCGGGGGCAGCAGCGAACGGGCTGTAGCCGAACACGCTCGACAGGGTCGCCAGAGACGGGGGCACGAGACCGTCCCAACGAAGCGATCCGAAGAAGACCGCGACAGGGAAGGCGACCACGATCAGCGCGAGTGCGAACAGCGCCGTGAGCTCGCGGGAGCGGCGCTCGGGAAGGAGCAGTGCATTGAGGGCCATACCGATCCGCGAGACCAGCATCGTTGTCAGGACACCGGCGATCGTCACCAGCACAGCCAGAGGCCAGGGCGTGCCTGCTCCGATCGCGACGATGCAGACACTGATGTAGACGGCGAGAAGTGCCATGCTCGGCACGCTGACGAAGGCGGCCAGTGCGAGCACCCAGGGCATCTGGCGATCATCGACGCCGAAGACCGCGAAGCGTCTCGGGTCGAGCTGATCGACGGCCCCGACGAGGATCGGGCCGACGAGGAATCCGATGAGAAGGGCCGCGCCACCGAGCACCGTGACCGCGCGGGCCACCGGTACAGAGGCTGCGGCAAGGCTGAACACGGCGACGCACACCGCGGCGGTGACCGCGACCACCGCGACGAACGAGACGATCGATCGAACCCGACGGTCGCCGCGCAGGGAACCGAGAAGAAGCGCGAGTCTCAGTCGGAGAACGTGTGCAGCCACTCGAGCCCCTCCACCTCTCCGCTGGTGCCGGCGAGTTCCACGAAGCGCGCTTCGAGCGTCTGACCCGCGCGCACCTCGTCGATCGTCCCCTCGGCGAGCACTTCTCCGCCGACGATGATCGCGACGCGCGAACACACGCGTTCGACGAGATCCATGCCGTGGCTGGAGAGGATCACCGTGCCGCCGTGCGACACATAGGCGCGGAGGATGTCCAGGATGACCGCCGACGAGACGGGGTCCACCGACTCGAACGGCTCATCGAGGACCAGCACGCGCGGCGAATGGATCATGGCCCCTGCGAGCATGATCTTCTTCGTCATGCCGGCCGAGTAGTCCGAGACCACGCGGCCGAGGGCATCGCCCAGATCGAAGGCACGAGCGAGGTCGGCCGCGCGCTTCTCGATCACATCCGCGGCGAGGCCGCGCAGCAACCCGTAGTAGTAGAGCAGTTGCCGACCGGTGAGGCGGTCGAACGTGCGCAACCGATCGGGGAGCACACCCATCAGCCTCTTCGCCGCGAGCGGCTTCTTGGCCTGGTCGACACCGCAGATGACGACGCTGCCCGCGTCGGCGCGGAGAAGCCCGGCGACGATCGAGAGCGTCGTGGTCTTGCCGGCACCGTTGGGCCCGACGATTCCGTAGAACGACCCCGCGGGCACGGTCAGGTCGATGCCGTCGACTGCACGGTTGTCGCCGAACTGCTTCACGAGCCCGCGGATGCTGATCGCCTCGCCGGCGGAGAAGACCTCATCGGGCTTCACGGCGTCGGAAGCTGCGTCGTCGGAGTCCCCGATCGCCTGGATGACCTCGATCGACTCCGCCTCGGACGGATCGCCGGCGGCCGTTTCGGTCTCGAGAAGTTCCGCACTGACAGATTCCTCGACAGGCTCCGCGGCGAGAGGCGACTCCGAGGCGGGCACGGGCGCAGGCTCGGCGGCGGGCGCAGGCTCCGCGACAGACCCGGTCGGCGCCGCAGCGGATGCGGCCGGAGGAACGGTCTCGACGACCGGTTCGGTCTCGAGCACGGGAGAGGCCGCAAGAGGAGCGGCCGCGACGGACGGAGCTTCGGGTGCGGTCACCGCCGTCTCCGTGGCCGCCTTCGCCTCCTCTGCGGCCTTCTTCGCCGCCGCCTTCTTCGCGGCCGCCATCTTGGCGGCCGTGGCCTTCGCGGCCGTGGTCTTCGCGGCAGCCGAGCGCACCGTGGTCTTCGCCGCGGCCGCTTTGGATGCAGCGGCCTTCGCCGCCGTCGTCTTGGCTGCCGTCGTCTTCGCAGCCGTCGTCTTGGCAGCCGCTGTCTTCGCAGCCGTCGTCTTCGCAGCCGCTGTCTTCGCCGCCGTCGTCTTCGCAGCCGTCGTCTTCGCCGCCGTCGTCCTCGCCGCCGTCGTCCTCGCAGCCGTCGTCTTGGCCGCGGTGGTCTTCGCAGCCGTGGCCTTCGCGTCGGCATTGCGCGCCGCGGCGGTGCTCCGGGCGGAGCTCGCGGTCGACGAGAGGTTCGCCGTCGAGCCGTTGACGGCCTTGACGAGCGGCTCGACCACGACATCCGCACTGGGAGCCGCTTTCTCGGCAGCAGCCTGCGTCCCGGACGTCGCTGCCGACGACTTCCCAGCCGACGACTTCGACACCGCGGCACTGCCGGCCTTCGAACCCGCGGAGGTGCTCGCGCTCGCAGGCGTCTTCACCGCGGGTTTCTTCGCGGCGGGCGTCTTCGCGGCGGGCTTCTTCACCGCGGGCGGTCGCGCCGACTTCTCGGCGGCGGATGCCGCGTCCGGACTCTGCTTCTTCGCCGGCGCGCGCTTCGCCGACGTCTTCTCTTGCGCGGTCTCGGTTTGGTCCACCTGGGCGGTGCGGTCGTCAGGGGAGGCAGTCACCGTCCTACGGTATCAACGGGTGCCTGTACGCCAAGGCCGCCGCGCAATAAACTGCCCTCGGATCGCGCATTTCCGCCGCGATCGCACGGGAGACGGAACCCTGTGCATCCGGTGTGTAGTCGGTCACGAAATGACAACAGGGGCCTCCCGGCCCTGAGCTTCCCAGGCGGAATCGATACCATGAACGCGGCACGACGAAGTGTCTGGTCGGTTAATCGACCGTGAACACAACTTCCTTTAGGAGCACTCGTGACTCTTCAGACCGTCATCCTCGCCGCCGGAATGGGCTCGCGCCTCGGCCGCGCGCTGCCGAAGCCGCTCACCGAACTGAGCGACGGCCGCACGATCATGGGCCAGCAGCACGACAACATCCGCGCCGCATTCGGTTCGGACGCCCGCATCACCACCGTCGTCGGCTACCGCGCCGAGACCATCATCGACGCGTTCCCGCAGGTCAACTACGTCCACAACGAGCGTTATGACGAGACCAACACCTCGAAGAGCCTCCTGCGCGCCCTGGGCGCGACCGGTCGCGGCGGAGTTCTCTGGATGAACGGCGATGTCGTCTTCGACCCGATGATCCTCGGCCGCGCACTCGAGTACATCGAGCGCGACCAGTCGTTCGTCACGGTGAACACCTCCAAGGTCAGCGACGAAGAGGTGAAGTACACGGTCACGGCCGAGGGCTTCATCAATGAGCTGTCCAAGACCGTCAAGGGCGGACTCGGCGAGGCCGTGGGAATCAACTACATCTCCTCCGCGCACAAGAAGGCGTTCATGCGTCAGCTGCAGCGCGTCGAGGACCAGGACTACTTCGAGCGCGGCCTCGAGCTCGCGATCGCCGAGGACGGCCTGCTGCTCGAGCCGATGGACGTGTCCGACCTGTACGCGGTCGAGGTCGATTTCGCGGAAGACCTGGAGCGTGCGAACCTCTTCGTCTGATCGCTCGACTCGAAAGCCCGGCCTCTCGGAGGGGCCGGGCTTTCGGCGTTTTCGCGGGCGGGCTCCATAGGATCGCACCATGGCTCCCAAGGTGCACAAGATCCATTCGCTCCCGGACGACGCTCCGTGGGACAAGGGCGTGCCCCCTGCCGGATCGGCGGAGCACCCGATGATGGTGCGCGGCCTCGACCGGGTGCTGTCGATCCAGCGCCCGCTCGTCCTGGCGCACATCCGGAGCATCCGCCTGCGCAATCCGCAGGCATCGCCTGCGGAGATCATCCGCATCCTGGAGCGTCGATACCTCGCAGCCGTGACGACGGGCGGAGCGGCGGTCGGCGCGACGGCGGTCGTCCCCGGGATCGGCACTGGCATCACGCTCGCGCTCTCCGGCGTGGAAACGGTCGGCTTCGTGGAGTCCACCGCTCTGTTCGCGCAGTCGGTCGCCGAGGTGCACGGGATCGCGGTCGCGAACCCGGATCGCGCCAGAGCGCTGGTGATGACGCTGATGCTCGGCAAAGAGGGCGTCGACCTCGTCGGACAGCTCGCCGGTCAGGTGGCCGGGCGCGGAGGAAGCAGATCGTCGTACTGGGGCGAGCTCGTCGCGAAGTCGCTCCCCCGCGCCGCGGTCGGCCCCCTCGTCGATCAGCTCAAGAGCATGTTCGTGAAGCAGTTCGCGGCGAAGGGCGGCGCTTCAGTCATCGGCAAGGCACTCCCGTTCGGCATCGGCGCTGCGATCGGAGGCGCGGGGAACAACATCCTCGGCCGTCGCGTGCTGACGACGTCCCACAAGGCCTTCGGTGCCGCCCCGATGGACCTTCCCCTCGAGTTGGAACCCGTGCCCGGCGCCGAGAAGCTGGAGCTGCGGATGCTGCGAGGTGCCCGCTACGCGGGCAACGCGGTCGCGGGAGCGGCCGGCACGACCGTGCGCGGGGTGGAGTGGGCGGGACGCAAGGCCCGCTCGATCGGCCGCCGCCCCAAGACCGACCCGGAGCTCGAGTCCGGTGAACCCGAGCGCTGAGCGCACTTCGCCAAAGGATCGGGCGACCCGTTGTGGCGAGCATCCAACAGCCGGAGGCGAGCCGACGATAAGGTGGAATCCGTGACGGACAAGCCCGACCTCTTTACCACCGCCGGCAAGATCGCGGATCTGCGCGCTCGCTATACAGAAGCCGTCGTCGACGCAGAAGCGAAGGCGAAGGAGAAGCAGCACGCGAAGGGCAAGATGACCGCCCGCGAGCGCATCGAGCTGCTCGTCGACCCCGGGAGCTTCGTCGAGTTCGACGAGTATGTGCGCCACCGCACCACGGCCTTCGGCATGGATCGTTCGCGACCGTACGGCGACTCGGTCGTCACCGGCGTCGGCACGATCAACGGCCGCACGGTCGCGGTGTACTCGCAGGACTTCTCCACCTTCGGCGGCTCGCTCGGCGAAGTCGCCGGCGAGAAGATCATCAAGATCATGGAGTTCGCCCTCGCCGGCGGGATGCCCTGCATCGGGATCCTCGACTCGGGGGGCGCACGCATCCAGGAAGGCGTCGTCGCCCTCGGCAAGTACGGCGAGATCTTCCGCCTGAACACCCGCGCGTCCGGAGTGATCCCGCAGATCTCCATCATCATGGGGCCGGCTGCGGGCGGCGCGGTGTACTCCCCCGCCCTCACCGACTTCGTGATCATGGTCGACAAGACCAGCCAGATGTTCGTGACCGGCCCCGACGTGATCAAGACGGTCACCGGCGAGGACGTCGGAATGGAAGAGCTCGGCGGCGCCTACACGCACAACACCCGATCGGGCGTCGCGCACTATCTCGCCGAAGACGAGGACGACGCGATCGACTACGCCCGCACGCTCCTCAGCTTCCTGCCGGACAACAACATGGCGGAGCTTCCCACATACGAGAGCAACTTCGAGTTCGAGACGACCGACGCCGACCGCGCGCTGAACACGCTCGTCCCCGACTCGACCAACCAGCCGTACGACATCCACACCGTCATCGAGCACGTGGTCGACGAAGGCGACTTCCTCGAGGTCCAGCCGCTCTTCGCGCCCAACATCGTGATCGGCTTCGGACGCATCGAGGGCCGGTCGGTCGGCATCATCGCCAACCAGCCTTCGCAGATGGCCGGCACGCTAAACATCGAAGCCGGCGAGAAGGCGAGCCGCTTCGTACGCTTCTGCGATGCCTTCTCGATCTCGATCGTCACGCTCGTCGATGTCCCCGGCTACCTCCCCGGCACCGATCAGGAGTGGACCGGCGTCATCCGCCGCGGTGCGAAACTGCTCTATGCATACGCCGAGGCGACCGTGCCGCTGGTCACCGTCATCCTGCGCAAGGCCTACGGCGGTGCCTACATCGTGATGGGCTCGAAGCAGCTCGGCGCCGACGTGAACCTCGCATGGCCGACGGCCGAGATCGCGGTGATGGGCGGCCAGGGCGCGGTCAACATCCTGTATCGGGGCGAGATCAAGAAGGCGGAGGAGGCCGGCGAGGACGTCGCGGCCGTCCGCACCCGACTCGCGAACGAGTACACCTACAACGTGGCCTCCCCGTTCCTCGCGGCAGAGCGCGGCGAGCTCGACGGGATCATCGAGCCGGCCAACACCCGCGTCTCGATTGCGAAGGCGCTGCGCGCGCTGCGTGGCAAGCGTGCCGAGCTGCCCCCGAAGAAGCACGGGAACATCCCGCTGTGACCGGGCATGACACGCAGGACCACGGTGCTTCGAGTTCGGAGGCGCCGATGCTCGACATCATGCGCGGGACGGCTACGGAAGAAGAACTCGCCGCCCTCATCGCCGTGATCAGCGAGGCCTACGCGACCGAGGCGGCGGATGCCGTCGCCGAGGAGCCGTCTGTATCGGCGTGGACGCGGACACAGCGTCCGCTCCGCCGTCCGCTGCGGCGCGACATCCCGTGGGGACGTTTCGCGGGCTGACAGCTGCGGAGCATCATGCGTCGCCTCCGGTGACGTAAGAGTGCGTCTGCGTGATCCGAGAACCCTCCGCTTCACGAATCACGCAGACGATCGTCGCAGGACCCCCAGAGCCCCGCTCGGCGACGTTCCCCGCTGCCGCCTCACCCTTCCCGTGAAGGGTCGGGCGTCCACCCCGGCTCAGACCGGAATCGCTTTCTCGACGTGCGACGGTGCCGAGCGCACGGGGAGACGGTGGATTCCCCTGGTCTGATCGTTGGGGGAACGCCAAATACTACATCGAATAGACTTATAGTCGCAAACCCGCGACCTCGACCGCTGCCGGACGGCGTAGGGTCCGGAGATCAGCTCTCGAGCAACAGGTCGGAGGCGCGAGGGCTGAGAACGGAATCGAGCACGACGCACGCGGCCCCCACGGCACCGACGTCGTCCCCGACGACGGTGCCATCGACGGGGAGAGTGCGCACCGCGCGGGTCGCACTCGCGTGATCGAGCCTGCCGGGAACCTCTCGGAGGTACACATCGGCGAGCCGTGACCAGAAAGGGCCTCCGAACACGACCCGATCCACATCGAGCATGTTCGTCAGAGCCGCCGTCAGCACCGCGATGTGTGCCGCTGCCTGTCGCAGAACCTCGACCGCCGCGGCATTCCCGTCCGCTGCGTACTCGCACAGTCGGCTGAATCTCGCATCGACTGCCGCAGCATCGGACGCCTGGTGGGCGTCGTCGAACACTCCCGCGCGCTCAGCCCGTTCGACGATCGCCTGCGGGGTGCAGACGACCTCCACGCACCCTCGGGACCCGCACCAGCATGAGGGCCCGTCGGGGTCGACGATGATGTGCCCGACCTCGCCGATGTTGCGTGTGCTCCCGCGGACCGCCTCGCCGTCTCTCGCCAGGGCGGCGCCGATGCCGATCCCCAGGTAGACGAACACGAAGGAGTCGTCGGCCGACTCGCGTCGTGTCCACAGCTCTCCGACCGCGGCCGACGTCGTGTCCTTCTCGAGCACCACCGGCATCGCCGTCATCTCCGCCAGCACCGCGCGCAGCGGCACACGATGCCACCCGGCGAGCTTCGGCGGGTCGATGACCGTGCCCTTCTCGGCGTCGAGCGGACCGGGAGCCGCGACTCCCACCCCTGCGATCCGCGAACGATCCACACCGGACTCCGCGATCAGGGCATCGATCGTCTCCGCCATGGCCTCCACGATCCGGAGCGGATCATCGGCCGGCGTGCGCACACTCCGGCGTCTGACGATGGCGCCGGACAGGTCGAGCAGCACGAACGTCATCAGGGCGGGATCGAGGTGCACGCCGACCGCGAAGCGGCTGTCGGCGACGAGCCGCAGGGTCACGCGCGGCTTGCCCGGTCCATTGATCGTGCGGCCGGCCTCTCGGATGAAGCCGTCATCGAGCAGTCGCCGAGTGATGTTGGTGACGGTCTGCGCCGACAGCCGGGTCGCGGTCGACAGCTCGATCCTGCTCAACCCCTCGCCTGATTGGCGGATCGCCTCCAGGATCACGGACTGGTTGAAGTCGCCCATACGCGGAAGATTGGTGCCACGACGCGTTCCCATCGTCCAATGATCCCCCATCGACGGGAAAATCGTGTCCCCCGAAATGCCGAATCTTGTCCCCCAAAATACCTACAGACAATGTTTGCGGAACCCCTCAGACTGAAGAGGACGCTTCGCGTTCGGCTGGTCTCTCTGTCCCAGGGTAGACAGACGCTGATCGGCCACCAGCGGATGGTTTTCGGGTAACTGTCCGCACGGAGAGGGGCAGGCGGATTCGCCGCCCCTCTCCCACTCTCACATCCTCGACTCCGGTCACCTCCCCAGGCCGGGGCCGAGGACGGAGCCGAGGTCGCTCACCGGTCCTGCCGAAAGTTCTTCCGTCAGCGCGGAATCTCGTGCCAGAGGTCGACCGCGTCGTCATCACCCGAGGAGCGGGTGCCCGCGCGGCCCACCACCGTCACGGCGACACGCGGGTCCCGCCCCGAGCGGATGATGAGCCGAGATGTCTGTGCATGACTCAGCACGACCGCCAGTTCGTCCCTGATCGCCTTGCGACGGGACTCGTCTATGCCGTCGAACCCGCCCTCATCGAAGACGGTCACGACCACTCCACGCCGTCGGGCAGCTTCGATCGCGTTGCGTACCGCGTCGTTGAGGAGGTCGGCGCCGCGCAGTTCGTCGCGCAGCCTGCCCTCGGCGAGCCGCGCGTCCAGACGTTCCTGATCGTTCAACACGCCTCGCGCCGCGACCACTCTGCTGAGCACCGGACCGGCGACAGCCAGAGCGAACTGCGTGCGCAGACGCCTCTCGCGCTGACGCACCCGCTGCGTGGCATGCCACGCGGACACCGCCTGCTGGATCTCGGCGAGGCGCTCGGTGTCGCGCACCGCACGATCCCAGAACATCACGAGGAGTCGAGCGACGGCCACCCACATGATCGAGCCGACCAGCCCCAGGTTGAGGGCCACGACGAACCCCAGAGCCACCGACGCGGCCAGGACGAGCACCGCCAACACGAGCCAGCCGATCAGAGACCGCCGACGCACCACACACACGACCGCGAGCAGTCCGAGCGCCCCGATGTACCAGGTCGCGAACGGGGCGGTACGATCCGCCGGCTCGAGCGAGAAGGTCACGAGCACGGGAATCGCCATGCTCGCGAGCAGCGCGAGGACCGCCGACCACGTCGGCATCCGCACCGAGGAGCCGTCGCCGAGGATGGCGATGTTCACGACCACGAGATACAGGCCGATGGCGAGGACCATGAGCAGCGGAGCGGTTGGCTGCTCGATCCACCAGATCCCCCGTGCGACGAAGTACAGGGCGAAGCCGACGGCGAGAGAGGTGGCGACGCTGCGCACGGTGCGGTTCACGCGCGCTCCCATCCCAGCGTCACGGTCGTGCCGTGCGCGTCGGAGACGATGTCGGCCGTGCCGGCGACGCCCGCCATACGTGCGAAGATCGACGCCCGGATCCCGAGACGGTCGGCACCGATCGACGCCACGTCGAAGCCGCCGCCGGTGTCCGAAACCGTCACGCCGATCCCCTCGTCGCCGTGCCCCTCGACGATGATGTGGAGTCCACGACCGTTGGCGTGGGACACGGCGTTGCCGATCGCCTGCCGCGCGGCGAGCACGAGTGCGCGAGCGGCCCGCCCGGGTATGAGGCCGATGCCGCCGCGCTCCTCGACGATCGCATCAGCGCCGAGCTCGGACAGGGCTCTGCGCAGCTCCACGACGATCTGCGCCGTGCCCACCGGCTCGTCACTGCCCTCCTGCGCGACGGCCGCTTCGGTATTGGCGAGGCGAGTGAGCGCCTCCCGGGCCATGGCGACGGCGAGCTCTTCGGCACGCTCCCCCTCAGCCCGCTCCGCGGCGATCAGCGCGGCGAGGACGCTGTCATGCATCAGTGCCGACATCGTCGCCCGCTCCTCCTCCGCGGCGGCCGCCGCAGCCGCTGTCGAGTACGACGCCACCGCCTGTCCCCTGGCCTCGTCCACACCGGCGGCGACGGAACGGAACATCCAGCCCAGGGAGATGATGACGACCCCGAGGATGAGGGTGAACGACACGTCGAACGCGGTCGTCACCCAGAACTCGCGCGAGAACTCCCCCTGGACGAGCCGCACGTAGCCGTAGACGAACGGCATCCCCGCCGCCCAGGCGAACTGGAGCGGCAACGGGAACGCGAGCATCGCCGCGACCACGCCGACATTGACCAGGAAGAAGATCCAGGGCTGCTCGCCGGCGCCCTTGTCCGACGGGTCGACGATCGTCGGCCAGGCGGCGAGCGCGAGGACGTAGACCACGGCGAAGATACCGGAGAAGGTGCGCACCCCCCGGCCCACCAGACAAGCGACCAGCATCGCAGCCAACGGCACGAACACCACGATCAGGGTGACGACGTGCGCAGGATCCGCGTGCGAGAGCGACGCCATCGCAGAGATCAGCGCCTGCGCGCCGAGAACCGCCGAGCCGATCGCGACGACGATCGCGAGGATCCGCTCCATGCGTGTGCCGGTGAAGCGCTCGTACGCCGTCTCCGTGCTCCCCGGAGAGGGGATCTTGCTCCACGCGTCGCGGATGCTGAGCGGCTCAGCGGCCACCGGGTGCCTCGTCAGCCGTGACGATCCCGTCTTCCATCGCCCGGCGCAGCAGATCGACCTTCGTCGGCGCCGGACGCCCGACCTCGACGTACTTCACGCGGATGCGGGTGATGTTCTCCTTGGCCGTGGAGTAGGCGACACCCAGCTTCTCGGCGACGGCCTTCAACGGCAGCCCCGTCGCATACAGACGGAGCACCTCGCGTTCGCGCGTGGCGAGCTGCGCATCGGCGAACGCCCGGTCTCCCTCGACCGCGCTCGCCCATTCGACGTTGTTGAGAGCCTCGCCTTGCGCCACCGTGCGGATCGCGTCGAGCACGTCGTCGAGGGCGGAGGACTTGCTCACCACGCCGGCGGCCCCGGCGGCGAGCGCCTCGCGCACGGCTGCCGGCCGATCGGCGACGCTGTGGATCACGACGCTCGCGCCGTCGTTGACCAGCGAGGTCACGTTCTCGGTCACGGTCGTGCCGTCGCCGAGGGTGAGGTCGAGGACGACCACCTCGGCAGGTGCGGCCGCGGTGGCTTTGCGCCATTCGAGGTAGGAGACCACCGTGCTCCCGGAGAAGACCACGGTCTGCGAATCACGCGCGCACGCGGCCTCGAGGCCGAGGCGAACGGACTCGTGATCGTCGATGAGTGCGACCGTGCTCATCCCCTCAGCCTACTGAGTCCCCCCGAGAAGCCGCGGATCGCTCATCGTGTGAGCAGCGCGACGACTTCGAAGTGGTGCGAGTGCGGGAACAGATCGAAGCCCCGAAGTCGGTCGACGTTCCAACCGAGGGTGCGGAAGGTGCCGAGATCCCGGGCGAGTGCCACGGGGTCGCACGCGACGTACGCGATGGCCTCCGGCGCGAGTGCGTGCACCGCTTCGACGACCTGCCGACCGGCACCGGCGCGGGGCGGGTCGAGCACGACGGCGCCCGTGCGCCCGCTCTTCTGCGTCGCCAGGAAGCGATCGACGCGCGCCGTCACGGCGTTCACTTCGAGCGGCGCGAGATTCGCGGCGGCGTGCGCAGTGGCGCGTGCACTGGACTCGACCGTCACGATGTCGGTCCCGCCGAGATCGGCGAGCGTCGCGGCGAACAGTCCGACCCCTCCATACAGGTCGTAGTGCGTCTTCTGGTCGTCGACATGTCCGTCGAGGATTCCGTAGACCGCGGCGTCGAGCACGGAGGCCGCACGCGGGTGCACCTGCCAGAAGCCCGTGGCGTCGACCTCGAATCGACGGTCGTTGACCATCTCGTGGATCACCTCGGGAGTGGGACGCTTGCGGAACCCACGCTGCACGCGGGGGGCGCGCTCGGTCTCCTCACGTCGGATGACGCGCACCGTGCCGTCGGCGGGCTCGACGAGTTCGATGCGGCCGGGGGCCTCGCCCTGCAGCGCGAGCGCCGCTTCGGCGATCGCGGGCCTGGCCAGCGGATGCGAGGTCACGGGGACGACGCGGTGGCTGCGTGCGGCGAACGGACCGGCGACTCCCGTGTCGTCGACATGCAGGGTGACGCGTGTGCGCCATCCGAGACCGTCGCCCGATTCCACCGACTCGATCTCGGGGGCGACCAGACCGCTGCCTGCGAAACGCTCCAGCGCCTCGGTCAGCACGCGCTGCTTGAGCTCACGCTGGTGGTCGATGTCGATATGGCCGAGGTCGGCGCCACCGGGGCGGTCGGCCGGGTCCCGCGACACGTCGGCTTCCGCCCACACGTGCGGGCGACGGTGCTCCGACGCCTCCAGCACCTCGATGGTCTCGGCCCGCCAGAAGCTGCGGGTCGAGGCGTCCGCCCCCTCCTGCGGGGCGATCACCCGGGCCCGGACCCGCTCTCCGGGGATCGCGTCGGAGACGAAGACCACGCGTCCCTCGTGGCGGGCGATGAACGTGCCCCCGTGCGCGATGCCGGTGATGTCGAGTTCGAGCACGTCGGCTGGGGAGGAAGTCATTCTTCGAGGATACGGTGGTGGACATGCGCGTCTGCCTCGCCTCCACCTCGCCCGCCCGCCTCATGCTGCTCCGGCAGGCGGGAATCGAACCGCTCACGGTGTCGCCCGACGTCGATGAGGATGCGGTCGCTGCCGCCGAGGAGGAGAAGAGGGGCGCCCCCCTCGCGCCCGAGGAACTGGTGCTTCTGCTCGCCCGCGCGAAGGCGGCCGCCGTCGCACGGAGCCTCGCTGCGGACGGGACCTTCGACGGCCTGGTGATCGGCGGGGATTCGATGTTCGCGCTCGGCGGGCGGGTCTACGGCAAGCCGTACACCGCCGAGGAGGCGACCAGGCGCTGGCAGGAGATGCGCGGCGAGACCGGCATCCTGCATTCCGGGCACTCGGTGTTCCGGGTCTCCCCCGACGCCGAACCCAAAGAGGCCACCGCGGTCGCCGCGGCCGCCGTGACGTTCGCCGACGACGTGAGCGACGCCGAGATCGCCGCGTACGTCGCCTCCGGAGAGCCGCTCCTCGTGGCGGGAGCCTTCACCGTCGACAGCCTGGGCGGGGCGTTCATCACCCGTGTGGACGGCGATCCTTCGACGGTCGTCGGCATGTCCCTGTCGACCGTCCGCCGTCTCGCCACCGAGCTCGGTGTCCGTTGGATCGACCTCTGGTCGTAGACTCCCCTCCACGTTTTCCCGACTTTCTTGTGGGGAGTCGTCAAAGGGATCGGGGTCGTTCTCGCTAGGCTGGCAAGCATGCCTGCTATCGCCAAGGTGCTCATCGCCAACCGCGGCGAGATCGCCGTCCGCATCATCCGCGCCGCCCGCGACTCCGGGATCGCCTCGGTCGCCGTCTACGCCGACCAGGACCGGGATGCCCTGCACACCCGCCTCGCCGACGAGGCCTACGCTCTCGGCGGCTCGACCAGCGCGGAGACCTACCTCCAGATCGAGAAGATCCTCTCCATCGCCCGCCGCGCCGGTGCCGACGCCGTGCACCCCGGCTACGGGTTCCTCGCCGAGAACGCCGAGTTCGCACGCGCCATCATCGAGGCGGGGATGACCTGGATCGGCCCGTCTCCGGAGGCCATCGAGGCTCTCGGCGACAAGGTGACCGCGCGTCACGTCGCTGAGAAGGTCGGCGCGCCTCTCGCTCCCGGCACCCCCGGCCCCGTCGAAGGCGCCGATGAGGTCATCGCCTTCGCGAAGGAGTTCGGCCTCCCGATCGCCATCAAGGCCGCGTACGGCGGCGGCGGACGCGGCCTCAAGGTCGCCCGCGAGCTCGACGAGGTCGCCGAGCTCTTCGAATCCGCCACCCGCGAGGCCGTCGCCGCCTTCGGACGCGGCGAGTGCTTCGTCGAGAAGTACCTCGACAAGCCGCGTCACGTCGAGACCCAGTGTCTGGCCGATGCCGCAGGAAACGTCGTCGTCATCTCGACGCGCGACTGCTCGCTGCAGCGCCGCCACCAGAAGCTCGTCGAAGAGGCACCGGCCCCGTTCCTCACGGAGGAGCAGAACGAGCTGCTCTACTCGGCATCGAAGGCCATCCTGAAGGAGGTCGGATACGTCGGTGCCGGCACCTGCGAGTTCCTCATCGGCGCCGACGGCACGGTCTCATTCCTCGAGGTGAACACGCGCCTGCAGGTCGAGCACCCCGTCTCCGAAGAGGTCACCGGTATCGATCTGGTGCGCGAGCAGTTCCGCATCGCGGCCGGCGGCACCATCGACTACGACGACCCGAAGCCCCAGGGGCACTCGATCGAGTTCCGCATCAACGGCGAGGACCCCGGTCGCGGATTCCTGCCCCAGCCCGGCCCGATCCACGTCTTCAAGACCTTCGGAGGCCCCGGCATCCGTCTCGACTCCGGCGTCACCGCCGGCGACTCGGTGTCCGGCGCCTTCGACTCCCTGCTCGCGAAGATCATCGTGACGGGCAAGGACAGGGCGGAAGCGCTGGAGCGCTCGCGCCGCGCACTCGATGAGTTCGAGGTCGCCGGTCTCCCCACCGTCATCCCGTTCCACCGCAAGGTCGTGCGCGACCCCGCGTTCACGGCGGAGGACGGCGAGTTCGGGATCTTCACCCGCTGGATCGAGACCGAGTTCGTCAACGACATCCCCGCGTGGGACGGGGAGCTCGAAGCACCGACCTCCGCCGAAGCACGTCACACCGTGGTCGTCGAGGTCTCCGGCAAGCGCCTCGAGGTGAGCCTCCCCGACCGCGTCGCCGTCGCCGCCGGCACCGCCGGACGCCCGGCAGCGGTTCCGCCGTCGCGCCGCAGCCACGCCACCACCGCCAACGCCGGGGCCTCCGGCGACGCGGTGAAGTCGCCCATGCAGGCGACCGTCGTCAAGATCGCCGTCGCCGACGGACAGCAGGTCGTCAAGGGCGACCTGGTGGTCGTGCTCGAAGCCATGAAGATGGAGCAGCCGCTGCAGGCGCACAAGGACGGCGTGGTCGGCAACATCAACGCGGATGCCGGCGCCACGGTCTCCGCAGGACACCAGCTGCTCACGATCAGCTGACACCCGGCATCAGCGGAAAGGGCGCCCCACCGAGGTGGGGCGCCCTTTCCGCATCTCTCCCGGGATCAGGAGATGTTCACGAGATGCATCGCCCTGCTCGCATCGGTGATGCTGCTGGAGAGCGAGGGGTATGCCGCGAAGACCCGCGAGACCTGGTCGACCGTGAGACGGCGTTCGACCGCGACCGCGATCGGGTAGATCAGCTCCGATGCCTTCGGCGCCACGATCACGCCGCCGATCACGGTACCCGATCCCTTGCGCGCGATGAGCTTGACGAAGCCATCCTTGATGCCCATCATCTTCGCGCGCGGGTTCGCCGCGAGCGGGAGCTTGTAGACCAGGCCGTCGGCCACACCGTCCTCGACATCCTTCTCGCCGTAGCCGACCGTGGCGATCTCGGGCGCGGTGAAGATGTTCGAGGTGATCTTGATCTGTTCGAGCGGGATGACGATGTCGCCGAGGGCGTGGAAGACGGCCGTGCGCCCCTGCATCGAGGCCACTGAGGCCAGCGGGAAGAAGTTCGTGCAGTCGCCGACCGCGTACACGTTGGGGACCGAGGTGCGCGCGACCCGGTTCACCCGCACGTGTCCCGACTCGTCGAGCTCGACACCCGCCTCCTCTAGACCGATGCCTGCGGTGTTCGGGATGGAACCGACCGCCATCAGGCAGTGGCTGCCATCGACCGTGCGCCCGTCCGACAGGGTGACCGTGACCCCGTCATCCGTGACCTCGACGCGGTCGGCACGGGACTTGGAGAGCACCTGCATGCCCCCGCGCTTGAAGACCTTCTCCAGAACGCTCGCCGCATCCTTGTCCTCGCCCGGGAGCACCTGCTCGCGGCTGGAGATCAAGGTCACCTTGGCACCGAGGTTCATGTAGGCGGAGGCGAACTCCGCACCGGTGACACCGGAACCGACCACGATGAGGTGCTCGGGGAGCGCCTTCATGTCGTACAGCTGCGTCCACGTCAGGATGCGCTTGCCGTCGGGCTTGGCCGAGTCCAGCTCGCGCGGAGAGGCACCGACCGCCACGATGATCGTGTCGGCCTCGACCCGATCGAAGTCGGTCCCGCCCTGGCCCGTCGACACGATGATCGCGGTGGGTCCCTCGAGGCGACCGTGACCGGAGAGGATGCGTACGCCGGCTTCGAGGAGCGTCGCACGCATGTCCTCGGACTGCTGACCCGCCAGCGCGAGGAGCCGCTTGTTCACGGCGGCGAGGTTGATCGCGATCTCGGGCTTGAGGGGTCGCGAGTGGTCACCCTTGGCGTAGAAGTTGACCCCAAGGTCGCTCGCCTCGGAGATGGCGACGGCCGCATCGGCGGTGGCGATCAGGCTCTTCGAGGGCACGACGTCGGTGAGGACGGCGGATCCGCCGACTCCCACGCGCTCGACCAGGGTGACCTCGGCCCCCAACTGGGCTGCCGCGAGGGCCGCCTCGTAGCCGCCGGGACCGCCGCCGAGGACGGCGACGCGCTGAGTGCGCTCGAAAGTGGTGGAAGACATGGAATCCATTCTCGCGCAATCCTGGCACCCGAGCCTGCACCTTCCTAGAGTGGATCCATGCCCGAAACGCACAGCAACCCCCTCGACGACCCGACCGCGAACCCGTTCGAGGTCGCCGCACAGGCCGCCGCCGACATCGCCCGTCTGACCGGCGTCGAGAAGCACGACATCGCCCTCACCCTCGGCAGCGGCTGGGGCAAGGCCGCGGACATCATCGGCGAGACCGTGGCGACGATCCCCGCGACCGAGGTCACCGGCTTCTCCAAGCCCGCGCTCGAAGGACACGTCGGTACGCTGCGCAGCATCCGCACCCCCGACGGCAAGAACGTCCTCGTCATCGGTGCGCGCACCCACTACTACGAAGCCCACGGTGTGCGCCGTGTCGTGCACAGCGTGCGCACCGCCGCCGCGACGGGCGCCAAGATCATGGTGCTCACGAACGGCGCCGGCGGCATCCGCGAGACGTGGACGCCCGGTCAGCCCGTGCTCATCAGCGACCACATCAACCTCACCGCCGACTCTCCGCTCGAAGGCGCCACGTTCGTCGACCTCACCGACCTCTACTCGAAGCGTCTGCGCGAGATCGCCCGGACGATCGACCCGATGCTCGACGAGGGCGTCTACACGCAGTTCCGCGGCCCCCACTACGAGACGCCGGCGGAGGTGCAGATGGCGAAGCACATCGGTGGCCACATCGTGGGCATGTCGACCGCGCTCGAGGCGATCGCCGCCCGCGAGGCCGGCATGGAGATCCTCGGGTTCTCGCTCATCACCAACCTCGCCGCCGGTATCCAGCAGACACCGCTCAGCCATGCCGAGGTGATCGAGGCCGGGCGCGAGGCCGAACCGGTGATCTCCGCGCTTCTGGCCAGGGTGGTCGAGGCCCTGTGAGCGACGAGCGGCTCGCCCAGGCCCGCGCCTGGTTGCGACAGGACCCCGATCCGCAGACGCGCGACGAGCTGGCCGGCGTGATCACACGTGCCGCCGCCGGCGACCGAGAGGCCGTCGCCGACCTCGACGACCGCTTCCGCACTCGCCTCGCCTTCGGAACCGCGGGTCTCCGCGGCGAACTCGGCGCCGGCAGCAACCGGATGAACCGGGTTCTCGTCGGCCAGGCCGCAGCCGGCTTCGCCGCCTACCTGCGCGAGAAGTCGCACGGCGCGACCCCGACGGTCGTGATCGGCTACGACGGGCGCCGGAACTCCCGCGTGTTCGCGACGGACTCCGCCGAGCTGTTCGCCGGAGCCGGTCTGCGGGCGATCCTGCTTCCCCGCCTGCTCCCGACGCCCGTCCTCGCCTTCGCCGTGCGCCACTTCGGCGCCGATGCCGGCGTGATGGTGACGGCGAGCCACAACCCGCCGAACGACAACGGTTACAAGGTGTACCTCGGTGGCGCCGACCAGGGATCCCAGATCGTCGCCCCGGCGGACGCCGAGATCGCCGCGCACATCCAGCGCATCGCCGACGCGGGCTCCATCACCGCGTTGCCGCGCTCCACCGAGTATGAGACGGCCGGCGAAGAGGTCGTCGAAGCCTACATCGCGGCAACCGTGGCCGTGGCGCCAGCACCCGCCGGGACGACCGGGATGCGGTGGGTGTACACCGCGATGCACGGGGTCGGCTGGGAGACGCTGTCCCGCATCGTCAAGGAAGCGGGATACCCGCAGCCGTTCGTCGTCGACGAGCAGCTCACCCCCGACGCCACGTTCCGCACCGTGTCGTTCCCGAATCCGGAAGAACCGGGGGCGATGGATCTCGCGTTCGCGCGCGCCCGACGAGTGAAGGCCGACTTCATCCTGGCGAACGACCCCGATGCGGATCGACTGGCCGTCGCGGTCCCCGACGACTCCACCCCCGACGGCTGGCGTCGTCTCACCGGCAACGAGGTCGGTCTCCTGCTCGGCGCGAGAGCCGCACGCGCGGCGGCCGGCACACCGGGCGCCTCGCTCGCGTGCTCTCTCGTCTCCTCCCCCGGCCTCGGCGCCGTCGCCGCGCATCACGGGTTGGACTTCCACGAGACCCTCACCGGCTTCAAATGGATCTCCCGGGCACCGGGTATCGTCTTCGGCTTCGAAGAGGCTCTCGGCTACCTCGTGAATCCGGAGACCGTGCGCGACAAGGACGGGGTGTCGGCGGCCGTCGCCATCCTCGGCCTCGCCGCCGAGGCCCGCGATCGCGGAGCCACGCTCGTCGATCTGCTCGACGAGCTGGGTGAGACGTACGGGCATTTCGCGAGCGGTCAGGTGTCGGTGCGGGTCGAGGACCTCGCCGTCATCGGCTCCGTGATGCTCGCGCTGCGCACACTCCCGCCGACGCACATCGGCGGCCGATCGATCGCCTCGGCCGAGGACCTGCTGCAGGCCGCACCGGGTCAGCCCTCCGGAGACGTGCTGCGGTACCGTCTCGGCGACGGCTCCCGTGTGATCGTGCGCCCCAGCGGGACCGAGCCCAAGCTGAAGGTCTACATCGATGCGAGGGCGGAGTCGGCCGAGAGCGCACGTGACGCCGTCGCGGAGCTCGAAGCGGGCGTCCGCGCCCTCCTCGACGAACGCTCCTGAGCATGCCGGTCCGACGCCTCATCGTCAGCGCGCACAACGGGGTTCACGCGCGTCCGGTGGCCGAGCTCGTGCGACTCGCGCAGTCGCACGAGGCTCCGGTCACCCTGCGCACGGCCGACGGCACGACCGTCGATCTGACGAGCGTGCTGGCGGTCATGGACCTGGGGATCGCCTCCGGGGACTCCGTGGTGATCGAGACGGCGCCCTCCGCGACGGCGGAGGCCGTTCTCGACCAGCTCGCGGAGGTACTCGCTCCCCGCGGGTGACCGCTGCGCCGTCAGCCGTCGATCACAGCGACGAGCTCATCGAGGAACGCCTCGAACGTCGTTCCCTTCCGGACGATCCGCTGCACGCTCTCGCGTTCGCTGAACACTTCGACGAGCTGTTCGAACACGGTCTGGAACGCCGCACGATCGCTCTCGCTGAACGCGGCGAGCGCGACGACCTGCACGCGTCCGCCGCCCCAGGCCGCTGAGCCGTCCGCGACGCCGATGGCGATCGCGGTGCGGGTGGCGGTCATCTGGAGTGCGTGGGGGACGGCGAGTGCATCGGTGAACGCCGTCGACGACATCCGCTCCCGCACGATGGTGTTCTCGACGTAGTCCTCGCCGATCAGGCCGGCCTGCACCAGGAGACCGCCGAGACGACGGATGATCGTCTCCTCCCCCTCATCGGGAAGCGGGAACACGTACGCGTCGGCGAGGAAGTAGCGGGCGAGTTCGCCACGGAGCCGCGTGAGACGTCGCCCCCGGCGCACCCGGGCGGCCGCCTGCTGGATCCGGTCGACGTCGGCGTCGGTCAGGAACGGCTGGATGCGCACGAATCGGTCGCCGGACGACCCCGGTTCGATCGTGCTGAGCACGAGGTCGGTGTCGAAGGACGCCCAGTCGGGATCGACATTGGTCACGACGGTCGTGACCTCGATCGCCGACCCCAGGGAGCGGTCGACGCTGGAGCGGAGCAGCTCATGCAACTCGTGATAGCCCGGGCAGACGATGGTGGCGGTGAGGATCGACTCGGCCTTGCGGCTGCGTTCGAGACGCCCACCCACGTGCATGGCGATGTAGGCGATCTCGTCGTCGTGGATGGGTGTGCCGACCCGGTCGTGCAGGCCGCTGGCGATCGAGACGGCCACCTCGAAGATCATCGGGTACGTCGTCTTCAGCGACCGGGTGAGCGGATTGCGGGTGAGGGCGCTCTCTTCGGCGCGGCGCAGCAGATTCTGCACGTGCAGGGCGAGACGCAGCACGAAGGTCTCGTCGACGAGGTCGACCTGGAAGTCCTCCGCCGCTCGGGCGATCTCCGCGCGTACCGCGGCCTCGACTTTCGGATCCACGCCGCTGCGTGCGACCTCACGCGTCGCGTCCTCGCCCGGCGCGACGATGCGGGTGAGCACGAGGGATGCGAGATGACCGCTGTCCCCCTCGCCGAGGACCACGGAGAAATGCTCGAAGGCGAGGCGGGCGATGACGGTCCCGACGCGCGGGATCTCCTCGCGGGTGCCGGCCGGGGTCGATTCGAGGGTGTGTCCAGCGGCGACCCGCTCGGCGGCGATCGCGATGTGCAGCAGCACATCGGAGATCGCGAGTTCGTTCACGTAGTAGCCGAGCTCACCGAGTTCGCGCACGAGCGCGGACTTGAACGGCCCGACCGCGCTGGCGGCCACCGCCGATCCGGAGAGCGCCCGACGGAATGTCTCCGGATGGAACGAGGCGTCGTCCATCTCGTCGTGGGCGAGCCTGCTGAGCAGGCGGCGCTGCGCCGTCTCGTTGCCGCGCAGTCGCACGGTCTCGCGCTCGCGCTCGAGCACGAGGTCCGTGCCGTCGAGCAGACCCCGCACGCGCACCAGGTCCGCTTCGAGCGTCGCCTCGCTGACGTGCAGATCCTCGGCGGTGTCGAACACGTCGATGCCTCCGTGCTCGTCGAGCAGGAGCCGCACAAGCGTGTGCAGACGGTCGCGGGGGGCGGAATCCCCCGTCTGGCGCATCCGCAGCGCGCCACGGGCGCCGGATCCGGCGCGGTAGCCCGCAGGACCCGACTCGATCACCGCGGCCCCGGGCGTGCGGGCGTTCAGCGCCGCGACATAGGAGCGGATGCTGCGCGGGGTGACGCCCATCAGGTCGGCGAGGCTCGCCGCCGTCGCCCACCCCTCCTGGCGCAGCAACGCCGCGAGGAGCTGGTCCTGGCGCTGGCGCGACATGATCCTCCCCTTCCGCGTGCTGACCGCACTGTCTCGACGTGTTCTCCATGATGTCAGGTGCCCGGCGCCCTCGGGCGGAAGGGCCTGTTCCGCAGGGGCGGAAAGGAACGTGTTGGCGCGCACCCCTCCACCGTTCCCAGACTGTTCTCAGGAAGGGTGGGCATCGATGAGGATTCTCGTGGTGTGCGGTGCGGGAGCATCGAGCACGTTCGTCGCGCAGCGGCTCCGCCGTGCGGCAGCCGCGGCCGGTCTCGATTGGGACGCGGCGGCCGGCATGGAGAGCTCCGTCGCCGGATCCGACCATGACCTCGTCCTCGTCGGCCCTCATCTGAGCGACCGCCTCGACGCCATCCGCGAAGGTGCGCGCGCGCCCGTCGCGGTGCTTCCGGACGACGTCTTCGCCGATCTCGACGGCTCGCGCACGCTCGACCTCGCCCTATCGATCCTCGCCGCCGCCGGCGAAACCCCGAAAGGAACATCATGACCGCCACCCGCACCGTTCGGATCGGCTCCTCGCACGGATTGCACGCCCGCCCCGCGAAGCTCTTCGCGCAGGCCGCGAAGGATTCCGGCATCGCCGTGACGATCGCCAAGGACTCGGGCAAGCCGGTCAACGCGGCGAGCATCCTCGGGGTCATCGCCCTGGCCGTCGAGCACGGCGACTACGTGACGCTCACGGCCGACGGCGAGGGCGCCGAGAACGTACTCGACACGCTCACCGAACTCCTCACCACCGACCACGATCAGGACTCCGCATGAGCGAGCTCCGGGGAGTGGGGATCGGTCTCGGGGTCGCCCAGGGGCCGATCGTCCGCATGGCCGAGGCGATGCCCGCTCCGGAGAACACACCCAGCACCGCGGGTGCTGATGCGGAACGCGCCCGAGTCCGCGACGCCGTCTCCACCGTTGCGAACGAGCTGAACGAACGGGGCGAGGCCGCCGGCGGATCCGCGCAGGAGGTGCTCGAGGCCCAGGCCATGATCGCCGAGGACCCGACCCTCCAGGACGAGGTCGACAGCCGGATCGACGCGGGCGCGACGGCCGAATGGGCTGTGCACGATGCATTCGCCGGATTCCGCGCCACGCTCGAAGCCGTCGGCGGCTACCTCGGCGAGCGCGCAGCCGACCTCGACGACATCGCGCAGCGCGTGCTCGCACGCCTCCGCGGCGTCGACGCCCCCGGCGTTCCGAACCCGGGACACCCGTTCGTCCTGGTCGCACGCGACCTCGCCCCCGCCGACACGGCGCTCCTCGATCTGGAGCAGGTGCTCGCGCTGATCACCACCGATGGCGGCCCGACCTCCCACACCGCGATCCTCGCTCGGGAGAAGGGCATCGTCGCGATCGTCGGAGTCGCCGACGGCGAGATGCTCACCACCGGCGAGACCGTGATCGTCGACGCGGCCAGCGGCGTCGTCACACGCGAACCGACGGATGACGAGAAGGCCCGAGCCACGGAGCGCGCAGCCGCTCGCCAGTCGGCCGACGCGGCCCCACCCACTCCCGGCGCTCTCGCCGACGGCACGCCTGTCGCGCTGCTCGCGAATCTGGGGAAGCCTGCAGACCCGGCCGATGCGGTCGTTCGGGGGGCCGAGGGCGTCGGGCTGTTCCGCACCGAGTTCCTGTTCCTGTCCTCGGCGCAGGCACCCACCATCGCGCAGCAGCGCGAGTCGTATCGCGAACTGCTGGCGGCGTTCCCCGGCAAGAAGGTCGTGGTCCGGATGCTGGATGCGGGCGCCGACAAGCCGCTGGCGTTCCTCAACGACGCGCATGAGGAGAACCCGGCTCTCGGTCTTCGGGGCCTGCGAGCGCTGCGCGCGAGCGAGGACATCCTGCGCGAGCAGCTCACCGCGCTTGCGGAAGCCGATGCCCAGACGGAGGCGGACCTCTGGGTGATGGCCCCCATGGTGGCGACGGTCGAGGAGACGATCTACTTCACCGGCCTCGCTCGGGAATACGGGCTGAAGACCGCCGGCGTCATGGTCGAGATCCCGGCGAGCGCCCTGCTCGCCGACCGCGTTCTCGCCCATGCGGACTTCGCGTCGATCGGTACCAACGACCTCACGCAGTACACGATGGCTGCCGACCGCATGCTCGGCTCGGTCGCCGGCTTCCAGGACCCCTGGCACCCCGCCGTCCTGCGCCTGGTGCGCGAGGTCGGCGATGCGGGCGCACGTCTCGGCAAGCCCGTCGGGATCTGCGGCGAGGCCGCGGCCGACCCTCTCCTCGCCGTGGTGCTGGTCGGGCTCGGCGCGACCAGCCTCTCGATGGCACCGTCGGCCCTCGCCGACGTACGACACGCGCTGTCCGAGCGCACCCCGTCCGAGGCGCGGAGCCTCGCCCAGGCCGCCCTGGCTGCCGACGACGCCTCCTCCGCCCGAACCGCCGTGGCGACGCTCGCCGCGGAACTCCCCCTCCACAAGAAAGAGACGACATCATGACGACGACGTCACCTGCCGCCACGAAACCCGGCGGCCTCCGCGTAGGAGTGCAACGCTTCGGCACATTCCTCTCGGGCATGATCATGCCCAACATCGCGGCCTTCATCGCCTGGGGCTTCATCACGATGCTCTTCATCCCGGCCGGGTTCTTCGGCGCGGACAGCCCGTTCGGCTGGCACTGGGTCGGCGTGTCCGAGATCATCGGCGGGGGCGGCGACTCCGCCATCATCGGGTGGCAGGGTGCCATGACCGCGGTCGCCGAGGGTGACAACGGGAACATCCTCGCCTACGTCGGCCTCGTCGGACCGATGGTCACGTACCTGCTTCCACTGCTCATCGCGAACACGGCCGGCCGCATGGTCTACGGCGAGCGCGGCGGCGTGGTGGCCACCATCGCCACCGTCGGCGTGATCGTCGGCACCAACATCCCGATGTTCCTGGGCGCCATGATCATGGGCCCGGTCGCCGCGTGGATCACCAAGCAGATGGACCGGCTGTGGGAGGGCAAGATCCGTCCCGGTTTCGAGATGCTGGTGAACAACTTCTCCGCCGGCATCCTCGGCATGCTCCTCGCGATCGTCGGCTTCTTCGCGTTCGGTCCCGTCATGCTCGGCATCAGCACCGTCCTCGGCGGCGCTGTCGACTGGCTCGTCTCGCTGAACCTGCTGCCGCTGGTGTCGATCATCGTCGAGCCGGCGAAGGTGCTGTTCCTGAACAACGCCATCAACCACGGCGTCTTCACCCCGCTCGGGATCGAGCAGGCGGCGGAGACCGGCAAGTCGATCCTCTTCCTCATCGAGGCCAACCCTGGCCCCGGCCTCGGCCTGCTGCTCGCCTTCACGTTCTTCGGCGTCGGCGCGGCGAAGGCCTCCGCACCGGGTGCGGCGATCATCCAGTTCTTCGGCGGCATCCACGAGATCTACTTCCCGTACGCGCTGAGCAAGCCGACCACGATCCTGGCCCTCATCGCGGGTGGCGCGGCCGGCGTCACCACGAACATGGTCCTCGGCGGCGGCCTGGCATTCCCGGCCGCACCGGGAAGCATCATCGCCGTGACCGCGGCTGCCATCGGACCGGGCGTCGGCAACCTGCTGGTCGTGTACCTGTCGGTGATCATCGCCGCCACCGTCACCTTCCTCATCACCGGCGTGATCCTGCGGGCCTCCCGCAAGCGCGATCTGGAGGCCGAGGGGGACGCCTTCGGTGACGCGATCGCCCAGACCGAGGCGAACAAGGGCAAGTCGTCGGCCGCGATGGACGCGCTGCGCACGTCGACCGCGACCTCGTCCCCCGAGGCGGCTGCCGCCGCGAGCACGACAGTGATCGCCGCCGCGCCGATCGAGCGCATCGTGTTCGCCTGCGACGCCGGCATGGGCTCGTCCGCCATGGGCGCCAGCGTGCTGCGCAACAAGCTCAAAAAGGCCGGCATCGAGGACATCACGGTCACCAACCAGGCGATCGCGAACCTCGACGGAACAGCCGACGTGGTGATCACGCAGCAGCAGCTCACCGAGCGCGCAGAGGCGAAGTCGCCGAACTCGGTCCATGTGTCGGTCGACAACTTCATGAACTCGCCCAAGTACGAAGAGGTCGTCGAGATGGTGCGTGAACAGCGAAAGGAAAACGAATGAGTGTTCTCAGCCCCGAACAGGTCCGCGTCCACCCCGGAGGGGCGTCGCGCGACGAGGCCCTCCAGGAGGCGACCGACATCCTGGTCGCGGCCGGAGCCGTCACCCCGGCCTACGTCGACGCGATGCGGCAGCGCGAGGAGACCGTCTCGACCTTCATGGGGAACGGGCTGGCGATTCCGCATGGCACCAACGACGCGAAGGACACGATCCTCGCATCGGCCCTGTCGGTGGTCCGCTACGACGGCGGTGTCGACTGGTCCGGTGACCCGGCCACGTTCGTGATCGGCATCGCCGGCGTGGGTGACGAGCATCTGGAGATCCTCTCCCGGATCGCGATCCTGTTCTCCGAGGAGGACGACGTGGCCCGGCTCTCCGCTGCGCAGACCCCGGAGGAGCTCTACGCCCTCCTCTCGGAGGTGAACGAGGGATGAAGGCGGTCCACTTCGGGGCGGGCAACATCGGGCGCGGATTCGTCGGTCTGCTGCTGCGCGAGGGCGGGTACGAGGTCGTCTTCTCGGACGTCGCCGACGCGCTGGTCGACGCGATCAACGCGGTCGACTCGTACACCGTGCACGAGGCCGGCCCCGGAGGGACCGATCACGTCGTCACCGGATTCCGTGCCGTGAACAGCCGGACGGACCCCGCCGCAGTGGCGGAAGAGGTCGCGTCGGCCGACGTCGTCACCACCGCCGTCGGACCGACGGTGCTGCGGTTCGTGGCCCCGTCGATCGTCGCGGGACTGGCCCTGCGCTCCCCCGCCGCCGCACCGCTGCAGGTGATGGCATGCGAGAACGCGATCGGCGCCACCGACCTGCTGCGCCGCGAGATCGTCGCCGCAGCAGGAGCCGATGCCGAGACGCTGCTGACCAGAGCGGTCTTCGCGAACACCGCCGTGGATCGCATCGTGCCGGCGCAGCCGGAGGGATCGGGCGTCGACGTGACGGTCGAGCCCTACTTCGAATGGGCGATCGAGTCGGGACCGTTCGGCGGAGAGCTGCCGAGAATCCCCGGCGCGCACTTCGTCGACGACCTGGCGCCGTACATCGAGCGCAAGCTGTTCACCGTGAACACGGGGCATGCGGCAACGGCATACTTCGGGGCCCGTGCGGGCATCGAGCGCATCTCGGATGCCCTGGCCGATCCGACGATCGCCGCGAGCGTCTCGGCTGCCCTCGAAGAGACGTCGGCCGTGCTGGTCGCCGAGCACGGCTTGGACCCGGAGGATCTCGCCGCCTATCGCGCGAAGATCCTCGACCGGTTCCGCAACCCCGCACTCGTCGACACCGTGCAGCGGGTCGGACGTCAGCCGCTGCGCAAGATCTCGCGTCACGAGCGCTTCGTGGGCCCCGCAGCCATGGCCGCGGAGCGCGGACTGTCCACCGAGGCCCTGGTCGCCGCCGTCTCGGCAGCGCTCGAGTTCGACGACCCGGCCGACGAGCAGTCGGTCGAGCTGCAGCAGATGCTGCGCGCGGAGGACGCCGCAGGGTTCACCACGCGGACGACGGGCCTCGACCCCGAGCATCCGCTGTTCCCGCTGATCCGGGATGCCGTCACCGCCCACCAGCAGCACATCGAGAGGGCCTGAGCCGCGACCCGTCGACGCCCCCGCCTGCCGATACGATCGGTGGGCGGGGGCGTTTCGCGCACGACGACGTGCGAGAACACACAGGTATCCGGGAGCCACATGAACAGATATGCCGTGATCGGCGCTGGTCCGTCCGGCCTCGCCGCAGCGCGCGCCCTGCAGAAGCGCGGGATCTCCGTGGACGGATACGAGGCCTCGCACGGCGTCGGCGGGCTGTGGGACATCAGCAATCCCCGCAGCACGATGTACGAGTCCGCGCATCTCATCTCCTCCCGCACGACGACCGAGTTCACCGAGTTCCCCATGCGGTCCCGGGTCGACTACCCCGGACACCGGGCACTCAAGGACTACTTCGACGACTATGCCCGGCACTTCGGGCTCACCGACCTCTTCCTCTTCGACACGCGGGTCGCGCGTCTCGAGCCGCGCGACGGCGGCTGGGATCTGACCAGTTCCGGCCCCAGGGGAGACGAGACGCACTGGTACGCGGGCGTCGTTCTCGCGAACGGGACGCTCGCCGAGCCGAACATCCCGGCATTCCCTGGTGAGTTCACCGGCGAACTGCTGCATACGCACGCGTACAAGTCGCCCGAGCAGCTCAAGGACCGGCGCGTGCTGCTGATCGGCGCGGGCAACTCCGGCTGCGATATCGCGGTCGACGCCGTGCATCATGCGGTATCCGTCGACATGAGCGTCCGCCGCGGGTACTACTTCGTTCCGCGGTATCTGTTCGGCAGGCCGAGCGACACTCTCAACCAGGGGCGACCGCTCCCCGCGCGCATCAAGCAGGCCATCGACAGTCGTGTGCTGCGGGCCTTCACCGGCGACCCCGTGCGGTTCGGGTTCCCGAAGCCCGACTACCGCATCTACGAGTCGCACCCGATCGTGAACACCATGGTCCTGAACCACCTCGGGCAGGGCGATCTGCGCATCCGTCCCGACGTCTCGCGCTTCGACGGCGCGAGCGTGCACTTCCGTGACGGCAGCGCCGACGACTACGACCTCGTGCTGCTCGCCACCGGCTACACCCTCGACTATCCGTTCGTCGACCGCGAGCACCTGCACTGGCGCGGTGCCGCGCCGCGGCTGTTCCTGAACGTCTTCCCCGCCTCGTTCAACGGCCTCTACGTGATGGGCATGATCGAGGCCTCGGGCATCGGCTGGCAGGGCCGCTACGAGCAGGCGGAGCTGCTCGCGGCCTACCTGAACGCGGTCGAGCAGGATCCGGCGCGCGCGTCGCGGTTCCGCGACCGTGTGACCGGAAGCCCCTGGCCCGATGTGACCGGCGGCTATCGCTACCTGGGGCTGGACCGGATGGCCTACTACGTCAACAAGGACGCCTACCGCGGTGCCGTCCGGAACGAGAAGCGCATTCTGGAGTCACGGGCGTAGCGCCCTCTCGGTGACGAGCGACCGTCGACCGGGCGGAGTAGCGTTGTCTCGTGCAGAAGAAGCCCCGACGGATCCTGAAGCGCGTGCTGTGGAGCGTCGCGATCGTGCTGGTCGTCGCCGTCGGCGGGGTGCTCGCCTGGACCCAGATCGGCGTCATGGCGGCGGAGCCGGAGCCGCTCGCCTCCGTGCGGGAGAACCCGGCCATCACCGTGACCGATGCCGACCAGGGCATCGTGCTCGCCCCCGCCGACGGGAGATCGGACCTCGGCCTCGTCTTCATCCCCGGGGCCAAGGTGGATCCGTGGGCGTATGCCGCGATCCTGCAGGGGCTGGCCGAAGAGGGCGTCACGGTCGTGATCACACGCCCGTGGCTGAACCTGGCGTTCTTCGACCCGCGCGGACTCGACGCCTTCACCTCGGCGGCCCCCGACGTCGATGTCTGGGGCGTCGGCGGACACTCCCTGGGCGGCGTGCGTGCGTGCCAGCTCGCGGACGACGCCGATGCGCTCGTCCTGTTCGCCTCCTACTGCGCGAACGATCTCTCCGGCAGCGGGATTCCCGTCCTCAGCCTGTCCGGCAGCGAAGACGGGTTGTCCACCCCCGAGAAGATCGCCGATGCGCGCGATCAGCTGCCCGCCGATGCCGACATGGTCGAGATCGAGGGGGCGTCGCACGCGTCCTTCGGCGACTACGGACCGCAGGACGGCGACGGCACTCCGACGATCTCCCGCGACGAGATGCACGCGGAGGTCACGCGTCTGACCGACGAGTTCCTCGCACCGCTCTCGCCCTGAGCGTCACCTCCCCACGGCCCCGAGGACCGGGTCGAGCAGCGGATGGAGGTGCCGGGTGCGCAGGACCGCCGCCGCCGAACGCGCCCCCGCCTCGAGCGCAGTGGTGACGCCCGCCCCGTCGAGCCGCGCGTCGAGCACGCCCGCGAGGAACGCATCACCCGCGCCGTTCGTGTCGACGACCTCGACGGGCACCGCAGGAACCCGATGCACCACGCCGTGCTCGTCGACCGCCACGGCCCCCTCCGCTCCCAGGGTACACACGGCCAGGCGCGCTCCCGCCGCGATGCGGGACTGCAGGAACACGACCGGGTCGTCCAGCCGGTCGGCGTTGCAGAACACCGCATCAGCGGCGTCGAGGAACGGCCGGTGGTAGTGCGCCCTGCCGTCGTAGTCGTGCACATCCACCCAGATCGGTGTGCCGGTCGATCGGGCGAGAGGCAGCAGGCGCAGGGGCTCCGCGGCGAGGTCGAGCACGACCGCATCGGCAGCGACCATCCGGTCGCGCATCCGGTCGTCGCGCGTGCCCTCGGCCGTGCTCGGGGTCGACAGGTACAGCGAGACGCGACCGCCGTCACGCGTCATCAGGTTCAGATGTCGTTCGGTGACCCCGTCGTCCCAGGAGGTCTGCACGCCGGCGGCGCGCAATGCGTCGCGCACGCGCCCGCCCTCCATATCCGTCCCGGAGATGGCATGCAGCCGTGTGGTCCGGCCCAGCGCGGTCAGGCTGAGCGCCTTGCCCGCGCTGGTCCCTCCGACCGTCTCCCAGGTGTCCTCGGCGAACTGCATGTGCGGCACCGGCTCGGGAAGCCGATCCAGCACGATGATCGTGTTCCACGATGCCGGCCCGACGATGACGACGGAGGCGGATTCCGCTGCGGACTCTGAGGAGGAGGGCATGGGACCATCCTGTCGTGCCTCGTCTCCGCCGTCTCGTTCAGCCGATGCGCGAGACCAGCGCGTCCAGCCCCATGCCGTAGTCGATGCGCACGACGGGAAGGGCGAGCTTGTCGGTGCCGATCTTCACATATCCGGGCTCGATGGTACGTCCCATCTCGTAGCCGGCCTGGGCGACGCCCTGCTTGGTGGTGTCGTTGTAGTGCCCGTACGGATACGCCACGACCTGACCCACGCCGAGGATCTGAGCCGACGTCGTCAGGTCTGCCGCGATCTGATCGGCCGTCCAGTTGACCATCCGGCCCTTGCCGTTGTCGCCTGCCTGGTGCATGTCATGCGTGTGCGAGCGGCGCTGCACATAGACGGACGGCGCCGGATCCTGCCGATAGGCCGTGATCATGAATGACGTGCTGAGCAGCTTGTACTTGTCGACGACCGGCACCGCGAGATCGAACCACGACTGGTCGGCATCGTCATCGGTGATGATCACGCTCTTCGCAGGAAGCGAGAGGCGCCCGTCGATGAAGGCGCTGAGCTCGTCCCAGGTGGGCAGGTAGAAGCCCGTCGTCGCGATGTGGTTCATCTGCGCATCGAAGTCGCCGATGTAGGCGTAGTTGCCGCGCAGCCAGCCCTTCTCCCCCTCGGGGTTCGCCGTGAACTGGTGATACATGAGGATGGGCACTCGCACGTTCTCCGCGGCGTTCTCCTCCGGCGTCTTCCAGGCGGCGAAGAGCTCGACCTGCTGGTCCGTGCACACCACGGGATCGGCGCCGTTCACGCGGGCCGCGACCGTCAACGCTCCGGCGTCCGCTGCCGTCGCGTACCAGCCGGCGAACACCCGACCCTCCAGCTGCGGGATCGGAAGGCCCTGGTACAGGGCGTCCTGGAACTGCAGCATCGGGTCGGCAGGAGCCCCGTCGCCCGAGAAGGTCACCGCACAGGCGCGCGGATCGTTCGCATCCGCCACGATCTGCTCCGCCGGCGTCAGCGGATGCTCGATCGTGGCGGACTGCGCCTTCGGAATCGTGTTCTCCTGCGCACGGTTCAGCCAGACGAAGGCGGCAGCGCCACCTCCGACGACGACGGCGGCCACGACGGCGGTGACGATGATCGCGGCGCGCGTGCGGCGCTTCTTCCCCCCGGAAGCCATGGTCAGGCGTCGAAGCCTTCGGCGATCATCTCCACGAGCTCCTCGCGCTCCTCGACGGGGAGGAACGCCGCGGCGGCGGCGTTGAACTGGAAGGTCTCGAGGTCGTCGAGATCGTACTCGAACGCCTCGACGAGCAGGGCGAGCTCACGCGTGAGAGACGTGGCGCTCATGGTGCGGTTGTCGACGTTCACGGTCACCGCGAACCCGAGCTGGTAGAGCAGGTCGAAGGGGTGGTCCACCATGGTGTTGCCCCACGCGGCGATGGCCCCGGTCTGCAGGTTCGACGAAGGCGAGAGCTCGAGCGGGATCTCGCGGTCGCGGACCCAGCGCGCGAGGTCGCCGAACTGCACCTGCACCTCGTCGCCCTCCTGGGTGATGACCTCGAGGTCTTCGGCGATGCGCACACCGTGGCCGAGCCGCAGCGCGCGTCCGTCCAGCAGAGCCGAGCGGATGGAGGCGGGACCCGCCGCCTCTCCCGCGTGCACGGTGACGGGGAAGAAGTTCTCGGCGAGGTAGTCGAACGCCTTGCGGTGGTTCGACGGCGGGAAGCCATCCTCAGGACCGGCGATGTCGAAGCCCACGGCACCGCGTCCGCGGAAGTCGACCGCGAGTTCGGCGATCTCGAGAGCGCGATCGGTGTGCCGCATCGCCGTGATCAGCTGCCCGACGCGGATGCTGCGTCCCGAGCGGTCCGCGGCGTCCTCACCCTCTTCGATGCCCTGCTGCACCGCCTCCACCGTCTGTTCGAGCGTGAGGCCGCGAGCCAGGTGCTGCTCGGGCGCCCAGCGCACCTCGCCGTAGATCACGCCGTCGGCGGCGAGGTCCTGGACGAACTCCCGTGCGACACGGGTGAGGCCCTCCTGCGTCTGCATCACGGCGGTCGTGAGGTCGAACGTCTTGAGGTACTCGACCAGCGAACCGGAATCGCTCTGCTTCGCGAACCACGACCCCAGCGCCTTCGGGTCGGACTCCGGAATCTCCAGGCCGATCGCGTCCGCGAGCTCGATGATCGTGGCGGGCCGCAGCGCGCCGTCGAGGTGGTCGTGCAGCGACACCTTGGGAAGGCTCCGCAGGGAGACCCCCTGAAGTGTGACGTCGCCGTTCGCATCGATCGACATGGTGATCCTCTCGGTCGCGGATGTGCTCAGTTCAGGCTAGCGGTCCGCCGTCACGCCGTGATGCGCTCACGGACGATGGGGCCGGTCACCGGCGCCTCATCCCCGATCTCCCACGAACCATCGAGGGCGTCGAGAGCCCTGCCGAACCGGGCATCATCGGCGGCTGAGAGGGTGAAGAGCGGCTGGCCGGCGACGACGCGATCGCCCGGCTTCGCATGCAGATCGATGCCCGCCTCGAAGACCACCGGGTCCTGCGCCCTGGCGCGCCCCGCGCCGAGACGCCAGGCAGCGACCCCGAACGGAAGGGCATCCATGCGCGTGATGATTCCGTCGGTGGGGGCGAGCACCTGGTGGGTCTCGCGCGCCGTCGGGAGCGCGGCATCCGGATCTCCGTCCTGCGCGCGGATCATCGCCTTCCAGGTGTCCATGGCGCGGCCGTCGTCGAGAGCGGCCTCCACGTCGGCGTCCGGCTGTCCTGCGAGGGCGAGCATCTCGCGTGCCAGGGCGATCGTGAGCTCGCGCACATCGGAGGGTCCGCCACCGGCGAGGATCTCGACGGATTCACGGACCTCGTTCGCGTTGCCGATCGCAAGGCCGAGCGGGACGTTCATGTCGGTCAGCAGGGCGGTCGTCGCGACCCCGGAGTCGGTGCCGAGGGCGACCATGGTGCGGGCGAGCTCGCGGGCGCGATCGATGTCCTGCATGAACGCACCGGAGCCGAACTTCACATCGAGCACGAGAGCGTCCGTGCCCTCGGCGATCTTCTTCGACATGATGCTCGACGCGATCAGCGGGATCGCCTCGACGGTGCCGGTGACGTCGCGGAGCGCATACAGCTTCTTGTCCGCGGGTGCGAGGCCGGAGCCGGCGGCGCAGATGACCGCACCCACGTCTCCCTGCATCTGCGCGAACATCTCCTCGTTGCTCAGAGCAGCGCGCCATCCGGGGATCGACTCGAGCTTGTCGAGCGTGCCGCCCGTGTGACCGAGCCCGCGACCGCTCAGCTGCGGCACGGCCACGCCGAACGAGGCGACCAGCGGGGCGAGCGGCAGCGTGATCTTGTCGCCGACGCCACCGGTGGAGTGCTTGTCGACCGTGCGCTTGCCGAGGGAGGCGAAGCTCATCCGCTCCCCCGACGCGATCATCGCGTCGGTCAGCACGCGGATCTCGTCGCGCTCCATGCCGCGCTGGAAGATCGCCATCGCGAACGACGCCATCTGCGCGTCCGAGACATAGCCGCGGGTGTAGGCATCGACCATCCACCGCAGCTCCGCCTCGGGCACGGCACCCCCGTCGCGCTTGGCGCGGATCACATCGATCGCGTCGAACGGTTCGATGGCTCCCTGAGCCTGTCCAGCGGTCATCGTGCTTCCTCCAGGTCGCGCGGCCCGAACGCATCGGGCAGCACCTCGTCGATCGTGCGGATGCCGGAGACGGTCTCCAGGAGCATCCCGGGCATCGCATGCTCGAACAGCAGCTGGCGACAGCGTCCGCACGGCATGATCGTCTGCCCCTCGTTGTTGACGCACACGAACGCGACGAGCTGGCCGCCGCCGGACATGTGCAGGTCACCGACCAGGGCGCACTCCGCGCACAGCGTCACACCGTACGACGCGTTCTCCACGTTGCAGCCGGCCACGATGCGGCCGTCGCCGACGAGGGCGGCCGCACCCACGCGGTAGCGCGAGTACGGCGCGTACGCCTTCGTCATGGCATCCGTGGCGACCTGGCGCAGTTCATCCCAGTCGATGTCGGTCATTGCGATGTTTCTCTCTTCCGGCAGGGCTACGACTTGATGTAGGGTTTGCCGTCTGCGGCAGGGGCCTTGATCTGCCCGGCGAATCCGGCGACCGCGAGCAGCGTCACGACATACGGCAGCATCAGCATGAACTCGCCCGGGATGGGCGTCTTCAGGATCGACAGCAGGTTCTGCAGGTTGGTCGCGAAACCGAACAGCAGCGCCGCGAGGGTCGCACGGATGGGATCCCATCGGCCGAAGATCACAGCGGCGAGGGCGATGAAGCCGAGCCCGGCCGTCATGTCCTTGCCGAACTGCGGCACCGAGACGAGGGTGAAGTACGCACCTCCCATGCCGGCGATCGCGCCGGCGAGCAGCACGTTCCAGAACCGGGTCGGGTTCACCTTGATGCCCACGGTGTCGGCCGCCTGGGGGTGCTCGCCGACGGCGCGCAGCCGCAGACCCCACCGGGTGCGGTAGAGGCCCCAGGCCACGACGGCGACCGTGATGAACATCAGGTACCCGATGAAGGTCTGGTTGAACAGCACCGGCCCGATGATCGGGATGTCGCTGAGCACCGGGATCTCGACGCGCGGGAATCGCACGGGTGTGTTCAGGGTCGCCTCGTTCGGAGCGAGGAGTGCGCCGTAGAGGAAGCCGGTGAGACCGGTGACGAGCACGTTGAGGACGACACCGACGATGACCTGCTCGACCAGATACTTGATCGCGAACGCGGCGAGGACGCTCGCCACCAGGACGCCGCCGATCATCGCGCCGACCAGGCCGACGAACGGGTTTCCGGTGATGCTCGACAGGAGCGCTGCCGAGAAGGCGCCGAGAAGCAGCTGCCCCTCGATCGCGACGTTCACGACGCCGGCACGCTCGCCGATGACACCGCCCAGGGCACCGAACACCAGGGGCACCGAGAGCGAGACCGCGCCGAACAGCAGGCTCGTGACCGGCACGAGTCCGCCGGCGGAGGCCCAGACGAGGAACGCGAAGACGGCCAGCACGCTGAAGGCGATCACGAGCCACAGGGACGGCGGACGGTAGGTCCATGCCCGCAGGAACGCCCCCACCGTGAGCACCACGAGGATGCCGAACACGACCCAGAAGGTCGAGGCCGTCGGCAGCGCCACATCCGGCAGCGCGAGCGCCGAGGACTGGTCGGAAAGGCGGAACGTGCTGATGCCGTCGCGCGGCACGAGCAGGAACAGCAGGGCTAGGAGCACGGTCGCTCCGGCCAGCACGATCGGCGCCTTGAGGTGCCGCTCCTTCACGGTCGCGAGCTGCACCGTGCCGTCGGCGGCCTGGGTCTGCACGAGGGACATCATGCCGCCACCGCCTTCTTCGCGGCCTTGGCTCTGAGCCGTGCCGCCTTCTCGATATCGGTCTTGGGGAGGAAGAACACCGTGCGCAGCAGCGGCGGCGCGGCGATGAACAGCACGACGAGCGACTGCACGACGAGCACGATGTCGACCGGGATGTCCTGCGCCTGCATCGAGAACGACCCCGCCTTGAGCGCGCCGAACAGGATGCCGGCGGCGAACGTGCCCCAGGCACGACTGCGCCCGAGGAGAGCGACGGTGATGGCGTCGAAGCCGATGCCGGCGTCGATCGTCTCGGTGACACCCGTGGTCACCGCTCCCTGGATCTGATTCATGCCCGCGAGGCCCGCGAGGCCGCCCGCGAAGAGCATGGCGTACACGTAGATGCGCTGCACGCTGATGCCCGCGGCCCGCGCGGCGTGCGGGTTCTCGCCCACGGCGCGCATCCGCATGCCGAGCGACGAGCGCTCGATGAGCCACCAGACGAACAGGGTCGCCACGATCACGATCACGAAGCCGAGGTCGAGAAGGGGGAACTGCGGTCCGAGCAGCGTCGGGAACTGCGCGCTCTCCGGCGTCGCCGATCCGAGGGCCTGGTTGGTGCCCGGCTTCTGCAGCAGACCCGGGGTGCGGATCATCCAGAGCAGCAGGTAGTACGCGATGTAGTTGAGCATGATCGTGAGGATCACCTCATGCGCACCGGTGCGCGCCTTGATGAGTCCCGCGATCGCACCCCAGAGCGCACCGCCCGCGATACCGGCGATGAGCGTGACCGGGATGTGCAGCCAGATCGGGAGGTCGAGCGAGAACGTCAGCAGCGCGGCGACGGCGACGCCGATCAGCATCTGACCGCGAGCACCGATGTTGAACAGCCCGACGCGGAACGCCAGCGCGACGCCGAGGCCGGCCGCGATGAGCGGTGCCGCGAAGCCGAGCGTGTTGGTGAGGGGTCGGATCTGCGCCGCGAAGTCCGCGCCACGGGCGTTGAAGATCGCCCCGCGGAACAGCGCCTCGTATCCGTTGTAGACGGCGTTCCAGGCGGCGACGAACGTGTCACCGGGCTGCGCGAAGAAGTAGACGGATGCCGCCTGGACGTCTTCGTTCGTCAGCGCGATGAGGATGCCGCCGACGATGAGCGCCAGCACGATCGCGAGGATCGTGGTCACGGCACTGCCGCGGAGGATCTCCTTGAGGATGACGTTGCCGCGCGGGGGCGGCGGCACGTCGGAAGGGTCGCGCGGGACCGTGCCGGTGCTCGTTGCGAGCTCCTGCGGCGGGATCCCCTTGGTCACATCTCCTGCGCCGGGCGTCGCTCCGCTCACGCGGCCACCTCCCCTTCGGCCGCTCCGGCCATCATGAGTCCGAGCGTCTCCCGAGGCGTGTCGCCGGGGACGATGCCGACGATCGTGCCGCGGTACATGACCGCGATCCGATCGGCGAGAGCTGCGACCTCGTCGAGCTCCGTGGAGACCACGATCACGGGCACACCCGCGTCACGCGTCTCGATGATCCGCTTGTGGATGAACTCGATCGAGCCGACGTCCACGCCGCGGGTGGGCTGCGCCGCGACGAGAAGGCGCAGATCGCGGCTCATCTCCCTGGCGATGACGACCTTCTGCTGGTTTCCGCCGGACAGCGTGCCGGCGGGGGTCTCGGGACCCTGCGTGCGGATGTCGTACTCCTTGATGCGCGCACGGGCGAACTCGTCGAGCGCTCCACGCCGCAGCGTGCCGGCGCGGCTGAACGCCGGGTCGTCCGAACGGTCGAGGATCAGGTTCTCCGCGACGGAGAACCCGGCCACCAGGCCGTCTTCCGTCCGGTCTTCCGGCACGAAGCCGACGCCGGCGTCGAGGATCGCCCGCACGCTCTTGCCTACGAGTTCGTTGCCGTCGAGTCGGATGCTGCCTTCGACACGGGCGGCGAGACCGACGATGGCCTCCACCAGCTCGGTCTGACCGTTGCCCTGGACGCCCGCGATCGCGAGCACCTCCCCCGGCCGGACGGCGAAATCGACCCCGTCGACGACGATGGCGCCGGTGGGCGTCAGAACGCGCAGACCCGTGACCTCGAAGCCGCCTTCACCCAGGCGCGGCGGCTCCTTGTGCACGGTGAGTTCGACCGCGCGGCCGACCATGAGCGATGCCAGCTCGGAGTTCGTCGCAGTGGGCGAAGCCTCACCCACGACCTTGCCGAGGCGCACGATCGTGATCTTGTCCGCGACCTCGCGGACCTCACGGAGCTTGTGCGTGATGAACACGATCGCCGTGCCCTCGTCACGCAGTTGACGCATGATGCCCATCAGCTCATCCGTCTCCTGCGGAGTGAGCACCGCGGTGGGCTCGTCGAACACGAGCACCTTCGCGTCACGCGACAGCGCCTTGATGATCTCGACGCGCTGCTGCACGCCGACGGGAAGATCTCCGACCAGCGCGTCGGGGTCGATGTCGAAGCCGAAGCGGGCCGCGACCGATCGCACGTGCTCTCGCGCCTTCGCGATGTCGAGCGTGCCGAGGGCCTTGGTCTGCTCATGTCCGAGCATGACGTTCTCGGCCACGGTGAACACCGGGACGAGCATGAAGTGCTGGTGGACCATGCCGATCCCCGCAGCCATCGCGTCACCGGGACCGCGGAAGCGCTGCACCTCGTCGTCGAGGAGGATCTCGCCCTCGTCGGCCTGATACAGGCCGTAGAGGACATTCATGAGGGTGGACTTGCCTGCGCCGTTCTCACCGAGCAGCGCGTGGATCTCACCCGGTTCGACCACCAGATCGATGTGGTCGTTGGCAACGAGGGTGCCGAATCGCTTGGTGATGCCGCGAAGTTCGAGCTTCATATCTGCACCTTATCCAGAAGAGTCATCCAGAAGAGCCATCCAGACGAGTCTTCCAGGGGGATCATCGTGCGTCCACGACACGGGGCGAGTGGCATCCTGCTCACCACTCGCCCCGTGCGGGAACTGCGACGGATTTACTTGGAGGTCGGGGAGTTCGGGGACTCCACCTTGATGTCGCCCGAGATGATCTGCTCCTGCAGAGTCTTGAGCTCGTCGGTCAGACCTTCCGGGAGCTTCGACTCGAAGTCACCGAAGCCGGAGAGCTTGACGCCCTCGTTCTCGAGCGTGCCCACGTACGGGGCCGGGTCGAACTCGCCCTGGGCCGCGGCCATGGTCGCGTCCTTCACGGCGACGTCGATCGCCTTCATGATCGAGACGAGCGTGATGCCGGCGACACTCGGGTCGGCGACGGCGAGGTCGCTGTCGACACCGAGCATCAGGGTGTCCTTGCCGCTGTCGGCGATCGCCGCAGCCGCGCTCTGGTAGACGGGGCCGCCGACCGGGAGGATGACGTCGACGCCCTGGTCGAGCACACCCTGAGCGGTCTGCTTGGCGGTGTCGTTCGCGTCGAAGCCGCCCGTGAACGAGCCCTTCTGCGTGGCCTCGTCCCAGCCGAAGACCTCGACCGCAGCGGACTTGTCCTCGTTGTACTTCTCGACACCGAGCTGGTAGCCGTCCATGAACACGGCGACCGACGGAATCTGCATTCCACCGAAGGTGCCGACCTTGTTCACGCCGCTCTGCGCGGACCAGGACGCGGCGGCGTAACCACCGAGGTATGCGGCCTGAGCCGTGTCGAAGACCAGGGGCTTGATGTTGGGAGCATCGACGTTGCCGTCGAAGTCGTTGTCGGCCCAGTCGTCGATGATCGCGTAGTCGATGTCGGGGTTCGCGAGAGCCGACTCGACCGTGGCGGCGGACAGCTTGAAGCCGACCGAGACGATGAGCGAGCAGCCCTCCGAGACCGCGGTCTCGAGGTTCGGCGCGTAGTCGTTGTCATTGGCCGACTCGAACTCGAGCGGCTTGATGTCCAGCTCCTTGGCGGCGCTGTCCATGCCCTCCTTGGCGGACTGGTTGAACGACTTGTCGTTCCATCCGCCGGCGTCGGAGACGAGGCAGGGAAGGAAGTCGGAGGCAACCGGCTCGCCGGAGCCGGCGGGCTTGTCTGTCGGAGCCTGGCCGCAACCGGCGAGTGCGAAGACGACGCCAGCGGCGACGGTGACGCCGAGCAGCTTCTTGGTGGTGGAGATGGTCAACTGATGCCTCCCTCAACGAAACCGCGGCCATCGCGGATCGATCAAAGTTACCTACTGTTTCGGCTTTTGTGCACGCCCGTGCCGCACGTGCTGGCCAATGGTTACCAAGCTGAAATCAAGACAGCCGATGAGCGTCTCCGCCTGCTCATCGGAGCAGACGTCAGAGCACGTCCCCGCGACCGGTGAGCTTGAGCGACTCGACGACGCTCTTCACCCGCTGCGCATTCTGCACCGTCGTGACCAGCAGCGCGTCGGGGGTGTCGACCACGACGATGTCCTGCACCCCCACCAGGCTGATGACGCGGGACGTCTGGCTGACGAGGATCCCACTCGCACCATCCGTGAGCACCCGCGCGTTCGGGCCGAGCACGGCGAGGTCGTTCTTGCGACCGTTGGTGATGAGCTTCGTCAGCGACGCGAAGTCCCCCACGTCGTCCCAGTCGAAGTGACCGGGGACCACGGCGAGGCGTCCCCGTCGGGCGGCGGGCTCGGCGACGGCGTAGTCGATGGCGATCTTCTTCAGTCGCGGCCAGATCCGATCGACCGCGGGGCCACGACGGTCGCGATCGTCCCAGGCCTCGGCGAGTTCGAGCAGTCCCGCGTGCAGCTCAGGCTCGTTCACGGCCAGCTCTTCCAGCAGCACACCGGCCTTGGCGATGAACATGCCCGCGTTCCAGAGGTAGCCGCGGTCGGCGATGTACGCCTTGGCGGTCTCGAGGTCGGGCTTCTCCACGAAGCTCGCCACCAGCGCGGCCTCACGCGCACCGTCGACGACGAGCTCGGGTCCCATCTTGATGTAGCCGAAGCCGATCGCCGGCTCGGTCGGCGTGATGCCGATCGTGCAGATGTAGCCCTCACGCGCCACCTCGACCGCATCGCGCACGGCGAACTCGAACACCCGGGTGCCGCGGATCACGTGGTCCGCGCTGAAGGAGCCGATGATCACGTCGGGATTGCGACGGTGCAGGATGGCCGCGGCGAGCCCGATCGCGGCTGCCGACTCGCGCGGCTCCGACTCCAGGAACACGTTCAGGTCGGGGATCCCCGGCAACTCCGCCTCGACGGCCGCCCGGTGAGCCCGGCCGGTGACCACGGCGATCCGATCCGCGCCGGCGAGCGGCACGAGCCGATCCCAGGTGTCGCGCAGCAAGGAGTGTCCGGATCCCGTCAGGTCATGCAGGAACTTCGGTGCATCCGCGCGAGAGAGCGGCCACAGCCTGCTGCCGATGCCGCCGGCGGGGATCACTGCGTAAAAGTCCTCGATGGGTGTGCTCACCCTGCCCAGGGTAGCCGCAGCGATCATCTCGACATCGAGACACTTAGGCTCCCCTTCGTCGCTCCCAGTGATCTGACAGGAATAGGATGGACAGCGATCGGGCGTGCCTGACACTTCGACAGGCTCACACTTGGACAAGCGCAGCGCACGCGACCGAGTCACATCGATCCAGGGAGGACGACCGTGTCCACAAGCGCCCGCTTGACACCGTCGATTTCGGAAACCACGTCCAAGACCCCCCGCGGCACCCTCTACCGGGGTCGCGAAGGCATGTGGTCGTGGGTGCTTCACCGCATCACCGGAGTCGCCATCTTCTTCTTCCTGTTGGTGCACGTGCTCGACACGGCGCTGATCAGGGTGTCACCGGAGGCGTACAACGCCGTCATCGGGACATACAAGAACCCGATCATGGCCCTCGGTGAGGTCGTGCTCGTCGCCGGCATCGTGTTCCACGCGATGAACGGCCTGCGCATCATCGCCGTCGACTTCTGGTCGAAGGGCGCCAAGTACCAGCGCCAGCTGTTCTGGGGCGTCCTGCTGGTGTGGGGCATCATCATGGCCGGCTTCGTGCCCCGCCACCTGATGCTCGCGTTCGCCGGATTCGGAGGGGGACACTGATGTCTGCACAGACCATCACCGCCGCCCCGACTCGTCGCCGCCGCGGCGTCAACCTCGAGAAGTGGGGCTGGATCTTCATGCGCGTCTCGGGCGTCGTGCTCGTCGTGCTGATCTTCGGTCACCTGTTCGTCAACCTCATGGTCGGCGAAGGCATCCACGCCCTCGACTTCGCGTTCATCGCGGGCAAGTTCGCCACGCCGTTCTGGCAGTGGTGGGATGTGCTGATGCTGTGGCTCGCACTCATCCACGGCGCCAACGGCATGCGCACCATCGTGAACGACTACGTGACGAACAGCACGGCGCGCAAGGCGCTGGTCTGGGCGCTCGGGCTGGCCGCCGGCCTGCTCATCATCCTCGGCACACTCGTGGTCTTCACGTTCGACCCGTGCCTGGGTGTGACCGAGGACAGCGTCCTCTGGTCCGAATGCGCCGCGATCGTCGGGAACTAGAAGAAGGCATACGAGAAGTGACTACCGAGACGCAGGATTCCGTCGTCCGTGACGGCGTGCACTACCACCAGTTCGACATCGTGATCGTGGGAGCCGGTGGAGCGGGCATGCGTGCCGCCATCGAAGCGGGCCCTGGCGCGAAGACCGCGGTGATCTCCAAGCTGTACCCCACGCGCTCGCACACCGGTGCGGCGCAGGGCGGCATGGCGGCAGCCCTCGCGAACGTCGAAGAGGACTCCTGGGAGTGGCACACCTTCGACACCGTGAAGGGCGGCGACTACCTCGTCGACCAGGACGCTGCCGAGATCCTCGCGAAGGAGGCCATCGACGCGGTCATCGACCTCGAGAACATGGGCCTCCCGTTCAACCGCACGCCCGAGGGAAAGATCGACCAGCGTCGCTTCGGCGGTCACACGGCCGAGCACGGCAAGACCCCGGTCCGCCGGGCCTGCTACGCCGCCGACCGCACCGGCCACATGATCCTGCAGACGCTGTTCCAGAACTGCGTCAAGCTCGGCATCAACTTCTTCAACGAGTTCTACGTGCTCGACCTGCTCACGGTGAAGGACGCCGACGGCAAGACCCAGGTCTCCGGCGTCGTCGCATATGACCTGGCCACCGGCGAGCTGCACGTCTTCCAGGCCAAGGCCGTGATCTTCGCGACCGGCGGTTTCGGCAAGATCTTCAAGACCACCTCGAACGCGCACACCCTCACGGGTGACGGCGTCGGCATCGTGTGGCGCAAGGGACTCCCCCTCGAGGACCTGGAGTTCTTCCAGTTCCACCCGACCGGGCTCGCCGGTCTCGGCATCCTCCTCACCGAGGGCGCACGAGGCGAAGGCGCGATCCTGCGCAACGCCTCCGGTGAGCGCTTCATGGAGCGCTACGCCCCCACCATCAAGGACCTCGCCCCGCGTGACATCGTCGCGCGCTGCATGGTGCAGGAGGTCCTGGACGGGCGCGGCGCCGGCCCCCACAAGGACTACGTGCTGCTCGACTGCACGCACCTGGGCGCCGAGGTGCTCGAGACCAAGCTCCCCGACATCACCGAGTTCGCCCGCACGTACCTCGGTGTCGACCCGGTCGTCGAGCCCGTGCCCGTGATGCCCACCGCGCACTACGCGATGGGCGGCATCCCGACCAACAACGACGGCGAGGTCCTCGCGGACAACACCACCGTCGTCCCCGGCCTCTACGCCGCGGGCGAGTGCGCATGCGTCTCGGTGCACGGCGCCAACCGCCTCGGCACCAACTCGCTGCTCGACATCAACGTCTTCGGCAAGCGCGCCGGCCGCAACGCCGTCGAGTACGTCAAGACCGCCGAGTTCGTCCCCCTCCCCGAGAACCCCGCCGGCTTCGTGTCGGGCATGCTCGAGGACCTGCGCAACAACCAGGGCACCGAGCGCATCGCCGTCCTGCGCAAGACGCTGCAGGACGAGATGGACAAGGGCGCGCAGGTGTTCCGCACGCACGACTCCCTCCAGCACGTGCTCGGCGTCATCGCCGAGCTGCGTGAGCGCTACAAGAACGTGCACGTCGACGACAAGGGTCAGCGGTTCAACACCGACCTGCTCGAAGCCGTCGAGCTGGGCTTCCTCCTCGACATCGCCGAGGTCGTCGTCTACGCCGCGCAGAACCGCGAGGAGAGCCGCGGCGGCCACATGCGCGACGACTTCCCGAAGCGCAACGACGAGAAGTACATGAAGCACACCATGGCTTACCTGACCGGTGATCCGCACTCCTCCACGCCGAGCGACCACATCAAGCTCGACTGGAAACCGGTCGTCTTCACGAAGAACGATCAGGGCGAGTTCAACTACCCGCCGATGGAGAGGAAGTACTGAGCATGTCGACCGCCATCGCAGAGGCACCTGCCGATACGACCGAAGAGACCGGCATCCAGTCCTTCATCGTCACGTTCAACATCCGCCGGTTCAACCCGGAGGTCGACTCCGAGCCGCACTGGGTCGACTACGACGTGGAGCTCTACTCCACCGACCGCGTGCTCGACGCCCTGCACAAGATCAAGTGGGAGGTCGACGGCTCGCTCACCTTCCGGCGCTCGTGCGCCCACGGCATCTGCGGCTCCGACGCCATGCGCATCAACGGCCGCAACCGCCTGGCCTGCAAGACGCTGATCAAGGACCTCGACATCTCGAAGCCGATCTACGTCGAGGCGATCAAGGGTCTGCCGCTCGAGAAGGACCTCGTCGTCGACATGGAGCCGTTCTTCGCGTCGTACCGCGAGGTGCAGCCGTTCCTCGTCGCCAGCTCCGTTCCGGAGAAGGGCAAGGAGCGCGTCCAGTCCATCGCCGACCGCGAGATCTTCGACGACACCACCAAGTGCATCCTGTGCGCCGCGTGCACCTCGTCGTGCCCCGTGTTCTGGACCGACGGCCAGTATTTCGGGCCGGCGGCGATCGTCAACGCGCACCGCTTCATCTTCGACTCCCGTGACGACAACGCGGCTGTCCGCCTCGACATCCTCAACGACAAGGAAGGCGTGTGGCGCTGCCGCACCACCTTCAACTGCTCCGAGGCCTGCCCCCGTGGCATCGAGGTGACCAAGGCGATCGCCGAGGTCAAGCAGGCCGTGCTCCGCGGTCGTCCCTGACGCCGCGACAGGCAACAACGCGAGAACAGGCGGTCCCCTTCCGGGGCCGCCTGTTCTGCGTTCCTGCCCTGCTCACGCCCGTTCCGCTCTTGGATAGGGTGGGGAGGTGTCCGAACCCGATGGCTCTGCGACCGACCCCGGTCGCCTCGATGCGGCCGTCGAGCGCGCGACCGCGCTGACGCAGCGCACCCTCGGACTGTTCCCCGTGCGCGTCTGGCGCCACTTCCTGCAGCACAACGGATTCCTCCTCGCCGCGGGCGTGAGCTACCAGGCCCTCTTCGCGATCTTCGCCGCGATCTACCTGGCCTTCGCGATCGCCGGACTCTGGCTCGGAGGCAGCGATGAAGCCGTCGACGCCCTCATCGCGATGATCAACAGCTACATCCCCAATCTGATCCTTCCCGAGGGCGGTGTGGTCACGCCCGATCAGGTGAAGGACATCGCGGCGAGCACCACCGGAGTGCTGAGCGTCACCGGTCTGATCGCGCTCGGCACCGTGATCTGGACCGCGATCGGCTGGGTCACGTTCTCTCGTCGTGCGACCAGAGACATCTTCGGTCTGCCGCCCGATCGTCGCAGCTACGTGATCCTGAAGGCGCGCGACCTGCTCGCGGCGGTGATCTTCGGAGCTTCCCTGGTGGCTGGTTCGGTCCTCAGCTCGGCGAGCGCCGCGATCCTGAGCTGGCTCCTCGGTCTGCTCGGCTGGGACTCCAGCTCGAACGGGGTGATCCTCATCCGCATCGGTGCCGTCATCGTCTCCTTCGCGCTGATGTCGGGCGCCCTGGCGGCTATGGTCCGATTCCTCACCGGGACCTCCCTGCACTGGCAGACGATCTGGCCCGGCGCTCTCCTGGGCGGCGGCGCGATGACGATCCTGCAGTTCGGTGCGGGGTTCCTCCTCAGCTACACCCCGTCCAACCCGCTGCTCGCCACGTTCGCGATCTTCATCGGTCTGCTGCTCTGGTTCCGCATCAACGGCGTGGTGATGCTGGTGGCCTCCTCCTGGATCGCGGTCGCTGCGCAGGACCGCGACCTGCCCCTCCTCACGCTGACCGAGGCCGAGCGCCGCATGGCGGAGTATCAGGCCCTGCTGACGGCTGCGCGCATCCGCGTGCGCGAAGCCCATGCCGCACGTGAAGCCGCGCCCTGGTACCGCGCGTGGAGCGCGGCGAAGGCCGTGCGCGACGCGGAGCAGGAGCTCGCCGACCTCGAGGCCTCTCCTCCCCCGCCGCCCGATCCGAGCACGCCGCTCGCCCAGCGTCTGCTCTCCGAACTGCACCGACCGGGACGGGATGTCGGCAGCGCTCGTTAGGCTTGTGACCATGCCTCATCTGCGTATCGCCACGGTCAATGTCAACGGAATCCGAGCGGCGGCTCGCAACGGGATGAGCTCCTGGCTCGACGACGCCGGAGTCGACATCCTCACGCTGCAAGAGGTGCGCGGGCAGGACGAGCATCTCGAGGCCGCGCTCCCTGGCTGGTCGCTCGTCCATGACGAGGCCACCGCGAAGGGACGTGCCGGCGTCGCCATCGCCAGCCGCACGCCTGCGCTGGCCTCGCGCACCGCCTTCGGACCCGACGACTTCGACTCCAAGGGGCGATGGATCGAGGCCGACTACCTGATCGGCGACCGTCCGCTGACCGTGGTGAGCGCCTACGTGCACTCCGGCGAGGCCGACACCCCGAAGCAGGATGAGAAGTGGAAGTTCCTCGACGCGTTCGGCACGCGGCTCGCTGAACTCGGCGCCGACGGCGCCCTCGCCCTCGTGACCGGCGACCTGAACGTCGGACACCGCGAGCTCGACATCAAGAACTGGCGAGGCAACCGCAAGAAGGCCGGTTTCCTTCCCCGCGAGCGCGCGTACTTCGATCGGTTCCTCGGCGAGGCCGGCGCGGAGGTCTCCGGTGTCGACGGCACCGTGGGCACCGGCCTCGGCTGGATCGACGTGGGGCGGAAGTTCCACGGCGAGGTCGACGGACCCTACACCTGGTGGTCGATGCGCGGGCAGGCGTTCGACAACGACTCCGGGTGGCGCATCGACTACCACCTGGCGACGCCTGCACTCGCCGAGCGTGTGGAGACCTACCACGTCGCGCGCGCTGCGGCCTATGACCAGCGCTGGAGCGACCACGCGCCCGTCGTCGTCGACTACCGCTATTGAGCGGCGCCGGGGGTGGCATCCGCGTAGCGGTACCATCCCCGGTACTCCAGGACGGTCCCGAGCACGGGACTCGTCGCGCGCATCTCGATGGTGCGTCGGTCGTGAGTGTCGTCCCAGCCGTCCACGAGATCGACGTCGATGCGGAGAATCCCGCGTAGCGCGATCCGGCATCGGCCGAGACGCAGCGCGACGGCCCGAGTGCGCATACGCAGCGCACCGTCGTCGGTCACCGAGCACTCCTCGAGCATCTCGACCCGGCCCCTCGACCCCAGCGCATTCTGGACGAGGCCGGGATGTCCCGTGGCGAAGAGCCGGTCGACGACGTGCTGTGTCGTGTCGGCGAAACGGAACTCCCGGACCGTGTCGAGCGTCGGCCGCCCCGAGGGCGATCGACCGGACACGGTATCGATCCGGAAGGGCACGTCGCGGCCGAACCGCGTGACGAGCAGCCGCTGCCCGACGAGGGGCGACGCGAGGGCGGCGAGGCGCCCGAACCGGCTGCCGGCGACCGCGAAGACCCCCTCGGCTCCGTCGTTCCTCGCCTCGACGCGCATCTGCGCCAGGATCTCGGGATGAAGCCTCTCCGCCTCCTCCCCCAGCGCTTCGAGAAAGGCGGCTCCGCGCGCGGTCACTCGCGGATCTCCTCGCGGTACGGCTTGACGGTCTCCGGAGCCGGTCCGCCGACGAACTCGCAGGTGAAGGCACCGCGGTAGCCGAACAGGAACCCGAAGACATCGTTGTGGATCTCGAGGTCGATCAGATACCGCTCCTGCTCGTCGTCGTAGCGCTCGATGAGCCGAGCACGCCCGCTGAAGAGCATCGGGAAGCGGAAAGCAATGGGCCCCTCGTAGAAGCGCTGTGCGCCCGAGGTGAGCAGGAGCCCGCCGTCGTCGGTGACGGCCAGATCGAGGTCGACGGCCAGGTGCTGGTGCGTACCCAGATAGTCGACCACCCGTCGACGTGCGTCGCTGTAGATCATGGTCGCGTCGAATCGGCGGCGGCGGCCGGGGCGCACGTCCATCGTCCGCACGAAGGTCACGGTCTCGCGACCGAAGTCGTCGACGTAGGCCAGGTTGTCGATCCGGAACGGCACATCCCGCCCCCGCTCGGGGAACAGGATGTTGCGGAACGTGCCGATGAGCAGGAAAGGCAGGGTCCACCACGGGCCTCGCCGGACCTCGGACATCACCCCGCGTCCGATGCAGCCGTATCCGGCGTCCACGCCGACCCCGAAGCGGCGCTGCAGCTGCGGATGGAGGCGCGCGAAGTCGGCTCCCAGTGCGCGCTCGAAGATCCCGGTCCCGGTCGTCATGCGATCTCCTCGAGGGATACCGGTGCGTCCTCCATGATGGTCCGCCCGGTGCGCCGGGGGCGCGAGAGGCAGTTGCGTGCGCGTGGTCGGTACCCGCGCCGGAGCGACCGCCAGCCGCTGGTCTCCTCCGGAGGTATGCCCAGCTCGGCCCACAACCGGAGACGATCGAAGCTGCGGGCGGTGAGCCACCAGACGAACCGTCGGGTCACCAGCGGATCGAGAACGCGTCCCAGCCATCCCCATCCCGGTGCGTAGTCGTAGCCGGTGAGGAATCGCACGCCCTTCTCCGTCGGCACGTAGCGCCAGTAGCCGCGCCCGGTTCCGAGCGGCGAGAGCGCATCGTCGGTGTCGAAGAGCAGCGCGGAGGTGCGCTCTCCCGAGGGGCTCTCCTTCGTGGCGTACGATACGCCGGTCCCGCGGATCGTGTGCACCACGAGATCGAGCTCGTAGCGGAAGTCCTGCGCACCGTCTGCTCGGGTGCGCTGCGGCACGATGTCGCTGAAACGCGCATCCCAGCGCACGTGCGAGGCCGGATCCTGCGTCAGCCGCCACACCTCGTCCAGGGGCGCGACGATGAGGATCTCGACATAGAGGGCCCGATCCCCTCGCGACCGTGAACGCGGGGATACGGAGGCCATGCGCCCATCGTAGGGGCACGGCGTGCACCCCATAGGATTGACTCCGTGACGAAACCTCGCCTTTACTCCGGAATGCAGCCCTCCGCCGACTCCCTCCAGATCGGCAACTACATCGGCGCGCTGCTCCAGTGGCGGGACCTGCAGAGCTCCTACGACGCGTTCTTCTCCGTCGTCGACCTGCACGCGATCACGGTCGCCCAGGATCCGGCCGAGCTCCGCGAGAAGACGCGTCGCACGGCCGCCCAGTACATCGCGGCCGGCATCGAGCCGTCGCTGTCGACGCTGTACGTGCAGTCGCATGTGCGAGCACACGCCGAGCTCGCGTGGATCCTCAGCACCATCACGGGCTTCGGCGAGGCCGGCCGGATGACCCAGTTCAAGGACAAGTCCTCGCGGTACGGCGCGGACTCGACCAGCGTCGGACTGTTCACCTACCCGGTGCTGATGGCCGCCGACATTCTGCTGTACCAGACCGACGTGGTGCCGGTGGGTGACGACCAGAAGCAGCACGTCGAGCTCACGCGCGACCTCGCCGAGCGCTTCAACTCGCGCTTCGGCGAGACCTTCACCGTGCCGATGCCGGTCATCCAGAAGGAGACCGCGCGCATCTACGACCTGCAGAACCCGACGTCGAAGATGTCGAAGTCGGCCGAAAGCGATGCCGGCGTGCTGTGGATGCTCGACGACCCGGCGAAGTCGGCGAAGAAGATCATGCGTGCGGTGACCGACAACGAGGGATCGGTGCGGTTCGACCGCGAGAACAAGCCCGGCGTCTCGAACCTGCTCACGATCTACGCGGCCCTCACCGGGCGCCAGGTCGCCGCGATCGAGGACGAATACGCGGGTCGCGGTTACGGCGATTTCAAGAAGGGTCTTGCCGAGGTCATCGTGAACGAGTTCGAGCCGGTGCGTGCCAGGGCCCTCGAGCTGCTCGACGATCCTGCCGAGCTCGATCGCATCCTGGCGGAGAACGCCGCGCGCGCTGACGCCGTCGCCGACGCGACCCTCTCCGACGTGTACGACCGGGTGGGTCTGCTCCGGCGCGTCTGAGCCTCGCCTTAGGATGGGGGCGTGACTGATCCGCAGCTGCCTCCCCCGCCCGGTGCCGTGCCCTCCGACCCGTCTGCGTCGCCCGCGACCGGCGCGTTCCCGCCGCCGACCGCCCCCGGGTACCCTCCGGCAGCTCCCGCGTATCCCCCTGCAGCTCCCGCGTATCCCCCGGCGGGTGCCCCGTATCCTCCGGCAACGCCCTCCGGCTACCCGGCAGCGCCCGCGCCCGGGTATCCGGCAGCCCCTCCCGGGGCCTACCAGGTGCCTGTCGGCGGCTACGCCACCCCGGCCGGCGCCTATCAGGTGCCCGACGCCGCGACACCGTCCACCTCCGGACTCTTCGGAACACTTGCGCTGGTTCTCGCGCTCGTCGCGGCCGTGGTGCCGGCGATCGTCGTGGGCATCAGCGCGTTCGAGATCGGTCGGTTCCTCCCGAACGGCGCATCGGTCACCGCCGACGACCTCCGCGTGCTCACCCCGGTGCGGGATCAGGTGCTCTGGGCGGAGCTCTCCTTCTGGATCGGGACCGTCGTCGGCATCGCAGCGATCGTGCTCGGTATCGTCGCGATCGCCAAGAAGCGTGGCCGCGGCGCGGGAATCGCCGCTGTCGTGGTCGCCGTCCTGGCGTCGGTGATCTTCTTCATCGCCCTGGTCGTCGCGCTGACCGCGGGCGCTGCGACGGGCCTGTCGACCTATACGGCCTGACCGCGCCACGACCCCGCAGCGGCCGTCTCAGCGCGGCGCGTGGTGCTTCTGCTGTGCCGCGAGAAGGCCTTCGTCGACCAGCAGCTCGACCGCGTCGGCGGCGTCCGCGATGAGGATCGGCAGGTTCGGCCGCTCTTCCTTGCCGAACGGGGCGAGCACCCAGTCCGCGGGATCCTGACGCCCGACCGGACGGCCGATGCCCACCCGCACACGCGGAAAGTCGGCAGTGCTCAGCGCCCGTGCGACATCACGGACACCGTTGTGTCCGCCGTGTCCTCCCCCGGTCTTGAGCTTGACCGTGTCGAACGGGATGTCGAGTTCATCGTGTACCACGATCACCTGCTCTGGCGGCACCGAGTAGAACCGGGCCAGCGCCGCCACCGGGGTCCCCGAGACGTTCATGAAGGTGTTCGGCTTGGCCAGCACGAGCTTGTCCGCGCCGGGGCGCACCCACGTCTCGACGACGCGGGCTCCGCCCTTGTGCTCACGGAAGGCTTCGCCGCGCCGCGATGCCAGCTCATCGACCACCATCTGCCCGATGTTGTGTCGCGTGGCCTCGTATCGCGGGCCGGGGTTGCCGAGCCCCACCACGAGCCAGGTCGATGCCATGTCGTCGTCCTCTCCCCGCCGGGTGCGCAGCCCCGGTCAGGATACGACAGAGGGGACGCGATCGGATCGCGTCCCCTCTGTGATGAATCAGTCGGAGGTCACTCCGCGGCGGCCTCTTCGGCAGCCTCGGTGGCCTCGCCGGCCTCGGCGGCCTCTTCGTCATCCTCGGTGGGTGCAGCCGGGACCGAGATCGCCACGACGAGGACCTCGGGGTCGGAGAGCAGCGTGGAGCCCTTGGGGAGCTTCACGTCGGCGCCGGTGATGTGCGCGCCCTCTTCCAGGCCCTCGACGGAGACCTCGATGTTCTGCGGGATGTGCGTGGCCTCGGCCTCGATCGACAGCGTGGTCGCGTCGAGGTTGACGATGGTGCCGGCAGCGGACTCGCCCGTGACGACGATCGGGACGTCGATGGCGACCTTCTCGCCCTTCTTCACGACGAGCAGGTCGATGTGCTCGATGATCTGGTGCACCGGGTCGCGCTGGACGTCCTTGACGAGGGCGAGCTGGCCCTTGCCCTCGATGTCGAGCTCGAGAAGCGCGTTGGCGCGACGGATGATGAGCGAGACCTGGTGGCCCGGCAGCGCGACGTGCACCGGCTCGGTGCCGTGGCCGTAGATGACGGCGGGGATCTTGCCGGCGGCGCGGAGGCGGCGGGCGAAGCCCTTGCCGAAGCTCTCGCGGAGCTCGGCCTGGACCTTGGTGTCTTCAGACATGGGTTCTCCTTCGGGACACGCAGCGAAGGCGCCGCGCGGTGGTCTTGGAATTTTCGAACTCGCTGACGCAGGAGGAAAGCCACCGGGCTTGCTTCGCCGCGTCGATAACGGATGTTCGCGCACGCGCAGAAGCATCCCTCGCCGAGGTACAGCCTCAATGGTACCGGATGACCCGATAGGCTGAGGACACCGGTCCTTTTTCTGCAGAACACGGAGAACCCCCATGCTCGACGGCGCCTTCCTCTCGCACGCACTCCTCTGGCTGATCGGCGCCATGACCGTGTGCGCAGCCGTCACCTCGTTCATCGCGCTGTTCGCGATGGGACGCTCGGGATACCGCAAGGACTGACCGCCGGTCGCAGAGCCGTTTCCGCACGCTCTGCCCCCGAACTCTCAGCGCCGCTGTGCCGCTTCGGCGATGACGGCGGCCGCGGTCCGGACGTCCGCCGACTCGTCCACCCGGATTCCAGCCTCATCGGCCTCGAGCGATTCGAGCGTCTGGAGCTGCGAGTCCAGGAGCGCCGCCGGCATGAAGTGATCGGCCCGCAGCCGCATCCGCTCCTCGAGCACCGCGCGACCGATAGCGAGTTCGGCGAAGAACGTCTCGGGCGCTCCGGTCCGGATGACGTCGCGATAGACGCGCTTGAGCGCCGAGCACGCCACGACGACGCGGTCCTCACTCTGCAGCGTCTCGCCGACCAGACGGAGCCAGGGCAGCCGATCCGTGTCGTCCAGAGGCACCCCGGCCGCCATCTTGCGGACGTTCGCGGCCGGATGCAGATCATCGCCGTCGATGAAGCGCGCACCGAGGCTCTCGGCAAGGAACGCACCCACGGTCGACTTGCCCGAACCGCTCGGGCCCATCACGACGACGCGCACACTCATGCCTCCCGGCCGAAGTCGACGAGCACCTTGCAGGAACTCGCGGGGTCGGCGGCCAGTGCGAACGCGTCGAGCGCGTCGTCCACAGGCACCACCTGGCTGATAATACCGCGCACGTCGAGGCTGCCATCGGCGAGGGCGGCGATGACCTCGCCGAACTCCGCGCCGAAGCGGAAGGACCCCCGCAGCGTGAGCTCGCGAGTGATCGCCGTGGCCATCGGCGCGGGAACCGCGCCCCCGCGCTGGAGCCCCAGCATCACCACCGTGCCCCCGCGGACAGCAGCGGAGACGGCGGCGTCGAGCCCCGGAACCGTTCCGCTCGACTCGATCACGACATCGGCATACAGCTCGGAGATCTCGGTCTCAGCCCGCGCATCGATCGCTCGGATCCCGCGCGCCTCGGCGATCTTCCTCGGCCGCTGCTGCAGGTCGGTGACGGTCACGGAGGACGCGCCGGCACGCTGGGCGACGGCGGCGACGAGCTGACCGATGGGTCCGGCGCCGATCACGACCACTCGCCGGTCCCGCACACCCCCCGCCCTCTGCACCCCGTGCCAGGCGACGGCCGCGGGCTCTGCCAGCGCCGCCGTCTGCAGGTCGAGGCCGGAAGGAAGCGGATACAGCATGCGCGCAGGGAGCGCCACGCGCCGCGCGAAGGCTCCCTGCGTGTGCGGCAGGTGCATCGCCGACCCGAGATACGTCGAGGCCGGTGCGAGATTCGGATGCTCGGGGGGCCAGGGCGTGCGACCGTCGCCGTGCGCGGTGAGCGGATGGACGGCCACGGGGGTGCCGACAGCCGGTCCCGTGCCGTCGGCCGCAGCGACGGCCACGACCCCGGACACCTCGTGCCCGAGGATCATCGGCTCGCGCAGCACCGATGCACCGGCCGCGCCGTGCTGCCAGTAGTGGAGGTCGGATCCGCAGATGCCGCCGTAGGCGATGCCCACGACGGCCTCGTCCGATCGGGGCGCCGGGGCTCCGATGTCTTCGATCCGCAGGTCTTCGGCGGCGTGCGCCACCACGGCGAGGTTGTTCACCGCGCTCCTTCCTCGGTCACACGAAAGCCGTGACCAACTCGATCCCCGCCACTCTGACGGTCACGATCTGCCCCGGCCCCACGGGCGCCTGCGAGTGCGGAGCACCCGTCATGACGACATCGCCCGGGCCGAGCGGCGACCACGCAGCCACGTAGGCGAGGCAGTCGCGGATCGACATCGGCAACTCCCGGCTTCCGGTCTCGGCGACCGGGCGTCCGTCGACCTCCACCTGGAGGCGCACATCGTCGATCCCGGCTGCGGTGTCGATCCAGGGGCCGAGCGGCGTGTACCCCTCCCCCGACTTCGATTCGAAATTTCGCGGATCGAACGCCGCGCGCTCCGGACTCGAGAGGTCGTTCACCGCGGTGACCCCGAGCACGTACTCGTGCGCGGTCTGCGCGGTCAGCCCCCGGGTCGGGCGGCCGATCACGACCGCGATCTCCCCCTCGGCGACCTGGCCGCCCGCATCGCGGCGCAGGACGACGTCGACGCCGCCGGCGGTCACCGTCCGCGGGCTCTTGAGCCACGCCTGCACGGGAGAGACGTGGGCGGGTCCGTTCTGGGCTATGCCGACGATCACCAGCGGATCCACCGGCGCGATGACCGTGCCTTCGATGCGCGGCCCGGCATCCTCCGGCTCCTGCCCCTCGGCGAAGGCGACGAACGGATCCGTCACCGGGATCAAGCCGTCGGCCGCCTGCCGTACCCACCGGGGGCCTCGCGTGGTGGCGATTCGTCCGAGACGCATCAGACGACCGCCGTCATGCCGCCGTCGACGAACAGCGTCTGTCCATTGACGAAGTCGCTCGCGCCGCTGGCGAGGAACAGCAGGGCCCCGACGAGGTCCGCGGTGTCACCCCAGCGCCCGGCGGGTGTGCGCGCGCGGACCCACTCGGAGAACTGCTCGTCTGCGACGAGAGCCTTCGTGAGCTCGGTGGCGAAGTATCCGGGCGCGATCGCATTGGCCTGGATACCGTGCGGGGCGAGATCGGCGCACAGCCCCTTCGTGAACATCACGATCGCGCCCTTGGTCGCCGCATACGCCGCGATCGACGGGCGGGCGAGCTGCGACTGCACGCTGCCGATCTGGATGATCTTGCCCGAGCCGCGCGCGATCATCCCGGCGGAGACCCGTCGCGACAGGTGGAAGACGCTGGAGAGGTTGGTCTGCACGAGGGCATCCCAATCCTCGTCGGCGAACTCGGCGATCGGCGCACGGCGCTGGACACCGGCGTTGTTCACGAGGATGTCGGGAGTGCCGACCAGATGCTCCACCTCGCCCATGCCGGCATCCACCGCCGCCGCCTCGGTCACGTCGAAGACGACGCTGTGCACGACGGCTCCCGTGCCCTGCGCGATCTCTCCCGCCGCCGCCTGCGCCTTCGCGGCATCCCGCCCGTGCACGACGACGGTCGCGCCCGCGCCTGCGAGCCCCTCGGCCAGAGTCCTGCCGATCCCCTGGCTCGACCCGGTGACGAGCGCCGTGCGCCCGGTCAGATCGAAAGCGGCGAGTCCCGCCGGCAGCGCCGTCATCGTCCGACGGCCTTGATCGACACCGTGGTGGCGAACACGTCGTCGCCGCCCTCCCCGCGCGAGACCTTGATCGCGTCGTCGACACGGGTGAGGTCACGGCGGAGCGTCTCGGGAGCGAGGAATGTCGACGCGGTGGTGATGAGGGCCAGCACAGCCATGTAGATGGCGAGGAGCACCCAGTTGCCGTCGCTCACCGCGATCAGGTAGGCACCGAGGACACCGGCGAGGCCACCGGCGAGCACGGCCGAGATCTCGCGGGCCATCGCCACGCCCAGGTAGCGGTGACGGTTTCCGAAGAGCTCGGGAAGCATGGCGCACTGCGGTCCGAGCATGCTGTTCACGGCGACGCCGATGCCGATCGCGATCACACCGATGGCCACGGCGTAGTTTCCGAGCGACAGCAGCCACCACGCGGGGAACGTGTAGATCAGCATGAAGACCGCTCCGAAGCGGTAGACGGTACGGCGCCCGAAGCGGTCGGAGAGGTGGCCGGTGAACGGCACGGAGAAGACGCCGATCAGCGAGCCGAGGGTGACGCCCCAGGTGAGCAGACTCTTGTCGGCGTTGTCGCCGACGACCGTGACGAAGAAGGCGAGACCGAGCGTCTGGAACATGTACGAGCCGCCGTTCTCGGCCATCCGCAGCCCCACGCCGACGATCACGCCGGGCAGGCCGTGGGTGAAGATCTCCTTGATGGGGCGGTCGGCGATCTGCTCGTGCTTCTCGAGCTCGATGAACGTCGGCGTCTCGCGCAGCCGCATCCGGATGAACAGCGCGAGCAGGATCAGCGCGAAGGAGGCGAGGAAGGGCACGCGCCATCCCCAGCTCAGCAGCTGGTCCTCGGGGAGCAGCGTGATCAGGCCGAACACCACCGCGGCGAGCAGTGTGCCCGCCTGGATGCCGACGAACGGGAGTGCCGAGAAGAAGCCCCGGCGCTTCACCGGCGCGTACTCGGCCATCAGCACCGTCGCCCCCGCCTGCTCGGCACCCGCTCCGAAACCCTGCAGCAGCCGCATCAGCACCAGCAGGATCGGTGCCCACACGCCGATCGCCGCGTAGGTGGGCAGCAGTCCGATCGCGGTGGAGGCGCCGCCCATCAGCACGATGGTCGCGACCAGGACCCACTTGCGCCCGAGCTTGTCACCCAGGACGCCGAAGAACAGGCCGCCGAACGGACGCGCGAGGAATCCGACGCCGAAGGTCGCGAACGCGGCGACCGTCGCCATCGCCGGGTCATCCTGCGGGAAGAACAGCACATTGAAGATCAGCGCCGTGGAGAGGCCGTAGAGCGCGAAATCGAAGTACTCCAGCGCGCTGCCGATGCTCGACGCGAGGGTCGCGCGGCGCAGGTTCGCCGCGTATTCCGGGTCATCGGACGCTGCTCGGGGTGAGGTGCGGGGGTCTGTCACGGCCATCTCCTTCGATCGGCTTCGCCTGCGGCGTTCCCCGACTGTACCAGCCCGTTGGATTGTGTTCAACCCTTTGGACCGACTTCGCGTTCCGCTGCAGGCACGCAAAAGGACCACCGCGCCCTGCGGGCGCGATGGGGCGCAGGAGGGCGTCAGTGCCGAACGGCTGAGCTGAAGGGGTTCGTCAGCGCGGCGGCGGCGTCCCGCAGCGCCTCACCCACCCGCTCGATGCGCTCGTAGTCGGCCTCGGCGGCACGGATCGCAACACCGAGCGCGAGCGGCGGGTCCGTCGGCGCCCAGCCTTCCAGGGGCACCGCGACGCCGACGATGCCGCGGAAGGACTCCTCGGCATCGAGCGCCCAGCCCCGTCGACGGGCGGTCGCCAGCACCTCCAGCAGCCCCGGCATGGTCGTCGCGCTCCGCTCGGTGAGCTGCGGGAAGACGGCATCCTCACCGAGGAGCTCGACTACTTCCGCGTCACTCATCGCCGCCAGGAGCGCGCGCCCCGTGGCCGACAGCGGCGCCGGAAGCCGCGAGCCGAGCGGGGTGCCCAGCCGGAGCGAGCGCGACCCCTCATGTCGCGCGAGATACAGCGCATCGGTGCCATCGAGCATCGCGACCTGGACCAGCTCGGAGGCGAGCTGCGGCGAGGCCTCGCACACGCTGTAGAACTCCCGCACCTGGTTGAACTGGGCAGCGAACGCACCACCGAGCTCGGCCGTGCGCACCCCGAGACGATAGCCCTGCGGGGTGCGATCGATCATGCCCCCGGCCTCGAGCGCCAGGCAGAGGTTCGCCGTCGACGACTTCGCCAGCCCGAGTTCCCCCGCGAGCTCGGTGAGCGTTCGTGGACCCCCGGACTCGGCGAGGATGCCGAGCAGGCGGATGCTGCGGGTCACGGCAGGTGCGGGGTCGCGCCCTTCGCGGGTGTCATCATCCATGGCCGCACCTTCCGACAGCGGGGAGCCACAGGCGCTCGATCACCTGTGGGCCGATCAGTAGAACTCGACCGTATCGACCACGGCGGTCAGCGGCTCGCCATCGAGCAGGCGCGCCGCGTTCTCCGCGAAGCGACGGGCGATCCGCTCCTCCTCCTTGGAGCTGAGGGCGGCGGTGTGCGGGCTCACGAGCACGTTCGGATGCGACCACAGCGGCGACGCACCGTCGAGGGGCTCCTGCTCGAAGACGTCGAGCGCGGCGAAGGCCACGCGGCCGTCGTCGAGCGCACCGAGCAGAGCGCTCTCGTCGATCACGGTGCCGCGGCCGACGTTGGTGATGATCGCACCGGGTTTGACCGCATCGAACACGTCGGCGCCGATCAGATGGTGCGTCTGCGCCGTGCCCGGAAGGGTGACGACGATCGCGTCGACGTGGGCCACCGCGTCGGTCAGCTCGTCCAGCGGCACCAGGCGATCCACTCCCGCCACCGGCTGCCCGGAGCGCGTCGTCCCCCACACCCGTGCGCCGAGCGCATGGAAGCGTCGCGCGCACTCCGTGCCGATGCCGCCCAGACCGACGACCAGCACCGTCATCTCGTCGAGCTGACGCATCTCCCAGCGGTCCGGCCAGGTACGCGTCCCCTGATCGGCGAGCAGGCGCGGGAGGTTCTTCGCGCCCGCCATCACACCGAACACCGCGAACTCCGCGAGCGGGCCCCCGTGCACACCGGCACTGGTGGTGAACACGACGCGGTCGAGCTGCGCCCGTTCGAGACCCGCGGCCTTGACCGAGGCCCCGCCACCGGCGGCAGTCGTCATGACCCAGCGCAGACGCGGGTTCGCGGCCACGGTGCGGGCCAGCGCCGCCGCGTCCACGTCGGGGATCCCGAACAGCACGTCGGCGGAGTCGATCATTTCATCGAACGCCTGCTGCGCGCTCGGCGTGCGTACGTACTCCGGGTCGCCGGACCAGTCGGCCGGTCCGCGCATAGGCGGCACGAGCGTGTGATCGCGGACCACCTCGAGGCGAGGCTCGAGTTCCTCGATCAGTCGACACAGGCGTTCCGGCAGCGGCACCGCCACGACGGCGCGCAGTTTCTTCTCGGTCCCCGTCATACTGGTCCCCTCCCTCGGGAAGTCTGGATCCCTCACCTTAGCCCAGTTCCATCCTGTTGGACACTGTTCTATCTGTTGGATTGTTGCTACCGTGTGCGCATGAGCATCTCATCCGTCACCGTCGGCGTCGTGGGCCTCGGCGCCATGGGCCGCCCCATGGCCGACCGCCTGCTCGCCGCCCGCGGGGGGCTCGTCATCCATGCGCGCCGCCCGCAGCCGGAACTGCTGGCCGCCGGCGCCTCGTGGGCGCCGACACCACGCGAGCTCGCCTCCAGAGTAGACGTCCTGCTCATGATGCTGCCCGACCTCCCCCCGTTCGAAGCCATGCTCGACGGTCCCGACGGGCTGCTCGCCGACGCCGGAGACCTGCTCATCCTCATCGGGTCCACCTCGTCTGCTCCCGCCGTCCGTGCGCTCGCGGACCGCGTCGGAGCGCAGACGGGCAGCAGGGTCAGGATCGTGGACTGCCCGGTCTCGGGTGGGGAAGACGGAGCGGTCGCCGGGACCCTCTCGATCATGCTCGGCGGCGACCCGGACGATGCCGCCGTCGCCGCCGAGGTGCTCGCGCCCTGCGGAACCCCTGTGCTGCTCGGACCACTCGGGGCCGGCGAGGTCGCCAAGGCCTGCAACCAGCTCGTGGTGTCGGCGACGATCATGGCGCTCGGCGAGGCCACCGTGCTCGCCGAGCGCTCCGGACTCGACCTCGATGCGCTCTGGTCGCTGCTCTCGGGCGGCTACGCCGGCTCGCGCCTGCTCGACAGTCGTCGCGAGAAGCTCGTCACCGGCGACGACTCCCCCAGCGGCATCGCGCAGTACATGGTGAAGGACCTCGGCTTCGCGGCCGACATCGCCGAAGCCACCGGCACCTCGCCCGTCCTGCTGCCCACCCTGCGTGCGGCCTTCGACGAACTGGTCGCCGCCGGGCTCGGAGACCGCGACATCGCGGTGTCACGACGCTTCATCGCCTCTCGTGACACAGGTGGCCACTGACCTCCCGTACAGCGATACGCTGAAACCACCCCTTCTTCACGATCGAGGAGCCTTCTGTGCCCGAAGCATCAGCGAACATCGGAGTCGTCGGACTCGCCGTCATGGGATCGAACCTCGCCCGCAACCTCGCCAGCCGCGAGGGAAACACGGTGGCGATCTTCAACCGCAGCTACGAGAAGACCCAGACGCTCCTCGACGAGCACCCCGAGGCCGGATTCGTCCCGGCCCACACCTACCAGGAGTTCGCCGACTCGCTCCAGAAGCCGCGCACCGCGATCATCATGGTCAAGGCCGGCGGCCCGACCGATGCCGTGATCGACGCGCTGGTCGAGGTGTTCGAGCCGGGCGACATCATCGTCGACGGCGGCAACGCGTACTTCCCCGACACCATCCGTCGCGAGAAGGCGGTCCGCGAGACCGGCATCAACTTCGTCGGCGCCGGCATCTCCGGCGGCGAGGAGGGTGCCCTCACCGGCCCCTCCATCATGCCCGGCGGCTCTGACGAGTCGTGGGTCACGCTCGGACCGATCCTGAAGTCGATCGCCGCGATCGCCGAGGGCGAGCCGTGCGTCACGCACGTCGGCCACGACGGCGCCGGGCACTTCGTCAAGATGGTGCACAACGGCATCGAGTACGCCGACATGCAGCTCATCGCCGAGGCCTACGACCTCATCCGCCGTGGCACGGGCAAGTCGCCGGCCGAGATCGCCGAGATCTTCGCCGAGTGGAACAAGGGCGAGCTCGAGTCGTACCTGATCGAGATCACCGCAGAGGTGCTCCGCCAGATCGACGCCGAGACCGGCAAGCCGCTCGTCGACGTGATCCTCGACCAGGCCGGCGCCAAGGGCACCGGAGCCTGGACCGTGCAGACCGCGCTCTCACTCGGTGTCCCCGTCTCCGGCATCGCCGAGGCGACCTTCGCCCGCTCGCTCTCGTCGCACCCCGAGCAGCGCGCCGTCGCCGGCGGCCTCCCCGGCCCCGACGAGGAGTTCACGGTCTCGACCGAGGACACCGAGCAGTTCATCGAGGATGTGCGCCTGGCGCTCTACGCCTCCAAGATCGTGGCCTACTCGCAGGGCTTCGACGAGATCCGGGCGGGGGCGGCCGAGTACGGCTGGAACATCGACCTCGGCGCGATCTCGAAGATCTGGCGCGGCGGTTGCATCATCCGCGCCCAGTTCCTCAACCGGATCGCCGACGCCTACGCGGCGACCCCCGACCTGCCCGTGCTGATGACCGCACCGTACTTCGCCGAGGCGCTCACGCGTGGCCAGGCATCGTGGCGTCGCGTCGTCGTGACCGCGGCCCAGGCGGGCATCCCGGCTCCGGCGTTCTCGTCGTCGCTGTCGTACTACGACGGCATCCGCGCCGACCGCCTCCCCGCCGCGCTCGTGCAGGGACAGCGCGACTTCTTCGGTGCGCACACCTACAAGCGCATCGACAAGCCGGGCACGTTCCACACGCTGTGGTCGGGCGACCGCACCGAGATCGAGGCGGAAGACACGCACTGACGTCCCGTCGTCGAAGGGCCGGATACCGCGAGGTACCCGGCCCTTCGTGCACCATGGTGGTGCCATCCCACCGCCTACCTCGTGATGTCCTGGACGACACCCTTCGTGAGGCGCAGACGCCGTGTCGCGCGTCGCGCCACCGCCGAGTCGTGCGTCACCACGATGATCGTGATCCCCTCGGCGCACAGCGATTCGAGAAGCGTCAGGATCTCGTCGCGCATGCTCTCATCGAGGTTGCCCGTCGGCTCGTCGGCCAGGAGCACCCGCGGCCTCTTGACGAGGGCGCGCGCGATCGCGACGCGTTGCTGCTGACCCCCGGAGAGCTCAGCGGGCCGATGGTCGCCTCTGTCGTCGAGACCGACGTGGGCGAGAGCCTCAGCGACCCTCATGCGCCGCTCTCCCTTGTCGAGATCGAGGGGCTCGAGCGCCATGTCGACGTTCTCCGTGGCCGTGAGCGTGGGGATCAGGTTGAACCCCTGGAACACGAATCCGAGCTCCTCCGCCCTGAGGCGTCCGAGTTCCTTCGCCGAGGCCGACGCGAGTTCGCGGCCGTCGAGCAGGAGGGAACCCGTCGTCGGCGTGTCGAGCGCACCGAGCAGTTGCAGGAGCGTGGACTTGCCGCCGCCGGTGGGGCCCTGGATCGTGACGAACTCGCCGGGCATGATGTCGAGGTCCACACCAGTCAGCGCTTTCACGATGCGCCCCTTCTGCGTGTACGTCCGGGTCACGCCCGTGACGCGGTAGATCGGCTGCTCGTGCCCGCCTCGGGGCGCCGTCTGATCGAGGTCTGCGATGGTCATGTGCGTCTCCTGCTCGTGGGTCGTCGGCTTCCGGGTTGTTCGGATCGGGGGTGGCGGGTCGTGCCGGACGTCGCCCGCGCGTGCGGTGATCATGCGACCGACCGCAGGGCTTCCGCCGGGCTGAGACGCGCGGCGCGCCAGCCGCCGAACGCTCCGGCGACGAGTCCGCCGAGCACCGCGAGACCGACGGCGGCGACCAGCACCCCGGGGGTGAACGGCGCCTGGAGCACGACATCCGCCGCGGCGGTCTGGAGCATCCCTCCACCTCCGGTCGGTCCCCCGCCCATGCCCCCGCCGATGGCACCGGGACCCGCGCCCTGGCTCGCACCGCTCGCAGCGACCGTGGGCCTCAGGACGTTGATCAGCACGATGCCGGCGATACCCAGGACGAGGCCGACCGCTCCCCCGATCAGCCCCTGCACCATGGACTCTCCGGCGACCTGACGGACGACCCTGCCGTTCGACCAGCCGATCGCCTTGAGCGTTCCGAACTCCCTGGTGCGACGCCCGACGCCCGACAGGGTGAGCAGCACCGAGAGCAGCACGGCGACGGCGAGCACGATGATCGAGAGCCAGGTGCCGAGGTTCGTGATCAGTGCGGTCGCGCTGGAGAGCGAACCGGAGACGGTCGCGGCGAGCTCGGACTGCGAGGTGACGGTCGCATCGGGGAGCGCGTCGGCCAACGCGGACTGCACGGCCTCGATCGAATCGGCCGAATCCGCCTGCACGTAGACGGTGGAGATGACGTCGTCCACTCCGGCGAGCGTCTGCGCGGTGCGCAGCGGCAGATAGACGTTCGCGGCGGTATCCGCGCTGTCCGAGGTCGAACCGAGGATGCCGACGACCTCCACATCGGAGCCGGCGACATCGATCGTGTCTCCCACCGCGATCTCGTCGGTACCCGCGTAGGTGCTGTCGACGAGGGCGACGAGCGCCTCGGCATCATCGGCGTCGAACCCGCGTCCGTCCGTCACCTCGGCCGACGCGAGCGGACCGACCGAGGTCGCTGCGGGGTCGATGCCGAGCACGGAGAAGGAGTCGACTCCGAAGGATCCTCCTCCTCCTCCGCCCTGTCCGGCGTCCGGTGCGGTCTGCCCCTCCTCGGGCGCGGCCGGCTGCTCGCCGTCCTGCGGAGCGAATCCACCGCTGGGCACCTCACCGGAGAAGGTGGCGTTCGTGAGGCTGAGCGCCCCGGATGCCGCGGCGACCCCGTCCGTGGCGGTGACGGTGTCGAGCACCGATGAGTCGAGCGTGCCGCGCAGGAAATCGGTCCGCAGTGTGGACTGCGCGAGCGTGGTGGTCTCGCCGTCGCTCTGACCTGCATCCGCGTCGAAGTCGAAGCGCGGCCCTTCGCCTTGGCCGGGTTCGGCGGGCTCGCCCGTCACGGTGAGATCGGTGCCGACGCCGTAGACGGAGGCGAGGGCCTGCGCCTGCGCGTCCCGCACTCCCGCCGTGAGGGCGTTGACGACGATCACGAGGGCGATCGCGATCGCCAGCCCGATCGCGACGATCATCGTCTGCTTCTTGCGGCCGGCGAGTTCGCGCCGCAGATACGTTCCGTACATCTCTCTCCTTCCGCCGCGGCCATCGCGGGGCGAGATCGACGTTAGGAATCGCGCATATGCGAGATCGAGGGGCCGATGATGAGGAACCTATGGAGTGCGCCGGTCACCCCGCGCGCACGGCCTGCATGAATGCCCCGGCGCGGACGGCGAGCGCGTCGAGATCGCCGCCGGGACTCGCCGCATCGCCGACGAGAGGCCCGCCCACCCCGATGCCGAACGCCCCGGCGGCGAGGTACTCGGCGACAGTGTCGACGCGCACCCCTCCCACGGGGATGATCCGCGCCTGCGGGAAAGGATCGCGGACGGCGCGGATGAAACTGGACCCGAGCGCCGATGCGGGGAACAGCTTCACCGCTGCGCTGCCGAGGTCGTGGCCGCGCTGGATCTCGGTGGGCGTGTAGACGCCCGGGAGCACGCCGATGCCCAGGCTGACCGCATGGGCGACAGAAGCGCTGAGCGTGGGCGTCACCATGAACTGCGCGCCGGCGGCGAGGGCCCTCTCCACGTCGGCCTCGTCGAGGACGGTACCGGCGCCGATCAGAGCCTCGGCCGGGGCATCATGCACGACCTGGGCGATCGCCTCCTCCGCGTCAGGCAGGGTGAGTGCGATCTCGAGGGTGAGCACGCCCGCCGCGAGCAGCGTCCGCGCCGCGCCGACCGTGGCGTCGACATCCGTCCCCCGCAGGATCGCGACGAGTCGGGTGCGGCGCAGGCGTTCCTGCAGCTGCGCGTTGTCCACGGTGCTCACGATGCCCCCTCCTCGATCGAACCGGCCGCCGTCGTCGCCGGCACCGCGCCTCGCCATGGGAACGCGGGTGCGCCGCCGACCTCCACCTCCACGCCGAGCAGTGCCCCGTCGGCGTCGGCGGGATCGGTCAGTCCGATGCTCGCGGTGGTGATCACCAGCAGCCGGTCGACCAGAGCCACGGCTGTCGGCCGCTTCGCCGGAAGGACGATCGTCTCCAGGATCTCCCCGGCCGGCGAGTAGCGGCGCACCTCGGACGCATCCCAGACCGCGACCCAGAGCATGCCGTCGAGGTCGATCGTCATGCCGTCGGGGTTGCCTCCTTCGACCCGGCACACCGTGCGGCGGTTCGAGAGCTCTCCGTCCGGCGCCACATCGAACGCCTCGATGCGGCGATGCGGGAGCGTGTCGATGTAGTAGAGCGTGGCACCGGTGCGGTCGAAGGCGAGGCCGTTCGACACGGTGATGCCGCCGAGGCGCGCGACGGGCTCCCCGTCGGGACCGAGGCTCCACAGTGTGCAGTGCGGGTCGCGGGGCATGGCCTGGCTCCCCACCCAGAAGCGCCCGGACGGATCGCCCCCGCCATCGTTCATGTAGTCGCCGGGTCCCGCGATGTCGTCGGTGATCGGCGAGACGACGCCATCGTCGCTCACGTGGACGACGCGGCGGTCGACGCCGACCAGCCACCCCGTGCCCGGCTGCGCGAGCGGGATCGGGGCACCGATCTGCGCGCCGACGACGACCGCGGCCTCGGGAACGACCGTGATGCCCTCGATGCGTCCGCGGTGCAGCGAACCCGTCGCCATGTCGATCCAGAGGAGGCTGCCGTCACGGGCATCCCAGCGTGGAGATTCGGCCTGGACGTAGCGGGCGTCGGAGAGGATCTCGACGGTGCGGGCGGCCTGAGGGTGCGACATCCGGGTCATCCTTCTCTGGTAGGTCATAACCGTTATGTGGCAGACTATCTCACAATATGCATAACACTTGCGAGAAATGTGGATACACGATGATGAAGCGGGGAAACAGCTGATGGCTCCGACACTCCACGGCTTGATGCCCATCCTGGCGACGCCTTTCGACGAGTCGGGTGCCCTCGACCGCGAGAGCCTGCGCCGACTGGTCGAGTTCCAGCTCGCGTCCGGAGTCGACGGCGTCGCCGTCTTCGGAATGGCGAGCGAGGGCTTCGCGCTCACCACCGAGGAGCGCCGCACGATCCTGGACGATGTCGTCCGTGTGGTCGAGGGCCGGGTGCCCGTGATCGCCGGCGTCAACGGCACGTCCACGGCGACCTCGATCGAGCAGGCCCTCCTCGCGGAGGAAGGGGGCGCTGATGCCCTCATGGTGCTTCCTCCGTTCATGGTGAAGCCGCCCGCCGGGACGCTCGTCGACTTCTACGGAGATGTCGCCGACGCCACCTCGCTCTCGGTCATGGTGCAGGATGCCCCCGGCGTCACCGGCGTCGTGATGGCCCCTGCGCTGATCGCCGAGATCGCCCGCCTCGAGGGCGTCGACTCCGTCAAGGTCGAAGCCCCGCCGACCGCGCCCAAGGTGGGCGCGGTCGTCTCGGCGATCGACGATCCGAACTTCGCGGTGCTCGGTGGACAGAATGCGCAATTCTGCCTGGAGGAGTATGCCAGGGGCGCCGTCGGCACGATGCCGGCCTGCGAGTTCCCCGACCTCCTCGGTCCGGTGCTCGCGCAGTTCACGGAGGGGCGCGTCGACGAAGCCCGTGCCGAGTTCCGTCGTATGCTCCCTCTCGTGCTGATCGGTCTGCAGGGCGGCATCGCGTGGGCGGTGCACAAGGAGGTCCTCGTCGCGCGCGGCGTGATCGACCACGCGACGGTGCGCTATCCGGCTTCGCGCCTGGATGCCGGCAGCCGTGCATCGGTCAAGCTGGTCATCGACGAGCTCGCCCTTCCGCCCATCCCCACCACGGTGCGCGTGTGACCCGCCGCGGCGTGCTGCTGATCGGCGGCAGTTCCGACATCGGTCTCGCGATCGCCCGCGCCTTCGTCGACGGTGGAGACGCCGTCGTCGGGGTGGGGCTCGAAGACTCCGACGATCCCGTCTTCGAGCGGTACCTCGTCGCGGACTGCAGCCGACCGGAGGCCGCCGACCGCGCCGTCGCGGACGCGGAGCAGGCGCTCGGCCGACTCGACGTCGTCGTGCTCGCGGCCGGCCGCATGCCGATCGCCCGCGCGGAGGCGACGAGCGACGAAGACTGGCGCGGCGCGCTCGGCGCCACGCTCGACTCGGCGTTCTTCGTGGCACGAGCCGCTCTCCCCCGCCTCGCATCGGGGTCGTCGGTCGTCGCGGTGACCTCGGTCAACTCGTCCCTCGCCGCTCCTGCCCTCCCGGCCTACGCGGCCGCGAAGGCCGGTGTGGACGGCCTCATCCGCCAGCTCGCTCTCGACTACGGCCCCCGCGGCATCCGCGTCAACGCCGTGCAGCCTGGCAGCATCTCGGCCGTCGACACCGGAGAGAGCGAGGGCTACCCGCTCGGGCGCATCGGGCGCCCGGAGGAGGTGGCTTCGGTCGTGGCGTTCCTCGCCTCCGACGCCGCATCCTTCGTCACCGGCACCTCGATCGCCGTCGACGGCGGTCTGTCGATCTCCTCGCCCGCCGCCTGGCTGAAGCCGGTGCTGCGGGAACGCTGGCTCTGAGCCGCTCGTTCCCACGAAGAAGGCCGCGTCCCCATCGGGACGCGGCCTTCTGACTCTGCGATCCGCTCAGGCGTTCGCGTCGAGCAGACCCTGCACTTCCTTCTTCAGCGCGTTGAGGCCGGCCTGCACCTCGACCTGACCGGCGAGGATCGTCGCGACCCCCGCTCCGATGGCCGCATCGATCTGCGCGGTGACCGCGACGCGGTCCCAGGCGGCGCCACGGGCGTGCTCGGAGACCTCGGTGCGGAACGCGCCCTGGAACTTGTCTGCCGCGAGGGCCGGGATCTTGTCGGCGACGCTCTTGGCGGCAGGTGCCACCGCGGAGTTCTCATACAGCGCGGTCGCCGCTTCGACATTGGTCGCGGCGTAGAGGATGAAGTCACGGCTCGTGAGCTCTCCCTCGCCCGCCGTCGCGAAGACACCGCTGCCCCAGGCCCGGTTGAACGAATCCTTGCCCCCGGCGGTCGGACGCGAGATCGCGCCGATGTTGTCGATGATGTTCTGGGCGGCACCGTTCGTCTTGACGAAGGTCGATGCGAGCGGGGCGTCGTCGTACAGGGCCGCCCGTCCGCTCGCGAACAGGATGCGGGCATCGCTGCGCGCCACGTTCGTCTGCGTCAGCCCTGCGTCCTGCAGGGACTTGTACCAGGTGACGGCCTTGACGCTCTCGGCGTCGCCCAGGGTGCACTTCAGATCGTCGGTGACGACGTCGCTGCCGAAGCCCCACATCCACGGGACGGCGTCCTTGAGGTCGGGGTTCTTGGTGACGGCGGCGTACGGGATCAGCGAGGAGTCCTGCTTCTTGATCTTCTCGAGCGCCGTGGCGAACTGCTCCACGGTCATGCCCGACTTGATGCCGACGCTCTTCGCGATCTCTCCGTTGGTGATGATGCCGATGCCGGCGGCCGTCAGGGGCAGCACGAGCAGCTTGCCGTCCATCGTGTACGAGTCGAGCACACCCTGCGGGATGCCGAGCCCCTTCGCGAGGTCGGAGAGGTCGGCGAGCACGTTCATGGGGGTGAGCACCTGCCACCCGCCCGACTGTCCGACGCCCATGAGGTTGCCGGAGCGTCCGGTCAGCGCCAGCTGGGTGGCCGCCTGATCGTACGGGTAGATCACGGGGGCGACCTTGACGCCCTCCTGCTTCGAGAATCCGTCGAGGATGCCCTGCCATGCCGACTTCAGGGCCTCCTCGCCGAGCGAGTTGCCGTAGAAGTTGATGGTCTTGGCCTTCGTGGCCCCGGCGGCCGTGGCTCCGGCACCGGTGCCGGGGGCGGCGGGAGTGGCACAGCCGGCGAGCGCGAGAGCGCCGAACGCGGCGAGGACCGTGCCGCCTCCGAGGAAGGCTCGGCGGCTCAGCTGCGAGTTCGAGATGTTCATGAGACTGCTCCTTCGGGATGAGGGGGACGAGCTGTTCTGCGGTGCATCGCTAGCCCTTGACCGCTCCGGCGGCGAGGCCGGAGACGAAGTAGCGCTGCAGGAGGATGAAGATGATGACGAGCGGGAGGGAGGTGATGAGGGACGCCGCCATGAGTGCCGGCCAGTCGGCCGTGCCCTCGCGGATGAACGCCTGGGTGAGTCCGGCGGGCAGAGTCTGCTTGTCGGGGCCGGCGAGCGTGAGGGCGAAGAGCAGATCGCTCCAGCCGCGCATGAACGCGAACATGCCCGCGGTGATGAGACCGGGGACCACGAGCGGGAACACGATGCGGAACATCGTGCCCGTGCGCGACAGGCCATCGACCTTCGCCGCCTCGATGATGTCGTCGGGGAGGGCGTCGATGATGCCCTTCAACAGGAACACCGCGAGCGGCAGTGTGAACGTCGTGAACGAGATGATCAGCGCAGTGTAGGTGTACAGCAGCCCGGCCGAGCTCAGCATCAGGTACAGCGAGATGAGCAGCAGGGCGCCGGGGATCAGCTGGCCGATGAGGAACATGAACATGACGGCGTTCCGGCCGCGGTAGCGGAACTTCGACAGCGAGTACGCCATCAGCCCGCCGACCAGGACCGCGAGCAGGGCGGTTCCGGTGGAGACGATGATGCTGTTCATGAGGTTCTTCAGCAGCAGGTCGTTCTGGAAGAAGCCGATGAAGTTCTCGAAAGTCGGGTCGACAGGGAAGAACGGACGGTCCAGGGAGAAGACGTCCTCCTTCTTCGTGAACGCGGTCGCCGTGAGCCAGTACACCGGCAGCAGGCCGAACAGAGCGAGGAGCAGGAGCAGCACGCGCCCCGGGATGGACAGGTGGGGGCGGATGATCGACTCCCCCACATCGCGACTACGGCGCATCACTTCTCCAGCCGTCGGTTGAGGAACAGGTATCCGGTCGTGATGATCGCGAGCAGGACGAGCCAGAGCGTGCCCATGGCCGAGGCCTTGCCGAGCTCGTAGCTGCCGAAGGCCAGGTCGTAGAGGCTGACCGCGAGCGTCGTGGTCGAATTGCCGGGCCCGCCGCCGGTCATGACGAAGATCGTGTCGAAGTTGCCGAAGTTGTAGATGAACTCGAGCACCGCGACGAGGGTGACCGGGCCGGCGATGTGCGGCAGCGAGATGTGGCGGAACCGCTGCGCACGCGTCGCACCGTCGATCGTGGCCGCCTCGATCTGCTCGCTCGGGAGGGTCTGGAGCACCGCGAGGGCGACGACCATGATCCACGGGAACGAGTGCCAGGTCTTGGCGATGACCACGGCGGCCATCGCGCCGGTCGGGGTGCCGAGCATGCTGACCTCCGGCAGGCCGAAGACCGAGAGCACGTGGTTGACGACGCCGTAGCTGTCGTTGAAGATCCACGCCCAGAGGAAGGAGACGACCACGCCGGGGAGCAGCCAGGGCAGCATGAGAGCGCCGCGCAAGATGTTGCGTCCGCGCATGCGGGCGTTCAGCAGCAGGGCGAGAGCCACACCGAGCACGAGGGGGAAGACCGTGGAGAGCGACGCGAACACGAGGGTCGTGCCGAGCCGGGCGAAGAACTCCTCCCACACGGCCGCATAGTTGTCCAGACCCACGAAGGTGCGCTCGGGACGCAGGAGCGATTGATCGAACAGGCTCGTGAAGATGCTCGACACGAGGGGGAAGATCGCGATCACGAGGAACAGAAGGACCGCAGGAAGTGCGATCATGAAACCGAAGGTGCGATCCTTCGCGCCCAGCGTGGAGCGTCGCCCGGAGCGTGGCTCGACGGCCTTCTGCTCGCTCTCCGCGGGCCGCTCGAGTATGGCTTGTTGCATTGCAGTCACTTTCCAGTAGAGACGACCCCCGGGGGCCCTGCGCGTCGTCGTCACAGTCGTCAACGTCGACGTGCGGCCAGTTAACCACAATGCGGATGCGAAATCCACAAAATGCATAAGACACCCACATTTGTGTTGCTCGAAGCCATTTCACTGCATAAGATGACTGGCAGCGGCGACCAGCCGCAGCGTCGCATCCGCGGCGGCAGTACTGAGGAGGAGTGACCATGGCATCGGAATCGGTGGGCGGCACCCAGACCGTCGAACGGGCGATGTCGTTGCTCGCATGCTTCACCGAGGAGTCCGGCGAGCTGAGGGTCTCCGAGCTCTGCACGCTCACCGGGCTCGGCCAGTCCACCGTCTCGCGCATGATGTCGGCACTCGACCGCATGAAGTTCGTGGTGCAGGACGCCCGCACCGGCCTCTACCGCCTGGGACCGGCAGCCGTGGCGCTCGGCACGATCGCCCTCAACGGCTCCCCCATCTTCCGCGCGTCGCGGCAGATCGCCCAGAACCTCGCCCGCAAGATCGAGATCGGCGTGAACGTCGCCGAGCTCAGCGGCTTCACCTTCACCTACCTCTGCAACTTCGAAGGCGCGCTCGCGCCCAAGTCCTTCGCGATGGCCGGACGCACCGGCCCTCTGCACGCCACCGGCCTCGGCAAGGCCCTGCTCTCCGGCATGACCGATGAGCAGGTGGACGAGTACTTCGCCCAGACGCCTCAGCGCTTCACCCCTCATACGATCGTCGACCGTGCAGCCATGCAGCTCGCCCTCGACGAGACCCGCAGCCGGGGCTATGCGACCGAGATCGAGGAGCTCGCCTTCGGACGCGCGTGCATCGCCGCCCCCATCCGCAACCGCGCGGGTGAGATCGTCGCCGGGCTCTCCGCGAGCGGTCCCCTCTCGGTGCTCGATCTGCACGCCCCGCACCAGGAACTCGCGCTGCAGCTGATCGAAGCCGCCGACGAGATCTCCGTGGCTCTCGGCTACAGCCCGTCCCGCACCGCGTCGGCCTTCGCCGCGCTCTGACTCCTCCGCCGCGACGCGGCCCTCTGATCCGATCCTGATCCCTGACCGCGGCACCAGCCGCCGGCCGCTCGCCCCTCGATGTCTTTGGAGACCCCTGTGAGAATCACGCGCGTCCAGACCTTCCCCCTCTACCTGTCGAAGGAGGAGGCGAACAACTCCTACGCCGGCGACACCGCAGTCGACCACCGCGGCTACGTGATCCGCCCGCCCTGGCGGAGCCTCTACTCCCCCGGCTACGAGACCCTGCTGGTGAAGATCGAGACCGACGAGGGTCTCGTGGGCTGGGGCGAGGCGCTGGCGCCGGTCGCCCCCGTCGTCGCCGCGGCGATCGTCGACAACCTGCTCACCCCCCTCATCCTCGGTGAGGACCCACGCTCGGTGCGCACGCTCTGGCACCGCATGACAGAGTCGATGCGCGAGCGCGGGCACCTCACCGGCCACCAGGCCGACGCCATGGCAGCCGTCGACATCGCCCTGTGGGATCTCTGGGGCCATGCGACCGGCCTCTCGGTCTCCGAGCTCGCCGGGGGACGCTTCCACGAAGTGCTGCCGACCTATGTCTCCGGGATCCGCGGTGTCGACGACGTCGAGCGGGCGGAGAAGGCGGCCGAGCTCGTCGAGGGCGGCGTGCGCCGCATCAAGCTGCACCTCGGCGTCGACATCCGCACCGACCTCGCCACCTACGACGCGGTCCGGGGTGTGCACCCCGACCTCGACGTCGCGCTCGACGCGCACTGGACCTACCGGCTCGGCGAGGCGCGGGCCCTCGGTCGGGAGCTCGACGACCGGAGGGCATGGTTCTTCGAGGCGCCGCTGGCTCCCGAAGACGTCGAGGGACACCGCGACCTCGCGACCGCGCTCGCCACCCCCATCGCGGTGGGCGAGGCGATGCGCAGCCGCTTCGAGTTCACCGACTGGCTCACCCGCCGCGCGGTCGGCCTCACGCAGCCCGACATCGGCCGCACCGGCATCACCGAGGGGCTCGCGATCGCGGCAGTCGCCGACGCGTTCCACGTGCAGGTCGCCCCGCACCACTCGGCCGCCTTCGGCATCGCGATGGCTGCCGGCGTGCACGTCGCGGCGAGCGCCGCCTCGCTCCTCGCGTTCGAGTACCAGCCGTTCACGCTCCCGGTCGCCAACCGCCTGCTCACGACACCGCTCGAGGTGCGTGCCGACGGCGGGTTCCTGGTCCCGACCGGTCCCGGCCTCGGCGTGACCGTCGACGAGGACGCGATCAAGGAGTACGTGCGGCACTGACGCCCCTCCGCACCCACCACGAAGGGGTGGGCCGGCCGGATCTCTCCGACCGGCCCACCCCTTTCGTCATGTCAGTCCCCGATGCGCACGAATTGCGCCGCGCTGACGCGGTGGATGCTGGTGTTGCGGACCTCGAGCCGCACTGTTCCGGTCGCACCGGCCGCGTAGCGGAACGAACCCAGCGATCGCCACGCTGCCGCGCCCTGGGTCTGATCCACGATCACCTCGGAGCTGCCGTTCTGATGCTCGACGACGTAGGCGGCCGCGGTCGTGGTCGTGGGGTTCGTCGGGTACCAGACCGAGACGCGGTAGAGCCCCGCCTGCGGAAGGTCGACGTTCCACGTTACGGTGCTGCCCACGGAGTCGGAGTCGCTGTAGCGCGTGCGCGTGCCGTTCCAGCCGGAGAGTCCACTGGGGTACCAGTTGCCCGATTCCAGGTAGCCCGGCCACGGCGACTGCGTGTGTGCGATCACGCCCTCATCGGCGACGCGCACGAGCACTCCGCGTCGCAGAGTCTGGTCCAGGCGCGCCTCGAATCGGGTCGACGATCCCGGCGCGACGCCGGCCCCTGCCGTCACCGTCCAGGTGTGGGTCAGATCCGACCTCGGCGGCACCGTGATCGTCGCACTCTGCTGCCCGACGCTCCACCCGGTGAGGCCGTAGAGCGCGAGCGTGCCCTGCAGCGGGGTGACCCCGGTGTTGATGACGAGTGCCGTCAGCTTCGCGACCGCGCCGGGACCGCTGACGATCTCGACGTCCGAGGTGAGCGACACCAGGCGGCGACGGTCGATCACCTCGATCGCGGCGGGGCGCAGCGTCACGGGGTCCTCGCCGGCGACCGACAGCTTCGCCTTCACCTCGACCTCGCCGAGCGCCGCTGCGGTCGCGATGACGGCCGCGGACTCGACCCGCGCGGAGCCCTGCGCGGGAACGGAGATCGCCGGGACGGCACCGTCGAGGCTCCAGCCAGACGGCAGGGTCACAGCCACGGTGCCGGTGACGGGGTCGTCCGTCGCATTGCGCACTTCGATGATCAAGGGAACCCGGTCTCCCGCGGTTCCGGTCGCCTGCGCGATCACATCGCCCGCCAGCCCGGGGTTGGCCCCGCTGATCCGCGACGGCAGCTGGAGGGTGACCTCGGGCGTGGTCGTGCCCCCGGAGGTGATCGTGTACCGGAACGTCTTGGTGAGGTCGTCGACGGGGATCGTCCACTCGAACGGGTACGCCTTCTGCGGAGCCTGCTGCACCGCCTGCGCACCGATGCGGTACGACAGCGTGGCCTGCTGCTCGGTGTCGATCTGCACGTAGGCGTCGTACCCCTGCCCGTCGGGACGCACCAGAAGCATCCCGCGCGCGACCCCGTACTCGGTGGCGGGATCGGAGTCGAGCTCGTGGAAGCTGTCGCGCCCGTGATCGACGACGTCATCGAACGGCAGCCCCGGCCGCTGCACCGTGACGTTCCGCACCACCAGGGCCAGCAGTCCGCGTGCGGGCACCGTGACGGTGATGCGACCGTTCTGGGCCGCCGAGGTCGAGCGGGCGCCGTTCGCGGCGACCACCTCGACCGCGGTCGACGAGCTGCGGGGCAGGCCGGTGAGATCAGTGGAGAGGTCGACGACCACCTGCTGCGCGGTGCCCGCGGAGTTGGTGAGGCTCACGTACAGGGCACCGTTGCCGACGCCGCCGATCCAGTTGACCAGAGGGTTGTCGACCCCGATGAGCCCCTCGGGGAAGTACGGCCACACGCCGTCCTCGCCGAAGAACGTTCCCGGCGCATGACCGTAGGCGAAGAACTTGAAGTAGGCGAAGTCGGCCTCGAACACGTGCGGGAACTCGATAGCGCCGGCGCTGCGGTAGAAGCTCTCGCTGATCAGGTAGTCCATCGCGAGTCCGAGCTGGGCGGGCGCGTGGTGGAAGTAGTACCCCGTGATCCCCACCGGACCGCTCGTCGCGAAGTCGGGCTTCATGTGCGCGACCTGGAACTGCCGCCCGTAGTAGCCGGGATACGTGGTGAACCGTCCGATCACCATGTTATGCGCGATGTCGGCGAGCAGCTCGTCTCCGGTGTGATGCGCCAGCCGCAGCAGAGCTCCGGCCCAGCACGGGTTGAACACGTAGCCGCCGCCCGGGTTGGTCAGGGTGCTGACGCCGAGCTTGAACGACGACAGCGCCTCGAACGTCAGGCCGGAGGGCGAGACGTACCAGGCCGGCACCGTCTCCGTCGGAACGTTCGTCGTCGGGTAGGACGGGAGCGACGAACGCGACTCCCAGTCGTACTGCTGCTTGATGACGGCTCCGACCGGGACCGTGACGTTCGTGTCGGGAACCGGGCGCACCGCCGTCTGCGTGATGAACCGTTGCACCTCGCGATATGCCCCGTCGAGGAACTCGGTCTCGCCCGTCGCCTCGAACATCTCCAGAAGGTCGACCCAGTACTTCGAGAAGCTGTAGGCGAAGCCTCCCGGCGGTTGGCCGTTGCTGCGATACGGCGTGAGGATCTGCTCCTGCGCATACCTCCGGGCGATCAGCGTCGCCTCCGCCAGATAGGCGGGATCCCCCGTGACGCGGTAGGTCGCCAGCGCGTTCGAGAACGGCGCCCTGCTCTGCCCGACCACGCCCGCCTTGGTCGCCTGCACCGCAAGCCGCTGGATGCCGGCGTTGCGGCCGTGCGTGAGCTGGTAGAGCGACGCGAGGTTCACGGCATCGGTGGGGATCTTCCCGATCCGGTACTGCGTCTTGTCGTTGTACACCGGGCTGCCGATCATCGGCGTGTGCCCGATGCCCTTGCGGGAGAGCTGGTACTCCACGAGCGGACGCGCACGACGGTCGTAGAGCGTGCTGTCGGCGGTCCCGGTCAGGTAGTGCGCGGCGAGCACGACTCCGCTGGCCGCCGTGCGGACCGCATCCTCGTTCTCGACGTCGACGAATCCCTTGGCGCGGTTCCACCAGCCCGAGTACGAAGGCACGTAGTCGACGGAATCGTCGCCGCTCGGCTCGACCGCGATCAGGGCGGTCATCGCGTGCACCGCGTCGGTCAGCGAACGGTCGTACACATTGCGCCGATACGCGGTGAGGCCGTACTCGTTCCGACACAGTTGCGTGTACGTGCCGTACACGGTGTCGGCTCGAGCGGCGATGCCGAAGGCGAAGCCGCGCTGCTGTCCGACCGTCATGGCCGTGCGCAGCCCGGGCTGCGGCGAGTACATGGACGGCACGATGTCAAGGCTGTCGTTGCGCAGGCTCATGCCGTACGGCTGCCGATCCGACATGAGCTGCCGTTCGTGCACGAACTCGGCCACCTCCGACGGCAGGTACACTCCCGAGGTGACGGCGACGTCGCCCACGGAATACTGCGTCAGCGCCATCGGGGCGAAGAGCTCCCACGCTCCCAGGGGCGCGGAACCGTCGAGCACCGAGAGAGCGTGCTGGTACGAACCGCACAGCACCTCGTCGAGGTCGTCGAGCGACTTCGTGTCCTGGCTCTGATAGCCGACGATGTAGTCCCCCGCAGTCTTGGCCGTCACCACATAGTGCGCTTCAGGATGGCTGCCCTCCAGACGCCACCGCACGACCAGGTCGACGTCGTCGGTGCTCGTGGTCAGCTCGATCGCCTGCGGCCCGAGCACCTGGAACGAGGTGAATCCGAGCCAGCTGGGCGTGAGCGGCCCGTACAGCTCCGGCGCGCTCCCCGACGGCAGCGTCCCCTCCAGCACCAGCCACTGCTCGTCGAACCGGTGGGCGGGATCGGTGATCGCCAGCCAGCCGCCGTTGCGCTTGACCTCGAGATCGCGCACGATGGTCGCCCCGCCGTCCCAGGTGGCCTGGAAGAACGTCATGCGGTGGTCGTCCCCGACCAATTGCGCGACCTGCGTGAACGCCAGGTTCGGTTTGTCCAGGCGGCGGAGGGCATCGGCGTAGACCCCGCCCGACGTCGTGAGTTCTGTCGCTGCGGCGGGGGCCGAGCCGTAGGGCGAGCCCAGCACCGGAGGAAGCACACCGGCGATCACGAGCATGCGCAGCACGGAGCGGCGGCTCCACAGCAGGGGATTGTCTTCGGCTCCGTTGCCAGCTATTGAATCCATGATGCACATACTGCAATTCATATGCGATCATGTCAATGGATCCGCCTCGCCGATCACGCGCGCTCCTCCCCCTGTCGGCGCCGGTAGCGTCATCGAGGCAGACCATCCGGAAAGGACGCCCGCGGTGACCCACAACCCTCCCGAGGAGATGACCGAGTACTCGCTGGGCGCCCTGCTCACACCGCTCGCATCGCCGGACGAGCCCGACGACTTCGACGACTTCTGGCAGGCGACGTTCCAGGAGTTCGGCGTCGGACCGGTGGCGTGGGAGGTCGCACTGGAGCACCCCGCGACCGCGACGCATGGTGTGACGGAGATCCGCTTCCGCTCCTCGGCCGGGGAAGACGCCACCGCCTTCGTGATGCTGCCGCACGCCACCACCGACGTCCACAGCAGCCTCGTCGTCGGACATGGATACGGCGGTCGGACCGGACCGGACATCGAACGGGTGCCCGCCGGCACCGCGGCGATCTTCCCCGTCGCCCCCGGGACGCACGTCGGCACCGCCAGCCGCTTCCCCGCCTCGCCCGACGAACACGTGCTGGCCGGAATCGCACACCGCGACACGTACTCGCATCGGTTCAGCGCAGCCGACATCTGGCGGGCAGCGACGGTCCTCCTCGAGATGGCGCCGTCGGCGGCGACAGCTCTCGACTTCAGCGGCGGCAGCTTCGGCGGCGGCATCGGAGCCCTGGCGCTCCCCTGGGATACCCGGTTCCGCCGTGCAGCTCTCGACGTGCCGAGCTTCGGGAACCACGACGTGCGCCTCTCGCGGCACTGCACCGGGAGCGGAGAGGCCGTTCGCCAGCACCTCCGTCACCACCCGGAGGTGCGGCCGGTGCTCGACTACTTCGATGCGGCGACCGCCGCACGGCGCCTGCGCATACCCGTGCACGTCAGCGCGGCGGTGCTCGACCCCGCAGTGGACCCGCGCGGGCAGTTCGCGGTCTATCACGCGCTGTCGGGCCCGAAGAGGCTCGGGGTGCGCGCAGGCGGTCACCTCGACGGACCGGTCGGCGTCCTGTCCGACCGACTCGCCCTGCAGGACGGCATGGATTTCCTCGCGCTTCCCGACGAGCGCATCGCGTGAGTATGTCATCTCCTCGCCGACGCGGCATCTCTCAGAGAACACATAGCATTCTCCATAGAAATCGCATAGGAGATTCCGCAGAATAGGGACATGACCAGCGACCTGCCCGAACTGCGCCGCCCCGACGGCTCCCCCCTGCGCATCCTCGCCGTCGACGACGAGCAGATGCTCACCGATCTCCTCGCCATGGCCCTGCGCATGGAGGGTTGGGAGGTGCGCACGGCCTCGTCCGGGATGGAAGCCCTCCAGGTGGCGCGCGAGTTCGAGCCCGACGCACTGGTGCTCGACATCATGATGCCCGATCTCGACGGGATGTCCGTGCTCAAGCGGCTCCGCGAGTCCGGCAACCTCGTCCCGGTGCTCTTCCTCACCGCGAAGGACGCCGTGGGCGATCGCGTCGCCGGGCTCACCGCGGGCGGCGACGACTACGTCACGAAGCCGTTCAGCCTGGAAGAGGTGATCGCCCGTCTGCGCGCGATCATCCGGCGCACCGGTCACGCCACGGCCGACGACGGGCAGTCGATCCTGCGCGTCGCCGACCTCACCCTGAACGAGGACAGCCACGAGGTCGTGCGCGACGGCACCGAGATCGAGCTCACCGCGACCGAGTTCGAGTTGCTGCGTTATCTGATGCGGAACGAACGCCGTGTGCTCTCGAAGGCGCAGATCCTCGACCGGGTGTGGAGCTACGACTTCGGCGGCAAGTCGTCGGTCGTCGAGCTGTACATCTCCTACCTGCGCAAGAAGATCGATGCCGGCCGCACACCGCTGCTGCACACCGTCCGGGGCGTCGGTTACATGATCAAGGCTCCGCAGTGAGCTCAGCGACGGTGATGAGACGGCCGATGAGCCTGCAGACACGGCTGATGACCGCCGTGATCGGATTCGTCTCGCTGATCCTCATCATCGTCGCCGTCATCACCAGCGCGACGCTGGGCAGCACGTTGGAGCGGCAGCTCGACGAGAAGGTCGAGAGCTATGCCGCGGGCATCACGAAGCAGCTCGTCCAACAGGTCCCGGCTGAACGAGCCACGGTCGACAACATCCTCAAGGGCGGCAACCCGCAGATTCCCGGCCTGCTGTTCGCCGTCGCGAGTCCTGTCACCGGGGCAACCGGAATCGCCTTCGACAACTCGAACGGCGACCTCGGCGGAACATCCCAGGCTCTCACAGCGGATCAACTGCACGAACTCATCAGCGCTCTGGGCAGCGGCACGCCGGCGACCGTCTCGCTCGCGGGGCTCGGTTCCTACCGGGTCGTCGCAAACCCTGCGAGCACGGGCGTCGTGGTTGTCACCGGACTCCCCCGTGACGAGATCCAGAACCAGCTCACGCAACTGCTCACCGTCATCGCCCTCGCGACCATCGGCGGGCTCATCCTGCTGGCGCTGACCACTGCGATCACGATCAGAGTGAGTCTGCGACCACTGCGTGCTGTCGCGATGACCGCGACCAGGGTCGCCAACCAGCAGCTCGATCGCGGCGAGGTGACGATCACCGAGCGCGTACCGGCGTCCGAGGCGGATCCGCGCACCGAGACCGGGATCGTCGGCGCCTCCCTGAACAAGCTGCTCGATCATGTGAACACGTCGCTCGCCTCCCGCCAGAAGAACGAGGAGCGGATGCGGCGCTTCGTCGCCGACGCCAGCCACGAGCTGCGCACCCCGCTCGCCTCCATCCGTGGATACTCGGAATTGTCGCTGCGCGCGCTGCGTCAGTCGAACGCGCAGGCGGAGCGTCCCGAGGTCATCGAGGGTACGACCTCGTCGTTGGAGCGCATCCAGGCCCAGTCGCTGCGGATGACCCGCCTCGTCGAGGACCTGCTGCTGCTGGCCCGACTCGACGAAGGCCAGGAGCTCGTCTACGGCACGGTCGACCTGACCCAGCTGGCCCTCGAAGGCCTCTCGGACGCACGCCCGACCGCGGCCGACCACCACTGGAACATCGACGTGCCCGATGAACCCGTCACGATCGTGGGAGACGCCGGACGCATGCATCAGGTCGTCGCGAACCTGCTCGCGAACGCCCGCACCCACACGCCAGCCGGCACGACCGTGACACTGAGCGTCGCGCAGGAGGGTGAGGATGCCGTGCTGCGCGTGCACGACGACGGTCCGGGCATCGACCCCGCCATCCGTGACGAGCTGTTCGCCCGTTTCGCCCGTGGAGACAGCTCGCGGGCCCGGCAGACCGGCGGCACGGGCCTCGGACTCGCGATCGCGAAGGCCATCGTCGAAGGGCACCATGGCTTCATCACCGTCACCAGCGAACCCGGTGACACGACCTTCACCGTCCGCATCCCGCGTAACCCGGCGGCAGCCGACGACGACACCGCCGAGGCCTGACCCGACGGGTCCCTCGGCTCAGTATCCGGCGAACGCGTCGGTGGTGAGGCTGCGGGCCTTCTGCAGGGCAGGGGCGAGGTCGGCGATGAGCCGCGGCGGGCCCGAGATGAACGCATGACGCATGGCCAGGTCGGCGACGGCGCGCTCCAGGGTCTCCGCATCCAGACGTGCGCCTCGCGCCCAGGACCAGTGCGCGGGCAGATCGCCAGGCTCGTCACGTGTGAACACCACGGTGCGCACCCCCGTCGCAGCGAGCTCATCGCGGAAGGCGAGCTCTGAGGCGTCGGAGGCGACATACACGAGCACCACATCGCGGCGCTGACCGGTCGCCTGCAACTGCCGCAGCTGCGAGACGAACGGTGTCACCCCGATGCCGGCCGCGACCATGAGCACCGGCTGGTCTCCGCGAGGAAGGATGAAATCCCCCCAGGTGCCGGTCACCGCGAAGGTCGCCCCCGGCTCTGCGGCGGCGAGAGCGCGCTTGTAGCTCGACGGATGCTTCTGGTCGCCGTTCTTGTACGCGATGCGCAACGTCGGAAGATCAGCCGGTGCCGACACGATGCTGAACTCTCGACGGGTTCCGCGTGCGTCGGGGCGATGATGCGGAACGTCGAGCTCGAGGTACTGCCCCGGAAGGAAGCGCACGCGCCCCTTGGCACGGAACGTCAGCTCCTGCGCGGTCGGGGTGACGAACTCACGCCGCTCGAGCACGAGCCGCACAGAACCGCGCAGGGCGAACGCGAACGCCACCAGGTTGCCGATCAGCAGCGCACGCTCCTGACCGAGGGTGAACAGCCCGGCCACCGAGATCGGCCACCCCGCGAGCAGACCCACCACGACGGCCACGACGAGCTGTTGCCGACGGCGCGGCGGGAGGGTCAGCGGCTCCGAGAGCATGAACGCCCCGAGGAACAGGAAAGGCGACTGCAGCACCGCGAACTGCAGCGCCGTCACGATGTCGAACGAGATGTCGAACTCTGTGGCCTGCACCATCTGACGCACGACCGACGTGGCGACGGCGACGAGCAGGAACACCAGCACGATCCGGATCTTCTCGGTGCGCCACAGCACGGCGAGGCCCAGCACCGCCACAGGGATCGTGAGCACCGGCGTGCCGACCCACCACGACGACGAGGTCCCCAGCCACTCGAACGCTCCGAAAGCGCCGAGGATCGAGACCACGGCCGCCCCGAACGCGGCGGGGTTGAAGATGTGCCGCCCGCGCCACGCGATCAGGTACTTCGAGACACTTGCGACGGCGCCGGCGAGAGCGAGACCGAGGAGCGCGCCAGGCTCGATGCCCGGCCGGAGGACGAACAGGAGGATGAGTGCGGTCACCAGTGACGATTCGACGCGCCAGGGGAGTCGGAGGATGCGCTGCGCCACCGCGTCCACGGCGGAGATGACGACCGCGAGCACGAGGAACGAGGCCACGAGCTCGAGCGGGGTCGGCGAGACGATCACGCCGAAGAGCGACAGGACGAAGGCGATGACCGCGAGTGCGACGAGCGCGAACAGCACGAGGCGGTACATCGACAGCGAGCCCAGCACCGCGAGGACCCGCTGTCGTGCGGCGGCGAATGAGGTGATCACTTCTCCACTCTTCCCTAATTCCGACCTGAGGGGTGCGACGCCCCCGCGGCGACGAACAGTTCGGCCGGGCATCCGGGCGAGCGCTGCACGCGCCCGTCGGTGCTCATGCGCACCCACTCGACGTTCCACATCGCTGCGAGCTCGACACCGCCGTCGAAGAAGAGAGCCGTCGCCACGGCGTCGGCCGTCATCGCCTCCGGCGCCCATGCCCAGGTCGCGGCCCACGTGCGCACGGGCATCCCGGTGCGGGCATCCAGCACATGATGCAGCCCGCTCCCCCACGCCCTCCGGTTGATCGCCGAGGCGCACAGCGCCTGGTCGTGCACGTCGACGACCCCGATCGCCTTCGTCGGATCGTACGGGTGCTCGAGGCCGATGCGCACACCGGAGCCGCGGACCCGGATGTCACCACCGGCGTCGACCACGAGGTCTCCGGGCACCGCTGCCAACACCGCCGCCACGAGGTCGACGAGACGCCCTTTGCCGAGCGCGCCGACATCGATCAGGGCAGGCGCCGAGGCCGTGACATCGGTATCCGTCCAGGACACGTCCTGTTCCCAGTCCGCCGGGGCGCGCACAGGTTCACCCGGCACGAGGGAGTAGTCGGCGTCGTACCCGAGCGCGTCGAGGCTGTCCGCGACGAGCGGGTTGACGGCGCCTCCGGTCGCGGCGGAGAGCCCACGGTACGCGTCGAGCATCGGCCGGGCATCGACGGAGGCGAAGCCGCCCCCCTCACGTCCGAGGCGCACGACCTCCGAATCTGCACGGAATCGGGACCACTCGCGGTCGAAGCGGTCGATCTCCGCCATCACCGCGGCGCGTGCCGACTCTGGCAGGGGTTCCGTCGTCTCGATCTCCCACTGCGTCCCGATGGCCTCGAAACGCCAGCTGGCCATGGTGGATCAGGCGCCTAGGCGGCGGCCTGCTCCTTGATCGCCTCGACGGCCTTGTTGAACCCACCGCTGGTGAGCGACGAGCCGGCGACGCGGCTGACGTTCAGGTCGTCGAGAGCCTTGCCGTCGACCTGCTCGGCGATCCCGTCGATGAACTGCCCCTGGTACTGCTTGCTCTCTGGGGCCTGCGGGTCGCCGGTCACCTCGACATCGGTCACGACGCCGTCGGCGAGGGTCAGGGTGACGGAGATCTGCTCCACCGTCTCGGGCGTCTGGTACGACCCATCGGCGGTGTAGGTGCCGTCGGCGTAGGTTCCCGTGGAGTCGCCGCCGGAGGACGACGAGGAGGAACCGGCGTCCGGAGTGCTGCTGTTGTCGGCGGGCGCCTCGGCGTCGGCGTTTCCGGAGCATCCGGCGAGGACGAAGAGTCCCGCGATCCCGAGGAGTGCGGTTCCCTTACGGACAGAGGTCGGTACGGTCGTGCGGATCATGGTGGTCCTCCCGGCTCGGTGTCGGCCGACGCGCTCGTCGGCCATTCGACCGTAAGCACCCCGGCTATGCGCGGGCTGTGCCGTGACGATGCGTTACGCGTCGCCGCCGAACATGCTCGTCACCGAGCCGTCTTCGAACACCTCGTGGATCGCGCGCGCCAGCAGCGGGGCGATCGGGAGGATGGTCAGCTTGTCCCAGCGACGCGACTCGGTGAGCGGGATCGTGTCGGTGATGACGACCTCGTCGATGGACGAGTCCTGCAGCCGATCGGACGCCGGGTCACTGAAGATCGCGTGCGTCGCTGCGACGATGACGCGATGGGCGCCGTTCGCCTTGAGCGCCTGGGCGGCCTTGACGATCGTGCCGCCGGTGTCGATCATGTCGTCGACGAGGAGACAGGTGCGGCCGTCGACGGCACCGACGATCTCGTGCACGGAGACCTGGTTCGCGACCTTCGGGTCGCGACGCTTGTGGATGATCGCCAGCGGTGCGCCGAGGCTGTCCGACCAGGTGTCGGCGACGCGCACGCGGCCCATGTCGGGCGAGACGACGGTGAGGATCTCACGGTCTTCGGGCGACAGCGTGCGCTCGAAGTAGTCCAGGAGCACGGGCTTGGCGAACAGGTGGTCGACGGGGCCGTCGAAGAATCCCTGGATCTGCGCGGCGTGCAGGTCGACGCTCATGACCCGGTCGGCGCCCGCGGTCTTCAGCAGGTCGGCGACGAGGCGGGCGCTGATCGGCTCACGTCCGCGACCCTTCTTGTCCTGACGCGAATACGGATAGTACGGCGCGACGACGGTGATGCGCTTGGCCGACGCGCGCTTGGCGGCGTCGATCATGATGAGCGTCTCCATGAGCCACTCGTTGACCGGCTCGCCGAAGGTCTGGATCAGGAAGAGATCCACACCGCGGATCGAGACCTCGAAGCGGGCGTAGATCTCGCCCGAGGCGAACGTCCGGTGCTCGACCGGTGCGATCTCGGTGCCGAGGGCCTCGGCGACCGCTGCGGTGAGTTCGGGATGCGAACGTCCACCGGCGACGACGAGCCGCTTCTTGGTCTTCGCGATGATCCCGGGGGCCACGCCGTTGTCGCGATCCAGATCGACCGTCTTCTTCTTGCGCGCCATGTCCGCCTATTCCGCCGAATTCTCGCGGGACGCAGCATCCGCCGCGCCCGTCCCTGCTCTGTTCTTCTCGACCCAGCCCTCGATGTTGCGCTGGGGGGCGACGCTCATGGCCAGCGCGCCGGCGGGGACGTCCTTGCGGACGACGGCGCCTGCACCGGTCTTCGCACCGGCTCCCAGCCTAACGGGCGCGACGAGCACCGTGTGCGACCCGGTGTGCACCTCGTCACCGATCTCGGTGCGGTGCTTGTTGACGTCGTCGTAGTTCGCCGTGATGGTGCTCGCGCCCAGGTTCACCCCGCGGCCGATCGTCGCATCGCCCACGTAGGAGAGGTGCGGAACCTTGCTGCCCTCGCCGATCTCGGCGTTCTTGGTCTCGACGTAGGCGCCGATCTTGCCCCGGGCTCCGAGGACCGTGCCGGGGCGGAGGAACGAGAACGGGCCGACGGTCGCCTCGGCACCGATCACGGCCAGCGTGGCATCGGTGCGGCGGACGATCGCGTCCTCCCCGACCTCGCAGTCCACGAGTGTCGTGTCCGGACCGATGACGGCACCGGAGGCGATCACCGTGGCGCGGAGGATCTGCGTGTTCGGGAGGATCGTGACGTCGGGTGCGAGCTTCGCGTCGTCGTCGATCCAGGTGGTGGCGGGGTCGATCACGGTCACGCCCTCGAGCTGCCAGCGACGCACGATCCGCTGGTTGAGCAGGCGCCCGACCTCGGCCAGCTGGGCGCGGTCGTTGACGCCGAAGGTGACCGAGATGTCGGAGACGACGGATGCCGCCACCCGGTCGCCGTCACGGCGGAGCAGGCCCGGCACGTCGGTCAGGTACATCTCGCCCTGGGCGTTGTCGACGCCGACCCGCGGAAGGTAGGCCCGAAGCGTCGCCGCACGGAACACGTACATCCCCGCGTTGATCTCGCGGACGGCGGCCTCCTCGGCGGTGGCGTCCTTCTGCTCGACGATGCGGTCGACTCCCCCGTCGGCGTCGCGGACGACGCGTCCGTAGCCGGTCGGATCGTCGACCAGCGCCGTCATCAGCGTGGCCGGTGCGCCGGAGGCGCGGTGCTCCGCCAGGAACGCGGAGAGGGTGTCGACATCGGCCAGCGGGCAGTCGCCGGAGAGCACGAGCACGTCGCCGTCGAAGTCGGCGGGGAGGGCATCGACGGCCACCTGCACCGCACGACCGGTTCCGGGGATGTCGTCCTGGTCGACGAAGACCGCATCGGGGTAATCGACCGCGAGCGCCGCGACCACCTGGTCGCGCTCGTGACGGACGACGACCTCGACGTGCGCGGCCTGCAGCCGCCCCGCGGTGGTGAGCACGTGCCCCACCAGTGGACGCCCGCTGATCGGGTGCAGCACCTTGGGCAGGCGCGACTTCATGCGCGTGCCCTGTCCCGCAGCGAGGACGACGATGGCGAGATTGTTCCCAGTCATGCTCCGCCGCCAGGACTCGAACCTAGACCTCACAGCTCCAAAGGCTGTCGTGCTGCCATTACACCACGGCGGACCGCGCCGCCCACGAGGGCGCCGCGGCATCAAGTCTGCCATGCCCCGGCCCCGGTTCCGCTGACACCCCGTGCGTCATCCACCCGAAACACCGCTCTGGGATGCTGGCGTCATGAGCATCGTGATCGAACGGGTGGAGACCGCAGACCCCGCCCTCGTGGAGTTCCTGATCGCCCATCATGCGGAGTTGGAGCACACGGCTCCACCGGAGAGCCGTCATGCCCTGGTGTTCGAGCGTCTGCTCGCCCCGGGAGTGCGGCTGTTCGCCGGGCACCTCGACGGCCGCCCCGTCGCCACCGGCGCCCTGGCGACGGTGGCGGAAGGGCACGAGGAGATCAAGTCGATGCGCACCGACCCCGCGCTGCGCGGGCGCGGTCTCGGACGCACCATGCTCGCCTTCCTCCTGGAGGATGCCGAGGCGCGCGGCATCAGCCGTGTCTCGCTCGAGACCGGGAGCGCCGAGTTCTTCGTCCCGGCGCGCGCCCTCTACTCCGCCGCCGGCTTCCGCGAATGCGGCCCGTTCGGCGGTTACGTCCTCGACCCGCACAGCACCTTCATGACGATCGACCTGCCGGCGGCGTCCTGATCCCCGAGCCGCACACGCGATAATGGGCGGATGAGCGAGGTGGATGAGGTCGACCGGATCGTCGGCGCGTGGAACACCCAGCGCCCCGACCTCGACTTCTCCCCGCTCGAGGTGCTGTCGCGGATGGACCGGCTGTCGCGCCACCTCGACCGCGCCCGACGCGACGTGTTCCGCCGCAGCGACCTGGAGCACTGGGAATGGGATGTGCTCTCGGCGCTGCGCCGAGCCGGGGCGCCGTTCCAGCTCTCCCCCAAGCAGTTGCTGCAGCAGACTCTGGTCTCGAGCGGCACGATGACCAACCGGATCGACCGTCTGGTCGGCCGCCGCTTCGTGCGCCGCGAGGCCGACCCCGGCGACGGGCGCAGCGTGCTGGTGACGCTCACCGACGATGGGCGCATCCGCGTGGATGCCGCCATCACGCGTCTCGTCGACGTGGAGGCCGACCTGCTGCGGGCCCTCTCGCGCTCGGATCGGGATCGCCTCGCGGGGCTGCTGCGCAAGCTGAGCCTGAGCTTCGACTCGTGACCGGCCGCATCTGATGGGCATGCCCTCCCCCCTCCCCGTGCGTGACGGCGTGGGAGCCACACGATTGCACGTGCCCCTCTCCGGCTCGTGGCCCACCGTCGCCGCCTACATGGTCGAGCGCTTCTTCCACCTCGACCCCGAGCGTCTTCTCCAGCGGTTCGACCGCGGCGAGATCGTGCGGGCCGACGGCTCCCCCGTCCCGCGCGACGCCCCGCTCGGCAGCGTCGAATTCGTCTGGTACTACCGCGAACCCGCCGTCGAGACGCGGATCCCCTTCGAGATCGAGGTCCTGCACCAGGACGAGCATCTCGTGATCGTCGACAAGCCGCATTTCCTGCCCACGACTCCCGGCGGCAAGTTCCTGCAGAACTCGGCACTGGTGCGCCTGCGCAACCTCCTCGACAATCCCGACCTGGCGCCGATCCACCGCCTGGATCGCGCGACCGCCGGCCTGCTGATGTTCTCGACACGACCGGCGACCCGCGGCGCCTACCAGCTGATGTTCGAGAAGCGGCAGGTGCAGAAGGTGTACGAGGCGGTGTCGGAGCTCCCCGATCACGGCGAGCTCCCCTCGTTCCCGCTCGTCTACCGCAACCACATCGAGAAGCCGCGCGCCCAGGTGCGTGTGCAGGTCGACGATGCCAGGGAGCCGAACGCCGAGACGCTGATCGCGCTGATCGGCAGCGACGATCGCGTGGTGCATACGCTGCTCCGCCCGCACAGCGGCAAGATGCATCAGCTGCGCGTGCACCTGGCCGCCCTCGGCATCGGCATCCTGAACGACCGGTTCTACCCGGAGCTGCTCGACGACCTGCCCGACGACTTCGACCGCCCGCTGCAGCTGCTCGCTCGTGAACTGCGCTTCATCGATCCGCTGAGCGGGACGGAGCGGGTGTTCACCACTCGTCGCACCCTGCAGGAGGCGCCTGTCGCCGAGGCTCCCCTCAGCGGCGCATGACCTTGCGGGCCAGGCGGGTTCCGAGCGTCTGCGCCACGTGCACGAAGACGACGATGAGCAGCACGGCCGCCCACATCACCACGGGCTCGAACTGACGACGTCCGTAGGTCAGTGCGAAGTTTCCGAGACCGCCTGCACCGATGTAACCCGCCATCGCGGTCATGTCGATGAGGGCGACGATGACGAACGTGTACCCGAGGATGAGCGGCCCCAGGGCCTCCGGGATCACGACGGTGAAGAGCGTCCGCCAGGGGCCGGCCCCCATGGCGCGTGCGGCTTCGATCACTCCGGGTGAGACCCCGACGAGATGCTGTTCGACGATGCGGCCGATCGCGAACATCGAGGCCACGACGAGCGCCACGATCGCGGCGTTCGTGCCGATGCCGCTGCCCACGATGAAACGCGAGAACGGGATCAGCACCGTGATGAGGATCACGAACGGGATGGGGCGGAAGAAGTTGATGAAGAGGTTCAGGACTGCGGAGACCGCCCGATTCTGCAGCATCCCTCCCGGCCTGGTGAGGTACAGACCGACGCCGATCAGACCGCCCAGCAGGCCGCCCAGCACCAGCGTGAGAGAGACCATGTAGAGAGTCTCGACAGCAGCCGTCCAGAACTCGGGCCCCAGCTCGATGAGACGATCCATCAGCGCACCTCCTCGCTGTCGATGTCGGACACGTCGACATGTGGGGCGATGCTCGCGAGCGTCTGCTCGATGACACCGTCCTCACCGCGGATCGCGAGAGTGAGGTGTCCGAAGGCACGCCCGCGGATGTCGTTGATGCCCCCGAACACGAGCTCGAATTCCAGTCCCGCGTCGGCGAGCTGGAGAAAGACCTGCGCCTGGGACGGACCGCCGTCACGGAACGAGAACGTCACGAGGCGTCCATCGTGACGTTCACGGAGCACCGCCCGTTCAGACGGAGAGGGCACCCCCTTCACGACCGTGCCGACGAACCGCTGCGAAGCGGCGTGCTGTGGGTTGGAGAAGACCTCGAACACGTCGCCGTGCTCGATGACGCGACCGCGGTCCATGACGGCGACCTTCGTCGCAATCGTCTGGATGACATCCATCTCATGCGTGATCACGACGATCGTCACGCCCTGTTCCTCGTTCACCTTCTTGAGCAGTGCCAGCACCTCGTGCGTGGTCTCCGGGTCGAGCGCGCTGGTCGCCTCGTCTGCGAGGAGGATGGCCGGCCTCGTGGCGAGGGCTCTGGCGATGCCCACACGCTGCTTCTGACCGCCGGAGAGCTGTTCGGGGTATGAGCGCGCCTTGTCGCTCAACCCCACGAAGCTGAGCAGCTCGGTGACACGCGCCTCGATGTCGGGCTTCGACCACCCGGCCAGCTTGAGGGGATACGCGACGTTCGCCCGCACGCTCTTCGACGAGAAGAGGTTGAACTGCTGGAAGATCATTCCGATTCCACTGCGCACCCGGCGCAGCTCGCGCTCCGCGAGAGCCGTGATCTCCACGCCATCGACAGTGATCCGCCCCTCGGAGGCAGGCTCCAGAGCATTGATGAGACGCACGAGCGTCAACTTGCCTGCGCCGGAGTATCCGATGATGCCGTAGACATCTCCCTGATCGATCTGCAACGTGACGCCGTCGACCGCCGTGATCTGCTCGTCAGCCCCAGCCGGGGACGGGTATCTCTTCGATACGTTCTCGAGGGACACGATGGGCATGGAGTGCTCCGGTCTTGAAGGGGAAAGGAAGGGCGTGGTCGACCTGCAGACGACGAATCGGGCGACGCTCGCGCGTCGCCCGATTCTCTCAGGTCGACCTGATCAGCTGTTCGCCGCGACGTCCTTCTGAACGTCCTTGAGCAGCGAGGCCAGCTCGTCGGCCGGTGTCTGCAACGTGACGCCGGTGCCGCCCGACGACTTCGCCAGGCCCTCCTGCACGTTCTTGTCGGTCTGGAAGATCTCGACCAGCTTGAGGTAGGTCTCGTTGTCGACGTCTTCGGCGCGCGACGCGAAGATGTTCACGTACTGGAGCGCACTCGGGTCCTCGGGGTCGTCGGTGAAGAGCGCGTCGTCGAACGAGAGCCCCGCGTCCTCCACGAAGTCGTTGTTGATGACGGCTGCTGCGACATCGGGCAGGGCTTCAGGGGTGAGGGCCGCTTCCAGCGCTGTGACCTTGACCTTGGACGTGCTCTCATCGACGTCAGCGAGATCCGAGAAGGCGGTGCCGCCGTCCTTCAGATCGACGAGTCCGGCGGCCTGCAGCACCAGCAGCGCCCTGGCCTGGTTCGAAGCATCATCGGGTACAGCGACGGTCTCGCCTTCCGGGATGTCCTTCACGGAATCGTACTTCGTCGAATAGAGACCCAGCGGGTAGATCTGCGTCGATCCGATCGCCGCGAGATCATCGCCCGATGCCTCGTTGTACTGAGCCAGATACACGATGTGCTGGAACTGGTTGAGGTCCACCTCGCCCTCGCTCAACGCAGGGTTCGGAAGCTCGTACGAACCGAAATCGACGAGCTCGACCGTGATGCCTTCCGCCGCAGCCGCATCCACGAACGCGGGCCACTGCGGATCGCTCTCGCCGACGACGCCGATCTTGACGACCTCGTTCTCGGACGATCCCTCACTGCCGGATCCGGCATCGGACGACCCCGTGGCGCACCCGGTGAGTGCGACGAAGAGCGGGACCGCGGCGAGCGCGGCCAGGATGGAAGTGGTACGGCGTGACATGTGAAGGAGTTCCTCTCTTGGGGGACTCGAATACGTTAGGCAGGCCGCGCGACGCACGCGGAATCGAGTGTCACACGGCGTCACAGCGACAGGTCGACCGTCTTCACCCGACTCGGATCGACCGCGCACGCCTGTGCCCTGGCCGTGCGTCATCGAACGACACAGTCGGCGACGGCGAGAAACAGTCGGCGACAGCAGGACACAGTCGGCGACAGCAATCGCACCGTGTGTTCTGCTCGACGCACTCGAAAGAGTGTCGGTGCCGTCCGGCACCGATCCAACGACCGGAGACGTCATGAAAACACGAAAGAAAGTCGCACTCGCCACGGCCACCGCGGTACTTCTGTCCTTCTCGCTGCCCGCCGCCGCTCACGCGGCGACAGAGGAGCATCTGTACGCGAACTCGACAGTCGTCGTCACGGATGTGAGGACCGGAGCGATCGTGTATCAGCAGTCGGAGCAGATCCCTGTGGATACGAACAGCACGTCGGCCACGATCGAGGCGCGGATCCCTTCGACCGAATCATCAGCTGCTCCAACTGAGCCGGGCATCATCGCCCCGCGGTCCTCCGTCGGCGGGAATCACGACAACGGTTCGGTCAAGTCGTCGATCACGATCCAGTACACCTTGAAGGGCGATCAGATTCGGACAGAGAAGGTCACGGGCAGCTGGACGCCCGACCCGGGGTTCGGACTCAAAGAGCGGAAGGTGGAGATCTACAGCGGCGGTGGAGTGCCGTCGATCATCAAGAAGGCGCCGACGGCGAACAGCTATAGCTACAACACCGGATGGGGCTTCCAGATCAAGCCACCGCAGAACTCTCTCACCTCCCCACGGGTGCTGGCCGAGGTGAAGTACCAGCTCTCGGGGACGGGCAGTGCGTGGCTGAAGCTGACGCACTGGGTCGACCTGTCCGGTATCTGATCCCGTGGTGAGGAGGGTCCGAGCAGTGTTCGCACACTCGGACCCTTCTCTCACCTCACACGCGGAAGCGTGCGGCACACAGCGTCACAGCTGGTGCGAAGAGCGCGGTGCGCGCAACGCCAGCTTTCCCACGTAATGGCTTCGCAGCGCGTGGTGCGCCTGGGCGACCTCGGCCGCGTCGAACACCTGCGCCACGTGCGGGGCTATGAGACTGGACTCGATGACCTCGTTCAGACGCTGCAGCGCCGCTCGGCTGCGGTCGCCGTCGTAGAACGACACACGCTCGACGACCTCGGCCGACGGTGGCGGATTCACACCGTGCGCCCACGCGATGCGCCCCGACGGTGCCACCCCGCGCAGCGCATCCTCGGCCGCCCGACCTCCGGCGGTGACGAGTGCGCCGTCGAGGCCCTCCGGAGCGAAGCTCTCGATGGCCGCCATCACGTCGTCCCGCCTCCCGTCGACGACGACATCGGCGCCGAGGCCCCCGGCCAGCGACACGCCGTCCTGTCCTGAGGCGACCGCGAACACCCGGAGTCCACGGTGTTTGGCGAGCTGCACCGCGAGGTGACCGATCCCTCCGCTCGCGCCGAAGATCATCACGGCGTCTCCGGGGCGCGCATCGATCGTGTCGAGTCCGCTCGTGGCCGTCAGTGCGTCCCAGGCGAGCACTCCGGCCTGCTCGTCGGTCAGCCGCGCGGGCACCGGGGCGACATGCTCCTGGTCGACCACCGCATACTCGGCGTAGAACCCGCCTCGCGGGACGGGGGTCGACGCGGCGTACACCCGATCCCCCGGGGCGAAGCGCGTCACGTCGGCGCCGACCGCCTCGACCGTTCCCGCCCCTTCCCACCCGAGGATGTAGGGGAAGGTCGACGGCACGCCGAAAGCTCCCTCGTAGTGGCCTTCGCGCTCCTCCCGATCCCATGACCCGATGCCGGCGACATCGATGCGGATGAGTACATCACCTTCGCCGACCGCGGGGATCGGAACCGACTGTTCACGCAGCTCCCCCTCGTCGCCGAATCGATCGAGAATGATGGCTCTCATCATGGTGGGCATCGGTCTCCTCGTTCTCAGGCGGATCGTTCTGGCGGGTGCGCGCCGTCGTCTCGATGCGCTCCGACGGCGGTGTCGTCCGCTCGGGTGTTCAGTCGTACTCCTCGATCCCCTGCAGGCGCACCTGCTCGAGGTCGAGTCGGGCGGAGATGCGGCGCACGACGATGTCGTCGACCGTGCCGGCGCCACGCAGCCCGAGGAGGACCTCACGCTTGCGGTCGATCAGGGCGAGCTTGAGTCGCGTGTGCTCCTCATGCCGGATCAGCGGCGAGCGCTGCGCGAGGTCGACATCGGTCGAGGTCGCGATCATCTGCAGCACCGTGCCGTCGGTGCCCTCCCCCTCCGTCGCCTGCGAGGTTCCGCCTCCCGTGGTGGGGTCGTCTCCGATGTCGGCGGTTCCGGCACCGAGGGGGTCGGGCTCGCCGAGCATCTCGTCGAGAGCATCGGCTTCCGCGTCGACGAGGGCCTGCTCGCGGGCCAACGACCGGGCGTTCGCGAACTCGAGCATCTGATAGCCCTCCGACCGCACGCGATCGAGGACTTCCTGACCCACGCCGTGCTCAGCCGCGAGGTCGTCGAGAGCGGCGAGCGCCGCCCCGGAGATCGCCCGCTCGGCGAGTTCGTATTCCTCGTCCTCGACGTGGTCGACGGGGAACCGCGCCCACCGCACGATCGCGGGCAGGAGCGGCCCCTGCACGAGCAGACTCAGCAGGATGACGCCGGCGGTCACGAACACGATCTCATCGCGTCCGTTGATGGCCCCACCCTCTGTGATGCTCGTGGGGACAGACAGCGCGATCGCGAGCGAGACGGCGCCGCGCATACCGGCGACGGTGGAGACGACTCTGGCCCGTGCCCTGGCGCCGCGTGCGGGTCTCGGCCCGGCCTGACGCTGGAACAGCACGTTCACCAGCTGGAACAGGTAGCGCACGGCCAGCAGCGTCGCCCAGACGGCGAGCGTGATGAGCACCAGGCGACCGATCGCCGCCGCGGAGATCTCATGCACGACGTACTGCACCTCGAGCCCGATCAGGACGAACAGGGCGCCGTTGAGCAGGAAGACGCCGAACGGCCACGCCGCGTCGGCCTGCCGCCGGGAAGAGGCCGTCGTGACCCTCGGCGACACGTAGGCGACGATGAGACCCGCGACCACGACCGCCAGCACACCGGAGGCGTGCACCATCTCGGCGACGAGGAACGCCGTGAAGGGAATCAGGAGCAGAGCGACGTTGATCACGATCGTCGACGACGTGCGCCGCAGCAGCAGGTACCCGAGAGCCGCGACGATGACACCGGCCGCGATGCCGCCGACATAGGAGACCAGCACGTCGAGCGTGACCGACAGCGGGGTGATCTGGCCGCCGAGCGCCAGCGACACCGCGATCGCGTAAAGCACCAGCGCCGTGCCGTCGTTGGTCAGGCTCTCGGCCTTGAGCTTCATGAACATGCGGCGCGGCAGCAGACGCCCGAGCGCGGCGACGGCCGTGGCATCCGGCGGCGCGACCGCGGCACCCAGGATGAGGGCGATCTCCCACGGCATCCCGAACAGCACTCCGATACCGGCGACCGCGAACGCCGAGGCGACGACCAGCACTGTGCTCATCGGCAGGATGTAGCGGAAGTCACGGCGGATCGACCGCAGAGACGTGGTGAGGCTCTCCCAGAAGAGCATCACCGGCAGGAACAGCAGCAGCACCGTCTCCGGCGGCAGCTGCACTTCGCGCAGCGGAGGCACGAAGCCCAGCAGCAGTCCGAAGATGACGAGGACGAGGGGCAGCGCGAGACGCACGCGCGGGGCGATCAGGGTTCCGACGAGAATCGTGAGTCCGAGCAGGACAGTTACTTCGAGGCCTTCCATCCCTACCTCCCAACAGCGTTGGGAGAAGGATATTCCTCCGTCAGCCGATCTCCTCCGTGAGTTCGAACCAGCGCAGCTCCAGCTCCTCGATCTCGGCCTGCTGGTCGCTGATCTTCTTCATCCGGTCGCCGAGGCCCGCATAGTCGGACTGGTCGTGGTCCGCCAGCGCGGTCTTGGCGGCGTTCACCTGCTGCGTGAGCTTCTGGATGCGCCGCTCGAGGGCGGACACCTCCTTCTGCGCCGTGCGCAGGGCCGCGCCGTCGAGCCCCTTCGCGGCAGCTGTGGCCGTCGCCGTCGCTGCGGCCGTCGCGGTCTGCTTCGACCCGGTGGAGGACTGTAGGTGACGCAGTCGCAGATACTCGTCGACCCCGCCGGGGAGATGACGCAGGTGACCGTCGAGGATCGCGTACTGCTGGTCGGTGACGCGCTCCAGGAAGTACCGGTCGTGGCTGACGACCAGGAGCGTGCCCGACCAGGAGTCGAGAAGGTCCTCGATCGCGGCGAGCATGTCGGTGTCGAGGTCGTTGGTCGGCTCGTCGAGGATCAGCACGTTCGGCTGGTCGAGCAGCACGAGAAGCAGCTGCAGGCGACGCTGCTGTCCACCCGAGAGATCCTTGACCGGAGTGGAGAGCTGGGCGGAGTCGAACCCGAGCCGTTCGAGCAGCTGCCCGGGCGTGAGGTCCTGCGCCTTGGAGCCGGCCCCCATCGTGTAGGAGGTGCGCAGGCCCGAGATGATCACACGCACCGGGTCGTTCCAGTGCTGGGTGAGCTCGTCGAGCCGCTGTGTGAGGGTCTGCACCTTCACCGTCGTGCCGCGCTTGACCCGTCCGACGGTCGGCTCCACGGTGCCGGAGATGAGGCCGAGCAGCGTCGACTTGCCGGCGCCGTTCACACCGAGGATCCCGGTGCGCTCCCCCGGCGCGATGCGCCACTCGATGTCGCGCAGCACGACCTTCTCGCCGCCGTCCGCCGTCGGGTAGGTCACCCCGACGTCGAGCAGGTCGACCACGTCCTTCCCGAGTCGCGAGACGGCGAGCGACTGCAGCGACACCTTGTCGCGGATCTCGGGGACGTCGGCGATGAGCTCATTGGCCGCGTCGATGCGAAACTTCGGCTTGGCCGTGCGGGCCGGAGCGCCACGGCGGAGCCACGCGAGCTCCTTCTTGGCGAGGTTCTGACGCTTCGCCTCGGTGGCGGCCGCCATCCGGTCGCGCTCGACGCGCTGCAGGATGTACGCCGCGTAGCCGCCCTCGAAGGGCTCGACGATGCGGTCGTGCACCTCCCAGGTCTCGGTGCTGATCTCATCGAGGAACCATCGGTCGTGCGTCACGACCATGAGGGCGCCCGAGTTCGGCGACCAGCGCTTCTTGAGGTGTCCGGCGAGCCAGGTGATCGCCTCGACGTCGAGATGGTTGGTCGGCTCGTCGAGGGCGATGACGTCCCAGTCTCCGGTGAGGAGCTTCGCGAGCGACACCCGACGCCGCTGCCCACCGCTGAGAGAACCGATCTCGGCATCCCACGGGAGGTCGGTGAGCAGCCCTTCGATGACGTCGCGGATCCGCGCATCGCCCGCCCACTCGTACTCCGGGGTGTCGCCGACGACCGCCGCACTGATGGTGAGGTCGTCTGGCAGGTTGTCGGCCTGATCGAGCACGCCGATCCGCGTTCCTCCGCGCACCGTGACGCGTCCGGAGTTCGGTTCCTTGATGCCTGCCAGCATGCCGAGCAGGCTCGACTTGCCGTCGCCGTTGCGGCCGACTATGCCGATGCGGTCGCCCTCCTCGATGCCGAGGGTCACGGAGTCGAAGACGACCCTGGTCGGATATTCGAGGTGGAGGGCTTCAGCCCCGAGAAGATGTGCCATGTTCCTTCCAGGGTAGCCGCGTGCGACGAACCGTCCGGCCGTTGCCCGGAAGGCTGCCTCCGACGGACGTCGCCCGATCTAGGATCGACGGGTGCCAAGGAATCGCCGGGTGTTCTCGCTCATGCTCGACAATCGCAAGGCGAAGCTGATGGAGTCGAAGAGACGACCCGGTCGCTTCGAGCTCAGCGTCGATGGGATTCCGCAGTCCGTCGTCTCGATGACCGATCCCACCGCGCTCGAATACGCCTACATCCAGCACATCGCCAGAGCGATGGACGCCGCGGCGGAGCCCGGTGCCCCGCTGTTCACCGTGCATCTGGGCGCCGGAGCACTCACGCTGGCTCGCTACGTCGCGGCCACGCGTGCCGGGTCCCCGCAGCTCGCGGTGGAGTTCGAACCCGCCCTCTACACCGCGGTGGTCGCCGCCCTGCCGCTGCCCTCCGGCACCGATCTGCGCGTCATCTTCGGCGATGCGCGAGCGATCGCAGACGCGGATCTCCCCGACGAGAAGCGCTCGTCGGCGCCCTCGTCCTCTGTCCCCGCGGTCGCCGCGGCTGCAGCGGAGAGCACCGCGATCGACACCGACTGGGTGGATGCGCAGTTCACAGTCGTGGATCTGTGGGATGCCGCGGTCATCCGACATCGTGTGGCCAGCCAGGAGTTCTACCGCCGCGTCGCCGCACGCTCCGCCGCGGCGGGCGTCGTGGCCGTGAACCTGCTCGACGGGCACCCGTTCGAGTACTCACGGCGACAGGCGGCCACCCTGCGCACCGTGTTCGACCACGTCGCCGTCGTCCTCGACGCCGAACCGGAGGATGATGAAGGGCCACTGGGCAACGTCGTCATCTTCGCGAGCGACGAGCCGCTGAGCATCGTGACGATCCCCGAGCTTCTCGGCCCGCCACGACCTCATATGCTCCACGACGATTCTCTGACGTCGTGGATCGCCGAAGCGCGCATCATGACCGACGCCGACGGCACGGACTCCCCCGACCCCGACGATCCGATCTGGGACTAGCCCCGGCGCGACCGCCTCGTCAGCCCGCCTCGTCAGCCCGCCTCGTCAGCCCGCCTCGTCAGCCCGTCTCGGTCGCTGCATCGGCCGAGACCGCCGGTGCGGTGACCGACCCCGCCGTGCGGAGGAACACGATGATCCAGCTGAAGATCAGCACGGCGGCGATCAGCTCGACAGCGGTGAGGTTGTAGTAGCCGACCGCGAAGAAGGCCGCGAGCAGGATGATCACCAGCACGTAGATCCACCCGAAGACCACGAACACACGAGGGATGGTCGGCAGGAACCACGGCAGGCCGACCACGACGATCCCGAACACCACGGTCATACCCGTCGCGACGGTGTTGTGCAGGAGGAAGAACTCGTCCACCGGGAAGATACCGACGCACGCGAGGAAGATGCCCATCAGGATCAGTCCGCCGCGCACCATGAAGCGTCCTCGCCGTTCCTCCGGGCTCTCGGCCGGGAGTCCCGCGGTCGCGTAGCGGGAGATCGTCGTGATCATCACCCCGGCGATGACCAGCGTCACATTGAACGCGACCGATGCGCTGTTGGTGCTCATGCCGAGCGCTGACAGGTTGTCGCGCCACCAGTGCACGTCGCTGGAGGCGAGCATGCTGGCGAATGCGCCGACTACGAGGAAGACGGCGAGCACCAGCGACAGCACCATCGGGGTCAGGGCGACGGCACTGAGGAAACAGACGTATCCGGTCAGCGCGAAGGCGACCGCCACCAGGATGGCGCCGGGGAACGGGAACACCGGGGCATCGGTGAAGCTCCGCTCGAGGAGCTCGGCGACGCCGAGCCAGCCGAGGTACGCGATGGCCGCATGGGCGAAGGCGATGGCGGTGAGGTCGTACCACCGCAGCCGATCCCCCGGCACGCTGAACCCGTCGCGCGCCGCGCGGGGGTCGGGCTGCGCGGGTCGCACGGCGAGGCGCCCGAGGGTGAAGGCGATGACCGCGGTGATCGCGCCCCCGTACGCCGCGAAGACTCCGATCGAGCCGCTGCCGCTGATCGCCAGGTCGTGGCCCCAGAAGACCGGGAGTCCGATCAGGAATCCTGCGACGAAGAAACCGGCGCCGACGATCAGCGCCGTCGCCTCGAAGACGGCCTCCGCCGTCGCCGGGCCGCGCACCTGACGCAGCACCTGCATCACCCTGCTCGCGAGTGCGTTCATCCTCGTCCTTCCCGGTCCACATCCTAGAAGCCGCGCACGCCGCGCACCGGCTTGCGCGCCCGTGCGTTCGTCGCGTGTGCGACTAGCCTGGACCGGTGACCCAGACCATCGCCGCCCGCGCCGCCCTCCTCGACATGGACGGCACCCTCGTCGACTCGACCGCCGTCGTGGAACGGCTGTGGCTCGCATGGGCAGAGCCGCACGGCATCGACCCGGAGACGGTGCTGCGCACCGTGCACGGGCGACAGGGCCATCAGAGCATGGCGATCATGCTTCCGGAGCGCGATCATGCGATCAACCTCCACGAGAACGACATCATGCTCGCGAACGAGGCGGATGACGTCGACGGAGTGATCGAGATCCCCGGCGCACGTGCGCTGCTCGATGCGCTGCGGCCCTTCCCACACGCGATCGTCACCTCCGCGAATGTCGCACTCATGACCGCACGGATGCGGGCCGCGGGCCTCGCCGTTCCCGCACAGAAGGTCACGGCCGAGGATGTGTCCGCCTCCAAGCCCGACCCCGAAGGGTTCCTCCGCGCGGCAGAACTGCTCGGGATCGCTCCGGCGGATTGTGTCGTGTTCGAAGACTCCGGTGCGGGCATCCAGGCGGGCCTCGCTGCGGGAATGCGCGTCGTCGGCGTGGGCACGCACGCCGCGGCCCACCACCCGACCGTCCTGGTCACCGACCTCTCCCAGGTCGCTGTCTCCCCCACGGCCGACGGGTTCGAGCTCACGATCAGCTGACGTCGCCCGCTCCTCCCGCCGACCCTTCACGATCTGCCCGCGCCGCTACGATGAGGCGATGCGACGTTTCCCCGCCTCGGTCTACGAAACCGGTGAGGAGCCCGATCCGCGCTTCTCCCTCGCGAACGAGCGGACGTTTCTCGCCTGGACGCGCACCGGGCTCGCGCTGATCGCCGGTGGCGTCGCCCTCGAGGTGCTCGGCCTCGACCTCCACGCCGGCTTCCGTCTCGCAGCCTCGCTGGTGCTGATCGTCACCGGCACTGCCGTCGCACCGCTGGCCTGGTGGGAGTGGATGCGCGCCGAACGTGCGATGCGTCGCTCCCGCCCACTGCCCGGAGCATTCTCTGCCGTGGTGCTCGCGATCGTGGTGACGGTCGTCGGCCTGCTCGTCCTGGCCGGGGTGCTCTGGCGGTGACGGCTCGCAGGTCGGATGCCGGACGACCGGATGCTCCGGGGCCACACGCACAGGGGCCTTTCGATCCGGGCCTGCAACCCGAGCGCACCGAACTCGCCTGGCGCCGCACGGCCCTCGCGATCGCCATCGGCTCGCTGGTGTCGCTGCGCGTCTTCCCTCTGCTGCTACCGCCCGCCTTCACCGCGTGGGGGTTCGTCCCCGGTGCTGTCGGCCTCGTGGCGGCCTGCGCCCTCTGGTTCGCGGCACGCCGACGTCAGCTGCGGATGACCGCATGGCTGCACTCGACGCTTCCGGGCGCGACGCCGCCGGGCTCGGCGCGGATCACGGCGCCCGGCGGAGGGCTGCTCGTCGCCCTCACCGCTCTCGCAACGGCATTCGGGGTCCTGTGCATCGGGATCGTCGTCGTGTCGTCGTTCGTTCAGTTCCGCGGATAGTCCTCGAAGATCAGCGTCGTCCTCGTCGAGCGGATCGAGGGGATCGCCTGGATGTCCTCCAGCACGATGCGACGCAGATCGCGGGCGTCGTTCGCGCGCACCAGCAGGATCACGTCGAAGTCGCCACCGACCAGCGCCATGTGCTCGATCTCGGGTATCGAGCGCAGCCGTTCGCTCACCGCCTGCCAGGTCGCCTGCTCGATCGCGAGAGTCACGTAGGCACTGGCGTGGTGCCCGAGCAGCACAGGGTCGGTGCGCACCGTGTACCCCGTGATGACGCCTGTGTCGGTGAGCCGTTTGATCCTCGCGTGCGCACCGGCGCGCGAGATGTGCACGGCATCCGCGATCGCGGTCATCGACGCGCGCGCATCCTGACGCAGTTCCTCGAGGATTGCCCGATCCGTCTCATCCAGAGCGACCATGCGACCCCTTCCTCGATGCAGAATTTCTGACACTTCGCTCAAGAATGCCTCATGTGACGAGCTTTCATCCACGATTCCGCAAAAGATCTTGGATGAGTGACGCCCCAGAGGCATGCTGTCCTCATCGAGTTCGGCAAGGAGGGCGAACGCATGCTGCACACCGACCTGCTCCCGCGCGACACCGCGGTGCAACTGATCGACGAAGACGGAACGGCCGTCGCCGACGAGCGGTATGCGCTCCCCGATTCGGACACGCTGCTCGCGGCGTACCGCGGGCTCGTCGAGGGCCGGCGCATCAACGATCAGGCCGGAGCCCTCGTGCGCCAGGGCCGCCTCGCCGTCTACCCGTCGTCGCACGGGCAGGAAGCCTGCCAGGTCGGTGCCGCCATGTCGCTCGGCGCCACGGATTGGCTGTTCCCCACCTATCGCGACTCGGTCGCCGTCATCGCGCGCGGTGTCGACCCCGCCGATGCGATGGTGCTCCTCAAGGGCGACTGGCATTCGGGGTACGACGTGCGCGCCCACCGCGTCGCCCCGCAGGCCACTCCGCTCGCCACCCAGCTGCTGCACGCCGTCGGCTTCGCCCAGGCGGCGAAGCATCGGGGCGAGGACACGGTCGTCCTCGCGCTCTGCGGCGACGGCGCCACCAGTGAGGGCGACTTCCACGAAGCCATGAACTTCGCCGCGGTGTTCCACGTCCCCGTGGTCTTCTTCGTGCAGAACAACGAGTTCGCGATCTCGGTCCCGCTCTCTCGCCAGACGGCCGCCCCCTCGCTCGCCCACAAGGCCATCGGCTACGGGATGCCCGGGCAGCGGGTCGACGGCAACGACGTCGCCGCCGTGGTCGCCGTGCTCGACGAGGCCATGTCTCGCGCCCGCGCCGGCGGAGGGCCGAGCCTCGTCGAGGCGCACACGTATCGGATGCAGGCGCACACCAACGCCGACGACGACACCCGCTACCGGGAGCGCGACGAGGTGCAGGCCTGGATCGCCCGTGACCCGCTGCTGCGCCTTCGGGCGCACCTGACCGCCACCGGCGCGCTCGACACCGCGACCGAGGAGCGCTTCGCCTCGGGAGCCGAGGAGATCGCCGCAGCGATGCGGACCGCGTTGAACACCGACGCCGACCTCGACCCCGAAGACCTGTTCCGCTTCGTGACCGAGACCCGATCCTCTCAGCTCGACGAGCAGTGGGACCTGCTGCGCGGCGAGATCGAACGGTCGCGTCTCACCGATGCCGGAGCCGATGCCGGAGCCGGAGCCGGAGCCGGAGCCGCGATGAACGGAGCACGCCGATGACGATCGCACAGGACGACACCCGCACCGAGAGCGAAGCCGCCACGGTGACGACGATGACGATGGCCGCCGCGTTGAACCGTGCCCTGGCCGATGCCATCGAGTCCGATCCCGATGTCGTGGTGTTCGGCGAAGACGTGGGCGCGCTGGGCGGTGTCTTCCGCATCACCGACGGTCTCACCGCCCGGTTCGGCGAAGAGCGCTGCTTCGACACCCCGCTCGCGGAATCCGGCATCGTCGGCACCGCTGTCGGCATGGCCATGAACGGCCTTCGTCCCGTGGTCGAGATGCAGTTCGATGCGTTCGCCCTCCCCGCCTTCGAGCAGGTCGTCAGCCACGTCGCCAAACTCGGCAACCGCACCCGGGGCGGCATGCGGATGCCGTTGGTGATCCGCATCCCCTTCGGCGGCGGCATCGGCGGGGTGGAGCATCACTGCGACTCGTCCGAGGCCTACTACGCGCACACGCCCGGCCTCACGGTCGTCAGCCCGTCCACTCCGCAGGATGCCTACTCGCTGCTGCGTGCGGCGATCGCCTCCCCCGACCCTGTGGTCTTCCTCGAACCGAAGAAGCTCTACTGGGCCAAGGGCGAGGTCGACACCTCGGTCACCGCCGACCTGGGAACGGCCCGAATCGCCCGTGAGGGTTCCGACGTGACGCTCCTGGCATACGGGTCATCGGTTCCGCTCGCGCTCGACGTCGCCGACGTCGCCGCCGCCGAGGGGCGCAGCGTGCAGGTCGTCGACGTGCGCTCGCTCTCGCCGTTCGACGATGCGACGGTGACGGCCGCCGTGAAGTCGACCGGCCGCGCCGTGGTCATCGCCGAGGCCCCGGGATACGTGAGCGTCGCATCCGAGATCCAGGCTCGCGTCTTCGAGCGCTGCTTCGAGTACCTCGCAGCTCCCGTGCGCCGGGTGACCGGCTTCGACACGCCGTATGCCCCGCCGAAGCTCGAGCACTGGTACCTGCCCGACGTCGATCGCGTGCTCGACGCGATCGACACGCTGCACTGGGAGGACGACGCATGAGCACCCCGCTGAAGCCGCACGCTGGCACGCAGGTGTTCCTCCTGCCCGACCTCGGCGAAGGCCTCACCGAGGCCGGACTCGTGCAGTGGCTCGTGTCGGTGGGAGACACCATCACGACCGATCAGCCGATCGCCGAGGTCGAGACCGCGAAGAGCATCGTCGAGCTGCCGTCGCCGTTCGCCGGCATCGTCACCGCGCTGCACGGCACCGCCGGCGACACGATCGACGTCGGTGCCCCCGTGCTCGAGGTGGCGGACTCCCTGCCGTCTCCGGCCGCGCCCACCGCCGAACCGGCGCAGCCCGAGCACGAGGCCTACCGCGAAGAGGAGCGCGCGGGTTCGGGGAACGTGCTCATCGGCTACGGCACCACCGCGCGTCCCACCATGGGGCGACGCCGTCCGTCAGCCGCCTCGGTGTCTGCGCCTCGGTCACCGGCGACAGCATCGACCCCCACGCCGACCGCGGTCCCTTCCGCCCCGAGCACCCCCGAGACTCCTCCTCCGTCGCGATCGGCCGACCGCAGACCTGTCGCTGTCCGCTCCCCGCTCGTTCGCCGACTCGCTCGGGACCTCGGTCTCGACGTGCACTCGATCGCCGCGACCGGCACCGACGGCGCCGTGACGCGCGCAGACGTGCTGCGGGCCGCCGTCGAGAACGCCGTCGACACTGCCGTCGACGCTGCCGTGGACAGTGCCGCCGCGCACCATGACGGCTCCACCGCAGGCGTCGGCACGCCCGGACACCCGCTCGCCGAGACGGTCGACGGCCTCGGGGTGCTCTCCCGCGAGCGGATGTCGCCGTTGCGTCGGGCTGTGAGCGCGAAGCTCACCCGCAGCCGATCCGAGATCCCCGAAGCCACCGTCTGGGTCGACGTCGATGCCACCACGCTGTGGGACCTGCGTTCGCAGATGGCACCGGAGGGAGGCAAGGCTCCGTCGGTGACCGCGCTCCTCGCACGTTTCGTCCTGCTCGCCCTCGAGGACTATCCCGTGCTCGCATCGCGCCTCAACGAGAGCGGGGACGAGATCATCTCGTTCGACGGCGTGAACCTCGGCATCGCAGCAGACACCGAACGGGGGCTCCTTGTTCCGGTGCTCCCCCGCGCGCACGCGCTCACGGTCGCGCAGCTCGACACGGCACTGCGCGAGCTCACCGCCACGGCGCGCTCCGGGACGATGCCGCCGGAGCGCCTGCGGGGATCGACGTTCACCCTCAACAACTACGGCGGCCTCGGGGTCGATGGATCGGCCGCGATCATCAACCACCCCGATGTGGCGATCCTCGGCATCGGGCGGATCATCGAGCGACCGTGGGTCGTGGACGGGGCGATCGTGGCGCGCCGGATCGTGCAGCTCTCCCTCGCGTTCGACCACCGGGTGTGCGACGGCGGCTACGCCGCGGGCTTCCTGCGGCGGGTGACCGAGCTCATCGAGCATCCGCTGCGCGCGTTCGGGAGGGTCTGACGGAGAAGTCCTGGATTCTCGATTCCGCGGATGACGATGCGCTACGCTCGGCAATTACTGACCGACCATTCGGTCATGAATAACCGGAGTGCTTCATCGCCCTCTCCCCTCGGAATCGCAGAACAACGGAGTTCGCATGACGTCAGCAGTGTCCGACCGCACCTCGTCCGCACGAATGCCCGCCGAAGAACGGAGGGTGCTCGCCGGCACCCTCGTCGGCACGTCGATCGAGTGGTACGACTTCTTCATCTACGCCCAGGCCGCAGGGCTGGTCCTCGCGCCCCTGTTCCTCGCCCCCATCGCCGAGGAGAGTCCCGGCTTCGCGCAGGTGCTCTCCTTCGCCACGATCGGCATCTCGTTCCTCTTCCGCCCCCTGGGGGCGATCGTCGCCGGCCACCTCGGCGACAAGCTCGGGCGCAAGAAGATGCTCGTGCTCACACTCATCATGATGGGACTGTCCACGTCTCTGATCGGTCTCCTGCCGACGTACGCGGCCATCGGCGTGGCCGCGCCCATCCTGCTCATCCTGCTCCGCATCGTGCAGGGGTTCTCCGCGGGTGGCGAGTGGGGCGGCGCGGCATTGATGGCAGTCGAGCATGCACCGAACAACCGACGAGGGCTCTTCGGGGCCTTTCCGCAGATCGGCGTGCCTGTCGGCATGATCCTCGCGACCTCGACACTGTGGGTGCTCACCAGCTCGATGTCGCCGGAGGCCTTCCTCGAGTGGGGGTGGCGCATCCCGTTCCTGCTCTCGATCGTGCTCATCGCTGTCGGTTACGTGATCCGTCGCGCGGTCGACGAGAGCCCGGTCTTCGAGGATCTGCGACGTCGCCGCAAGGAGGCCTCCGCCCCGCTGAGCCGCCTGTTCCGCCAGAACACCAAGCAGGTCGTTCTCACCGCGATCATCTTCATCGCGAACAACGCGGCGGGCTATCTGCTCATCGCCTTCTTCGCGACCTACGCCGTCACGACGCTGGGCATGGAACGTCCGCCGGTGCTGCTGGCGACGACACTCGCCTCGTTCGGCTGGCTCATCTTCACCCTGTGGGGCGGACATCTCTCCGATCGACTCGGCCGCATCCGCACCTTCCAGATCGGCTACGTGGCGCTCGCGCTCTGGGCGGTGCCGATGTGGTTCCTGATCGATACCGCGAACATCCTCTGGTACTTCGTGGCGCTGTTCGTGATGACGTTCGCCCTCGGTTTGTCGTACGGCCCTCAGGCCGCCCTCTACGCGGAGATGTTCCCCGCGAACGTGCGCTACTCGGGCGTCTCGATCGGGTATGCCCTCGGGGCCATCCTCGGCGGAGCCTTCGCACCGATGATCGCCGAGGCTCTGATGAACCAGTTCCACGCGGCATGGACGATCGGCATCTACATCGCCGTGGCCGCCGTGATCTCGCTCATCGGCGTCTCGCTCGTCAAAGAGACGAAGGGCGTGGATCTGCACACCTGACGAGCCGATCGACGACGCGGGATCGCGGTGGTCACCGCGCCTGTGCCATAATTACCGGACGATCGGTCAGTAATTCGGGCCGATCGTCCGGACAGACCGATCAGCCGGACGACGGTCGCCGTCGAGACAACGAAGTCAGGAGTTCCGCATGACCGAGGCATATCTCGTCGGAGGCGTACGCACCCCGGTCGGACGCTACGGCGGCGCCCTCGCCTCCGTGCGCCCCGACGACCTCGCATCGATCGTCGTGCGCGAAGCGGTGCGGCGCGCGGGGATCGACCCCCTGCAGGCGGAGATCGACGAGGTGATCCTCGGTGCGGCCAACCAGGCCGGGGAAGACAACCGCAACGTCGCCAGGATGGCCGTCCTGCTCGCGGGCCTCCCCGACACCGTGCCCGGCATCACGGTCAACCGGCTGTGCGCCTCGGGGATGTCGGCCGTCACGATGGCAGCGCAGGCCATCCGCGCCGGTGATGCCGACCTCATCGTCGCCGGCGGCGTCGAGTCGATGACACGCGCCCCCTGGGTGCAGGCCAAACCGGAGAAGGCCTGGGCGAAGCCGGGCGCTGCTTTCGACACCTCGATCGGCTGGAGATTCCCGAACCCCCGCCTGCTCGCACGAGAGAAGGCGACGTTCACGATGCCGGAGACCGCAGAGGAGGTCGCTCGCGTCGACCGCATCACCCGCGACGAAGCGGATGCGTTCGCACTGCGATCGCAGCAGCGCGCCGCATCGGCGATCGCCGATGGACGCTTCGAGGCGGAGATCGTCGGCGTCCCCCTCGACGCCGCCGTCAGCGCCGGTGCGGAGGTCCGCGTGGACGAGGGCCCCCGTCCGGAGACGACCCTCGAGGGACTTGCGCGCCTGCGTCCCGTCGTGGCCGGCGGTCAGGTCGTCACCGCCGGCAACTCCAGCGCCCTCAACGACGGTGCTTCCGCCATCACGGTCGCGAGTGCGGAGGCCGTGGAACGCTACGGTCTGGTCCCGCGCGCCCGCATCGTCACCGGCACCAGCGCGGGCCTCGCTCCCGAGATCATGGGCCTCGGCCCGGTTCCTGCGACGCAGAAGGCGCTGCGACGGGCCGGGCTCTCCATCGACGACATCGGCTCGATCGAGCTCAACGAGGCGTTCGCCACGCAGTCCATCGCCAGCATCCGACGCCTCGGCCTCGACGAGGCGCGCGTGAACGCCGACGGTGGGGCCATCGCCCTCGGCCATCCGCTCGGCTCCTCCGGATCCCGCCTGCTCGTCACCCTCCTCGGCCGCATGGAGCGCGAAGGCTCTCGGTACGGACTCGCCACCATGTGCGTCGGCGTGGGGCAGGGCGCAGCCGTGATCGTGGAGAAGGTCTGATGGCCGCCGGCCCCCTCGCCAGCGGACCGCTCGTCGTCGAGCGTCACGACGACCGCGTGGTGGCGACGCTCCACCGACCGCACAAGCGCAACGCGATCGACCAGGCCACGATCGACGCGATCCACGTGCTGTGCGCCGAACTCGAAGCCGTGCCGCGCCCGCTGATCCTCACCGGGGCCGGAGGAGTGTTCGCCGCGGGCGCCGACATCGCCGAGCTGCGCGAGCGCCGTGCGGCCGATGCGCTTCGTGGGATCAACGCCCACGCGTTCATCCGGCTCGCCGAGCTGCCGATGCCGGTCATCGCCGCGATCGACGGGTACGCCCTCGGTGGAGGAGCCGAACTCGCCTATGCCGCGGACATCCGCATCGCCTCGCCATCGCTCGCCATCGGCAACCCCGAGACCGGGCTGGGCATCCTCGCCGCAGCGGGGGCAGGGTGGCGCCTGAAGGAGATCATCGGAGACGCCAGGGCCATCGAGCTGCTGCTCACCGGTCGCACCGTGAAGGCCGATGAGGCGCTGCGCATCGGTCTCGTATCGGCGATCCATGAGACCGCGGAGCTTCTGCCCGCCGCCCACGCCCTCGTCGATCGCATCGCCCGCAACGACCGGGCAGCCACCATCGCGACCAAGCGTGTCTTCCGCGCGCCGCGCGACCACCATCCCGCCGTCGACCTGGAAGCGCAGGCCGAGCTCTTCGAGAGTCCGGAGAAGTTCCGGCGGATGACCGACTTCCTGGAGCGGAGAGACCGATGACCGAGAGCAGTTCCCCGGCCCCGCGACACGTGGGGGTGCTCGGCGGCGGACGCATGGGCGCCGGGATCGCCCACGCATTCCTGCTGGCAGGCTCCCGCGTCACCGTCGTCGAACGCGATGCCGATGCGGCCAGATCGGCATCGGCCCGCGTGCTCGAATCCGTCGACTCCTCGATCGCCAGAGGCACGGCGGGCGAATCCGTCGACCGGTACCGGGAGCGTCTCGCCACGGGCACGGATACGGCGCTGTTCGCGTCGTGCGCGCTCGTCGTCGAGGCGGTGCCGGAAGACCTCGCCCTCAAGATCGATGCGCTCCGACGCGTCGAGGCGGCGATCGCGCCCGACGCGGCGATCGCCTCGAACACCTCCTCCATCTCTATCGATGAGCTGGCCGCCGTGCTCGATCACCCCTCACGCTTCCTCGGCATGCACTTCTTCAACCCCGTGCCGGCCTCCGCGCTCGTCGAGATCGTGCGGGGTGCGACCACGGCTCCCCCGCTCGTCGATTCCGCCCGCAGCTGGGTGGAGGCGCTGGGCAAGACGCCGATCGTGGTGGCAGATGCCCCCGGATTCGCGTCCTCCCGACTCGGCGTCGCCGTCGGCCTCGAGGCGATCCGCATGCTCGAGGAAGGCGTCGCCTCCGCCGAGGACATCGACGCCGCGATGACGCTCGGATACAAGCACCCGGTCGGCCCGCTCCGGCTCACCGACATCGTCGGCCTCGACGTGCGGCTCGGCATCGCCGAGTACCTCGCCGCGCATCTGGGCGAGCGCTTCGAACCTCCCGCCCTGCTGCGTCGACTGGTCGCCGAGGGACACCTCGGCCGCAAGAGCGGACGCGGCTTCTACGAATGGGACGCCTCATGAAGGGAACCCTCATGAAGGGAACCCTCATGAAAGGAACCCACATGAAAGGAACAGAGATGATCGAGACCCTCCCCAGCTACGTCCAGGGAGAGTGGTGGACGCCGTCGTCCGACGCGAAGACCACCGAGGTCCGGGATGCGTCGACGGGTGAGGTCGTGGCCCGTGTCTCGACCGAGGGACTCGATCTGGGCGCCGCCCTCGAGCACGCCCGCACCGTGGGCCAGGTCTCGCTGGGAGAGCTCACCTTCCATCAGCGTGCCGTGCGCCTCAAGCAACTGGCTCTCGCCCTGACGGAGCGCACGGCCGAGCTGTACGAGCTCTCCAGCCGCACCGGTGCCACGGCGCAGGATTCCTGGGTGGACATCGACGGCGGGATCGGCGTGCTGTTCGCGTACTCGAGCAAGGGCCGACGCGAGCTGCCGAATGCGAAGGTGTATGTCGACGGAGGCGTGGAGAACCTGTCCAAGGACGGCTCCTTCCTCGGCCGCCACATCTACACGCGGCTGCGCGGCGTCGCCGTGCAGATCAACGCCTTCAACTTCCCGGTCTGGGGATCGCTCGAGAAGTTCGCGCCCGCGTTCCTCGCCGGCGTCCCGACCCTGGTGAAACCCGCCACCCCCACCGGGTACCTCGCCGAAGCCATGGTGCGCGTGATGGTGGAGTCGGGGCTCCTTCCCGACGGCTCGCTGCAGCTCGTCTCGGGCAGCGTGCCCGGTCTCTTCGACGAGCTGCGGCTGGGCGACCTCGTGGCCTTCACCGGTTCGGCATCGACGGCCGAGCAGCTGCGCGCTCACGATTCCGTGCAGACGGGAGGTGTGCGCTTCACGAGCGAGACCGATTCGATCAACGCCTCGATCCTCGGGACGGATGCCGTCTCCGGCACGCCCGAGTTCGACGCGTACGTCAAGCAGCTCGTCGCCGAGATGACCACCAAGGCCGGCCAGAAGTGCACGGCGATCCGCCGCGCGATCGTGCCGACGACTGCCGTCGACGACGTCATCGCCGCAGTCCGGGAACGCCTCTCGACACGTGTCGTCCTCGGCGACCCCCGCGCCGAGGGCGTGACGATGGGTCCGCTCGCCTCGATCGCGCAGCGCGAGGAGGTGCTGCGTCAGGTCGGCCGCCTGCAGGCCGGCGGAGGAGAGCTCGTGATCGGCACGACCGATGCACCGACCGTCCGGCACGGCGACGGCAGCGAAGGGCCGGCCCCCGACGGTGCGTTCGTGGCGCCGATGCTGCTGCGGTTCCCCGACCCGGAAAGCGCGGCGGTCAACGAGATCGAGGCGTTCGGCCCGGTGTCGAGCATCGTCGGCTACCGCACCCTCGATGAGGCGAGCGCCCTCGTGGCCCGGGGCGGAGGGTCGCTCGTGACGAGTGTGGCCACGCACGACCCCGAGGTCGCTGTCGCACTCGCGACCGGCATGGCCGCGTACAACGGGCGCGTGCTCTTCCTCGATCGCGATGATGCGCGCAGCTCGACCGGGCACGGTTCCCCGCTCCCGAACCTCGTGCACGGCGGCCCCGGGCGCGCGGGCGGAGGCGAGGAGCTCGGCGGCATCCGCGCCGTGCTGCACCACATGCAGCGCACCGCGGTGCAGGGCTCGCCCGAGATGATGACCGCCCTCACCGGCGTCTGGCATCAGGGAGCGACCTCACGCCCGTACGAGCAGAGCGACGGAGTGCATCCCTTCCGCAAGTCGCTGGCCGAGCTCCATGTGGGCGACCAGGTGGCGAGCGGTTCCCGCACCGTCACCCTCGAGGACATCGAGACGTTCGCCGCATTCACCGGCGACACGTTCTACGCCCACATGGATGAGACCTCGGCCGCAGCGAACCCGTTCTTCCCGGGACGCGTCGCCCACGGCTATCTGCTGGTGTCGTGGGCTGCGGGGCTCTTCGTCGACCCGGCGCCCGGCCCCGTGCTCGCCAACTCCGGGCTCGAGAACCTGCGGTTCGTGACGCCCGTCTCCCCCGGCGACGACATCCGCGTCGAGCTCACCGCCAAGCAGATCACTCCGCGGGAGACCGACGAGTACGGGGAGGTGCGCTGGGATGCCGTGCTGAAGAACCAGCACGACGACATCGTGGCCACCTACGATGTGCTCACGCTGGTCGCGAAGGAGAAGGCGCAGGTCTGACGGCGGCGTCGCAACGACCGCCGGATCCCGGTCAGACGGCAGGGACTCCGGCGTCGTCGTTCGTGCGCAGCCCGTCGAGGGCGATCGCGACCACGTCGTCGGCGAGACGGTCGGCGCCCTCGCGCCCCCCGGGTCGGTACCACTCGACGATCGAGTTGATCATCCCGAACACGAGACGCGCGACCACGCTCGCATCGATGTCGGCACGCAACGCGCCCTCGCTCTGCGCCTCCGACACCAGCGCGGTGATCCGACGGTCGAAGGCCCGACGGCGGATCAGCGCCTTGCGCTCCACGTCGGTGTTGCCCCGTACGCGCAGCAGCAGCGTCACGGCCGGCAGCTGCTCCACGAGCACACGGACGGCACCGCGCAGCACATGCTCGAGGCGGTCCACCGCGTTCGAGGCCTCCGGTCCATCCTCCGATTCCGGAAGCGGGTTCTCGACCACGGCTTCCAGGCCGCTGAGCGCCGCGTCGAGCGCGAGGTCGAGGATCTCGTCCTTCGATCCGAAGTGGTGATAGATCGCCGACTTCGACAGGCCGAGCCGCTCGGCGAGCATGCCGATCGACGTCGCGTCGTACCCGTGCTCGTTGAAGGCGGCGACGGCGACGCCGAGGATCCCCTGCTGGTCGTAGCCGGGGCGGCCGCGTCGTGTGCTCTGCATCTCGGACATCACCCCACAGTCTCGCACCCGATCAGCCGCACAGGCCGGATCGCCGGCCGCGAGGCGATCCGGGTGTCGCCCGTCGTCACCGCAGGTCGTACACCCGCTTGTACTTCCCCTCGCTTCGCGGCAGCGTCCCCGGCTCTTCCAGCTGGACGGCGACCGTCGACCCGACGAAGATCTTGATGCGCTGCGCGAGCACCTCCGCGGCGCTCTGGCAGGTCTCGACGGACAGGTCGGGGTGGCGTTCGATCCGCACCTTCAACGTGTCCATCCGGCCGTCCTTCGACAGCTCGAGGATGAAGTGCGGCGTCAGCTGTTCGATCCCCAGCACCAGCTCCTCGATCTGGGTGGGGAACAGGTTCACCCCGCGCAGGATGATCATGTCGTCGTTGCGGCCCGTGATCTTCTCCATGCGGCGCATCCCCGCACGCGCGGTCCCCGGCAGCAGACGGGTGAGGTCGCGGGTGCGATAGCGGATCACGGGGAAGGCCTCCTTCGTCAGCGAGGTGAACACGAGTTCGCCGAGCTCCCCGTCCGGCAGCACCGCCCCGCTCTCGCCGTCGATGATCTCCGGCAGGAAGTGGTCCTCCCACAGATGCGGGCCGTCCTTCGTCTCGAGGCATTCGTTGCCCACCCCGGGCCCCATGACCTCGCTGAGTCCGTAGATGTCCAGAGCGTCGATTCCCAGACGCTGTTCGAGCTCGTGGCGCATCTCGTTCGACCACGGCTCGGCGCCCAGAACAGCGACCTTCAACGACGTGGAGCGCGGGTCGACCCCCTGCGCCGCCATCGCGTCGGCGATCGTGAGCAGATAGCTCGGAGTGCACAGGATCGCATCCGGCTCGAAATCGAGGATCAGCTGCACCTGACGGGCCGTCTGGCCACCGGACATCGGGATGACGGTCGCACCGAGCGCTTCGATGCCCGCGTGCGCGCCGAGTCCCCCCGTGAACAGTCCGTATCCGTAGGCGTTGTGCACCTTCATGCCGGCGCGGATGCCACTCGCCCGCAGCGAACGCGCCACCAGAGAAGCCCACCGGTCGAGATCGCCCCTCGTGTAGCCGACGACCGTCGGCCGGCCCGTGGTGCCGCTGGATGCGTGGATGCGGGCGACGTCGGACATCGGCACCGCGAACATCCCGAACGGATAGGTCTCGCGCAGATCCGCCTTGGTCGTGAACGGCAGCCGCTGCACGTCATCCAGGGTGCGGATGTCATCCGGATGCACACCCGCATCATCGAACTTGCGCGTGTAGAGAGGGACGTTCGCGTACGCATGGCGAACGGTCTGCTGAAGCCGTTCGAGCTGGAGAGCCGCGATCTCCTCGCGACTCATACGCTCTTCGGCGTCGAGCTCGTCGGCTGCGGGAGGGCGGACACGGGAGGGCGTTGCGGTCGTCGTCGACACGAGGGGCTCCGGAGGTGGGGATCAGAGGGTCTGGTTGGTGGTGCGGGAGCGTCCGCGGAACTCGGCGACGGGCTCACCCTGCTCGTCGACCACGCTCACGTCATAGATGCCGGAGCGCCCCGTGCGCGTCCGTCGGACCGCCGTCGCGGTGAGCGTCTGGCCGGACACGGTCGATTTGAGAAAGGAGATGTCCGCACCCGCCGCGACCGTCACCCGGTCATCCTCGTTGCACGCGATCGCGAAGGCGGTGTCGGCGAGGGCGAACACGAAGCCGCCGTGCGTGATGTGGAAGCCGTTCGTCATGTCATCCCGCACGCGCATCGACACGATCGCATGGCCCGGATCGTCGCGTTCGACGACGAGCCCCAGTGCGGCCGATGCGCGGTCACGTTCCATCATGGCTCGATTCGGGCGCACGGCATCCGGCGTCTGCGTCGTCGCTTCCGTCATCGTCGACCTCCTCGTCGAGCGGGTCGGATGCGCACCTGCAGCACCCGATCCGCTCATACTAACCGACCGATCGTTCAGTTAGTCAAACGGAAGCCCCGCCGAGCCTTCCGAGCGCCCCGCCCCCGCGGGGTGAAGCTCAGCCGAAGTCGGGGAGCCGGCGCAGCGTCGCGTCCTCCGTCAGGATTCCGGTGATCACGGCATCCGGGTCCGCGGCGTCGCGATCGACGCGGAACCGGATCGCCTCTCCCTCGCGAGTCGTCCACTGGTACAGGTACTCCCCCGACGACACGATCCTGATCGATGTCCCGCCCGGGAACGCGCTCATGGCTTCGGCCACGGTGTCCCCGATCCTCACATCGCCTGCCGCCGGCAGCGCAGCCGGGTCCTCACGCGGCTCATCCGCGACGTTGGCGAAGCCGACCGAGGCGGCGACCACCACGGTGGCGCCGTCGTCCGTCCAGAGAAGCAACGACGCAGCCCCGTCGGGACTGACGATCCGGGTCTGCCCGCCCGCCCACTCCGACCGGATGACCTCCGCTCCCGGCACCGCCGCGATGGCGTCGTCGAGCTCGGTTCCGAGGACGATCGGTCCGATACCCTCGACGGTCACGTCCCACGTGCTCCACGCGGCTCCGGGGTCGACCGCGGGCGGGGAGGCAGGGGCCTCCGGCGGATTCGCGGTCAGCTCCTCCACCAGCCGCTTCTGGGCGGCGGATGCCTGGTCCCGGAGGAAGGACGCGGCCTGCGCGCTGTCGAAGGCGGCTTCGCCGGAGAACGGCTGCCAGAAGTTCACGAGCACATTGCCGACCGAGGCATACCCCTGGTAGAGACGGTGTCCGCCGCCGAACCCGTCATCGATCACCAGCGACCCCGCGACGGCCCGAACTCCGTCCTCGGACTCCGCCGTGGTCGAATCGAACGTCGACGCGCCGCCCCCGTACGCGAACTGCGCGCACTGCTGAGCGGCGTCGACGTACGTGTCCATGAGCCCCTGCGCCGCCGCCTCGTCGGCGAACTGGAGCACATGCAGCCACCCCTCCCTCTGCTCGGGCACAGCACTGGTCCAGGTGACGGAGCGTGCACCGATCGACGTCAGGGAGGGTTCGTACACCAACGAGCTGCAGATCGCCGGCGAGAGGTCGGGACCACCGCCGTCGGAGACCTGGATCAGGGACGGTGTCGGCGTGCCGACCTCACCGACGTCGGGCAGGATCCTCGCGATATCCTCCGCGCTCGGCAGGAACCAGTCGAGCTCGTCGCCGACGAAGACCGCGGGGCCGGCATAGGGCTCCGGTGCCGATTCGACCGGCGACGGGGTCGGTTTCGGCGTCGTCTGAGGAGCCGGGGTGCATCCGGACAGGGCCACGACGGCCCCCACGGCCAGCAGCCCGAGAGTTGATCGCGAATAGGACCGCAGCGCGGACATGAGCCCTCCGATTGCTCGTGGGTGGCCACTCGCCCCCCTCTCCTCTGAGCTTAGGGGCCGGCCCGCCACAGCGTCACCGAGCGCGCATGTCGATATCAGAATGAAACGGAGAATATGTCGCTGCACGCATATGGTGCGGGCTGACCCGGGTCGCTCACCCGTCGGCGAGTGCAGCGGCAGCAGCCGAACGTGCCGCATCGGCCGAAGGAGCGCCGACCGCGGCGGCCGCGGCCCGTGCGCACTCCACCGAGGACAGCTCGCTCAGCTTCGCTGCCACCCGACCCAGCGACCGTGGAGCCATCGATAGCGAGGTCACGCCCAGTCCGACCAGCACGGGAGCAAGTGCCGGGTCACCGCCGGCTTCGCCGCACACCCCCACCGGCTTGCCCACCGCACGGCCTGCCTCGCCGACGGCGGCGATGAGACGAAGCACCGCAGGCTGCCACGGATCGTTCAGATCCCCCAACTCGCTGAGCAGTCGGTCGGCCGCCATCGTGTACTGCGCGAGGTCGTTGGTACCCAGGCTCACGAAGTCGACGACCTCGAACAGTTCGGCCGCGAGCAGGGCCGCCGACGGGGTCTCGATCATGATGCCGACCCGGTCCAGCCCCGCCGCCCGGCACCGATCGGCGAACTCCGCGGCCTCGTCGACCGTCGCGACCATCGGCGCCATCACCTCGACCACAGCCTCCTCCTCGGCGGCCGCCCGTGCGAGAGCCCGCAGCTGGTCGTCGAGAAGCTGCGGTCGACGTCTGGCGATCCGCAGACCGCGGACCCCGAGCGCCGGGTTGTCCTCGCGGTCCGCGTTGGCGAAGGGCAGCGGCTTGTCGCTGCCGGCGTCGAGGGTGCGCACCACGACCTTGCGTCCGGGGAAGGCCGCCAGCACCCCTCGATAGGCGGCGATCTGCTCGTCGACGCTCGGGGCGTCCGTGCGATCGAGAAAGCAGAACTCCGTGCGGAAGAGGCCGATGCCCTCCGCCTGGGCCGAAGCCGCGTTCGTCGCGTCCGCCGCACCCCCGACGTTCGCGAGGAGCGGGACGCGCTGCCCGTCGGCGAGCGCGCCTGCACCGTCGAACTCGAGGACCGTCGCCGACGCTCGCGCCTCGGCGACACGGGACGGCGCAGGCTCGACCTCGACCGTTCCCCGGTCACCGTCGACGAGCACCGTGACTCCGGCCGGGATCGCTTCCGCGTCCGCGAGACCGACCACGGCGGGAAGACCGAGGGAGCGCGCGATGATGGCGGTGTGCGAGGTCGGCCCGCCCTGCGCGGTGACGAGGGCGATGCATCCTCCGCCGGCGAGCAGCGCGGTGTCGGCGGGGGCGAGATCCGTCGCCACCAGCACGAAGGGCTCATCGCGCTCGGGCACGCCCGGCATGTCGACCTGGAGGATCTCGGCGATGATCCGGTCGCGCACATCACGGATGTCGGCGATGCGCTCGGCCATCCGCCCTCCCAGCGCGGCGAGCGCCTTCTCATGGACGACAGCCGTCTCCCAGACCGCACGGGCCGCACTGCGTCCCTTCGATCGCACGAGCGCCGTGGCCTCGGACACCAGCTCCGGATCGGACGCCAGAAGCCGGGAAGCGTCGAGGATCGCCCTGGTCTCCCCCGTCGCCTGCGCGGTGCGCGAGCAGAGCTGATCGGCCACGGCGACGGCCGCCCACTCGATCGCGGAGACCTCGGAGTCCCGGTCGGCCTCGGGGACGACCGTGGTCGGGTCGGGCTCGGGAAGCGGGGGCGCGAGGTGGACCACGGGCGCGGCGACGCGGCCGGAGCTCACTCCTCGTCCGCGAAGCACCGTGCCGGGCGGGACCGCACGCGCGGGCTCCCCCTCCCGCGACGACGGCGCACCGACCGCGGATGCCTCTGCGGCTCCGGACACCCCGGAAGGCGGTGCGACCGCCGTCTCGGGTGGTGCCTGCTCCGTCCCCTCGCCGAACCCGTCGTCGAACAGAGCGACCAGCCGATCCAGTGCCTCCGTCGCGTCATCGCCGCGAGCGGTCAGCTCCAGTTCATCGCCCTGGCGCGCGCCGAGCACGAGCAGGCGCGTCAGGCTCGCGGCGGCCGCATCCGGGCCGTCGGGAAGCCGTCGCAGGTGTACGTCGGTCCCGGCGGCGGCCCGGGCGATCAGGGCAGCGGGACGCGCATGGACGCCGAGCGGATTGCGGACGCGCACCCGACGCACCTGCACGTCACCATCCGCCTGCGGCACAGCCGGTGCGTCGGCGATCTGGTCTTCCCCGGCGCCGAGCGCGCCGGTCTTCACCCCGAGCGCCGCCGTGGCTTCGGCAGCCACCTGATCCAGCGTCCCGCCCGCAGCAGCGGACACGACGGCGGCGAGCAGTCCCTCCACGAACGGTGCCGGGGCGAGCCGCACCGGCACCGCACTCGATCGCAGCTCGAGGGCGAGCTCGGCGCTGAGCACGGCGGATCCCAGATCCATGAGCACGAGCACGCCCTCGCACTCCGCCGCGAGCTCATCGATGGCCGCTGCCACCGCGACGGCATCAGTGCCGAGGATCGGTGCCCCCTCGGCGTCGACTCCCGCTCCGGCCGCGACCTGCACGCGCACTCCGCCGTCGTGCACCATCTGCAGGGCAAGCTCCAGTGCCGCCTCCCCGAGCCGTGCGCTGTGGGAGACGGCGACGATGCCGATCATCAGGCCGTGTCCGCGACCGCTGCGGCGAGCGTGTCGAAGAGGATCGCCGTGGAGGCCGCTCCCGGGTCGAGGTGCCCCGCGCTGCGCTCCCCGAGGTAACTCGCCCTGCCCTTGCGGGCCACCAGCGGCAGCGTGGCATCGCGTCCGGCTGCCGCGGCGTCCGCGGCGGCCCTGGTCGCCTCGGCGACAGAGGATCCCGCGGCGAGTGCCGCGTCCATCGCGTCCACCGCCGGCGCCATCGCGTCGAACATGGTCTTGTCCCCCGCTTCCGCCTTACCGCGTGCGACGATGCCGTCGAGTCCTGCCCGCAACGCAGCCGCAAGAGCGGGGCCGTCGAGTTCGGACACCGGCCCGGCCGCCATTCCCGTCCGCAGGAAGAAGGTGCCGTAGAGGGGTCCGCTGGCTCCGCCGACGGAACTCACCAGGGTCATGCCGACGGTCTTGAGCAGTTCGTCGACCTTTCCGGGTGCGCCCGCGGAGAGTTTCTCGCCGACGGCGCTCATACCGCGAGCCATGTTGGCTCCGTGGTCGGCGTCGCCGATGGCCGAGTCGAGTTCGGTGAGCCAATCGCGCTTCTCGGTGACGGCGGCACCGAACCGGGAGACCCAGTCGGCGAGCACGACGGTGTCGACCGCGCCCATCAGACGCCCCACCGCAGACCGGGGGTGTTCACCGGGGCATCCCACAACCGCAGCAGCTCATCGTCCGCCTTGAGCAGGGTGACCGAGCACCCGGCCATGTCGAGCGACGTGATGTAGTTGCCGACGAGGTTCCTGGCGATCTGCACGCCCGACTTCTCGAGGATCGCCGCGACCTCGCCGTACATGAGGTAGAGCTCGATGAGCGGCGTAGCTCCCATGCCGTTGAGCATCACGATCGCGGGTCCTGCGGCGTCGAGATCGGCGAGGATCGGCTCGACCAGCTGCCGGGCGATCTCGGATGCCGGAGCGAGGGGTTCGCGGTGACGCCCGGGCTCGCCGTGAATGCCGATGCCGATCTCCATCTGATCGTCCGGAAGGTCGAACGTGGGCTTGCCTGCGGCGGGCACGGTGCAACTGGTGAGAGCCATGCCCATCGAGCGCCCCTGTCCGTTGACCTTCTTGGCCAGCTCGACGACGGCGGCGAGGTCCCGCCCCTCTTCCGCGCCCGCTCCGACGATCTTCTCGAGCAGCACGGTGAGGCCCACCCCGCGGCGACCGGCGGTGTACAGCGAGTCCTGCACGGCGACGTCGTCATCCACGGTGATGCTCCCGACCTCGATCCCGTCCATCGCGGCGAGCTCGGCGGCCATCTCGAAGTTCAACACGTCGCCGGTGTAGTTCTTCACGATGTGCAGCACACCTGCGCCGCGATCCACGGCCTGGGTGGCCACCTGCACGCGATCGGGGGTCGGGGAGGTGAAGACCTCGCCGGCGACCGCCGCATCCAGCATCCCGGTGCCGACGAACCCGCCGTGCAGCGGTTCATGGCCGGAGCCGCCACCGGAGACGATCGCGACCTTGCCCTGGGCCTTGGGCGTGGCTCGGGTGATGACATGGTTCTCGAGGTCGACGGAGAGCTCCGGATGAGCGAGGGCGACACCCTTCAACGATTCGACGAGAACGTCTTCCGGGGCGTTGATGAGCTTCTTCATCATTCGATCTCCTTTGATCCTTCGAGGTCTCTTTCGCAAAAAATCCGAAAGCAATTCGTTAATGTCGAATATGCTCGGACCCTGCCGGGTTGTCAAGATCAATCGTGAAACCCGGCTCCATCGGCTCCGGCTCGACGACGCACCGGAAGGAGGCCTCACCGTGATCCAGGCGATCGACCGCGCGGCGAAGATCCTCGAACTGCTCCAGGGAGCACGCCACCTCGGCATCACCGACCTCGCGGCGGCACTCAGCCTGCCGCCGTCGACCGTGCACGGGATCGTGAAGTCGCTGCGGTCGCACGGACTCGTCGCGAAGGAGCGGGGCGGCCAGCGCTACATGCTCGGTCCGACTCTCCTGCGCCTGAGCAACGTCTACCTCGACACCCTCGACGTACGCGCCAGGGCGATGAGATGGACGCAGGAACTCGCGCGCCGCACCAACCTCTCGGTACGGCTGGGCGCACCGCACTTCACCGACGTGCTCGTCATCCATCACAACCTGCGACCCGACGACAGCCAGCAGATGCTCGAGACCGGGGTGGCCATCCCCGCCCATGCCTCGGCGATGGGCAAGGTCCTCCTCGCCTACGACCTGGGTTTCCAGCAGAGCGTGTTCGAACAGCCGCTGCGCAGCCTCACCGGCGACACGATCACCGACGTCGCTCGGCTGACCCTCGAGCTGCCGGCCATCGCCGAACGCGGCACGGCCGGAGAGTTCGACGAGGCGGTGCTCGGCGAGTCCTCGATCGCCGCCCCCGTCGCTGACGCGTCGAACGACATCGTCGCCGCGGTCGCCGTGGTGCTGCCCACATCGCAGACACCCGCCTCGGACGCGATCCTCAATGCCCTGCGCGAGACGGCACGGAACGTCTCCCGCGAACTCGGCGCGACCACCTGGCCACCGCGCGTGGCGCCCGCCGACGATTGACGTCCGCGCGTCCGATCCGGTGCGGCGGATCAGCACTCGCCCGACGAACCGGCGCTCGCCGACGCCTCCTCCACCCAGCCGCTAACTCCGCTCAGCCGCGAAGCGCGAGGGCGAACGGCAGGACCGCGGTCGCCCCGGCCTGACGGAGCGCTCGGGCCGCGACCGTCATCGTCCATCGACTGTCGACAAGGTCGTCCACGAGCAGCACCGGCCCCGACGGCACGTCGAGGTGCTGCGCGCTGAAGCGGTCCCAGAGTCCGGCGAGACGGAAGACGCTGTTCCCGCCCGGCCCACCGGAGGGCCCGCCACCGACGGGTTCGAGCGCGCCGAGGGAGGGCAGACGGCCGACGTCGGCGAGCCCGCGGGCGAGCGAGTCGACCAGGAGCGGGTGCGAACGCGATGGCATGGCGACGACAGCCACCGGGCGCTCCTCCCAGCCCCATCCGGCGAGCACGCGGACGCAGGCCTGGAGCTGCTGCGGTGTCACCGCGGCGTCGGGCGCGCCCACGGCGAAGATCTCGCGCAGCGCCCCTCCCCAGCCCAGATCGGTGAGGCGCGCCAGCGCTCGGCCCTCGGCGGCCTGCTCGTCGGCGGGGATGCGCCCCTTGACCGGCACGTCGAGCCGATCGGCACCGGTCGGCCAGGCACGACGAGGCTCGATCGGCACACCGACACGGTCGAGCGACTCCGCGGCCTGCGAGCTCGCGGATTCTCCGATCTCGCGAGGGAACCATCCGCCCGCGCAGTTGTCGCACCTTCCGCAGGGCGCGGCCGTGTCGTCGTCGAGGGCGCGCTGCAGGAACTCCATACGACAGCCGTCGGTCTGCTCGTATTCGATCATGTGCTGCTGCTCGGCGAGACGCTCGGCGGCGATGCGCTCGTAGCGCTCGGCGTCGTAGGTCCACGGCTCGCCGGTCGCGACCCAGCCGCCCTGCACGCGCCGCACCGCGCCGTCGACGTCGAGGACCTTCAGCAGCAGCTCGAGCGGCGTGCGGCGGATGTCGACCATCGCCTCGAGCGCCGGCGTCGAGATCGGAGCATCGCCGAGCGCACCGATCACCCGCTCCGCCCGCTCCTTGTCGGGCATCGACGCCGTCGCGAAGTAATGCCAGATATCGCGATCCTCGACGCCGGGCAGCAGCAGCACGTCGGCGCTCTCGCTGGCACGGCCCGCACGCCCCACCTGCTGGTAGTAGGCCACCGGCGACGAGGGCGCCCCGAGGTGGAGCACGAAACCCAGATCGGGCTTGTCGAAGCCCATACCGAGTGCACTGGTGGCGACGAGCGCCTTCACCTCGTTGCGCTTGAGCATCCCTTCGGACTCGGCGCGTTCATCGGTGTCGGTCTGTCCGGTATAGGCCCGCACATCGTGTCCGTGGTCACGCAGCAGCCGGGCGGTGTCGACGGCGGCCGCGACGGTCAGCGTGTAGATGATGCCGGATCCGGGAAGATCGTCGATGTGGCTGAGCAGCCACGCGAGACGACTCGCCGAATCGCGCAGGCGGAGCACCCCCAGACGCAATGAGGTGCGGGCGAGCGGGCCGCGGATGGTGAGCACCGGCTCGGCGTCGCGGTCACCGCTCTGTAGACTGCCGAGCTGCTCGGCGACGTCTGCCACGACCCGGCTGTTCGCCGTCGCGGTGGTCGCCAGCACCGGCACGTCGGCGGGCATCTGCGCGATCAGGTCGCGCAGCCGCCGGTAGTCGGGACGGAAGTCGTGTCCCCAATCGCTGATGCAGTGCGCCTCGTCGACGACGAGCATGCCGATGCGACGCACCAGCGCCGGCAGCTGCTGCTCGCGGAACGCGGGGTTGTTCAGCCTCTCCGGCGAGACCAGCAGCACATCGACCTCATCGCGGTCGAGCTGCCCGAGCACCTCGGACCATTCGTGCGCGTTGGTGGAGTTGATCGCGACCGCCCTCACCCCCGCACGTTCGGCCGCGGCGATCTGGTCGCGCATGAGCGCGAGCAGCGGCGACACCAGCACCGTCGGCCCCGCCCCCTGTCGACGCAGCAGCAGGGTGGCGACGAAGTACACCGCGGACTTTCCCCAGCCGGTGCGCTGCACCACGAGCGCGCGCCGACGCGCCTCGACCAGCGCCTCGATCGCCTCATACTGCCCGTCGTGGAAGTCGGCGTCGGGGCGGCCGACGAGTTCGCGCAGCGCCGCGCGTGCGGCCTCACGGGTGTCGGCGGGAGCTGCGAATGTCATGCGCCCACTCTGCCCCACGCCGCCGACACGACGACGCCGTCATCCACAGGTTCGCCGAGCCGTCGGCGAGTCCGGTCGTCTAGCGTGAGGGGATGATCACACGCGAGCTCGCCGTCGCCCTGCGAGACTCCGGACTCGTCTGGCATCCCGCCGAGGGCGACCGCTTCCAGCTCGACCTGCCGGACGAGGTGGAGTTCGAAGCGGAGGCCGAGGTCTTCACGGTCAGCGAGATGACGATCGAAGCCCGCCAGACGCCGAGCGGCACCGATCTGGCGTTCAACGGCACCACGGAATGGGCGCTCGATGCGGTGACCCTCGCGGATGCGGTGTGGCTGCCGCGGGAGGATCAGCTGCGCGACCTGCTCCGGGGCACCTTCCGCGCGCTGGTGCGCCTCGAAGACGCCTTTCGCGTCGACGTCGAGATCGGTGGCCATGTGATCGCCTTCGAGCACCCCGATCCCTCGGAGGCCTACGGCCGGGCGCTCCTCGAGCTGATCTCGCGCTCGCACTGAGCGGGTGCCTTGAAACCGGCCGTGCTCTGTGTCAGAATTACCTAACGATCGGTCAGTAAAGTTGGCCGGAGGCCGAGGAGTCGACGATGACCAGTCCCGCAGACCTGTCCCTGGTGGGCGAGCTCTCCGATGAGGAGCGTCTCTTCGACGAGCTCATCGCGAACGAGCAGCGCATCGAGCCCCGCGACTGGATGCCCGATGCCTACCGCAAGACGCTGGTGCGGCAGATCTCCCAGCACGCGCACTCCGAGATCATCGGCATGCAGCCCGAGGGCAACTGGATCACACGCGCGCCGAGCCTCAAGCGCAAGGCGATCCTCATGGCGAAGGTGCAGGACGAGGCCGGCCACGGTCTCTACCTCTACTCCGCGGCGCAGACCCTGGGCACCACGCGCGACGAGATGATGGATCAGCTCATCAGCGGCAAGGCGAAGTACTCGTCGATCTTCAACTACCCCACCCCGACCTGGGCCGACATGGGTGCGATCGGCTGGCTCGTCGACGGCGCCGCGATCTGCAATCAGGTGCCGCTGTGCCGGGCCTCCTACGGTCCGTACGGCCGCGCCATGGTGCGCGTGTGCAAGGAGGAGTCGTTCCACCAGCGGCAGGGCTTCGAGATCCTGCTCACGCTGATGCAGGGCAGCGCGGAGCAGCGCGAGATGGCACAGGATGCCGTGAACCGCTGGTACTGGCCGAGCCTGGCGATGTTCGGGCCGCCCGACGACCAGTCCCCGAACTCGGCGCAGTCGATGAAGTGGAAGATCAAGCGGTTCTCGAACGACGAGCTGCGCCAGCGGTTCGTCGGCATGCTCGTGCCCCAGGCCGAGATCCTCGGGGTGACGTTGCCCGACCCCGATCTGCGCTTCGACGAGCAGACCGGCCAGTATGTGATCGGCGAGATCGACTGGGACGAGTTCTTCGAGGTGGTGCGCGGCAACGGGCCGTGCAACGCCGAGCGACTCGAGCGCCGACGCACGGCCCACGAAGAGGGCGCCTGGGTGCGCGAGGCCGCCGCGGAGTATGCCCGCAAGCAGTCCCTCGAGACGAAGGCGGTGGCGTGATGGCGACACCGGGCGCGGATGAGCGCGAACCCTGGCCGCTGTGGGAGGTGTTCGTGCGCGCCAATCGCGGGCTCAGCCACGTGCACGTCGGCTCGCTGCACGCGCCCGACGCCGAGATGGCGATCCGCAACGCGCGCGACCTCTACACCCGCCGCGGCGAGGGCGTGTCGATCTGGGTGGCGCCCGCCGACGCGATCACCACGAGCGATCCCGACGCCAAGGGCGCATACTTCGAGAGCCCCGCGGGCAAGAACTACCGCCACGCCGTGTACTACACGGCCTCCGAGGGAGTGCCGCACCTGTGAGCACACCGCACCCGACCACCGCGCCCGAGGACGTCGACGTTCACGGCGACATCCACGGCGACGTCTCGGTCGACGAACTCCGCCTCTCGCAGGAGCTCTCCGGCACCGGCGCGGTGGCCACGTCCGCCGACATCGCCGAGTACGCACTGCGCCTCGGAGATGACGCCCTCATCCTCTCCCAGCAGCTGGGCGCCTGGATCTCGCGGGCCCCGGAGCTGGAGGAGGACGTGGCCCTGGGCAACATCGCGCTCGACCTGCTCGGCCACGCGCGCTCGTTCCTGCACTACGCGGGGTCGTACGACGGCCGCAGCGAAGACGACCTCGCCTTCTTCCGCGACGAGCCCGAGTTCCGTTGCGCGTGGATCGTGCAGCAGCCCAACGGCGACTTCGCCCAGACGATCGCCCGACAGTTCGTCGTGGCGACCTACATGTTCGAGCTCTACACGGCGTTGCGCGGCAGCAGCGACGAGACCTTCGCCGCGATCGCCGAGAAATCGCTCAAGGAGGTCGACTACCACCGCGATCACGCCGTGCAGTGGATGCTGCGCCTCGCGGGTGGCACCGAGGAGTCCCGCACCCGCATCATCCGGGCGATCGGTGATGTCTGGCCGTACGTCGACGAGCTGTTCCGCGACGATGAGCTGATCGAGCGACTCGGCGATGCGGCCGTGTCCCCGTCGCGCCTGCGTCCCGGGTTCGACGGCGTGGTCGCGACCGTCTTCACCGAGGCGGAGCTGACGGTTCCCGACGTCATGTCGTCGTCGGCGCGCGGGCGTCGCGGCGCGCACGCGACCCCCCTCGGCCACATCCTCGCCGAGATGCAGGTGCTCGCGCGACGGCATCCGGGGGCGACATGGTGACTCTCACTCCGACGCAGGCCGCCTGGCGGATCGCCGCTTCCGTTCCCGACCCCGAGGTCCCCGTCCTCACGATCGAGGACCTCGGCGTGCTCCGTGCGGTCGAGGTCGACGGCACCCGGGTGCACGTCGACATCACGCCGACGTACAGCGGCTGCCCCGCGATGGACACGATCCGAGACGATGTGATCCTCGCCCTCACCGCCGCCGGCTTCGACCGGGTCGATGTGCGGCTGGTCCTCTCGCCCGCCTGGACGACGGACTGGATGACGGAAGTCGGCAAGACGAAGCTCGCGGAGTACGGCATCGCGCCGCCCTCCGGCCGCGCCGCCGTCTCGACCGGGCCGATCCGCCTGGCGCTGAGCGTGCGCTGCCCGCGATGCGGGTCGCTCGACACCCGCGAGGTCTCCCACTTCGGCTCGACCTCGTGCAAGGCGCTCTTCGAGTGCCGCGCCTGCCTCGAGCCCTTCGACCACTTCAAGGTGCACTGACATGTCGCTCTTCACCTCGGCGCCCGCGCCCTCGCCGCGGACGACCGCCGCACGCGCGACCTCCCCCCGGAAGCGCGCCCGTTTCCACACCCTCGTCGTCGAAGACGTGCGTCCGCTCACCGAGGATGCCGTGGAAGTGACGTTCACGGTCCCGGCCGCGCTCGCCGACGAATACGACCACCTTCCCGGTCAGTACGTCGCCCTGCGCACCACCCTCGACGGCGTCGAGGTGCGGCGCTCCTACTCGCTGTGCCGCGCACCGGAGCATCGCGACGACGGACAGGACACCCGGCTGAGCGTCGCCGTTAAGCGCGACGAGGGCGGACTCTTCTCCACGTGGGCGCAGACAGGCCTGCACGCCGGCTTCGAGATCGACGTCATGAGCCCGCAGGGCACCTTCACCTCGGCGCTCGACGACCTCGACGACCGCCATGTGGTGGGGATCGCCGCCGGCTCCGGCATCACGCCGCTGATGGCACTCGCGCACACGGTGCTGAACCGGTCGGACACGTCGCGGTTCACCCTGCTCTACACGAACCGCGCGACGCTCGACGTGATGTTCCTGGAAGATCTGGCCGACCTCAAGGACCGCTTCCCGACGAGGCTCGTGCTCCACCACGTGCTGTCCCGAGAGCAGCGGGCGGCTCCTGTGCTGTCCGGACGCATCGACGAGGAGAAGCTCCGCACGATCCTCGGCACCCTCATCCCGCCCGCGACCGTCGATGAATGGTTCCTGTGCGGACCTCTCGCGCTGGTCGACCTCTGTCGCGAGGTGCTGGCCGATGTCGGGGTCGATCGCTCGCACATCCGCTTCGAGCTGTTCACGACCGGTGATGAACCGGCACGTGCGGCCCGGCCGGTGCAGGTGCGCGCCGGCGAGAAGACCGTGCGCATCGAGGTCACGCTCGACGGTGTCTCCTCGACCGTGGAGAGCCCGGTGGATGCACACGAGTCGGTGCTCAACGCGGCGCTGCGCGTGCGGCCCGACGCTCCGTTCGCCTGCGCGGGCGGCGTCTGCGGCACGTGCCGCGCGCGCGTGATCGAGGGCAGCGTGACCATGACCGAGAACTACGCGCTCGAGCCCGACGAGCTCGAACGCGGATTCGTGCTCACCTGCCAGTCCCACCCGACCAGCGACCGCGTGGTCGTCGACTACGACGTCTGACCCCGGAGGCCCCATGATCGACCTCACCATCGCCGACGACGTCGCCACGATCGTGCTGAACGCGCCGTCGAAGCGGAACGCCCTCGATGAACAGGGGCTGGCGGAACTCGACACCGCATATGTCGAGGCGGAGACGGCGGGCGTGCGGGCCCTCGTGCTCCGTGGCGAAGGACGCGGGTTCTGCGCTGGGCGGGATATCTCCGGCGTCGACCCGCGGGATGACGATGTGCTCGGCTACCTCGGCGGCCTCGTGACGCCGTTGCTGCAGCGGATGTCCCGGTTTCCCGCGCCGACGTTCGCCGTCGCGCACGGTGCCTGCCTCGGGGTCGGCCTCGGCCTCCTGATCGCGACCGATGTCGTGTACGTAGCCGAGTCTGCGAAGATCGGCTCCCCGTTCGCGGCGCTCGGCGCGACGCTCGACTCCGGCGGCCACGCCCTGTTCCTCGATCGGCTCGGGGCGCACAAGACACTCGACCTCATCTACACGGGCCGCCTCATGAGCGGCGCGGAGGCCGTGGCATCGGGCCTGTTCTCGCGCGTGTTCCCGGATGACGAGGTCGTGCAGGCGACGACGGATGCCGCAGCGACGGCGGCGCGCGGTGCCACGGCGGCGTTCCTGGCGAGCAAGGAGCTCATCGCCCGCATCCGCGACGAGCGGCTCGCGCTGTGGGATGCGGTCGGCATCGAGAACGCCGCGCAGGCCGCGCTGTGCGACACCGACGACTACCGCGAGGGCTTCGCGGCCTTCCAGGAGAAGCGGAAGCCCGAGTTCGGCGGGCGCTGAGCGGGCCCGTCAGCACACCAGGTGGGAGACCCCTGCCACCCGAGTGTCGTACCCCGGTGCGAGAATGCCCACATGCTGCTCGCAGAGCTCGTCTCCACCACCGACCGTGTCGGAGCCACGTCGTCCCGGCTCGCCAAGATCGAGGCCCTCGCCGACCTGCTCACGCAGGCAGAACCGAGCGAGATCGCCGCGGTCATGGGTCTTCTCCTCGCGGCTCCCCGCCAGGGCAAGCTCGGGGTCGGGTGGCGAGGCATCGCCGCCCTCGACATCACGCACACCGAGAGTCCGACGTTGTCCGTGCTCGACGTCGACCGGGCCCTGGACTCGCTGGCGGCGACGTCCGGTTCCGGCTCCACCTCCGCCCGGAGCAGCATCCTCGGCGAACTCGCCTCCCGCGCCACGGCCCCCGAATGGGACTTCCTCGTCCGGGCGATGCTCGGCGAGCTGCGCACCGGCGCTCTGTCCGGGGTGCTGCTCGACGCGATCGCCCGGGCCTCCGATCGAGCGCCGGCGACCGTCCGGCGCGCAGCCATGCTCTCCGGCGATCTCGGCGAGACCGCCCGCATCGCACTCACCGGAGACGAAGGCGACCTCGAAGCCGTGGGTCTGCAGGTCGGACGCCCCGTCCTGCCGATGCTGGCGGCCACCGCGCCGACTCCCTCCGCCGCGCTCGAGATCACCGGCGAGGCGTCGGTCGAGTACAAGCTCGATGGCGCCCGCATCCAGGTGCACCGTCATGGCGACGAGGTCGGCGTCTACACGCGGAGCCTCGCCGACGTCACCCACCGGGTGCCGGAGCTCGTCGAGATCGTGCGCGCGCTCCCCGTCACGGATGTCATCCTCGACGGGGAGACGCTCTCGCTCGACGAGGACGGAGGGCCGCTCCCGTTCCAGGAGACGATGTCGCGGTTCGGCGCCGATGTGTCCCGCGAACTCGTCCTGCGGCCGTGGTTCTTCGATGTGCTGCACGTGGATGGGCGCGACCTGATCGACGAGCCGCTGTCCGTGCGGCTGGCCGAACTGGAACGCGTGGCCGGCGACTGGCGGATGCCCGGCATAGTGACAGACGATGCCGAAGCCGCCGAACGTCTCTCGCGCGAGGCCCTCGCCGCGGGCCACGAAGGTGTCGTGGTCAAGGCGATCGACGCGCCCTACGCGGCGGGCCGCCGAGGCAAGTCCTGGATCAAGGTCAAGCCGGTCCTGACGTTCGACCTCGTGGTGCTCGGTGCGGAATGGGGTTCCGGACGACGTCGCGGCTGGCTCTCGAACCTCCACCTCGGTGCCCGCGACCCCGAAGGGGAGTTCGGCGACCCCGGCGGGTTCGTCATGGTCGGCAAGACGTTCAAGGGGCTCACCGATGAACTGCTGAGGTGGCAGACCGCGGAGTTCCCCGAGCACGAGTCGCACCGCACCGCATCGACCGTGTTCCTGCGCCCCGAGCTCGTCGTGGAGATCGCGATCGACGGCGTGCAGCGCTCACCGCGATACCCGGGAGGCATCGCGCTGCGATTCGCTCGCGTGAAGGGATACCGCACCGACAAAACCGCAGTCGAGGCCGACACGATCCAGACGCTGCGTTCGCTGCTGCACGCGTGACCCCCGCGCAGCAGGCTCAGGCGGAGGGCGCGAGCCCCTGATCCTCTTCGCGGACGGTTCCACGGAACGACCACGGGAAGTCGATCCAGAGGTCGGTGTCCTTCCAGGCGAAGTCGGGCTGGATGATCGTCGACGGCTTGGTGTAGATCGTGACCGACCGCACGTCGGCCCCCTTGTCCTTCAGCAGCTGCACGGCCAGGGCGAGCGTGCGACCCGAATCCGCGACATCGTCGACGAGCAGCACGCGGCGTCCGTCCAGGTACGCCATGTCGAGCTCGGGAGGCAGCACCTCCGGTGCGTCGAGCACGGTGCCGATGCCGGTATAGAACTCGACGTTGATCGCTCCGCAGTTCTTGGCGCCGAGACCGTAGGCGATCGCGCCTGCCGGGAGGAGTCCGCCGCGCGCGATGGCCACGACGACCTCGGGCATGAAGCCGCTGTCGAGGATGTTCCGTGCCAGATCGCGCGTCGCCGCTCCGAAGCCGTCCCAGGTGAGTGTCTCGCGCTCGATCTCTGCATCAGTCATTCCTGCATTCTCCCGCATTCCGCAAAGGTCTCCCGCCGGTAGACTGAGCGGGTCCGGCCCGGCCGGTGCCTGAAAAAGAGGCACGAAGCACTCCGCGAAGACGCAGAGGCGAGACACATACGGATTCCGCACTACCTCCGTCCCTGTCTCGAAAGGCTTTCGCATGCCCACCGTGTCCGCGCACGTCGCCCTCACTCTCGCCCAGCACATCGACGCCGTGTTCGGGGTGATGGGCAATGGCAACGCCTACTTCCTCGACGCGATCGAGACGCAGACGGATGCCGTGTTCACCGCTGTCCGCCATGAACAGGGCGCCGTGGTCGCGGCCGACGCCCATTTCCGGGCGTCGGGTCGGATCGCCGCCGGCACGTCGACGTACGGCGCCGGTTTCACGAACACCCTGACCGCGCTCGCAGAAGCCGTGCAGGCGCACGTGCCGCTCGTCCTCGTCGTCGGAGACGAGCCCACGTCCGGTCCCCGCCCCTGGGACGTCGACCAGATCGCTCTCGCCTCCGCCGTGGGTGCCCGCACCTATACCGTGGGGCGTGCGGACGCCGCCGCCACCACCGTCATCGCGATCGAGCACGCCCTCACCTACCGGGTGCCCGTCGTCCTCGCGATCCCGTACGACGTCGCGGCGCTCGAGGCGGGCGAGGTCCCGGAGGCGCCGTCTCCGCGCATCCCCGCTCCGCTCCCCCCGCGCGGGGAGTTCGCCGACGCGATGCTCGACGAGATCGCCGCCGCGCTGGCAGGTGCCGAGCGGCCGTTCCTGCTCGCCGGTCGCGGCGCGTGGCTGTCCGGAGCGAGCGCCGCGCTGGGAGAACTTGCGGCCGTGACGGGAGCCCTCACCGCATCGTCGGCTCTCGGCCGCGGGGTGTTCCCCGACACGCGCTACGACCTCGGTGTGACCGGCGGCTTCGGTGCCGATGGCGCGATGGAGCTCGTGCGCTCTGCCGACGTCGTCGTCGTGTTCGGTGCCGCGCTGAACCAGTTCACGATGCGGTTCGGCGAACTGTTCGCTCCGGGCACGCGCGTCTTCCAGATCGACATCGCACCGGCTGCGACACACGCGCACGTCGGAGGCTTCGTGCGTGCCGACGCCCGGCTGGCCGCGGAGGACCTCGTCGCCAGGATCGGGTCGGCCGGATCGGCGAGCCCGTGGCGCGAGACGGTCGATGTCGCGTCCGCGCGCACGTACGATGCCGGCGACGAGCTCGCTCCGGACGGACGCCTCGACCCGCGCTCCGCCGCCCGCCGCATCGCCGAGCTGCTCCCGGAAGACCGCGTCGTGGTGTCCGACGGCGGACACTTCATCGGGTGGGCGAACATGTACTGGCCGGTCGCCGCTCCCGACCGCATGATGATGGTCGGCACCGCGTTCCAGTCGATCGGGCAGGGCTGGCCGAGCGTGGTCGGTGCGGCGTTGGCACGACGGGAATCGACCGTGGTGCTGACATCGGGCGACGGCGGTGGGCTCATGGCGATCGCGGATCTGGAATCCGCGGTGCGTGCTGCCGGCGGCCGCGGCATGGCCGTGGTCTGGAACGACGCCGCCTACGGTGCCGAGGTGAACCTCTACGGTCTCAAGGGGCTGGCGGAGGGCCCGATGCGCATTCCCGAGGTCGACTTCGCGGCATTCGGCGCTGCGGTCGGCGCCGAGGGCGTGGTGGTGCGCGCGCTTTCCGACCTCGAACGCCTCGCGAGCTGGGCGGAAGAGGACCCGGCGACGCGCCCCTTCCTGCTCCTCGATCTGCGCATCTCGGGCGACGTGATCGCGCCCTACCAGCAGGAGATCATCCGCGTGAACTCCTGACCTCGGCGCATTTGCTCCGCAATCGGGATCGGAATCGGGATCGGGCGATGCCGGCACGCCGCCGAGGCCGGGTCGGCACCGCCCGTCGGATCAACCGTGACGCCGACGCCGTCGCCACACGACGAGGCCCAGCCCCACGCCGAGCAGCAGCGCTCCGCCGAGGAGCAACGGCATGCTGTCGGCACCGGTGGTGGCGAGGCTGTCACTCTTCACCGTCCCGCCCCCGGATCCGGGGGCTGCGGCTCCCCCGGTGCCGGGTGCGCCGCCCGGGGTACCCCCTGGCGATTCGCCACCGATAGAAGCGGTCACGGTGAGCGCGACGGTCGTCTCCGCACCATCGGGGTCGATGACGACGATGCTGTGAGCCCCGGGGGATGCGTCCGCGGGAACGGTGACGGTCGCACGGAACGCGCCCGACGCATCCGTCGTCGCCGTCCCGAGCGGCATCGGAGTCGAACGCAGCTCGATCCGCAGCGCGGTCGTGGCGGGGAAATCGGTACCCGAGATCGTGACGTCGCTTCCTGCAGCGACCGAGGCCGCGCCGAGCTGCACGTTCGGCTGCTCGGGCTCGGGCTCGGGCTTCGCGCACCCCTCGTCGCAGACCGTGAAGTTCGCCAGGACCGCCTTGTGATCGGAGGGCCAGACGGCATCCGGAGTGATGATCTCATCGGCGCTGTCGTCGACGACGCGGGCGTTGCGCACGATGCTCGACTGTGGACCGACCACGGCCGCTCCGTCGATCGAGAGCCGCCGGTCCGGCGTCGCGAAGATGTAGTCGATACGGTCGCGCTCATCCGCTTCCGGCGCCCAGGTGAGCGATGACGTGGGGAACAGGGGGTTGTCCGAAGGCCAGGTGAAGCCCGGGTTCGCCACCGGGTCGGGGTGCACCGTGCGGAAGGCGTCGATCAGTCCCCCGTCGAGCAGCGTCTGCGTCGTCTGCCAGGGGACGACGACGCCGTTGTGATCGAAGAGACCGGCGGTGGCAGCCGTCCAGTCCTGCGAGGGTGGTTCGTTGAAATCTCCGCCCACGATGGCGAGTCGTCCCGCCGCTCGCTCGGCGTCGATGTCGGCGACGAGATCCGCAGCCGCAGCGGGGCGGCCGGACTGCTCGTTCGCCTTCAGGATCGCCTCGACATCGGTCACGGGAGCGCCGAGCTTGTTCCAGGTGTTCCAGCCGGCCGGCCAGTCACCGAGGACCTCGCCGCCGTACCCCCGCGGAAGGTAGGTCGTGTACCAGCGGTACTCCAGGTGACCGCCGTAGACGACCACCTCGGAGCCGTTCACATCGAGCACCGCTTTCGACCACCAGCGCCCGACCGTGTCGGTCGAGAGAATCGGATACCGCGAGACGATTCCGGTGTCGGTCGCAGTGAGGTGCTGATACCCGAGCAGTGCCGCGACCTGGGCGGGAGCCTGACCCACCTCGGGCAGGAACGTCACATCGGCATCGGTCTGCGTGATGATGTCGGCGATCTGCCGTGCCCCGTCGGCGACCTGCGTGCCGCCGTGCCACACATTGAACGTCAGCACGTTGAGGCCGCTCTTCCCCTCGATCTCCGGCTTCGGCTCAGCAGGCGTGACGGGCGGCTCGGCGTCATCGTCCGTGACGGTGAGGTCGATGGGTCCGGCGAGCACGTTGTAGCCGTCGTCCTCGAGGAGATAGACGTCGTACTCCCCCGCTCTCATCGTCGACGAGTTGCGGGTCCACCCCTCACGCGTCGAAGGGTTCCAGGTGACCTCACCCGCCGCGGTGGGAACGTATCGCCAGTCCAGGGACGCCGGACCACCGGGCACCACGCCGTCGCGATAGATCCCGATCCAGTTGCGGTCGTGAACAGCCGTGCCGGCATCGAACGTGAAGGTCACGGTTTCGTCGATCGCGATGCTCGGGGAGTCGACCGCGAGCGATCCGTCCGCCGCATGTGCGGGCGGGCCCACGAGGATTCCGGCGAGAGCGATGGCGGCGCCGAGGAGAGCGAGTCGTCCTCGCTTCGGCCGGGAGGGGGAGGTCATTGCGAGGAGGTCCTTTCGAAGCGCGGTCCGTCGCGACGGTACGGGCGTCGGATGACCGGCTCGTGACCTCGAGGTGAATGCCGGTGGCGGGTGGCACGGAGAACGGCTGCCGGAGCGTCGTCGCGGGAGGTTCGAACCACCACGGGCATCGTCCGCTCCGCCGGCTCTCCCCTGGCAGACTCGGACCATGCCGGGTTTCCATCACGTCGAACTGTGGATCGCCGATCTCGACGCGGTACGCGCGGAATGGCGCTGGATCCTGCAGCGCCTCGGTTTCACGCTCGACAGCGAATGGCCCGGCGGCGAATCGTGGGTCGCCGACAGCGCCTACCTCACTCTCACGACGTCTCCGAATCTGTCGGGCTCGACGCACGACCGCCGACGTCCCGGACTCAACCATCTCGCGTTCCACGGCGGTGCGCGCGCTGCCGTCGATGCGCTCATGGCGCAAGCACCCGCCCACGGCTGGGATCCGCTCTACGCCGACCGCTATCCGCACGCCGGCGGCGACCGGCACTACGCCGGGTGGCTCGAGAACGCCTCCGGCTTCAAGATCGAGATCGTCGCCGACGCCGGGCCCTACGCTCCATAGTCGGGGAGCTGCTGCAGCGTCCAGGAGTTGCCGTCCGGGTCGTCGAACGACACGAAACGCCCCCAGTCCAGCTCCTGCACCCCGCGAGCGGAGACGCCCAGACCCTGCAGGTGGGCGAGCGCCTCATCGGCATCCGGGACCACGACCTGGATCGTGTTCTGGCTGCCCGGCTCGAGGTCGATGCCCAGGCCGGTGCCGAACGCTATCGAGCATGCCGACCCCGGTGGCGTCATCTGCACGAAGCGCAGTCCCTCGGTGGGCGTCTGGTCCCAATCGGCGTTGAAGCCGATCTTCTCGTAGAAGGCCTTCGAGCGGTCCACGTCGGTGACCGGCACGAAGATGAGTTCGATCTTCCAGTCCATCAGGTGCTCCTCCTGTCGGGCGCCGTCGCCCGTCGCCGCCAACGGTACGCGTGAGCACCGACATCCGACCAGCGACATTCGACCAGCGACATTCGACAGTGAGCGAACCGCCCCTCAGATCCACCCCTTGTCGAGGGCGATCCGCACCGCCTGCGCACGGTTCGCCGCCCCGGTCTTCCCGATCGCCGCGGAGAGGTGGTTGCGCACGGTTCCCGCTGACAGGAACACCTCGGCGGCGATCATCGCGGCGGAACGGCCGTCCACGGCGAGTCGCAGCACCTGTCGTTCCCGATCGCTCAGGGGGTTCGCACCGTCGAACAGGCTGTCGGCGGCGAGCGCCGGATCGAGCACGCGCAAGCCGGACTGCACGCGTCGCACCGCTTCGGCCAGTTCCTCGGCGGGCGTGTCCTTGACGATGAACCCGCTGGCACCGGCCTCCAGGGCGGAGCGCAGGTAGCCGGGGCGGGCGAACGTCGTCACGACGAGGATGCGTGTGCCCCCGCTCACCTCGCGGATGCGCCGCGTCGCCTCGACTCCGTCCATCCCGGGCATCTGGATGTCCATGAGGCACACGTCCGGTCGCAGCTCCTCCGCGAGTCGCACGGCTTCCGCCCCGTCCGCGGCCATGCCGACCACGGTGAGGTCGGGCTCCAACTCGAGCAACGCCCCGAGCGCGCCCCGCACGAGAGCCTGATCGTCGGCGATCAGCAAGCGGATGCCGATGTCGCGGTTCGATGCGTTCACCAGGTCACCTCCACGCGTGTGCCCGCGCCGCCGACGGGTCCCAGGACGAACGACGCACCGGCCGCCGCCGCGCGTTCACGCATGCCGCGGATGCCGTTGCCTTCCACCAGGCCGACACCCACTCCGTCGTCCTCCACCACCAGGCGTCCGGGAAGCAACCTCACCCGAACCGTTCGAGCACGAGAATGCCGGAGCGTGTTCGTGGTCGCCTCGCGGAGGATCCAGCTCGCGGTGATCGCCTGCACCGGCGACAGCGCGCTCGGCTCCCCCTCGACCTGCAGAGCGATGTCCGCCGCACGGAACGAGTCGCGAGAAGAGGCGAGCTGCTCCACGAGCGTGGTCCCCCGCGCGCCGGCCACCGTCGAGCGGACGCCCGCGATCGCCTCCGCCGTGAGCCGTTCGATGTCGGCCAGCTCGGCCTTGGCCCGTTCGGGATCGGAGTCCATCAGCCGCCGCACCAACTGCGCCTTGAGCCCGACGACGGTCAGCGAGTGCCCGATCAGGTCGTGCACGTCGCGGGCCACCGCTTCACGCCCTTCGCTCGTCGCCAGCTCGAGGCCGAGCCTCTCCGCCTCCGCCGAACGCAGGATGAGCCACGTCGACACCGTGTTGACCACGCCGAGCAGCGCCACGATCGCGAGCACGGACAGATAGCTGATCCCCCCAGGAAGCAGGAAGACGCACAACGCCGTCACCGTGACCGCGGCGATCGTCGTGATCCAGTGCCACAGGCGCGTCAGCCCGTAGGAGGCGAACGACATGAGGAACGGCAGGAAGCTGAGCGCCGATCCTCCCTCCGCCGGGATCGAGATCACGACGCACCCGATCAGTGCGACGAACGTGATCCACTGCCTCCGCGAGGGTGCGCGACCCAGTCCGCCGCCGCCCCGCATCCCGTGCATGAAACCGGTGACGTACAGCACGACGAACGCGACCAGTGCAGCCCACCCCACCACGACCCACGGGACCGGCGCTTCCGAGCGCAGCAGCGCGATCACCGGATAGACGAGGAACACGAGCCAGATCACGGCCATCAGCCAGCCGAACCGCGCCCACGGGTCCTTCCCCGTAGCGCTGCGCGCCCCGGGAGCCGCCCATGCCGCCGGGGCCGCGCCCGCCGCCGCGAACGACGCGGCCTCGCGGGCGGACCCTGGCGTCTCTGGACTCTCCGGGTTCGTGTGTCGCGTCATCCGTCCAACCTACTGTCGCCCTGTGCCGCCGTCGGGGCCGCTACTGCCGCGCCCGGGAGCGCTTCATCCCCATCATGACGAGGAGGGCGAACAGCAGGAGCCAGACGGCGACGTTGAGGAACAGCATCCAGAGCGGATCGGTCTGTCCCGTCGTGAGCGTCCCGTCGGTGAGGGGCCACCGGCTCAGGGCGACGAAGCCGTATAGGGGGGTGAAGCGCGCGATGTCGAGCATCACACCGTCGAGCGGCAGGAACACGTTGCCGAAGAACGCGAAGAACGTCATCGAGATCGAGGCGAGGGCCGCTGCCGAGTCGGAGCTGAAGAACAGTCCGACGCCGAGACCGAAGAGTCCGTACATGAGGCCGATCCCGAGGATGATGCTCGCCGTCGCGACCCAGCGCCAGGCGTCTTCCGCCTCGGCACCGGTCATCATCCCGGCGGTGAACACCGCCACCAATGCCAGCGCCGCGAAGGCGACCGCGGTGATCAGCTTCGTCACCGCGTATCCGGCCGTCGTGAGCGGGGTCATCGCGAGCTGGCGTCCCCACCCCTGCTTGGCCTCCGTCGCGGCGAGCGACGTGAGCGAGCTCATGGCGACCGCCGTGCCATAGGCCGCCATCGAGGTCATCACGTAGAAGGAGACGTTCCCGTGACCGGCAGAGAGCGAGCCGTAGCCCATTCCGGCGCCGAACAGCAGGTACATCGCGACCGGCATCGCCAGAGTGAACGCGAGCGTATAGGGGTTGCGCAGCTGGCGGAGGCCTTCGATGCGCAGCATGGTGGGTGAGACGAGCATGTCAGTTCTCCGTCAGTGCCGTGAAGGCGGTCTCGAGGGTGGGCGCGGCGATCTCCAGGTCATGGGCACCGTTGTCGAGCAGGATGCGGGCGGCGGCGTCGGAGTCAGCGGTACGCAGGCTGAGACGATCGCCGTCGAGCCGCACGCCGGCGACACCATCAGCCGCGCTCAGCACGGTGACGAGCACGGCCGCGTCTTCGTCGACCGTCGCCGAGACGGTCCGTTCTCCGAGGCTGGCGCGCAGCAGCGCGGTGGGGGCGTCGGCGACGACCGTCCCGCGATGCATCACCACGGTGCGGCGTGCGAACTGCTCGGCCTCCTCGAGATAGTGGGTGGCGAAGACAATCGTGCGCCCGGCATCCGCATCCGCCCGCATGACATCCCAGAAGTGCCGCCGGGCCGTGACGTCCATTCCCGCCGTGGGCTCGTCGAGCACCAGGATGTCGGGGTCGGACACCATCGCGAGCGCGAACTTCACGCGCTGCTGCTCACCACCGGAGCACTTCGAGACCCTTCGGCGGGCGAGATGCTCCAGGTCGGCGCGGGCCACGACATCGTCCACCCGGTCGAGGGCGTCGGCACCGTGGAGAGAAGCGATCAGCCGCACCGTCTCTCCGACGGTCAGGTCGCCGAGCAGGCCCCCGGTCTGCAGCACCGCCCCGATCGAACCGCTGGAAGTGGCGCGCTGCGGTGTCGTCCCGAGCACCCGCACGGTGCCGCTGCTGGGCTCGGTGAGCCCGAGAAGCATGTCGAGCGTGGTGGTCTTGCCCGCACCGTTCGGTCCCAGCAGCGCGACGACCTCGCCACGTCGGATCGACAGGTCGACCCCGTCGACAGCCTGCACCCGGCGGTCGCCCGTGCCGAAGTGTCGTTTCACGGCGCTCAGCTCGAGCACCACGGGTTCATCGGTCGGGGCGGCGGTTACCGGTCGAGCGGAGGCCCGCGTCGCCGTCCCGTCCACGGAGGAGTTGTTCATGCCTCCAGCCTCGTCCGATGCGGGCGGTGGCGCCGGAGGGCGGTGTCATCTCCTGGACGTGACACATGTCATGTCCAGGAGCCCCGCCGCCCCGGGAGGAGAACTCACCCTCGGGCGGAACGACCGGGGCCGACGCTCCGCCCGTCGAGGGGATCTCCGCCCGACGCGGAGCGGAGCCCGGGACCTCAACGCGCCGGAAGCAGCGCCCCCTCGAGGAAGTCGGCCAGCTCGGTCGTGTCATACAGCGGCAGGATCGCTGCCACGTACTGGTCTGGCCGCACCACGACCACCACGCCGTCGCGCGACAGCTCGCGCGCGGCGAAGATGTCGGTCTCGGTCCACTTGCTGGGGCCCGCCGCGTACACCTTCTCCCAGTCGGTCAGTCCGAGCGGCCCGGTCTTCGGCTGGAACAGCGCGAGAGCCGAGGTGACCTCGACCTCTTCGAACGGCTGCTGATAGACCGCCTTGACATCGAAGACGGCATCGACGTCGGCGTCCTCCGGCGTGAAGCGCGCGAACAGCGGCTCGGCCGCCTCCGCCCATGTGGCGAGCCCTTCACCGGTGCGGTCGCCGAATGCGTACACCCGCCAGCGGCCGTCGGCCTTCGCGTGGTGCCCGAGGTGCACGACGTTGCCGTCGCCCACGCGCACGACCTCGGCGGACTTGAAGCGCTTCCCGAGCGGGAAACCCACGGCCAGATCCTGGTGCCGGTCGGTTCCGGTGATCATCGACGAGGTGTACTGCGTCATGAACCCCGACGGGAACTCTGCCGTGGCGAGGTAGTAGGTGGCCAGCTCGTTGGGGTCGGAGATCTCCTCGGGCTTCCGCGCCATCAGGCTCGACCACTCGCGGTCGAAGTCGATCAGCTGCTGCGCCACGGGCCGCCGCTCGGCACCGTACGTGGCCAGCAGGGCTTCCGGGGCACGGCCCGAGAGCACAGAGCCGAGCTTCCACCCGAGGTTGAAGCCGTCCTGCATCGACACGTTCATGCCCTGGCCCGCCTTGGCGCTGTGCGTGTGGCACGCGTCGCCGGTGAGGAACACCCGGGGCGTGCGTCCCGAACCGTCGATCACGTCGTCGAAGCCGTCGGTGACCCGGTGACCGACTTCGTACACGCTGTGCCAGGCGACCTCGCGGACATCGAGCGTGTACGGGTGCAGGATCTCGTTCGCGCGGCGGATGATCTCCTCGATCGGCGTCTGCCGTACGCGATGGTCATCGTCGTCCGCGACCTCGCCCAGGTCGATGTACATGCGCGAGAGGTATCCGCCCTCCCGCGGGATGTGCAGGATGTTGCCCGCCTCGGAGTTGATCGCGCACTTGGTGCGCCAGTCCGGGAAGTCGGTGTTGACGAGCACGTCCATGACGCCCCAGGCGTGCGCGGCCGAGGCGCCCACGTGCGTGCGGCCGATCGCCTGACGCACACCGCTGCGGGCGCCGTCGCAGCCGACGACGAACTTGGCACGGATGGTCCGCTCCTCGCCCGAGCGCTCCCCCGCGACGTAGCGGATGCCGACCTCGACGGGGTACTCCCCCTCGTCGTGCACCGTGAGGCCGGTGAACTCGACCCCGTAGTCGGGCACGATCCGGCCGGGTCCGTTCGCCGCGGCTTCGGCGAAGTAGTCGAGCACGCGGGCCTGGTTGACGATGAGGTGCGGGAACTCGCAGATGTCGTAGGCGTAGTCGGAGGTGCGCGAGGTGCGGACGATCTCGTCGCGCTTGTCCGGGTTCGGGCCCCAGAAGTTCATCCAGCCGATGTTGTACGCCTCGGCGATGATCCGCTCGGCGAAACCGAACGCCTGGAACGTCTCGACGCTGCGTGGCTGGATGCCGTCGGCCTGGCCGAGCGGAAGGCGCCCGTCGCGCTTCTCGATGATGCGGGTGGAGATGTCGGGATACTGCGCCATCTGGGCGGCGAGCAGCATCCCCGCAGGCCCCGAGCCGACGATGAGCACATCGATCTCGTCGGGGAGGTCGGCGGGCCGCGCGACCCCGATGCCGGCGGCGCCCTGCACGCGCGGGTCAGCGGAGACGTAGCCGTGGTGGTGGAACTGCATCGTCGTCGATTCCTTCCGGACGTCATCGTCGGGTGTGTCTGTCGGAGGTGGTTCATCGGGTCTTGCACCCGACGCCATCGTGTTCTATATTCGAACACAACGTTCTACTATTGAACACAGCCTAAACCGCGCCGTCCGCGATCGCAAGGGAGCACCCGCATGCCCGACAGCACGATCCCCTCGCCCGCCTCCCAGACTCTCAGTCGCGGCATCCGCATCCTCGAGGTACTCGCCGATGCCCGCGGCCCCCTGACGATCGACGAGATCGCGTCCCGTCTCGGTGTGCACCGCTCGATCGCCTATCGCCTGCTGCGCACACTCGAAGACCACGGGCTGGTCACGCGCGACGCCTCCGGAGCCGTGAATCTCGGGGCGCGCATGGCAGCGCTCGCGGCCGGGGTCGCGCACGACCTGCAGGCCGAGGCGCTTCCCGAGCTCACGGCGATCGCCAACGAACTCGGCATGACATGCTTCCTCGCCGTCCTCGACGGCACCGAGTGCATCACGCTGGCCAGCGTCGAGCCTCGGCACGCGGTCGCGAGTGTCGCCCAACGCCCCGGCGCCCGGCACCCGGTGTCGGTCGGCGCCCCCGGGAAAGCGATCCTCGCGCAGGTGCCGGTCGCGGAGTGGCCGGAGGAGGTTCCCGCATCGCTTCCCGCCGACGTCGATGCGGCGCGTGCCCGCGGCTATGCGACGAGCCACGACGAGGTCATCCCCACCGTCCAGTCCGTCGCGGTCCCGCTCACACTGCGCGGACAGCGCCCGGCCGCGATCGCCGTCGTGCACGTGGCAACAGACCTCGACGATGCCGAGATCGCCGCGCGACTCCGACAGGCGGCGTCCGACATCCGCGACGCTCTCGACGGCTGACGCGCGCGCAGCCCTCGAGCCGAAGCTCCCGCCGCGGTTCCTGTCGTCGCCGTATGACAGACGACAGGAAGCGCGACGGGAGCACGTCATGCCATCCGCGCGAGGTCAGGCCTTGGCGAGTCCATAGATCGGGCTGACGGACTGCTCTTCCTCATGATCCGGTCCGAGCGGGATGCCCGAGCGGTCGCGGAGCAGCAGAGTCGCGACGAGACCCAGCACGGTCATTCCGGCCAGATACCAGGTGACGGCCCCCGTCGAGCCGGTCGCCTTCACGATGGCCGTCGCGATCGTCGGGGCGAACGCACCGCCGGCGATGGCGCCGATCGCGTACGAGATCGAGACACCGGAGAACCGGATGCTCGCGGGGAACAGCTCGGCGTACAGCGCCGCCTGCGGACCGTAGGTGAATCCGAGGCCGATCGTGAGGATCGCCAACCCGGCGAACAGCAGGCCGATCTCGCCGGTGTTGACCAGCGGGAACAGCGTGAACACACCGACCAGCTGCAGCGCCCAGCCGACGATGTACGTCGTGCGGCGGCCGATGCGGTCGGACAGCCACCCCGCGAGGAGCGTGGTGAGCAGCCAGGTGACCGCGGATCCGGCGACCGCCCAGAGCACGGGGCCGCGCTCGAGGCCGATGGGGCCGGCGGGGTCCGTGGCGTACCCCTGGATGTATCCGCCCGTGGTCATGTAGCCCACGGCGTTGTTGCCGGCGAACACGAACGCGGCGATGATCACGAGCAGCAGGTGCTTGCGGAACAGCTGCGCGATCGGCATCCGCGCCTTCTCCTTGCGCGCGGCGAGCTCGGTGAAGACCGGGCTCTCCTCGACCTTGCGGCGCACGTAGTACCCGACGAGGATCAGCACCACGCTGAGCAGGAACGGCACACGCCAGCCCCACGCGAGGAACTGGTCGCCGGGGGCGATCACCGTCATGAGCGCCATCACACCGGAGGCGAGCAGGAGGCCGAGAGGCACGCCGATCTGCGGGGACGCGCCGAAGATGCCGCGCTTCTTGCGGGGCGCATGCTCGACGGCCATCAGCACGGCACCGCCCCACTCACCGCCTGCCGAGATGCCCTGCACGATGCGCAGCAGCACCAGCAGGATCGGCGCCATCAGTCCGATGGTCTCGTACGTGGGCAGGATGCCGATGAGGGCGGTGGCCGCACCCATCAGGATCAGCGTCCACATCAGCACGGCCTTGCGCCCGAGCTTGTCGCCGTAGTGGCCGGCGAGGAAGGCGCCGAGGGGACGGAACAGGAAGCTGACGCCGACCGTGGCGAAGCCGATCAGGGCGCTGTTCTCGCCGAGCGGGGCGAAGAAGAGTTGACCGAACACGAGCCCGACGGCCGTGGCATAGATGAAGAAGTCGTACCACTCGACCGTGGTGCCGACGACGGTGGCGAACACGACACGGCGCCGATCGGCCGCTGTCGCGATGGTTCCGGTGGGCGTGAACCCAGCCTGTGACTGCCCGCTCATGGGGTGTCTCCTTTGGTTGTGACCGCATTGTCACGGCGTGCAGCGGAGCGGATCCGAAGTGCTTGCCGAGGGGTGAACCGATGATATATGATTTCGAATACGACGCACAAGGCGTCACGCACGACATCGCAGACGAGCGCAAGGAGGCGCCCCGTGACGGCCCCCATCACCCGCCCCGGCAAGATCATCGCGATCCACCTGAGCTATGCCTCGCGCGCCGACCAGCGCGGCAGGCGCCCTGCCTCCCCTTCCTACTTCTTCAAGCCGGCCAGCTCGGTCGGCGTCTCCGGTGGCACCGTCGAGCGCCCTGCCGGCACCGAGCTGCTCGCCTTCGAGGGCGAGATCGCTCTCGTGATCGGCACTCCCGCCCGCCGGGTCTCGCTCGACGACGCCTGGGACCACGTCGGCTGGGTCACCGCCTCGAACGATCTCGGCCTGTACGACCTGCGCGCGAACGACAAGGGCTCGAACGTCCGCTCCAAGGGCGGCGACGGATACACGCCGCTCGGCCCCGACCTGATCGATGCCCGCACGGTCGACCCCGCCGCCCTCCGGGTGCGCGCCTGGGTGAACGGAGAGCTCCGTCAGGAGGACACCACCGCCGGCCTCATCTTCCCGCTCGCGCAGCTCGTGGCCGACCTGTCCCAGCACTTCACGCTCGAGCCCGGCGATGTGATCCTCACCGGCACTCCCGCCGGTTCTTCGGTCATCGTCCCTGGCGACGTCGTCGAGGTCGAGGTGGATGCCCCGGAGGCCCCCGGCGCTCCGACCTCGGGCCGTCTCATCACCACCGTCACGCAGGGCGAGATGCCCTTCGACGGCGACCTCGGATCGCTCCCCGCCGTCGACGACCTGCAGCGTACAGAAGCGTGGGGCTCTCGCGAGGAGGCAGGCCTGCCGCCCCTCGAGAAGACGCACGGGCTCTCCCCCGAGCTGCGCGCCCAGCTCCTCGAGGCGCCGACGGCCGGTCTGTCGGCGCAGCTCCGCAAGCGTGGACACCACTCCTGCTTCATCGACGGCGTGTCTGTGAACATCCCCGGGAGCAAGATCGTCGGCACCGCGAAGACGCTGCGCTTCGTGCCGTTCCGCGAAGACCTCTTCGCCTCCCACGGCGGCGGCTACAACGCCCAGAAGCGCGCGTTCGACGCCGTGGAAGAGGGCGAGATCATCGTGATCGAAGCCCGAGAGGATGCCACGACCGGCACCCTCGGCGACATCCTCGCCCTGCGCGCGAAGGTCCGCGGAGCGGCCGGGGTCGTCACCGACGGGGGCGTCCGCGACTTCGACGCCGTGGCCGAGATCGGTCTCCCCGTGTTCTCGCAGGGCGCGCATCCGTCCGTGCTCGGCCGCAAGCACGTGCCATGGGATGTGGACGTCACGATCTCCTGCGGCGGCGCGACCGTGCAACCGGGCGACATCATCGTCGGCGACAGCGACGGCGTGATCGTCATCCCCCCGGCGCTGGCCGCCGAGGTCGCGGCGAGCGCCGTCGCGCAGGAGATCGAAGACGCCTGGATCGCCGAGCAGGTGGCCGCCGGCCACCCCGTCGACGGGCTGTTCCCTCTGAACGCCGAGTGGCGCGCCCGCTACGAGGAGGCCATCTCCGACCGGAGCGCCGCTGACCGGAGCGCCGCTGACCGGAGTGCACGATGACCACGACGGCGGCCAGCAAGTCCGAGGTGGCTTACGAGTGGCTCCGCTCCCGCATCACGGGTCATATGTTCAGCCCCGGATATCGTCTGGTGCTGGGATCCATCGCGGACGACCTCCAGATGAGCGTCGTCCCGGTGCGCGAAGCCATCCGCCGCCTCGAAGCCGAAGGACTCGTGACGTTCGAGCGCAACGTCGGCGCACGCGTGACCCTCGTCGACGAGAGCGAATACGCCCACACCATGCAGACGCTCGGCCTCGTCGAAGGCTGCGCCACCGCGCTCTCCGCTCCCCTTCTCGACGACGCCGCCCTCGATGAGGCCACCCGCATCAACGAGCGGATGGCGCAGATGCTCGACCAACTCGACGCCCACGCCTTCACCGAGCTCAACCGCCAGTTCCATTCGGTGCTGTTCGAGCCGTGCCCCAACCCGCATCTGCTCGATCTCGTGCACCGCGGCTGGTCGCGGCTCTCCGGCATCCGCGACACGACGTTCGCATCGATCCCCGGACGCGCCCAGCACTCGGTCGAGGAGCACACCGAGATCCTCGATCTCATCCGCGTGGGTGCCGACCCTCTCGAGATCGAACTCGCCGCCCGCAACCACCGCTGGCGCACCATGGACGCGTTCCTCGACGCGCTGCACGCCCGTTCCACCCAGACGACTTCCGACCAGACGACTTCTGCCCAGACGACTTCCGACCAGACGACTTCCGACCAGACGACCGGAGAATTCTCATGACCGATTCGCGCATCCCCGCCGACCTCCCCGACCACATCCAGCACTACATCGACGGCGCATTCGTCGACTCCGTCGATGGAGACACGTTCGACGTGCTCGACCCGGTCACCAACCAGGCGTACACGACGGCCGCAGCGGGCAAGAAGGCCGACATCGAGCTCGCCGTCGCCGCCGCGAAGCGCGCGTTCGACGAGGGCCCCTGGCCGCGCATGCTCCCCCGCGAGCGGTCGCGGGTGCTGCACAAGATCGCCGACATCGTCGAGTCGCGCGATGCGCGTCTGGCCGCGCTCGAGTCGTACGACTCCGGCCTCCCGATCACGCAGGCACTGGGTCAGGCCCGTCGCGCCGCCGAGAACTTCCGCTTCTTCGCCGACCTGATCGTCGCGCAGTCCGACGACGCCTTCAAGGTGCCAGGGCGCCAGATGAACTACGTCAACCGCAAGCCGATCGGCGTCGCCGGGCTCATCACGCCATGGAACACGCCCTTCATGCTCGAGTCGTGGAAGCTCGGTCCCGCGCTCGCGACCGGCAACACGGTCGTGCTGAAGCCTGCCGAGTTCACGCCGCTATCCGCGTCCCTCTGGGCAGGGATCTTCGAGGAGGCGGGGCTGCCGAAGGGCGTCTTCAACCTCGTGAACGGCCTCGGCGAGGACGCGGGCGACGCGCTCGTGAAGCACCCCGACGTGCCGCTCATCTCCTTCACGGGTGAGAGCTCGACCGGACAGCTCATCTTCGGCAACGCCGCACCGTTCCTCAAGGGGCTGTCGATGGAGCTCGGTGGCAAGTCGCCCGCCGTGGTCTTCGCCGACGCCGACCTCGAGGCCGCCGTGGACGCCACGATCTTCGGCGTCTTCTCCCTCAACGGCGAGCGCTGCACGGCCGGATCCCGCATCCTCGTCGAGCGCTCGATCTACGAGGAGTTCGTCGAGCGCTACGCCGCTCAGGCGAAGCGCGTCAAGGTCGGCTACCCGCACGACCCCGCCACGGAGGTCGGTGCTCTCGTTCACCCCGAGCACTACGAGAAGGTGATGAGCTACGTCGAGATCGGCAAGACCGAGGGCCGCCTCGTCGCCGGCGGCGGTCGTCCCGAGGGTTTCGAGGAGGGCAACTTCGTCGCGCCGACCGTGTTCGCCGACGTCTCCCCCGACGCCCGGATCTTCCAGGAGGAGATCTTCGGACCGGTCGTCGCGATCACGCCGTTCGACTCCGACGAGGAGGCGCTGTCGCTCGCGAACAACACCAAGTACGGACTCGCCGCCTACATCTGGACCAACGACCTCAAGCGGGCGCACAACTTCGCGCAGTCGGTCGAGGCCGGCATGGTGTGGCTGAACAGCAACAACGTGCGCGACCTCCGCACCCCGTTCGGCGGTGTGAAGGCCTCGGGTCTCGGTCATGAGGGCGGCTACCGCTCGATCGACTTCTACACCGACCAGCAGAGCGTGCACATCACGCTCGGGCCCGCCCACAACCCGACCTTCGGCAAGAACTGACCCACTGTCTCGTTCCGGTCGCACTCTCCGCCGCCCCACCGACGCGGATGCGATAGAGAGTGCGACCGGAACCTCACGCAAGGACGCTGACATGACACACCGCGACGACATGACCCTGACCTCCTCCGGCTTCTACGTCTCCCAGGAGGCGCCGATCCGCTCCGAGAACCCCATCGCGACGCCGCAGAGCTCTCCCCCGGACATCCTCCGCTGCGCGTACATGGAGCTCGTGGTCACCGACCTCGCCGCCTCCCGCCAGTTCTACGTCGACATCCTGGGCCTGTACGTGACCGCGGAGGACGACGAGGCGATCTACCTGCGGTCGACGGAGGAGTTCATCCACCACAACCTGGTGCTGCGCAAGGGCCCGATCGCCGCCGTGGCCGCGTTCTCGTACCGGGTCCGCACTCCCGAAGACCTCGACCGCGCGGTGGAGTTCTACACCGAGCTGGGCTGCGATGTGCGACGAGACGAGAACGGCTTCGTCAAGGGCATCGGCGACTCGGTGCGCGTCGTCGACCCGCTCGGCTTCCCCTACGAGTTCTTCTACGCGACCGAGCACGTCGAGCGGATGTCGTGGCGCTACGACCTGCACATCCCCGGCGAGCTGGTGCGGCTGGACCACTTCAACCAGGTCACCCCCGATGTGCCGCGCGCCGTGGGGTTCATGCAGGATCTCGGATTCCGCGTCACGGAGGACATCCAGGACGACGAGGGCACGGTCTACGCCGCCTGGATGCGCCGCAAGCCCACGGTGCACGACACGGCCATGACCGGCGGCGACGGCCCCCGGATGCATCACGTGTGCTTCGCGACCCACGAGAAGCACAACATCCTCGCGATCTGCGACAAGCTCGGCGCGCTCCGCCGCTCCGACTCGATCGAGCGCGGCCCCGGGCGTCACGGCGTCTCGAACGCCTTCTACCTCTACCTGCGCGACCCCGACGGCCACCGCGTCGAGGTGTACACGCAGGACTACTACACGGGCGACCCCGACAACCCGGTCATCACGTGGGACGTCCATGACAACCAGCGTCGCGACTGGTGGGGCAACCCCGTCGTCCCGTCCTGGTACACGGATGCCTCGCTGGTCCTCGACCTCGACGGCAACCCGCAGCCGGTCGTGGCCCGCACCGACGACTCCGAGATGGCGGTCACGATCGGTGCCGATGGTTTCTCGTACACGCGCGCGGACGACGACAAGGACATGCCCGAGTACAAGCAGGGCGAGTACAAGCTGGGCCACCAGCTCTAAGGGGGCACGGATGCTGTCAGCAGAGACGATCACGCAGATCGCGGCGGAACTCGCGGAGGCCGACCGCACGCACTCCGTGATCCCGCGCATCACGGCTCGGTACCCGGAGGCCACGGTCGAGGACTCCTACGCGATCCAGGGGGTCTGGCGCGACTCGCAGATCGCCGCGGGCCGTCGACTCGTCGGTCGCAAGATCGGATTGACCTCGAAGGCGATGCAGCAGGCCACGGGCATCACCGAGCCGGACTACGGGGTGATGTTCGACGACACGGTCTACGACTCGGGCGCCGAGATCCCGGTCGACCACTTCTCGAACGTGCGCATCGAGGTCGAGCTCGCCTTCGTGCTGAAGACCCCGCTCGAGGGCCCCGACTGCACCCTCGACGATGCTCTCGCGGCGATCGACTACGCCGTCCCCGCGCTCGAGGTGCTGAACTCGCACATCGAGCTCGAGGGCCGCACGATCGTCGACACGATCAGCGACAACGCGGCGTACGGCGCGATGGTGCTCGGCACCGTGCGCAAGCGCCCCGATGAGATCGACCTGCGCTGGGTTCCCGGTGTCCTCTCCCGCAACGGCGAGATCGAGGAGACCGGTGTCGCCGCCGGGGTGCTCGGTCACCCGGCCACCGGGGTCGCGTGGCTCGCGAACAAGTTCCATCAGCACGGCGCGCGTCTCGAGGCCGGAGAGATCATCCTGGCAGGATCGTTCACACGCCCGATGTGGGTGTCGCGTGGCGACGAGGTGCTGTGCGATTACGGACCGATGGGAACAATCGCATGCCGCTTCGTCTAGCCCCTTCGTTCCGCGAGCAGATCGCGGACTCCGATCGCCCCTTCGTGGGCATGTGGGTCTGCTCCGGCAGCCCGCTGCTCGCCGAGGTCGCCGCGGGGTCGGGACTGGACTGGCTGCTGATCGACATGGAGCACTCGGCGAACACGCTCGAGTCCGTGCTCGTGCAGCTCCAGGCCGTCGCCGCGTACCCGATCGCCCCGCTCGTGCGGGTGCCGTCGAACGACACCGTCGCGATCAAGCAGATCCTCGACCTCGGAGCGCAGAACCTGATCGTGCCGATGGTCTCCTCCGCAGACGAGGCCTGCGCCGCCGTCGCGGCCACCCGCTACCCGCCCGAGGGCGTGCGCGGAGTGGGCAGCGCCCTCGCCCGCAGCGCGCGCTGGAACCGTGTCGATCGCTACCTGCAGGAATCGGCGCAGCACATCTCGCTCACGGTGCAGATCGAGACGGCGGCGGGCGTCGAGGCCGCAGCCGACATCGCCGCGGTCGACGGCGTCGACGCGGTTTTCGTCGGCCCTTCCGATCTGTCCGCGTCGATGGGCCTGCTCGGCCAGCAGACCCACCCCGAGGTCACGGCCGCCGTCAAGAGGGTCTTCGCCGCGGTCAAGGCGGCAGGTAAAGCCGTCGGCGTCAACGCGTTCGACCCTGCAACCGCCGACGCCTACTTCGCCGCCGGTGCCGACTTCGTGGCCGTCGGGGCGGATGTCGCTCTGCTCGCACGGGCGTCCGAGGCTCTGGCCGCGCGCTTCATCGCCACCGACGACTCCTCCCGCGCCAGCTACTGACCTTTCGAATCGCGCACGTGGCTGTGTCCAGGACCTGGATGCAACCGTCTGCGCGATTCGAACGACTCCCGCCCGTGGCAGGATAGCCGGGTGCATAGGACCGAGGTCGTGAGGTGAGCCGCGGGCTCGCCGCGATGCAGGACCGCAACTTCCGCTGGTTCTTCCTCGCCCGGGCGATCACGATGATCGCCGGGTCGATGTCCTCGATCGCCCTCGCCTTCGCGGTCCTGGAGATCGACAACGACGCGCGATCGCTGTCCTTCGTGCTCGCCGCCTTCACAGTGAGCAACATCGTTTTCGTGCTGTTCGGCGGCGTGATCGCCGACCGACTCCCCCGGGCGCTGATCATCCAGGCCTGCTATGTGGTCGACATCCTGTCGATCGGCACGATCGCCGCGCTCCTGTTCACCGGCAACGCCACGATCCCGCTCCTCGTGATGCTCTCGATCGTCAACGGCGCTTCGACGGCGTTCGTGCTGCCGGCGATGCAGGGCATCATCCCGCAGCTCACGACTCCCGAGCATCTGCAGCAGGCGAACGCGATGCTGTCCTTCGTGCGCTCAGCCGTGACCATCGGCGGCCCGATCATCGCGGGCATCCTGGTGGCGACCGCGGGCCCGGCCTGGGCGATGGTCGTGCAGGCGACCGGATGGGTGATCGCGATCCCGGTGCTGGCCCTGGTGAAGCTCCCTCCCCCGTCGCACGCGGGCGGCACCACGATGTTCCACGACCTCCGCATCGGATGGCGGGAGTTCTGGAGTCGCTCATGGCTGTGGACGATCGTGCTGGCCTTCATGGTCATGAACGCCATCCACGTCGGCGCCTGGGGTGTCGTGGGCCCGTACATCGCGAAGAACAACGATCTGCTCGGCATCACCGGATGGGGCTGGGTCGTGAGCGCCGAGGGCGCCGGCGTGCTGCTGATGACGCTGCTGCTGATGTGGTTCCCGCTGCGACGGCCGCTGCGCTACGGCATGATCGGCATGGCCGCCTTCGCGATCCCCGTGACGATTTTGGGCATGCATCCCGCGGTGGTCCTGCTCGCCATGGCCGCGTTCATCGCGGGGGCGGGGGCCGAGGTCTTCAGCACGGGGTGGAACCTCGCGATGATGGAGAACATCCCCGGCGAGAAGCTCTCCCGGGTGTCGAGCTACGACATGCTCGGCAGCTTCGTCGTGATGCCGATCGGCACGCTCGTGTACGGCTGGCTGATCACACATGCCGACCCCGCGACCGTGCTCATCGCCTCGGGTGCCGTGTACGCGGTGATCGCGCTGGCCACCCTGATGGTGCCGAGCGTCTGGCGGATGGGACGCCCGGAAGCCGCGACGATCTCCGCGTGAACTAGCGGATTCATAGCATCGACCGCGAGACTGTCGGCATGACCTTCGCCGCGCTCCAGCCCCTCGCCGATCGTGCCGCCCTCTTCGTCGCACTCCGTCAGGATGCTCTCTCCGCCGCCGCCGATGCCCTCGGCGAGCACCGCTGGGACGCGGACCTGGCTGCCGGCACGCTGACCTTCACGGCCGACGCCGATCCGTCCCGCCAGCTCGTGGCCCGCGCGCACCTGATCGCGACGATCGCACCGGGACCCCGGTCGCTGCTGTGGGCCTGGGCACACCCGAGCGGCGACCCGCAGGGAGTCGCCGCGCAGCTGCACGCATACGGCAATGAGCACGGCGTCGCCGAACTCACCACCGCCGAGGTCGCGTTCCCCGCCGAGGTCTCCGGCGACGACGAATGGATCGCCCAGGCGGCCCACACGGTCGGCGGCGTCGCGGTGGAGCTCACCGGGCGCTCCCCCTACTATTCCGCCCCGGTCGGCAACGGAACACGGGCGGTCTTCCTGCTCGACGCTCCGCTCGCGCCGCTCACGGTGGCCGATGCGGTCATCGCGCTCCCCCGCGTGCTCTCCGCCGCCGTCCTGCCCGATGCACGCACGGCGGTCTGGGACCTCGCCCGCCTCGCGGGCTGGACGCTCACCTGGACCGATGAGGCGTTCTCCGGGGCGACGGTGTCGGATGCCACGGGAACCGCGACGTTCCGCTTCGACGAGCAGGCCCGCATCAGCGGGATCGAGAGCACACTGCACAATCAGGGGTGACCGGGCACGCTCAGGGGTGATCGGGCACAATCAGGGGTGATCTGCCCTGGAGGTGTGGGATTCTGGGCGCATGAAGAACGGAATCGTCCGGTTCGCCGCGCTCTACGTGTTCGACGTCGCCGTGCTGCTGCTGATCGGCCTGCTGCTGCCCGGTGTGTCGGTCGGTCTGAACGCGCTGTGGGCGTCCGTCATCCTGACCCTCGCCGCCCTGTTCGTGAAGCCGCTGCTCGCCGGGGCCTTCCGCACGTCGGCCGCGAAGTCCGCCGCCGAGCGCACCAGGACCGGCGAGAAGGTCGTGCAGTACGTCCTGGTGTATCTCGTCGAGCTCATCATCTGGGTGCTCACGGTGTGGCTGAGCGGGGTGCGTGCCTCCGGCTTCTGGGCGTTCGTGCTGCCGCCGCTCGCACTGCTGTTCGGCTGGATGATCTACGACCAGATCGACGATCGGCTGCGGGCGAAGGCGGGCGAGATCTACGATTCGGTGCAGGCACGCGTGCAGGGAGGCGCGAAGGCCCCATCCTCCGCGCCCTCCGCGCCCGCCGCGCCGCCGGAGTCGCCGGAGACCCGCGCCGCCCGTGACGAGCTCCGCGACGGGCTGACGCCCGAGCAGCGACGGATGCTCGACGAACTGGGCTGATCCGGGCGGTACGCGCCCGGAACGAGGAAGGCGCCCTCCCGTCACCGGGAGGGCGCCTTTCCTGCGCGAAGGGTCGTCGTCAGAGCGACCGTTCGGCCGCTTCCACGACGTTGGTCATGAGCAGCGCGACCGTCATCGGGCCGACACCTCCCGGGTTCGGGGAGATGTAGCCCGCCACGTCGGCGACATCGGGGGCGACGTCGCCGAACACGAGGCTCTTCCCCGTCTCCTCGTCGGTCTCGCGCGTCACACCGACGTCGAGAACGGCCGCGCCGGGCTTCACGTCTTCCGCGCGGATCAGGTGCTTCACGCCGGCCGCGGCGACGATCACGTCGGCCTCACGCAGGTAGCGCGGCATGTCGACGGTGCCGGTGTGCGTGAGGGTGACCGTGGCGTTCAGGTCGCGCCGGGTGAGCAGCAGTCCGATCGAGCGTCCGATCGTGACGCCGCGCCCGACCACCACGACATGCTTGCCCTTGAGGTCGTAGTCGTTGCGCAACAGCAGTTCGATGACCCCGCGCGGCGTGCATGGCAGCGGCGTGTGGATCGGGCTGTTGACGTTCAGCACCAGGCGCCCGAGGTTGGTCGGGTGCAGGCCGTCGGCATCCTTGGCCGGGTCGATCCGCTCGAGAATCGCGTCGGTGTCCAGATGCTTGGGCAGCGGCAGCTGCACGATGTAACCGTGGCAGGCCGGGTCGGCGTTGAGCTCGTCGATCAGCGCTTCGACGTCGGCCTGGGTCGCTTCCGCCGGCAGCTCGCGCTGGATCGAGTTCATCCCGATCGCCTCGGACTGCCGATGCTTCATACCCACGTACAGCTGCGACGCCGGGTCGGCGCCCACGAGCACGGTGGCGATCCCGGGCGTCACCCCCTTGCTCTTCAGCGCGGCGACGCGCTCGGTGAGCTCGGCCCGGATCGCGGCCGAAGCCGCCTTCCCGTCGAGGATCTTCGCGGTCATGGTGTCTTCCTTACGTCGTCACCGCCGAGTGCACGGCCTCCCGTCGAGCGCACGGCTTGTTCACGTCGACAAGCCGTGCGCTCGGCAGTACCTCGTGCACTCGCGAGAGGGAGGTGCTGCGGAATTACTGCTGCAGGTCCGGGTAGAGCGGGAACGCGGCGGCCAGGGCGTCGACGCGGGCGCGCAGGGCCTCGACGTCGGCCCCCGGGAGCAGCGCGAGGGCGATGATGTCGGCCACCTCGGTGAACTCGGCATCACCGAAGCCGCGGGTCGCGAGCGCGGGCGTGCCGATGCGCAGGCCCGAGGTCACCATGGGCGGACGCGGGTCGTTCGGGACGGCGTTGCGGTTCACGGTGATGTGGATGTCGTGCAGGAGATCCTCGGACTGCTTGCCGTCGATCTCGGCGTCGCGCAGGTCGACCAGAACCAGGTGCACGTCGGTGCCGCCCGAGCGTACGGAGATGCCGGCGTCCTTCACGTCCTGCTGCGACAGGCGCTCGGCGATGAGCTTCGCCCCGCGCAGCACACGCTCCTGGCGCTCCTTGAACTCGGGGGTGCCGGCGAGCTTGAACGCCGTGGCCTTGGCCGCGATCACGTGCATGAGCGGTCCGCCCTGCTGCCCGGGGAACACCGCGGTGTTGATCTTCTTGGCGAGCTCGGCGTCGTTGGTGAGGATGAAGCCCGAGCGCGGGCCGCCGATCGTCTTGTGCACGGTCGAGGAGACGACGTGTGCGTGGGGCACCGGGTTCGGGTGCAGACCTGCGGCGACCAGACCGGCGAAGTGCGCCATGTCGACCCAGAGCAGCGCGCCGACCTCGTCGGCGATCTCGCGGAACGCGGCGAAGTCCATCGTGCGCGGGTAGGCCGACCAGCCGGCGATGATGACCTTCGGCTTGTGCTCGATCGCGAGGCGACGCACCTCCGCCATGTCGATCGTCGAGGTTTCGGGGTCGACACCGTAGGCGACGATGTCGTACAGACGGCCGGAGAAGTTGATCTTCATGCCGTGCGTGAGGTGGCCGCCCTGGTCGAGGGACAGACCGAGCAGGGTGTCGCCCGGACGGGCGATCGCGTGCAGGACCGCCGCGTTCGCGGAGGCGCCGGAGTGCGGCTGCACGTTCGCGAACTCCGCACCGAACAGGCTCTTCGCCCGCTCGATCGCGAGGGACTCCGCGACGTCGACCTCTTCGCAGCCGCCGTAGTAGCGGCGTCCGGGGTAGCCCTCTGCGTATTTGTTCGTGAGCACGGAGCCCTGCGACTGCAGCACCGAGACGGGCACGAAGTTCTCCGACGCGATCATCTCGAGGAAGGTCTGCTGACGCTTCAGCTCGCGATCCAGGACCTGAGCGATCTCGGGGTCGACCTCGGAAAGCGGGGCGTTGAAGTAACGGTCGGTCATGATGACGTGCTCCTTTGACAACGGATTCGAAAGGGGTGTTCCTATCGGCCCAGGCGCGCGGTCGAATTCCGTGGTCAGTCGCTCCCCGGTGGTAGTCCACCCAGACGCCAGTCGCGACGGTTACGAGCATAGCCGATGCGAGCCGCCGCGCACGCTGCCGTCTCATGGCGGTCGCAGAATCGATTCGAGTTCTGCCATTCCGCTGAGCGGCACCGACGGGTAGGTTTTGTTCATGGTCCTTCCTCATCCTCTTCCGCTCGTTCCCGTGCCCGTGTCCGCCGTCGCACGAGAGGGACGGATGCCGATCACCGCGAAGACGCGCGTGCGCGGTTCCTCACCCGCCGCTGCCCAGCTGATCGACGCGGTCGAGCGCCGCAGTGGCATCCGGCTCTCCGTCGACGACGAGGCCCCCGCCGACATCGAGTTGATCGTCGACCCGGAATCCTCGGCGCCGGAAGGCTACACACTCGAGATCGGCGATCAGGCCATCGTCGTCGGGGCCGACGAGGCAGGGCTCTTCTACGGCGTGCAGACACTGCTGCAGCTGCTGCGCCAGGACGACTCCGGTTGGGCGCTGCTCCGCGCCGACGTCGCGGACTCCCCGCGCTTCCCGCGACGGGGCGTCATGCTCGACGTCGCCCGGCACTTCTTCGGCGTCGACGATGTGAAGAGGTTCATCGACAGCACGAGTGCGCTCAAGTTCAACCACCTGCACCTGCACCTGAGCGACGATCAGGGGTGGCGCGTGCACATCGACTCCTGGCCGCTGCTCACCGAGCGCGCCTCCGGCACGTCGGCGAACGGCGACCCCGGCGGCTTCTACTCGAAGGACGACTACCGCGAGCTCGTGGCGTACGCCGCCTCGCGCCACATGATCGTGATCCCCGAGATCGACCTGCCCGGGCACACCCACGCGATCGGCGTGGCCTACCCCGAGCTCGTCGAGGCGCCGGTGCTGAACGACAACCTCATCGCGGATTCCGCGCGTCTGGGGCAGCCGTTGCCCGTCGCCGGCGAGACCTACCTCGGCTGGGGTGTCGGCCATTCCAGCGTCCGCATCCACGAGGAGCGCACGTACGAGTTCGTGCGCGACGTCGTCCGCGAGTTGGCCGAGATGACGCCGGGGCCGTACATCCACATCGGCGGCGACGAGTCGCTCGGCACTCCCCAGGCCGACTTCGATCTGTTCGCCGCGCGCGCGACCTCGATCGTCGTGGAAGAGGGGAAGATCCCGATGGCCTGGCACGAGATGGGCTCCGCGGCGAACATCGCCGAGGGCACCGTCGGGCAGTACTGGGGGAAGACCACGCCCGAAGGCACGCACGCCGAGGAGGCCGCCCATTTCGTCGAACGCGGAGGCGCCCTCATCATGTCGGCGGCTGACGTCACCTACCTCGACATGAAGTACACGGAGGACTTCCCCCTCGGACTCACCTGGGCGGCGATCATCGACGTCCGCTCCGCCTACGAGTGGGAACCCACCGCGGTGCTCGACGTCCCCGAGGCCGCGATCCTCGGCGTGGAGGCCCCTCTCTGGTCGGAGACCACCCGCACGATCGACGAGGTCGAGCAGCTGGTCTTCCCGCGCGCCGCTGCGCAGGCCGAGGTCGCCTGGTCGCCACGAGAGACGCCGGAGCGCACATGGGAGTCGTTCCGCCTGCGGGTCGGGTCGTTGGCGCCGCTGTGGAAGGCTGAAGGGGTCGATTTCCACCCCGCAGACGAGATCCCCTGGAGCGCACGTTGAGCACCCACTCCTCTTCGACCGGTTCGCTGGTCATCCACTCCGCGCGGATCGTCGATCACGGCGACATCGTCGAGGACGGCTGGATCCGGGTCGAGGACGGTGTCGTGACGGCCCGCGGGACGGGATCGGAGTGGACGCCGGCGGACGAGATCGTCGACGCGACCGCCGTCGCCGGCGCGGGCGCCCTGCTCACTCCCGGCTTCATCGACATCCACGGGCACGGAGGCGCCGGTGCCGCGTTCGACGACGGCGTGGAGGCGATCCGCACCGGACGAGACCTGCACCGCGCGCACGGCACCACCCGCGCGGTCATCTCGCTCGTGACCGCGTCGCTGGACTCCCTCGCGCGCAGTGTCGCGCTCATCGCGGATCTGACCGAGACGGATACCGACATCCTGGGATCGCACCTCGAGGGGCCCTTCCTCGACCCCGGGCATCACGGAGCCCACGAACCCTCCCTTCTCCGCCACCCGGCGGCGGCAGATGTCGCCCGCCTCCTGGAGGCCGGCCGCGGCACCGTCCGTCAGGTCACCATCGCGCCGGAGCTCCCTGGCGGAATCGACGCGATCCGACAGATCGTGGCAGCGGGCTCTGCGGCCGCCGTCGGCCACACCGATGCGGATGCCGCCATGGCGATCGCCGCGTTCGAGGCGGGAGCCTCCATCCTCACCCACGCGTTCAACGCGATGCCGGGGATCCATCACCGCGCTCCGGGGCCGGTTCTCGCGGCAGCGGCCGATCATCGTGTGGTGCTCGAGGCCATCGCCGACAACGTGCATCTGGACCCGCACGTCGTCAAGCTCGTCTTCGACTCCGCCCCCCGGCGGGTCGCGCTGATCACCGATGCGATGGCGGCCGCCGGGAGTGCCGACGGCCACTACGACCTCGGCGCGGTGAGCGTCACGGTGCGCGACGGCGTGGCGAGGGCTGACGACACCGGATCGATCGCCGGATCGACGCTCACGCAGGACGTGGCCCTGCGGCGGACCGTGCAGGCAGGCGTGTCGCTGCCCGAGGCCGTCCGCGCGCTCACGGAGACGCCGGCACGGGCGATCGGCCGCGATTCTGCTCTCGGCGGTCTGCGCAACGGGATGCTCGGCGATGCCGTGCTCCTGGATGCGGAACTGCGCGTCGCGCGCGTGTGGTCAGGACCCCGGCTGCTCGTCTGAGACGGCGCCGCGCGCGACGCGCAGCTCTGCGCTCTCCGGTCATGCATGTGTGACGGGGCGGGAGGCCGCCGTTCCCCAGATCGGCGGCCTCGTTCCCCCTCGTGAGACGGGCGGCCGGGTTCTCCTCCCCCGAGGATCCCGACCTGCCCGACCAGTGCGAATACCCCCCGCACCAGTGCCTGGATCCCGCCCCCCGGTGGGATCCTCACGGCTGTCTCTATGGGATGAGACGACGCTCCTCCCGATTCATTACGCGACTTCTCGAAATTCCTTCGAGAAGTTCTTCCCGATCCTCGGATCGAACGTGCGGGAGGCCGCCGCTCCCCAGATCGGCGGCCTCGTTCCCTCTCGTGAGACGGGCGGCCGGGTTCTCCTCCCCCGAGGATCCCGACCTGCCCGACCAGTGCGAATACCCCCCGCACCAGCGCCTGGATCCCGCCCCCCGGTGGAATCCTCACGGCTGTCTACATGGGATGAGACGACACTCCTCCCGATTCATTACGCGACTTCTCGAAATTCCTTCGTACGAGTTTCGGGGACCCCCGACATCCGGCTCCAGCGGCACCTCTGGCGAACCCGGGCATCGCCTTGGAGTTCCGGGAAAGGGTGGCTTCCCTGGGAGATTCGCGAGAGAATGGAGAAGTCGCGTGATGAGAGGCGCTCTCATGCGTCTCTTCCCGTGGAGGCGCACCTGCGCCCGGCGACAGATGGATGATTGTGCACGAAGAGAACACGACACACGACGAAGCGATCGGCGACGCCGACCTGATCCTCCGCACCCGTTCGGGCGACACGGAGGCGTTCGGTGAACTCTGGCGACGACACTACCCGTCGGGTCTCTCCGTGGCCCGCTCGGTCACCTCGTCGATCGACCCCGATGACCTCGTGCAGGAGTCGTACACGCGCATCTATCAGGCGATCATCAAAGGGGGCGGGCCGAACGGATCCTTCCGCGCCTACCTGTTCACGAGCATCCGCAACACGGCGGCAGGCTGGGGACGCGCCCGCCGCGAGACCGCGATCGATGAGCTCGACGCCGTCGCCGACCCCGACACCACCGATCAGGCTGCGAGCGAGGCACTCGACCGCAGCCTCACCGCGCAGGCTTTCCGCAGTCTCCCCTCCCGCTGGCAGGAGGTGCTCTGGTACACCGAGATCGAGCAGATGAAGCCGCAGGAGGTCGGCCCTCTCCTCGGGATGAAGGCCGGCGCCGTGTCGCAGTTGGCCTTCCGCGCCCGCGAGGGTCTGCGCGAAGCCTGGATCCAGGCGCATCTGCGCAGCGCCGAAGACGGCTCCGAGTGCCAGTGGACCATCGAGCACCTGGGCGCCTACTCACGTGGCAACCTCAGCACGCGCGACCACAAGCGGCTCGAACTGCACCTCGATGAGTGCGCTCGATGCATGATCGTCGCGGCCGAGGCGAAAGATGTCTCCAAGCGTCTCGCCCTGGTGCTCCTGCCTCTCGTCCTCGGCGTCACCGGCGCCGCCGGCTACCTCGCCACGCTGCAAGGCGCCGGCACGCCGATCGTCGCGCTGGCGGCCATGCCGTCGAGCATTCCCGGAGCCGTCTTCGCTGGTGACCCCGGTGCTTCACACGCCGCGACGGGCCTCGCCGCGACCGGTGGTTCAGGTTCAGGTTCCGGTGGCGGGGCCGGCGGCTCGGCGGGAGGCACTGCCGGCTCGTCCGCCGGTGCCGGATCCGCGGGTGGCGTGTTCACCGGGATCGGCGCGCTCGTCGGTGTGGGATCGGCCGCTCTGGTGGTGGCCGGTGTCGTCGCTGCCGCCACGATCCTCCCCGGACTCGCCGGTGCCGACCCGGCGACCTCGCTTCCGAGCGCGGGGGACGAGGACCCGTCGTCGATCTCGGCGGACGTCGGACCGGACGAGAAGCTGAGCCTCGACGAGCCCGTCGTCATCGAGCCGCCGGTCACCGTGCCGGAGCAGCCCCCTGCGCCGCCGGCCGCCAACGAGAGTCCGCAGCCCGGCGCCGATCAGTCCGGACCTGCTGTCACTGCTCCGCCGGTGACAGCGCCGACCACGCCCCCGGTCGAGCCGGCGAAGCCGGTCGAACCCGAGAAGCCGGTCGACCCCGTGGATCCGGGCGTTCCGACCGATGTCCCGGAGTGGGCCCTTGCGACGATCTCCGTCACCGACGATCCGCTGGGCCTCACGATCCATTACCGCGTGCCCGTCACCGGCCTGCCGGGGGCGACGGTCGAGGCGCTCCTCGACGGCAGCTCACGCGGTGGTGACCGGATCGTCCTCGACGACACCGGAACCGGCACCCTCAACTTGCGTCCCGATATCGTGCAGTATGTGTTCGCCCGCTCGACCCTGGTCAGCTTCCGGTACATCCTCGACAACGGCGACACCGGACTCTCCGTCACCCCATCACTGTTCGAACTGCAGCCCGCGCGTCCCGGCATCGAGGTTCCGATCGAGGAGATTCCCGCCGAGGAACTCCCTGCCGAAGAGACTCCGCTCTCCGCGTCGCCGGTCGACGAGCCCCTCGTTACCGTCGAGGCACCGGCAGAGGTAGCCCCGGCACCCGTGGAAGCGCCACCGGTCGAGACCGCGCCCGTCGTCCCGGCACCGATCGAGACCGCACCCGTTGCTGCAGTACCCGTCGCTGCAGTGCCCGTCGCCGCAGTACCGACCGCTCCTGCTCCCGTCGAACAGGCACCCGACGCGGAGCCGGCCGCCGGATCCCTGGCGACCGTCGACCCGGCCGCTGCCCCGGCTGAGGACGCCCCCGCCGCCGAATAGACTGGATGCATGTCCTCGGATCCCGCTCCTGTCCCCGGCGTCGACCGCCCGGTCATCACCGCTCTCGACATCGTCCGCGCCGTCGTCCTCATCGTCGCCGTGGCCTCTCTCGCCCTCTGGGGCTTCGCGAGCTGGGATCTTCCCTGGAACGTCGTCATCGGCGTCGGAGCCCCCGTCGTCGTGATCCTGATCTGGGCGCTGTTCCTGTCGCCGCGTCCGGTCCTGCGCGTGCACCCTTTCCTCCGCGCCGCCGTCGAGTTGCTGATCTACGTCGGAGTCACCATCGCCTGGTGGTCGATGGGCCAGGCGCTCATCGGCACGGCCTTCGCCCTCGTCGCGGTGGCCGCCGGTGTGCTCAGCGGCCGACGCGCGCTGTCTTAAGGCTTCTCTCGTGAGCACACCGTCGTGAGCACGCCATCATGAGCGCCCTCTCCCTCCTGCAGGAATCCCTCGGAGCGCTCGTCGACACCGACGATGCCTCGCTCGAACAGGCCAGGGCCGACCGCTCCGGTCATGCCGCAGTGGGCCGTCCACTCGCCGTCGTCCACGCGGAGCGGATCGAGCATGTGCAGCAGACCATGCGCATCGCCACCGCCACCCGCACTCCGGTCGTGATCCGCGGCGCCGGAACCGGGCTGGCGGGCGCCGCGAACGCAGGAACCGGCGAGATCGTGCTGTCGCTGCGCCGGATGACAGCGATCAACGAGATCCGTCCCGATGATCTGCTCGCCGTGGTCGAGCCCGGAATCCTGAACGCCGACCTCAACGCCGCACTCTCCGAGCACGGGCTGTGGTGGGCGCCCGACCCCGCCAGTCGCGACATCTCGACCGTCGGCGGCAACATCGCCACGGGCGCCGGCGGTCTGCTCTGCGCCAAGTACGGCGTCGTGCGCGACGCGGTACTCGGGGTCGACGTGGTGCTCGCGGACGGGCGGCTGATGCACCTCGGGCACCGCAGCGTCAAAGGCGTCACTGGACTGGATCTCACCGCACTGATGGTCGGCTCGGAAGGAACGCTCGGAGTCGTCGTCGGGGCCACCCTGAAGCTGCGCCGTCTCGTCCCCGGCGAGATCTGCACCGTCACAGCGACCTTCCCCGGCGTACGCACCGCGGCCGCCGCCTCCGCTGCCGTCACCGCTGCCGGCGTCCAGCCGGCGATCATGGAGCTGATGGACGCCGCGAGCCTCTCCGCCGTGCATGCTCTCCTCGCGCTCGCTGTTCCCCCGGAGGGCGCGGCCCAGCTGACCATCCAGACGGACGGCCCGGCGGCTGCCGCCGAAGCGGACACGATCGCCGCGATCCTGCGCGATCACGAGGGGGCGGTGATCGTCTCCCATGACCGCGACGAGGGCGAGCGCCTCCTCGCCGTCCGACGGTCTATGCACGCAGCGATGGCATCGCTGGGCACGACGCTGATCGAAGACGTCTCGGTACCGCGCAGCGCCATGCCGGCGATGTTCGACGCGATCGCGCGCATCGAGCGCGAGTACGGCATCGTGATCCCGACGGTCGCCCATGCCGGCGACGGCAACCTGCACCCGAACTTCATCTTCGAGGGGACGGAGACGCCGCCGCACGTGTGGGCGGCAGCAGACGAGCTCTTCCGCGCCGCCATCCGTCTCGGCGGCACCCTGACAGGCGAGCACGGCATCGGAGTCCTGAAACGGCGCTGGCTCGCCGAGGAGTTGGGTGACGACCAATGGCAGCTCCAACGTCAGATCGCCGCCGTGTTCGATCCGCTCGGCATCCTCAACCCCGGAAAGGTGTTCGCCTCCGATGCCTGACATCCATGTGAGCGCGGCGGTGATCGTCGATGAGTCCGGACGCGTGCTGGTCGTCCGCAAGCAGGGCACGACCATGTTCATGCAGCCGGGCGGCAAGCCCGAGGCTGGCGAGTCCGCCGCGCAGACGCTGATCCGCGAGCTCGACGAGGAACTCGGGCTGGTCCTCGACGAAGCCGACCTCGAGCCTCTCGGCACGTTCGTCTCCGCGGCAGCGAACGAACCGGGGCACCGGGTCGTCGCAGAGGCTTTCGCGACCTCCGTCGACCCCGGGGCGGTGAGTGTTCAGGCAGAGCTCGCCGAGCTGCGGTGGATCACCCCGGCCGACGTCGCCACGCTTCCGCTGGCGCCGCTGAGCGTCGAGCACCTGCTCCCGATCGCCTGGCCAGCGCCGGCGAGCTGAGCGCGCCGGCGCGGCGCTAGGGCAGGCCTCAGATGCCCTGCCAGGCGGGCTTGTTGGCGAACGTGTAGCGGTAGTAGTCGGCGAGTGCGAGGCGCGACGCCGCGGCTTCGTCGACCACGATCGTGGCGTGCGGGTGCAGCTGGATCGCGGAACCGGGCAGGAGAGCCGTGAGCGGTCCCTCGACCGCTCCGGCGACGGCCTCGGCCTTGCCCTCACCGAAGGCGAGCAGCACGAGGTGACGCGCCCTCAGGATCGTTCCGAGCCCCTGCGTGATGCAGTGCATGGGAACGTCGTCGATCGAGTCGAAGAAGCGGGCGTTGTCTTCGCGCGTCTGCTCCGTGAGCGTCTTCACGCGAGTGCGGGACGCGAACGACGATCCGGGCTCGTTGAAGCCGATGTGTCCGTCCGTGCCGATGCCGAGGATCTGCAGGTCGACGCCCCCGGCGGCATCGATGGCCGCCTCGTAGTCATCGCCCGCGTGCTGGATCGTCGCCTGCGCACCGTTGGGGACATGGATGCGCTGCGGGTCGAGGCCGAGCGGCTCGACGACCTCACGGGTGATGACGGAGCGGTAGCTCTCCGGGTGCGCGGGGTCGATCCCGACGTACTCGTCGAGGGCGAAGCCGCGCACCTGCGAGACGTCGTGACCCGCGAGCTGCGTGCGCAGCGCCTGGTACACCGGCAGCGGTGTCGATCCGGTGGCGAGGCCGAGGACCGCATCCGCACGACGCGCGATCAGCTCCACGATCTCGGTGGCGACCAACGCACCGGCAGCCTCGGCATTCTCGACGATGACGACCTCAGCCATGGGGAACGATCTCCTTCTCGGTGATGGAAGCGCCGACGAGTGCGGCGCCGAATGCGGCGGCGGGAGAACCCGCGGGGAGCAGTTCGATTCTCTCATCCAGGCGGAGCGACCGCATGAACGGTGACGCCTCGGCGCCCGCGTGCAGGGCGGCGCGGATGCCGTTCTCGAGCCGGTCTCCGAGAGCGGTGAGTCCTCCCCCGATGACCACCGTCTCGACGTCGGCGGAGAGCACGAGAACCCGCACGGCGGCTGCGGCTCCGTGGTAGAGGTCGTCGCGAAGGGAGAGTGCCAGCGGATCGCCGGCGTCCGCCGCGTCGAAGATGTCCCGGATCGGCAGCGCACCGGGGCGACCCCACGCCTTGGCCAGCGCGCCCCCACCGCAGAAGGTCTCGACGCAGCCGTGCTGTCCGCAGCCGCACAGTCGTCCACGCGGATCGACCGAGAGGTGACCGACCTCGCCGGCCGTTCCCCGCGCGCCGCGCCAGATGCGCCCGTCGATCACGATTCCGGCGGCGACGCCCGTTCCGAGGTTCAGGTAGGCCATGGACCCGGCGACTCCGCTCAGCACCGCGGCTCCGAGCGCCGCGGCCTTCACGTCGTTCTCCACCCGGAAGGGGACACCGAGTGCACGCTCGGCCGTGGCAGCGAGGTCCAGGGACTCCACCCCGAGGTTGACGGCGTGATCCACGCGGCCGGCCTCGGCGTCGACGAGTCCGGGGATCCCGATCCCCACGGATCCGACGTCGTCGAGGGCGAATCCGCTCTCGACGGCGAGGGCGGTGACCGCCGCGACGATGCTCTCGACGACGGCGTCGTCACCCCAGCCGGTCGGTCGGCGCAGTCTCCCCCGGATGTCTCCGGACGGATCGACGGCGACCGCGTCGATCTTCGTACCGCCGACGTCCAGGCCCACTCGAATGGGCCGACCGGAGCGGTCGGCACTGCCGGCACCCATCATCGGATGCTGCTCCCTGCCGTGACGGTGATGGTGGCGTCGACGATCACGACACTCCCAGCTGTCCGGAGAGCACCATGACGGCGGCTCCTCGCAGGACGATGTCCTCCTGGTGCGTCAGCCGCACCACGACATCCTCGAAGACGCCCTCGAGGGTCCGCGCGTGCAGCGTCTCGATGGCGGCGTCGATCAGGATGCCGTCGAGCAGCTCGGCCGGTCCGGAGAGCACGACCTCGGAGAGATCGAGCGCCGCGACGATCGGGGCGACCGCGATGGCCATCCGCGTTCCGGCATCACGGAGGATCTCGTCTCGCGCATCGGGGTCCACAGCGATCGCCGCGCCGAGGCGGCTCACGCTGAGCCACGCTTCGAGACAGCCGTCCTTGCCGCACGCGCAGCGCGGTCCGCCGTCGGTTCCGACCACGACGTGACCGATCTCCCCTGCGGCGAAGCGGCTGCCGAGCAGAGGCTGGCTGCCGGTGATGAGACCGGCGCCGACGCCCTTGCCGATCTTGATCAGCATGAAGTCGGCCTTGGCGTCACCGAAGGTGTACTCCGCGAGCACCGCTGCGTTGGCGTCGTTTCGGGCGAGGACGGGAAGGTCGAGGTCGACGCCGAGCTTCGCCTCGAGCGGGAAGTTCGTCCAGCCGAGGTTGGGCGAGCTGAGGACGAGGCCATCGGGACGCACCACACCGGGCGTGCCGATTCCCACACCCAGCAGAGGCTGGGTCGATGCGGCGACGAGGGCGTCCGCCAGCTCACGCAGTGCCGCATAGGCCGCCTCGCCGTCGGGCGATGCGGGGCGGGCCACCTCGCGCCGCTCGAGCACATCTCCGTCGAGACTCAGCACCGCACCGGTGAAGGCGTCCGGTCCGGAGAGGTCGAGACCGACGATCTGATGCCCGAAGCGGTCGATGTCGATGAGGATCGGCGGCTTGCCGGGGCCGACGGCCTCACGGACGCCCATCTCGATCACGATGCCGTCGGCGATGAACTCTGCGACCAGGTCGGAGATGGTGACCCGGGTGAGTCCGGTCTCCCGGGAGAGGTCGGCACGACTCATCGCGCCGGCGTGGTAGAGCGTCTGCAGCACGAGGGCGCGGTTGTGCCCTCGTGCGTGCTCGGGCAGCACCTTGGATCGTGAGCGCAGGTGGCGCCCTGGGCCGAAGGCGTGCGCATTCGCACCGACGTACTCTGACGGCGATGCGGAACGCTGTTCATCCGAAACGGACATGTTTGTTAGTAGACCTTACGAACAAAATTTGCGCAACCTCTACCCGCGGACGTGCGAGCAGGGTTACCGAAACGTTACATTACTTTCGATCGTCTTCGGCGACCGTGTTCGAGCGCTCGAGGAGACGCTCCACCAGGCCCGCGACGATCTGCTCCCGCGCCTCGATCGTGAGCGGCTTCCCCGGCACGCCGGGACGGCGCTGAGCGGGTTGCGGACCGTCAAGGGGACGATACCGCACCCCGGCGGCGGCGAGCCGGCGCAGATGGGTCGGCAGGCGGCGTCCGAAGCCGGCATACGGTGCGGCGTCGCCTCCTTCCCAGAGCCTCTCGGCGATCGCCGAGAGACGCGGGAACACCGCGAAGTCGACGCGATCCGCTGTCGGCAGATGCTCGCTCCACACGTTCGCCTGTCCCCCCACTGCGCCATCCACGACGCGCAGCGTGTAGGCGCGCTCGATCGTGAGCGGCGGACCGACCCTGATCGGCTCCTCCTCGGACTCCGACTGCGGGTAGTCGAGATAGACCTCGAGGTCGGGGCACGCCACGACCTCGATACCGAGACGCAGCGCCTCGCGCATCGCCGCCGGGCCGCGCCAGGCGAGGATGCGCACCCCCTCGGGGACATCCCCTTCGAGAACCTCGTCCCAGGCAAGCGCGGTGCGCCCCCGGGAACGCACGTGCGCCACGAAGTGCGCGGTGAACCACGGCTGCACGTCATGCGGCGTGGCGAGGCCGAGCTCACGCATCCGCGCGCCGGCCGCTGCGCTCTGCGCCCACTCGGTGACCGGCACCTCGTCGCCGCCGATCCCGATCCACTCCGAATCGAAGGCATCGCACAGCGCATCGATCGCCGCACGTCCGAAGGCCAGAGCGGCATCCGTGGGCGCCAGGGTGCGCGGGTTCACCCCGAAGCGCTCCCAGGCGGAGGGCGCCGGCTCCCCGACGTCGAGGTTGCCGAGCTCGGGGTACGCGGCGAGGCCCGCCTGGATGTGCCCCGGCAGTTCCACCTCCGGCACGAGGGTCACGAATCGCTCGCGAGCGTAAGCGACCAGATCGTGCAGTTCCGCCGTCGTATAGAACCCCTCGTGCACACCGGGGACGACGGTCGACGACGGACCGTGTCCCAGCTGTGTCGCCTCCCGCCGCCCGCCCACCTCGGTGAGCCGGGGGAAGCCGGGCACCTCGAAACGCCAACCCTGGTCGTCGGTGAGGTGCAGATGCAGGACATTCAGGTGATGGTCGGCGAGAAGGTCGATGAACCGGCGGACCTCCTCGACGCTCCGGAAGTGCCGGGCGACGTCGAGCATGGCTCCGCGCCAGCTGTACGCGGGCGCCCCTTGCCAGACCCCCGCGGGGATCAGCGCCGTCGTGGCATCCGGGTCCCGGAGCTGTCGCAGTGTGGTCGCGCCCCGGAACACCCCCGCGGGACTCGCGCCCCTGACCTCGATCCCGGAAGCGCTCACGGTCACCCGGAAGGCCTCGTCGCCGATGCGGCCGGCGACGACGGCATCCGCGCCGAGGGACTCGTCGATCACCAGACGGATCGGCGAGAGTTCGCCGTCGTCTCCGTCGCCGCCCAGGCGCGCCACGGATGCGCGGAGGTCAGCGGCGGTGAGATCAGAAGCGGTGAGATCAGAAGCGGTGGTACCGGAAGCGGTGATACCGGAAGCGGTGCGGATCGGCGTCCGTTCCGTCCACAGGAATCCCGGGGCGGCCGGATCGATACGCGCATCGACGCGCGGCACCGTTGCACGGTGCGGCGGCGGCGGCATCCGCAGCGCGCGGCCGGGAGTGAGTCCGGTGACGTCACCGGCCGACACCACCGGTACGCCGTCGACCAGTACCTCGACGATGCCCTGCGGGGCGGCGAAAGGCGCCTCGAAGGTCGCTCCCGCCGCGATGGTCTCCGGATCGAACAGCACCAGATCCGCGGTCGCACCCTGCGTGACGATGCCACGGGGTGCATCGCCGCGATCGAGCCCCAGACGCCTGGCCGGAGTTCCGGAGAGGTGACGGACGGCTTCCTCCCAGGTGAGGATGCCGAGTTCGCGCACGTAGTGCCCGAGGTATCGCGGGAATGTGCCGCGCCCGCGCGGGTGCGGCCGGGCGCCGATCAGGATCCCGTCGCTTCCGCCCGCGTGCCGCGGATGCCGCATGATCGCGCGGACGTTCTCCTCGTCGCCGATGTGCATCAGGATCCCGGTGGCCCCGGCATCGTCGAGGATCGTGTCGAGCACCACATCGACGGCGCGGCGGCCGGTCGTGGTGGAGATCTCGGCGATGGTGCGTCCGACGAGATCGGCCAGGGCCGGATCGGCGGTGCCGGAGATCTGGATCTGCGTCCAATCGGCCTTCTCACCGTGGAAGCCGTCGCAGCCGACCTCCTCGAGCTCCACGCGCACGGCCTCTCGGCCGGCACTGTCGAGCCCGGCGATGGCACCGAGCAGATCGCCGGTGGCTGCGAGCCTGCTGGGCAGCAGTGCGGAGAGGGTGGTGGCGCCGGGAAGATAGGGATACGTGTCGAGCGTGACGTCCACGCCGTCCGCGATCGCCTCGTCGACCAGAGTCAGCAGGTCACGCGCGCGCCCCCGGTTCGGAGCGAAGTTCATGGTGGCATGGGTCAGATGCACGGGGCATCCCGTGCGACGGCCGATGTCGAGCGCTTCGCGGTACGCCTCGAGCGCCCCTCCCCCGTAGCTGCGGGTGTGCGGCGCCCAGTAGCCGCCGCGTTCGGCGACGACGCGGCACAGCGCCTCGAGCTCGGCGGTGTCGGCGTACATCCCCGGCGTGTAGGTGAGTCCGCTCGACATCCCGAACGCTCCCGCATCCAGCGCTTCGCCCAGGAGGTCGGCCATGGCGGACACCTCGGCCGACGTCGCCGGACGGTTCTCATGACCGACGACCATCATCCGCAGGTTCCCCTGCGGTACGAGGACAGCGGCGTTCGCGACCGCTGCGGCGTCGATCGCCGCGAGCAGATCGTCCATCGTCCGCCATGGCACCTCGGCGGGCATGCCGTTCCATCCGGCGATCTGCGCGGGGATGACCGCGGCCGCCGCATCGTCGAGGGGCGCGTACCCGAGCCCGTCCTGACCGAGCACCTCGGTCGTGACGCCCTGGCGGATCTTCGCGTCGTGCGCGGCACCGCTCAACACGGCGAGTTCGCTGTGCGCATGCATGTCGATGAATCCGGGGGCCAGCACGAGGCCGTCGGCTCCGACCTCCACAGCCCCGTCGGGAAGCGCGAGCACCGGCTCCGATGCCCCTTCGGGGATGATCGCCACCACCCTCTTCCCCTCCACGGCGACGTCGGCGACATACCTCGGCGCGCCCGTCCCGTCGATGACGGTGGCTCCGCGATAGACCCGGACCAGGCCGGCGGCCGCCTTCTCCGCGCTCAGAAGCATGTCGCCACCGCTCCGATCACCCGAGGGTCGGCGGCGTCCGGATCGTCGATCACCGCGACCACCCGCCATTTGTCGAACGCCGTGCAGGGATGTGAGAGTCCCAGCCGCACGACATCGCCGACGGCGACCCTCGCGTCATCCGCGAGGCTCAGGAACGCGTGCTGGTCGTTCAGCGCGGTGATCGCACCCGCGACGCTCTGGGGAACGGGCAGGTCGAGATCGAAGGGCACGTCTCGACGACCGGCGTCGAGCAGCGCGAGGCCGTCCTCGGGCTGCGACACCACGCGCGACCAGGCGTGCATCGCAGAACGCAGCGGTGCGGTCCCGGTGAGCGGCCCGAAGGGCGACATGCGGGAGTAGAAGCCGTCGTCGTGGATCTGGAAGGCGCCGGAGCGCAGCACGACATCCGCCTCGGCGCCCACCGTCCCGAGCACCGCCGCCGCCCGGTCGGGGAAGGAACTGCCGCCGGCGCTCAGCACAGGGCGCACGTCGTCCGGGTACTCCAGCCGCGTGTGCAGCTCGATGAGCGTCTCCAGGTAGGCGTCGACCGCGGCCACGGAGGTATCGCTGCGGTCCGGCCCGAACGGCCCCTCGTATCCGGTGACGCCCGCGAGGCGCAGTCCCGGGGCGGCGGCGATGGCCTGCGCGATGCGCTCCCCCTCCGCCACCGTGCGCGCGCCGGTTCGACCGTGTGCGCCGCCCAGCTCGACCAGCACGTCCAGCGGACGCGACGCATCGCGCATGCCGTTCGCGAGGATCATGACGCCGTCGAGGGAGTCGGCCCAGCACAGCACACGCAGCCCGTCGTCCGCACCGAGCAGGGATCCCAGTCGGCGCACCGCCGCGGGATCGGTGACGGCGTTCGCGATGAGCACGGTCGAGACGCCGGCATCCACGGCCACTTCGGCCTGCCAGGGCGTCGCGACCGAGATCCCCCACGCGCCCGCGTCGAGCAGCCGCTGCCACAGGGCCGGCGCCATGGTGGTCTTGCCGTGTGGAGCGAGCAGCACGCCACGGTCTTTCGCCCAGGTGAAGACGGTCTCCTCGTTGTGCGCGAGGGCACCCTCATGCACCGTCAGGACCGGGGTGACCAGATCGGAGAGGTGCAGGCCGGCCTCGGCCACCTCGGCGAGACGCAGTCCCGCAGCATGCGCCGGGAAGCCCTTCGTCCAGGCGCCGATAACGGGATCCGGAATTTGTAGAGGCATCTAACAATGCTACTAGGCTTGACGGCATGACCGAGAAGATCCGCGTTTCCACCGATGCCGCCCCCGCCCCCGCCCACACGTTCTCGCAGGGGATCCGCAAGGGCCCGTTCGTGCAGGTGTCCGGTCAGGGGCCCGTCGATCCGACGACGAACGAATACCTGTTCCCCGGCGACGTGGCCGCCCAGACCACCCGCACGCTCGAGAACGTGAAGGCGATCGTCGAAGCCTCCGGCGCGACGTTCGACGATGTCGTGATGCTGCGCGTCTACCTGACCAAGCGCGAGGACTTCCCGATCATGAACGACGCATACGGGGAGTTCGTGACCGCGCACACCACGAACGGGGTGCTGCCCTCGCGCACCACCGTCTTCACCGGCCTGCCGCGCGAGGAGATGCTGGTCGAGATCGACGGCATCGCCATCGTCGACTGACCGGGGCGAAGCGGGGAGGAACGCTATCACGGACCGTTGCCTCCCCGTTACCTCCCATCCCGTACCATTGGACGTCAGGACACGTTTGAGAACCGGGGGGTGAAGTTCGTGACCGATCTGATTTCTGCGCCGGGCGCAGCAGCCGAGGCGCGTGGAGACGACTCCGCGCCCACTGCAGTGCTCACTCCCACGGACGCTCCCACCGAGACCGTTCCACCGACCACAGGCGACCAGCCCCTGGCCTGGGCACCCATCGAGCCGTCTCCCAAGAAGCGCCGCCTCGGCCTCTGGATCGGACTGGGCCTGGGGGTCGTCGCACTCGGCGCCGGCGCCGCATCCATGATCCTCATCGCACCGGGCACCACGGTCGCGGGAATTCCCGTCGGATGGATGACACCTGGAGCCGCAGCCGACGCCATCGGCTCCCACCTGGCCGAGACCGAGATCACTCTCACGGGAGACGGAGACGGCACTGTCCTGACCGGCGCCGACCTCGGCGTCACCGTCGACGCGACCGCTCTCGCCGACAAGGCCTTCGCCGAGCACCCGCTGTGGAACCTCGGCGCGTGGATGGGCGAGCCCGTGCCGGCGGAGATCGCATTCGACTCCGAGAAGGCGACCACCGCACTGCGCGACGCGGTACCGACCAGCTTCGACGACCCCGTGGACGCGGGTGTCGTCTTCGATGCCGCGAGCGGCACCTTCGTCATCACCCCGGCCGAAACCGGAACCGGCATCGACCTCACCGCGCTCAACGCCGCCTTCACCGAGGCGGTCGGCGAAGGCCGTACCACGCTCGAGTACTCGGGCGACGCGGCCGAGGCCCTGCCCGCCGTCTCGGACGACGATGCCACCGCCACGGCCACGGCTCTCAACACCATGCTCCCCACCGTCGGGTTCTATGTCGGCGAGGAGCGCACCGTGCCGGTGGACCCCGCCGTCGTCGCCACCTGGCTCACGGTCTCGGACGACGACGGTCAGCTGCGCATCGACGCCGATCCGCAGGCGATCCAGGCGACCGTCGACGGTCTTCCCGCTCTCGTCGACCGCGCGCCGGTCAATGCGACCAACATCGTCAACTCCGCCGGCACCGTGCTGCGCGCAGAGCAGGAGGGCGTCGCGGGGCGAGCGCTCGGAGACACCTCCGGCATCGCGGAGAAGTTCGCCGACCAGCTCGCCGCCGGCAACGGCGCCTTCGCGCTTTCGGTCACCGAGACCCCGTTCGAGACGGTGAGCCTGTTCCGCCGCATCGACATCAACCTGAGCTCCCAGCGCGCCGTTCTCTACGAGAACAACGTGGTCGTGAACTCGTGGGCCGTGTCGACCGGCCTTCCCGGAACGCTGACGCCCACCGGCAACTTCACGGTCTTCGCGCACACCCGCATCCAGGACATGGGCTGCTACGAAGGTGCCCCGTACTGCACCAAGGACGTGCCCTGGATCACCTGGTTCGCCCCGAACATCGGCTTCCACGGCACCTACTGGCACAACAACTTCGGCCAGCGGATGAGCCACGGTTGCGTCAACCTGCCGATCGACCTCGCCAAGTACGTCTACGACTGGTCCCCGAAGGGCCTCGAGGTCTCCGTCCACTACTGACGAGCGCTGTCCCTCTGCGCACGTGGAGGGACAGACGCGTCCCCCGCTGCCGACGACCGCATCGTCGCGCTCCGGCATCACGCGATCAGGTCGAGTGCGGAGACAGGACGCGCCACCCGCGCACCCGTACGCCCGACGCGGGATTCCGCGCGGACACGACGCGGGCTTCCGCGCGGACACGACGCGGCGGACGCGCGGGTACGCAGAAGGGGGCGGACGCCGCGGCGTCCGCCCCCTTCTGTCGACTTATGCGTCGACTGCTCAGCGCAGTGCGTCGACGATACCGTTCAGGGTCGAGGACGGACGCATGACCGCTTCGACCAACGCGTCGTCCGGACGGTAGTAGCCGCCGATCTCGACGGGCGCGCCCTGCACGGCGTTGAGCTCGGAGACGATGGCCTCCTCGTTCTGCGCGAGCGTCGCGGCGATCGGTGCGAACGCCGCAGCGAGGTCGGCGTCCTTCGTCTGCTTCGCCAGCTCCTGAGCCCAGTACAGACTCAGGTAGAAGTGGCTGCCGCGGTTGTCGATCGTGCCCAGAGCACGACCGGGCGAGCGGTCCTCCTCGAGGAACGTCCCGGTCGCGGCGTCCAGCGTCTCGGCGAGCACTCGGGCCTTCTCGTTGCCGGTGCGGTCGGCGAAGTGCTCGAGCGAGGCAGCCAGCGCGAAGAACTCACCGAGCGAGTCCCAACGCAGGTAGTTCTGCTCGACGAGCTGCTGCACGTGCTTGGGCGCCGAGCCTCCGGCACCGGTCTCGAACAGGCCGCCGCCGGCGAGCAGCGGCACGATCGAGAGCATCTTGGCGCTCGTGCCGACCTCGAGGATCGGGAACAGGTCGGTCAGGTAGTCGCGCAGCACGTTGCCGGTGACCGAGATCGTGTCGAGCCCGTGACGCATGCGAGCGAGCGTGTAACGCGTGGCCTCCTCCGGCGCGAGGATGGTGATCGTGAGGCCCTTGGTGTCGAGGGTCGCGAGACCCTGGTGCACCTTGGCGATGATCTGCGCGTCGTGCGAACGGTTCGCGTCGAGCCAGAAGACGGCGGGGTCGCCGGTCGCACGGGCACGGGTCACCGCGAGTTTGACCCAGTCCATCACCGGGATGTGCTTGGTCTGCGTCGCGCGCCAGATGTCGCCCTTGCCGACCGTGTGCTCGATGAGCACGGTGCCCTCGCTGTCGAGCACCTGGACGATGCCGTCTGCCGCGATCTCGAACGTCTTGTCGTGGCTGCCGTATTCCTCAGCCGCCTGCGCCATCAGCCCGACGTTGGGAACCGTGCCGATCGTGGCCGGGTCGAGCGGACCGTTCGCGATCACGTCGTCGATCACAGCCTGATAGACGCTCGCGTACGAGGAGTCGGGGATCACGGCGAGCGTGTCGGCCTCTTCGCCCTCCTTGCCCCAGAGCTTGCCGCCGTTGCGCACCAGTGCCGGCATCGACGCGTCGACGATCACATCGCTCGGCACGTGCAGGTTCGTGATGCCCTTGTCGGAGTTCACGTACGACAGGCGCGGACCCTCGGCGATGGCCTTGTCGAAGGCCGCGGCGATCTCGGCGCCGTCAGCCACGTTCGCGAGACCCGAGAGGATCGAGCCGAGCCCGTCGTTCGCGCTGAGGCCCGCAGCGGCCAGCTTGTCTCCGTACTGCGCGAACACGTCTGCGAAGAACGCCTTCACGACGTGACCGAAGATGATCGGGTCGCTGACCTTCATCATGGTCGCCTTGAGGTGCACCGAGTACAGCACGTCGTCGGCCTTGGCCTCTTCGAGCGTCTGGGCGAGGAACGCGTCGAGCTCCTTGGCGGAGAGGAACGTCGCGTCGATGATCTCGCGCGGGAGGACCTTGAGCCCCTCCTTCAGGACCGTGACCGTTCCGTCCTCCGCCGTGTGGCGGAAGCTCAGCACGTCGTCGTGTGCGGCGACCCAGGAGCGCTCGTTGTGCTTGAAGTCGTCGTGACCGAGAGTCGCGACGCGCGTCTTGGAGCCCGAGGCGAAGGGCTTGTTGCGGTGCGGGTGCTTCCTCGCGTAGTTCTTCACTGCCAATGGGGCACGTCGGTCGCTGTTGCCCTCACGCAGCACCGGGTTCACGGCGGAGCCCTTGATGCGGTCGTAACGAGCGCGGACGTCCTTCTCCTCGAGCGAGGACGGCTCGTCCGGGAAGTCGGGGATGTCGTAGCCCTGCTTCTGAAGCTCGGCGATGGCCCCCTTCAGCTGCGGAATCGACGCCGAGATGTTCGGCAGCTTGATGATGTTCGCCTCCGGGAGCGTGGCGAGACCGCCGAGCTCGGCGAGCGAATCGCCCACCTGCTGCTCCGGGGTGAGCTTCTGCGGGAAGGCGGCGAGGATGCGGCCTGCCAGCGAGATGTCGCGCGTCTCCACCTCGATACCGGCCTGGCCGGTGAATGCCTGGATGATCGGGAGGAACGAGGCGGTGGCGAGCGCCGGTGCCTCGTCTGTGTACGTGTAGATGATGGCGTCGTCGGTCACCGGGAGGTACTCCGTTCGCGGGGAAATTTGTCTCGATACCAAGATACCTGAGCCGGTCTGGCCCTGCGGCCTCGGCCCACGACCGGTGGCCACCCCATATCGACGAACGGCCAGAGCGCAGCGAAATGTTGTCCGGAAAGGTGTCGCGCCTGCCGGGAGGGGTTAGCCTGGGTCCATGTCCGAACTGCGCATGGTCGAACTCTCCGCTGCGACGATCGTCGCCGTGAACAACCTGTCGCTCAAGCCCGGGCAGGAGCAGTTCCTCGCTCCGGTCTCGTACGGGATCGCAGCGACCGTCATCAACCCGCAGACCTCCTGGCAGCGGGTGATCCTGGACCGCAACGAGGTCGTGGGCTTCGTCAGCGCCAACTTCGACGCGGAGGCACCGGAAGAGCACTTCCGTTCAGTGCTGTGGCGCATCAACGTCGATGCCGACGACCAGGGCCGCGGTGTCGGCCGGTACGCCGTCGAGGCGCTCGTCGATGAGGCCCGCGCGCGCGGCGTCGACCACGTCAACGTGATCTACGAGGCGGGCGAGGGCGGTCCGGAGACCTTCTTCCACCGCGTCGGCTTCACCCCTGTGGGCGAGACCGCCTACGGCGAGGTCATCGCCGAGATCCGGGTCACGACGTAGGCCGGGCGGCGGGGTCTCGAATCCCCTCCCCCATCGAGACCTCGTCGCCCTTTCACGGGGTTCCGGGGGAGCGCTCTCACGACCTCCTCACGTGACGCACTGTCGTGGCGTCCCCTCGTGACTCAGGGGCGTTCGTCCGGCTTGCCACCGCCGGGCTTGCGCCGATTCGTCCATGACGTGAGGGCGGCCGCAGCCGCACCGGCCGCCCGGTCGAGGGCTTCCGCGGAGCGGCTGAGCATGTCCTGCGCAGCGTCCTGCCACGCTGCCGTGGTCGGCGCCTCCCCCGCCTGCACCTTCGCGGCGTGCTCGGCCGCTTCGAACGCGCGCTCGAGCTCGGCGACGGCATCGCGATAGGCGGCGAACTCCGCCGGGGTGATGCGCCCTGCCGCCGCGCGGCGCATGTCCGTCGCGTGGCCGGCAGCACGGAAGTAGGCCGCCGTCTCGGGACTCTTGACGTCGGTCATCGCCGGATAGGAGATCTGCAGTGCCGGATCGGTCTCGTACCGCATCCACCGCGCCGTCACAGCATCGTGAGCGGCGTGCAACCGCTCCAAGGGGCGGGGCTCCGATGCCGAGGGCACCGCGGCCCGCGCCGCATTGAGACGCACCTGACGCGCGCGGACATCGGCCGAGGCGGCCTTCGCATCACGCTCCCGCTCCTTCAGCATCCGTCGCGCACCGGCCACCTGTTCGGCCGTCGCCCGCTGCGCCGCCCGCTCAGCGGTGACGCGAGCCAGGTCGGCGCGTGCGATCTTCCAGGCGGTGCGCCTCTCGGCCGCGGCCAGTTGCGCCTCCCTGAGATCATGACGCGCAGCATCGACTGCGAGGCGGCGTCCGCTCACCGTGCTGTTGCGACGACGCATTCCCATCACCCCCACCGTCCCCGCGGCAACCGCACTCGGCGCGATCCACCACCACTCGGCAACGAGCAGCAACGGGTCCATACCTCGATGCTACCCACGCACCGCGCTCGATGCGCGCCCCCGGACGTTCGCCCGAGGTCTCGACTGCTGCGGCCGTGATCGCCTCGCCGGGACGATGAGGCGGGCGTGGTCGCAGCAGTCGAGAGGGCGATCAGACGAGCGTCTCCTGCCACGCCGCGTGCAGCTGGGCGAACTTGCCTGTTCCGCCGATGAGCGCGGCAGGGGTGTCATCCTCGATGATGCGTCCGTGCTCCATCACGAGAACCCGGTCGGCGATCGCGACCGTCGACAGGCGGTGCGCGATGATGATCGCCGTGCGGTCCTTGAGAAGGGTCTGCAGGGCATCCTGGATCAGTCGCTCCGACGGGATGTCCAGCGACGCCGTGGCCTCGTCCAGGATCAGCACCGCCGGGTCGGCGAGGAAGGCCCGGGCGAACGAGATGAGCTGACGCTGACCGGCCGAGACCCGACCGCCGCGCTTGTTCACATCGGTGCCGTAGCCGTCGGGGAGCGACGAGATGAACCCGTCGGCGCCCACGGCCCGCGCCGCCGCCTTGATCTCGTCGAGCGTCGCCTCCGGCTTGCCGAGGGCGATGTTGTCGGCGACGGTCCCGCTGAACAGGTAGGCCTCCTGCGTGACCATGACGATCGCGCGGCGGAGGTCCTTCGGGTGCAGCGAGCGCAGGTCGACGCCGTCGAGGGTGACCCGCCCATAGGAGGGGTCGTAGAACCGGGAGATGAGCTTGGCGAGTGTCGACTTGCCCGCGCCGGTCGTGCCCACCAGAGCGATCGTCTGCCCGGCCGGGATGTCGAGGGAGAAGTTCGGGAGGATCGTCTTCTCTCCGTTGTAGCCGAACGTCACCTCGTCGAACTCCACGTGCCCGCGGGCTTCCCAGAGGTCGATCGGCTTCTCGGGATCCGGAACCGTCGGCACCTCCTCGAGCACGCCCGACACCTTCTCCAGCGCGGCCGTGGCCGACTGGTAGGAGTTCAGGAACATCGCGATCTCCTGCATCGGGGCGAAGAAGTTGCGCACATACAGCACCGCCGACAGCAGCACGCCGACGGTCAGCGCCCCCTCTGAGACGCGGATACCACCCCACAGCACGACGATTCCGAGCACGAGGGCCGCGACACCCATGAGCCCGGGCTCGAACGTGCCGAACAGCAGCATCGAGCGACGGTTGACGTCGCGATAGTCACCGGCGATCTCCTGGAACGCCTTGTCGTTGCGCGGCTCCTTGCGGAAGGCCTTCACGGCCCGGATGCCGGTCATCGTCTCGACGAACTGCACGATCACCTTCGCGCTGATCACCCGCGACTCGCGGTAGACCAACTGCGAGCGCGAGTAGAACCACTTCATCAGGAAGAACAGCGGCACGCCGCCGATCGCCAGGATGAGACCCGACTGCCAGTCCCAGAAGCACAGCGCGATGAAGGTGAAGAGCCCGAAGAGCACGCCGGAGACGAGCTCGTTCAGACCGCCGTCGAGGAGCTCCTTGATCGAGTCGAGGTCACTCGTCTGGCGCGAGATGATGCGCCCGGACGTGTACGACTCGTGGAACTCCAGGCTCAGGCGCTGGGTGTGCAGGAAGATGCGTTTGCGCAGATCGAGCAGCACCGCCTGGGTGAGCTTGGCCGCGATGATCACGTACCACGCGATCAGCACGGCGGCGAGCGCACCCGCCAGCAGATAGATGCCGCCGATCATGAACGTCGGCATCCAGTCGGCCCGATCGATGGCCGCGGGCAGCGCGCGATCGAGGCCAATGCTGATGAGGATAGGGCCGGCGACCTGGAGGGCGGTCGACACGATCAGCACCGCGGCGGCGAGGACGATCCTCGGCTTCAACGGGCTGACCAGGGATCCGAGGAGTCGGAGGGATCGACGACGGATCTCCCGGCTCTCTTCGCGGGTGTACTCGGAACGATCCTCGTTCTGGGTTCCGGTGACGGCGGAGCTCATCGCTGCACCTCCTTCTCGGTGATCGGGTCTTCGTCGGCGGCCTGCATCCCGAGGCCCTCGCGGACCTCTTCGTCGATCTCGGCCTGCTCATCGCGGATCACGGGGATCGCGCCGGTGCGCGCCGCTTCCTCGGCCTCCAGGCTCGAGATGACGTGGCGGTAGTGCCGGCTCGACTTGAGCAGCTCGGAGTGCGTCCCCACCGCCGTCACACGACCCGCCTCGAGCAGGGCTACGCGGTCGGCGAGGGCGACGGTCGAGGGCCGGTGCGCCACGATCATGGCCGTGGTGTCGGCGAGCACGTGTCGCAGGGCCTCCTCCACGAGGGCCTCGGTGTCGACATCGAGAGCCGACAGCGGGTCGTCGAGCACGAGCACCTTCGGCTTCGCCGCGACCGCACGGGCGAGGGCGAGCCGCTGACGCTGGCCGCCGGAGAGGCTGAGCCCCTCTTCACCGATCACCGTCTCGACGCCGTCGGGCAGCGCGTCGACGAACGACGCCTGGGCGACGTCGAGGGCCTCGCGGAGCACGCGCTCGCCTTCGTCGCTGTGCACATCGAGTTCGGCACGTCCGAGCAGCACGTTCTCACGGACCGTCGCCGAGAACAGTGTCGCGTCCTCGAACGCCATGGCGATGTGCTGACGGAGCTCGGCGAGAGGGAGATCCCGCACATCGACACCGTCGAGCGTCACCTTGCCGCCCGTCACGTCGTACAGACGCGTGGGCAGCGTGGTGAGAGTGGTCTTGCCGCTGCCGGTCAGGCCCACCAGCGCCATGGTCTCACCCGGGCGCAGCACCAGGTCGATACCGTCGAGCAGATCCCGCTCGTGGGCACCGGCGTCCTGATAGCGGAAGTGCGCGTTCTGGAACGCGAGCTCCCCACGCGGGTTCTCGATGTGCACCGGGTTCTCCGGGTCGGTGATGGTGTTGGTCTCCGAGAAGATGTCGAACACGCGGTCGGTCGCCGTGCGCGCATCCAGCATGAACGAGAACAGGAAGCCGATCGACTCGATGGGCCACCGCAGCACGACCGCCATCGCGAAGAAGGCGAACAGCTGTGCCTCGTCGATCTGCCCCACGGAGATCAGCCAGATGCCGGACATCAGGCTGAGACCGAAGGCGATCTGCGGCATGAGGTCGAGCCAGAACCAGATCGACGCGATCGCGCCGGCCTTGCTCATCTCGGTCTCGCGCAGCGTCTCGGCCTGGCGGCTGAAGCGGCTGAGAGCGTGCTTGCCACGACCGAACGCCTTGAGCACGCGGATGCCGTGCACGCTCTCCTCGACACTCGTGGCGAGGTCGCCGGCCTGGTCCTGGCTGCGACGGGTGAGCGCGCCGTAGCGCTTCTCGAACAGGTAACCGCGGATCCACAGCGGGATCGCGGTCACCAGGAAGATCGTGCCCAGCAGCCAGTGCCAGCGGAACAGCAGCACGGAGCCGATGATGATCGTGAGGATGTTGACGACCAGCAGCACGAGGCCGAACGCGAGCCAGCGGCGGATGAGGCCGATGTCCTGCATCATGCGGCTGAGCAACTGTCCGGAGCCCCACCGGTCGTGGAACGACACCGGAAGGGTCTGCAGGCGCGAGTAGAGCTCGGTGCGCATCTTGTACTCGACCTCGGTCGAGGGGTTGAGCACGAACTGGCGTCGCAGCCACACCATCAGGGCCTCGCCGAGGGCGAGAGCGAAGACGGCGACGGCACCCCAGACGATGGCGCTGATCTCACCGGAGCGAACGGGTCCGCTGATGATCTGCTCGAGCACGATCGGGATCATCAGGGCGATGACGGCGGCGATGAGCGCGCTGGCGGCACCGCCGGCGAGCCGCCAGATGACGGGCTTCACGAAGGGCTTCAGGCGCCACAGTGCGGCCGGAGTGGAAAGGGTCGATGAAGGCGAGGGATTCTGCACGGAAGGCGAGGAAGACATGTCTCTCAGACGAGTTTCGTATGGAAAGCGATTGCGGAGGGGGACGGATACGAGAGCGGACTCGTGGAGTCCGGTATCCGACGAAGAAGGGGCGGGGTGGCTCTAGGAGAGCGGACGCGCCGGGGTCGAGCCGAGAGCTGCGATCCGCGCGGTGGCGATCGTGGTCATGGTGTCCTCCTCAGGGGCTCGGCGATGTCGTCCGGTTGGCGCGACAGCCCACCAGCCTATTGCTGTGAACCAGCTGAAAGCAAGAGTCATTCCCGATTCGTCGACCGCGGCTCTCGAAGACCGCGGAGGGGGACGCCGGGAGCCTCAGGCGAGGGCTGCGGCTCCGAGCCCGGATCGGAGGAACCGCTGCAGGTTGCCGCCGAGGACGGCGAGGATCTCCTCTTCCCGCCAGCCACGACGCATCAGCGCCTCGGTCACGAGCGGGAGACCTGCCGGGCCCTCGAGGCCCGGCAGGTACCGATCGGCCGGCACGCCCTCGATCGTCGTCTGCACGCAGCACGGTGCCGTGGTGTCTTCCAGCACTTCGCGGACGAAGTCCGGCCCCATCCCGACGTGTTCGATTCCGGCGACCGACACCACGCGTTCGAAGTGGTCGATCAGTGTGTCGATCGTGTACGCGCTCTCATGCAGGTACGGAGCGAAGAAGTTGACGCACACGACTCCCCCGCTCTCGGCGACCCCGGCGATCTGGGCATCGGTGAGGTTGCGGTGGTGGTCGAACAGCGCACGGGCCGAGGAATGCGTGGCCATGACCGGGCGCGTGGCGAGCTCGAGCACGTGGTCGACCCCGCCCGCTCCGAGGTGGCTGATGTCGAAGATCATGCCGATGCGCTCCATCTCGGCGAGCGCTCGGACCCCGGTCCGCGTCAGCCTGCTGCCTGCGGCGTCTTCGCCGCTGCCGTCGGCGAACGCGCTGCGCCCGAAGTGCGCCACCGAGCCGATCCGCGCCCCGAGGCGATGCACGGTCTCGAGGAGCTCGACGTCGTCGGCGATGCCGGGCATCCCCTCCAGGGCGAGCACCAGCGCGATGCGGCCCTCGCCGATCACCCGATCGATGTCGTCGCCATCCCGGCACAGACCGACGGTGTCTGCGTTGCCCTCCGCCAGCCGATGCGCGGCCTCGATCATGCGGAGGGTGCGACGCAGCGCCCCCTCCGGGCGATACACGTCATCGATGAACACGGGCAGCACCTGCAGCCCGACACCGCCTTCGTGCAGCTGGGGAAGCCACTGGGCGCGGAAGTAGTCCGACCACTCGTCCGCGGGGCGGCTCGCCACCGAGCAGAGCAGATCGTTGTGTGCGTCGGCGACGACGGCGCGGCGGTGGAGGGCGAGTGGATCGTTGGCGGTCACGGCACGAGCCTATGGCCGCGTCGGTCGGGATGCTTCGTCGACGGGCACCATGTCGACCGCCCGTCGTGGTGCCGGCGACTCAACCCGCGCGACTCTCGCGCGCGAGCAGGCTCTCCTTGACATCGATCCCCCAGGCGAATCCGCCGAGGGTGCCGTCGGTGCGCAACACCCTGTGGCACGGGACGAACAGCGCCGGTGCGTTGCGCGCGCAGATGGATGCCGCCGCTCGCACGGCGCGGGGATTGTCGAGCCGCGTCGCGAAACCGGTGTACGTCAGAGGCTCGCCCGGCTCGATCGACCGCAGCGCCGACCAGCCGGCGAGTTGGAGGACTGTTCCGGTCTGCTTCACGGCGACATCGTCGATCGCGGAGAGGTCGCCGGCGTAGTAAGCGAGCGCTGCCTCGGCGGCCTCGGTCTCACCGTCTCGGAGATCTTCCGGTCGGTGCGCCGCGGACAGCCTGCCGAGGATCGCCTCGACGTCTGAGGTCCATCCGGAAGACAGTACGCGCTGCCGGTCGTCGGCAAGGATCGTGAACGCGCCGTCCGGCGTCTCGATGGTCTGGATGAGGGCGGTCATGAGGTCTCCTTCGTCGTCGTGTCTTCCGCGGGGGTGGGACGTGCCGCAGCCGAGGCGCGTCGAGGACCCACGGGGCGCACAGGTGCTGCGCGCCACAGGTGCGCGCTGAGATAGCTCCGCCAGGGGGCGGTGCGCTCGGCCCAGGCGGTGAGCGCACGTGGTTCGCCCGGCAGGCCGGAGGCCGCAGCGCCGGCGCGCAGCGCGACGTCTCCCGGGAGCAGCACATCGGGATCGCCGAGCACACGCATGCGCACGTAGTCGGCTGTCCAGGGTCCGATTCCCGGCATCGCGAGCAGAGCAGCGCGCTGGTCGACACCGTCGTCTCCGACCGTGAGCGTCAGGGAGCCGTCGGCGAGAGCGGCCGCAGCGCCGGTGATGGCGCGGATGCGGGCGGCCGGCCCTCGCAGCACCTCGGCTCCGTGGGCGGCGATCGCGGTCATCGTCGGGAAGAGCAGCCCGTTCTCGGTGCGCTCCCCCAACGCCTCGGCGAGCGCTGTGAGCGCGGTCCGGGCGGCGACCACGGTGATCTGCTGACCGACCATGGCGCGGATGAGCATCTCATGCGGATCGGCCGAACCCGGCACCCGGATGCCGGGGGTGCGCGCGACGAGCGGGGCGAGTTCGGTGTGCGCGGAGAGCGCCTCGTCGATCGCCTGCGGATCGGCATCGAGGTCGAAGATGCGCCGCACGATCGACACGAGCGGGGCCAGGTCTCCCAGCCGCGCGACCCGGGCGCGCAGGTGCAGACGAGACGCATCGTCCTGACGCACGTCGAACCATGCGGGTCCTCCCGACATCCGCAGATGCCGGGAGAACGACGTCGACGTCGTCTCCTCGATACCGGGAACGGCGCGTGCCGCCATCCAGGCGAAGATGCCGCTCGCGTCGAGCGGGCCGCGGTAGGGCAGCACGAGGTCGATCGCGCCGGGAACCGCGGACGCCGGAAGCCTTCGTCGGGACCTGAGCTCGCCCGGGGTGAGTCCGAAGACCTCGCGGATCGTGTCGTTGCATTGTCGGATGCTGGCGAATCCGGCGGAGAACGCGACATCGGAGATCGGCATGTCGGTGCCGACGAGGAGCATGCGCGCGGTGTGCGCCCTGTGTGCTCGCGCCAGTGCGAGCGGCCCGGCGCCGAGTTCGGTGGTCAGCAGCCGCGTGAGGTGCCGGCTGGAGTATCCGAGGCGCGCAGCCAGCCCGGGAACGCCCTCGCGCTCCACCACGCCATCCGAGATCAGGCGCATCGCCCGCGCGGCGGTGTCACCGCGGATGTCCCACGCGGGAGAACCGGGCGCCGCCTCGGGCAGGCATCGCTTGCACGCCCGATACCAGGCCTCGTGAGCCGCGGCGCTCGTCGGATAGAAGGTGACGTTCTGCGGCTTGGGCGTGCGGGCGGGGCAGCTCGGACGACAGTAGATCCCGGTCGAGCGGACGGCGGTCACGAACTGCCCGTCGAAGCGGGTGTCGCGCGCGCTGATCGCGCGGTAGCGCTCGTCGAAGTCGGTCAGGGGGAAGCTCATGCCTCCACTCTGTCACGCTCCCTCGACGCCGACTGGCGGAAATCGGACACGGCTGTCGAGTCGGGAACGCCGAGACCCACCCGCCTCGTCCACCCCCACGTCGCCGGAGCGGCGCGTGCGGGTCTCGACGTGGAGAGTGGGTCTCGAGGTGCGAGCGCGGAGAGCACTCAGTGGAAGAAGTGGCGCTCCCCTGTGAAGAACATCGTGACGCCGGCCTTGCGAGCCGCGTCGACGACCTCCTCATCACGCACGGATCCGCCCGGCTGCACGATCGCCGTGACTCCGGCGTCGATCAGGACCTGGGCGCCGTCCGCGAAGGGGAAGAACGCATCGGAAGACGCGACCGATCCGGCGGCGCGGTCGCCTGCGCGCTCGACCGCCAGCCGGCACGAGTCGACACGGTTGACCTGGCCCATGCCGACGCCGACCGTGGCGTTGTCTTTCGCGAGCACGATCGCGTTCGACTTCACCGCGCGGCACGCCTTCCACGCGAAGATGAGGTTCTCCATCTCCTCGTCGCTCGGACGCTCGCCGGAGACGAGCTCCCAGTTCTTCGCGACGGAGACGATGTCGTCGGGGAAGCGGTCGGCGTCCTGCAGCAGCAGTCCCCCGGAGACGAGACGCACATCCATGCGCTCCTGCTGCCAGTCCTCGGGCAGCTGCAGCAGACGCAGGTTCTTCTTCGCCTTGAACACCTCCAGCGCGGCCGGCTCGAACGACGGCGCGACGATGACCTCGGTGAAGATGTCCTTGAGGTTCTCGGCCATCTTGAGGGTGACCGTGCCGTTGGCCGCGATCACCCCGCCGTATGCGGAGACCGGGTCGCACTCGTGCGCGCGCAGGTGGGCGCTGGCGATCGGGTCGAGAGCGTTCGGCGCGGTGGTCGCGATGCCGCACGGATTGGCGTGCTTGATGATCGCGACCGCCGGCTTGACCATGTCGTACGCGGCACGCAGCGCGGCGTCGGCGTCGACGTAGTTGTTGTACGACATCTCCTTGCCCTGCAGCTGCGTCGCCTGGGCGATGCCGTGGCCACCGGCACGGGTGTAGATCGCGCCGCGCTGGTGCGAGTTCTCGCCGTAGCGGAGCGTGGCAAGGCGCTCGGCCTGGATCGTCAGGTGGGTCGGGAGGTCGCCGTCATCCTGCAGCGTCCCCTCGGCGAACCACGACGCGACCGCCGTGTCGTAGGCCGCCGTGTGCGCGAAGGCGCGGGCGGCCAGTTCGCGGCGCTGCGACACCGATGTGCCGCCGTCGGCGAGGGCCGAGATGATGCCGGGGTACGACTGCGGTGAGACCACGATCGCCACGTTGGCATGATTCTTCGCGGCGGCACGCACCATCGCGGGCCCGCCGATGTCGATCTGCTCGACGACATCGTCGCCGACGGCGCCCGAGGCGACGGTCTCGACGAAGGGGTAGAGATTCACGACGACGAGCTCGAACGGGGTGATGTCGAGTTCGGCGAGCTGGCGCTCGTGATCCTCAAGGCGCAGATCGGCGAGCAGACCGCCGTGGATCTTCGGGTGCAGCGTCTTGACGCGACCGTCGAGCATCTCGGCGACCCCCGTGACGGAGGCGACGTCGGTGACGGGGAAACCCGCATCGCGGATGGTCGATGCCGTCGAGCCGGTCGAGACGATCTCGACGCCCGCGTCGGCGAGAGCCTCGGCGAGGACCAGGAGATCGGTCTTGTCGCTCACCGAGACGAGAGCGCGCCGGATCGGCACGGTGTCGCGATCGCGGTAGAGCGTGGGGTCGTGGCGGGGGCCGGCCATGATGGGCTCCTTCGTGCGGGGGGCGTCGGGTGGAGGGGGTCAGGAAGAGGGGTCGAGGACGAGCGCGCCGGTGGCGATCCCGCGGACGACGTCGATGAGGAGTCGACGTTCGACGGGTTTGATCCGTTCGTGCAGGCTGTGCTCGGTGTCGCCCTCGAGGATCGCGACACGTTCCTGCGCCAGGATCGGCCCGGTGTCGACACCGTCGTCGACCACGATCACGCTGGCACCGGTCTCGGCCGCGCCGGAGGCGAGGGCGTCACGGACGCCGTGTGCCCCGGGGAACTCGGGAAGGTACGCGGGGTGGGTGTTGATGAGGCGTGGCGAGTACTGCGCGACGAGCGACGGAGGAAGCAGACGCATGAGGCCGCTGAGCACCACGAGATCGGGGGCCCAGACGGCGAGCTGGCGGGCGACCTCCTCCCCCCAGGCTTCGCGGCTCTCGTGCTCATGCCAGGGCACGGTGAAGCTGGGGATGCCGAACTCCTCGGCGTGGGCGAGTCCGTCCGCCTCACGGTCAGCACCGACGACGATCACCCTGGCGGGGAAATCGGGGTGACGAGCGGCCTCGAGGAGGGCGCGAAGATTCGAGCCGGTGCCCGAGATGAGAACGGCGACCGTGAGCACGCGCCCAGTCTACCGGGGCGCGAAGCCCTCTTCCGCCCGGCTTCCGCTCACGGGCGGTGGACGTCAATCGCGCTCGTGACGCGGCGGGGCGAAGCCGCGGACATCGTCCAGGGGCGCCGTGTCGTCGAACGTCGGCGTCTCGGAGAAGGGGATACCGGGCGCTGTCCGCGCCGATGCGATGCTCGGGTCGAACTCGGTCATCTCGGCGATCCAGCGGTCCGTACGCTCCTCGGCCAGCTCATCGCGGTGACGCGGTGACAGCAGCAGGATCGCGGCGCCGACGAGCACCTCCAGCCCGAGGGCCAGCATGAACGGAAGAGCCGCGGGACCGACATCGGCGAGCTTTCCCGGACCCATCGAGCCGTTCGCGAGCACCGCGGCGAGGCCCGCGACCCCTGCGCTGACGACGGCGATCCCCACCGCGATCGCCGCCCGCTGCATCGTCCCCAACGGCGTGCCCTCCCAGACGAGGCGCGAACGCACCGCCCAGCCGGCGAAAGCACCGGCGGCGATCGGGACGAGCACCACGATCAGCATCCACATCGAACTGTTCTCGGGCAGCAGCCCGAACACCGGGATGCCCGGAACGACTCCTAACTGCGTACCGGCGGGCGAGACCGCGGTTCCGACGCCGACGGCGAAGCCGGGGCCGGCGAGCCAGGACGCCGCCCACACGATCAGGGTCGGGAGATACACGAGCTGCGCCAGCGTCATCACGGTCGCGCCGAGCGCATCGACACGGGCAGCCTGGAACAGCGCCACGACCTCGCCACCGCGGAACAGCGTGATGACGGCGAGGGCCAGAGCGGCCGCTCCGATCACGCCGACCAGGGTGAAGGCCGTGCCGCGCACGATCGCGACGGGGACGGGCGCCCAATCCTCGCGGGCGTCGATGCGGTCGTGCAGACGGTCGAGGACTCCGCCATCCCCCTCTTCCCATGCGACCCGGACAGCCCCGCACACCGCACCGACGAGGTAGACGGCGGTGGGGAGCCCGATCGCGAGGGCCAGGGGGGTCTGCACGGCATCCAGTCGCGCGGTCAAAGCGACGCCGGTGGAGATGGCCGCGAACACCACCGTCCCGGACACTGAGCCGAGCAGCCACGTTCCGGCTGCCGCGGCCCTGGCACCCGAGCGGGCGGCGAAAAGCAGGGTGAAGAGCAGGAACGCCAGTGGAGTGATCGAGACCGCGAACGAGGCCGCCTGCGGGGGGATCGCGAGAGCGACCAGCAGCTCGTCCGGGATCGTGACCTCGAGGGGCACGCCGTGGCCGAACTCCCAGAGCGTGCCGGTGAGCGGCCAGAGCGCGCCCCAGTCGGCCGTGACCCCGAAGGCGAGCGTCCACAGCAGCGTCAGCGGCGCGAGCAGCACGACGAGACCGACGGCCGCAGCGATGGCGGCGTCGAAGGCGGCGAGGAGCGCGACGAGGAGGCGTTGCATAGCGTTTCGAGACTACGACGAGTTGCCGACGAAGCCCTGGGGGCGCGCGTGGGGTCGGCGACACGATAGCGTTTCTCCGGAGGTTTCCCGATGACAACTGCCCCGCCCGCCCCGGCATCCACCGAACCCAAGAACTCCCTGGACCGCTTCTTCGAGATCAGCAAGCGCGGATCCACGATCGGCACCGAGATCCGAGGGGGTCTGGTGACATTCGTCACGATGGCCTACATCGTGATCCTGAACCCGATCATCCTCTCCGGCAAGCCCGATGTCGCCGGAGACATGCTCAGCTTCAACGCCGTGGGCGCCGCCACCGCGCTGACCGCCGGTGTGATGACGATCCTGTTCGGACTGGTCACGCGCCTCCCGTTCGGTTTCGCCGCCGGCCTCGGCATCAACGCCTTCGTCGCGTTCTCGGTCGTCGGCCAGGTGACCTGGCCCGAGGCCATGGCGCTGGTGATGATCAACGGTGTCGTCATCGTGCTGCTCGCCGCCACCGGGCTGCGGAAGGCGATCTTCGACGCGGTGCCGTTCCAGCTGAAGATCGCGATCACGGTCGGTATCGGCCTCTTCATCGCGTTCATCGGCTTCGTCAACTCCGGCTTCGTCACGGCGACCGGCGCCTCGTCTCCTCCGGTCGGCCTCGGCGTGAACGGATCGGTCGCGACCGTTCCGACCCTGCTGTTCGTCATCACCCTCCTCCTCACCGGCATCCTCGTCGCCCTCAAGATCAAGGGCGGCATGCTGATCGGACTCATCGGCGGGACCGTGCTCGCGGTCATCGTCGAGGCGATCTGGCACATCGGGGCCCGCGGCTTCGACGACGAGGGCAACGTGGTCAACCCGGGCGGCTGGGGGCTCACGGTTCCCGCGCTCGACGGCTCCCCCGTGGGTGTGCCCGACCTCAGCCTGATCGGCGCCGTCGACTTCAGCTTCGATCTGAGCAAGGTCAGCCTCGTCGCGATCGTGATGATCGTCTTCACGCTGCTCTTCACGAACTTCTTCGACGCCATGGGCACCATGACGGGCCTCGCGAAGGAGGCGAACCTCGCCGACGACAACGGCGACTTCCCCCGCATCAAGTCGGCGCTGGTCGTCGAGGGTGTCGGCGCGATCGCCGGTGGCGCGACCTCCTCGTCTTCGAGCACGGTCTTCATCGAGTCGGGCGCCGGTATCGGCGAGGGTGCGCGCACCGGACTCGCGAACGTGGTCACCGGCGTCGTGTTCCTGATCGCGATGTTCCTGACCCCGCTGACGTCGATCGTCCCGACCGAGATCGCCGCTGCCGCGCTGATCATCGTCGGTGCGATGATGATGGCGCAGATCCGCTACATCGACTTCAGCGATTTCCGCGTGCTGCTGCCGGTGTTCCTCACCGTCTCGGTCATGCCGCTGACCTACTCGATCGCGAACGGCATCGGCGCGGGCTTCGTCAGCTGGGTGCTCATCCACGCGTTCTCCGGGAAGGCCAAGTCCATCAGCCCGCTGCTGTGGGTCGTGGGCGCCGGCTTCCTGATCTTCTTCGCCCGAGGTCCGATCGAAGCGCTCTTCGGCGTCGGGATCTGACGCCGATCGGAGGTCACGGTAGAGGGGCGGGTGCTGCGGGATCCGCCCCTCTTCCGTACCTCCCGCCGCCGCGGCCGTCACATGCATGTGCATCGGCCGGATGCAGGAACACACGCCCCGAGCGGCCATGCATCCGCTGAGAGGTCATGCATCTGACGAAGACGGCCACCTCGCGCGGCTCAGGCGTAGGCAGCGGCGAACTCCGGCGACGGCTCGATCGGCTCGATCACGTCGATCAGCACACCACCGGGCGCCTCGACGATGAAGTGGCGCTGACCGAAGGCCTCGTCGCGGAGCGGCAGCCGTTCCGACAGACCCCGCTCCCCCACCAGGCGCGCATGCTCGGCAGCGGCATCCGGCACCTCGACGTTGAGCAGCAGCCCGCGCACGGGCTCACGAAATCCCTTGGGGATGGTCTCGTGCGAACGGTCGAGGATCGCGAGCTCACCGCCATCGAAGCGCAGGCTCACGTACCAGTCGGCCTCGAACACCACCTCGAAGTCGAACTCCTCTCGATAGAACCGCGCGCTCGCTGCGACGTCTTCGACCATCAGCACCGGGTAGAAGCTCGTGATCCGCATTCGTCTCTCCTTTACATACAGCGTGTTTGTATTCTGCGTGACTAGGATACATACAACCTGTACGTAAGGAAAGAGTCATGCCCCGAGCATCCGCGGCCGACGCCGCCGAGACCGCGCGACGAATTCTCGAGACCGCCACGACCCATTTCGCGGCGCACGGGTACGCCACCGCATCCGTGGACGAGATCGCCCGCCTTGCCGGAGTCACACGAGGTGCGGTCTACCACCACTACACGTCGAAGCCGCTGCTCTTCCGCGACGTCGCGGCCGCCCAGCAGCAGTCCGTGGCCGACGCGATCCGCGACGCCACGGAAGACAGTGCTCCGGATGCCGCTCTCCGCGACGGCAGTCACGCGTTCCTCGACGCGATCACCCGGGGAGCGGCGTCACGCGTGCTGCTCGTCGACGGTCCCGCCGTGCTCGGCGGGGAGCAGTGGCGCCGACTCGACGCGGAGGGACCGGAGCAGGAGCTGCGCACGGGCGTACGCGAAGCCGGCGTCTCCCCCGCGCTCGTGGATCCGCTCACCGCCGCACTCTCCGGAGCGATGAACGAGCTCGCGCTGTGGCTCGCCGCGCACCCCGATGACGCCGACGCGCGGTCGGAAGCGCACGTGGCACTCGAGCGCATCCTGGATGCCGTGGTCCCGCCCAGCTGAGTGCGATGCGGCGCGCCGACGGCGCAGCGCGCCGACCGGCGTCGAGGGTGGAGTCCCGACCCTGAGGAGATCCCGTGCATCACCGACACCGCGACGACCACCCGTTCGACCTGAGACGGGACGTCGACCGGAGCCTCCTCGAGTACCGGGAGCTCATTCTGGCCAGCCTCGAAGGCCTCACCGAAGAGGAGGCGCGGTCCGCGCCGATCCCCGGCGCTCCGAGCCTGCTGGGAGTCGTGCGTCACACGGCGTACGTGGAGGGCGTCTGGTTCGACGAGAGGATCACCGGGCGCCCCCGGGCCGAGATCGGCCTGCCGGTGGCCACCGCCAACTCCTGGAAAGTGCGGCGCACCGACGATATCGCCTCCGTCACGGCAGAGTGTCGACGCATCAGCGCCCTCGCTGACAGCAATCTGACCGATCGCGGGCTCGACGACGAAGTCGGCGAGAACCGGCGCAGCCTGCTCGCGATCTACGTCCACGTGTTGAGTGAGCTGGGCTGGAACACCGGACAGCTCGACATCCTGAGGGCAGCGATACTCGCTGCCCGCCGCCGAGCCGCCGGACCGACCGAACGGGCATGAAAGAAGGCCCCGGAGTGGAGTCCGGGGCCTTCAGATCAAGCGTAGCTCAGATCAGAGCGCTTCGATGATCGCGCGCATCAGGTCTGCCGTCTCGGACGGCGTCTTGCCGACCTTGACGCCGGCGGCCTCGAGGGCCTCCTTCTTCGCCTGAGCGGTGCCGGCCGAACCGGAGACGATCGCACCGGCGTGACCCATGGTCTTGCCCTCGGGAGCCGTGAAACCCGCGACGTAGCCGACGACCGGCTTCGTGACGTTCGCCTTGATGTAGTCGGCGGCACGCTCCTCGGCGTCGCCACCGATCTCACCGATCATCACGATCGCCTTGGTCTCGGGGTCGGCCTCGAACGCCGCGAGCGCGTCGATGTGCGTGGTGCCGATGACCGGGTCGCCGCCGATGCCGATGGCGGTGGAGAAGCCCAGGTCGCGCAGCTCGAACATCATCTGGTAGGTCAGGGTGCCCGACTTCGACACGAGGCCGATCGGTCCCTTGCCCGTGATGTTCGCGGGCGTGATGCCCACGAGCGCCTCGCCCGGCGTGATGATGCCGGGGCAGTTCGGGCCGATGATGCGGGTCTTGTTGCCCTTGCTCTGCGCGTAGGCCCAGGCCTCGGCCGAGTCGCCGACGGGCACGCCCTCGGTGATGACCACGAGCAGGGGGATCTCGGCGTCGATGGCCTCGATCATCGCGTCCTTGGTGAACGCACCGGGCACGAAAGCGATCGACACGTCGGCGCCGGTCTCCTTCATGGCCTCAGCGACCGAGGCGAAGACGGGCAGCTCGACGGCGTTGCCGTCCTTGTCGGTGTGCGAGACCGTGGTGCCGGCCTTGCGGGCGTTGACGCCACCGACGACCTGGGTGCCGGCCTTGAGCATCAGTGCGGTGTGCTTGGTGCCCTCACCGCCGGTGATGCCCTGGACGATGACCTTGGAGTCCTTGTTGAGGTAGATCGACATTCTTCTCGTCCTTCAGTCTCAGGCGTTGGCGAGCTCGGCGGCCTTGTCGGCGCCCTCGTCCATGGTGGCGGCCAGGGTCACAAGCGGGTGTGCGTACTCGGCGAGGATCGCGCGACCCTCGTCGACGCGGTTGCCGTCCAGGCGCACGACGAGCGGCTTGGAGGCCGTGGCGCCCAGCGTCTCGAGAGCACCCTTGATGCCGTTGGCGACGGCATCGCACGCCGTGATGCCGCCGAAGACGTTGACGAACACGCTCTTGACCTGCGGGTCGCCGAGGATGACGTCGAGGCCGGCGGCCATGACCTCGGCCGAGGCGCCGCCGCCGATGTCGAGGAAGTTGGCAGGCTTCACGCCGTTGTGGTTCTCGCCCGCGTAGGCGACCACGTCGAGCGTCGACATGACCAGACCCGCGCCGTTGCCGATGATCCCGACCTCGCCGTCGAGCTTCACGTAGTTGAGGCCCGACTCCTTGGCCTTGGCCTCGAGCGGGTCGGCTGCGTCCTTGTCCTCGAGCGCTTCGTGCTCGGGGTGACGGATCTCGGAGGCGTTGTCGTCGAGCGTGACCTTGCCGTCGAGCGCGATGATGTCGCCCTCTTCGGTGCGCACCAGCGGGTTGACCTCGACCAGCGTCGCGTCCTCGCCCTTGTACACGTCGTAGAGCTTCACGAAGACATCGGAGACCTTCTCGATGAGGTCTTCGGGGAAGTTCGCCGCGCGAGCGATCTCGACGGCCTTCTCCTTGTCGATGCCCGTGAGCGGGTTGACCTCGACGCGTGCGAGCGCCTCGGGGCGTTCGACGGCGAGCTCTTCGATCTCCATGCCGCCCTCGACCGAGCAGAGGCTCAGGTAGGAGCGGTTGGCGCGGTCGAGCAGCACGGAGAAGTAGAACTCCTCGGCGATGCGCGCACCCTGCGCGACCATGACGCGCTTGACGATGTGGCCCTTGATGTCGAGGCCGAGGATGGCCTTCGCTGCTTCGTACGCCTCGTCGGGCGTCTTGGCGACCTTGACGCCGCCCGCCTTTCCACGGCCGCCGGTCTTCACCTGAGCCTTGACGACGACCACTCCGCCGATCTTCTCGGCAGCCGCCCTCACCTCTTCAGGGGTGTCCGCGACGATGCCGGCGAGGACCGGCACTCCGTACTTTTCGAAAACGTCTCGTGCCTGGTACTCGTACAGATCCACTGTGGTTCCTTCACTGGGCTGCTGTCTGGTAATTCTCTCGATGTCGAGACATCGACCAGTCCCCCAGCCTACTACCCCGAACTGAGCGCTCCTGCGGCCCCGGCGCCTCGACCGCTCAGCGTCGAGTCGGCACCCCGGCTCCACGCGCGGGGAGGGCGACCCGTCGAAGCTGTCGGGTGATCAGGAACGGCATGACCACCAGGGCCGTGCCCGTGGCGACGATCACGGGGCGCACCACGACCACCGGCAACGAGCCCCACAGGGCGATGAGGATCGCGCCGATCATGACGGCACCGAGCACAAGTTCGCACACGAGGAGCTGGCGGCGCACCGATGCGCTGTCCTCGGCCATGGTCGTCTCGCGCCCGCGCACCGAGATGTGCGAGGTCCATCGCGTGCCGTCCCACCAGCGCCGCGTCCCGCGCCGCCGCGTGTCGAACCAGCCGGCCGGAATCCCGTCATCTCTCACGCTCCTCAGTATGACGGCGACGCCTCGGCGTCTCCGCCCGGCGAGGTCTAGGCTTTCGCCATGCACGAATCCGCAGAACTGCGCACCGGCGTCGTCGCCGCAGCGCTCGAACTCTTCAGCGCCCAGGGGTTCGACCAGACGTCGGTGGAGCAGATCGCCAAGGCCGCCGGCGTCTCCCGCTCGACCTTCTTCCGCCAGTTCGGCGGCAAGGAGGACGTGGTCTTCGCGGATCACGAGGTGCTTCTGGAACAGCTCAGGGAGTTCCTCGACGAGGGGCACGATGACCCGTGGGGCGCGGTGTGCGCGGCTTCGGAGTCGGTCTTCGCCCACTTCGCGCACGACCCGGAACTCGCCAGGCGCCGCTATCAGATCGTGCGACAGGTCCCTGTGCTGCGCGAGCGCGAGATCATCACGGTCTTCCGCTACGAGCGACTGTTCGACGACTACCTGCGCGGGGCGCTCCCCGGCGTGGATCCCCTGGACGCGGTCGGCTTCGCCGCCTTGGTGACGGCCGTGCACAACCATGTGCTGCGCCAGCTGCTGCGTGGCCGCAAGAAGGTGCCGCTGGCGACACTGCAGACGGCGCTGGCCGACGTCCGCCGTCGCTACGGGGTCGCGGGCGAGGCGGCCACCGCCCCGGATGACATGGTGGTCGCGGTGTTCCCCCGCTCCATGCCGATCGCCGAGGTCAGCCGCAGGCTGCAGTCACAGCTCGACTAGCTCGACGTGCCGTCGGGTCGTGGAACCGAGTATCGAGGAGTACGATACTTGGTGCCACGAAGGAGTCCCATGAGCACTGCAGCCTCCCCCTTCCCCGGCGAGCGCGTCTCGTCATACGACATCACCGGACGTCAGGACAGCGACTACTACGCCGTCTTCACCGACATCCCCGCCGCCGATCGGGAGGCGTGGGACCGCGCGAAGGCCTACGTCGACGAGGTCGCCCCGCAGATGGCCGACGCCTGGGACCGCGCGGAGTATCCGCTCGATGCCGCGCGTCGGATGGGCGAGATGGACCTCGTCGTCGACGGGGTGCAGCACCCGTCGCTCACGAGCCTGTCGCCACTGGCCGCAGGACTGGTGAACATGGAGATCTCCCGCGGCGACGGCTCCCTGGGCACGATCCTCGCGGTGCAGGGCGGACTCGCACTGCGCACCCTGGCCCTGTTCGGCTCCCCCGCGCAGCAGGAGAAGTGGCTGACGGGCCTCGCCGACGGCTCGGTGCTGGGATCGTTCGCCCTGACCGAGCCCGATCACGGTTCCGACTCCGTCTCGCTGGAGACCGTGGCCCGCCGCGACGGCGACGGCTGGAGCCTCCGCGGAACGAAGAAGTGGATCGGCAACGGCGCCTCCGGCGGCATCACCTTCGTCTGGGCGCGCATCGACGACGAGGGCGCCGAAGAGCATGGCGCCGTGCGCTGCTTCCTCGTGGAGCAGGAGACCCCGGGCTACACAGGCAGCGTCATCCGCGGAAAGGCCTCGCTGCGCGCGATCCACCAGGCACACATCGTGCTGGACGACGTACGGGTGCCCCTCGATGCGGTGCTGCCGGGGACCAAGAGCTTCAAGGACGCCTCGATCGTGCTGTACGCGACCCGTTCCGGTGTCGCCTGGTCGGCGCTCGGACACGCGACCGCCTGCTACGAGGCCGCCCTCGCCTACGCCACCCAGCGGGTGCAGTTCGGAAAGCCCCTCGCCAGATTCCAGATGGTCCAGGAGCGTCTGACCCACATGCTCGAAGACCTCACCGCCATGCAGCTGTACTGCCGGCGGATGGCAGACCTCGAGACCGCCGGTGAACTGCGCCCGACCCAGGCCTCGCTGGCGAAGTTCCACAACACGCGTGCCGCGCGCCGCATCGCCTCGACCGCCCGCGATCTGCTCGGCGGCAACGGCATCCTGCTCGAGAACGGCGTGATGCAGCACATGGCCGACATCGAGGCCATCCACACCTACGAGGGAACCGAGAGCGTTCAGGCCCTGCTGCTCGGGCGCGACATCACCGGGATGAGCGCGTTCGCCTGAGGGCGGATCCCCGGAGTCGACTCACCGGCGTCGGGCGCTCACGTGGCGCTCTCGACTCGCCGCCGACCCCGCGACCGCCTGCACCGCGAGGAGCAGCACGAGCGCCAGGACCGGGACGACCCACCCACCGACCGCGGCGTGCAGGATGCCGAGGCCGAGCGGACCGAAGCCGGCCAGCAGGTAGCCGACTCCCTGCGCCATCGTCGACAGGTGCGCCGTGTGCCTCGCATCCGGCGCGCGGAGCACGATGTACGTCAGCGACAGCGAGATGGCGGCCCCCTGCCCGAGACCGAGCAGCGTCATCCAGAGCCAGGGCGCGGCTCCACCGGGCGCGACGAGGAGGCCGATCAGCCCCGCCGCGCAGAGCAGCGCGGAGAGCACGACGGGGAGCCACGTCGGCCGCATGCGGCGCATCATCGTCGGCACGAGGAGCGCCGCCGCGATCCCGGGAAAACTGGAGTACGACAGCAGCACCCCGGCATCCGACACCGAGACCCCGCCGTCCTGCAGCATCGTCGGAATCCATGTCAGGGCCGCGTAGTAGCTCAGGCTCTGCAACCCCATGAACGCGGTGACCGCCCACGCGACCGGGTCCCGCAACAGCGCCGACATCCGCGGCTCGTCGATGGGCTCCGTGATCGCATCGACGGGAACGCCCGCCACCGCCGGGGAGGTGACGACCCGACGCATCGCCCGGGGCAGCCAGACCACCAGGGCGAGTGCGGCAGGAATCGCCCAGACCCCCAGCGCGCCACGCCACGAGCCGTCCAAGGCGATCATGAACGGCACCGTGAATGCGGCCGCCGCGGCGGCACCCAGGAACAGCGATGTGGAGTACAGCCCCATCATCAGACCGAGACGGTGCGCGAAGTCCTGCTTGATCACGGCGGGCATGCAGACGTTCGCGACCGCGATGCCCGCCCCCACCAACACCGTGCCGCCGAAGAGAGCCACGGGTGAGGGAAGCAGGCGGATGCCGATGCCGAGTGCCACCACGACCATCGTCAGCGCGAGCAGCCGATGCAGTCCGATCCAGCGTGTCAGCGCGGGCGTCAAGAACGCGAAGGCGCCGAAGGCGAACACGGGGATCGTCGTCAGGAGCCCTGCCGCGGCTGCAGGGATCCCCAGGTCCTGCTCGATCGCGGGGAGGACGGGTCCGACAGAAGCGACGCCCATGCGCAGGTTCAGCGCGATCAGCAGCAGGCCGGTGCCCACGTAGATCCCGGTGAGGATGCCGCCGCGCCGGGTGGACGGCGTGGTCAACGGGGTCGGCGCGGTGTCGAACGGTTCCTGCATCGTGGTCATGCATCGAGTCCAGCATTCACCCGGTATGTCAGGAAACACGTACACTGCATTTTGATGTCGAATACCCGCCAATCCTCGCGAATGGTCGACCTGAATCTGGTCGACTTCGATTCCCTGGCGGCCCTGCCCATGGAGGGCGCCTACCGGTTCGCGCACGCCGAGACCTCCCCCCGCCACGCCCACCCGCTCGGACACCTGGTGCATGCCGCTTCCGGAGTGCTGTCGCTGCTCACCGACGAGGGTGCCTGGATCGCGCCGTCGACCCGCATGGCCTGGGTGCCCGCCGGCGCCGAGCATCGTCATCGCGCGCACGGGCGCACGGACATGCGCATCGTCCATCTGACCGACGAGCTCGCCGCATTGCTCCCGGCCTCCCCTGCGGTGCTCGTCGCGACGCCACTCGCGCGCGAAGCCGTGCTGTCGATGACGTCCGACCGCACTCGCAGCGACGAAGCCCTGGACCACCTGCGTCGCGTGATCGTCGACGAAGTCGTGACCGCGCCCGAGCAGCCGCTCCATCTCCCGGAGCCCCACGATCCGCGCCTGCGCCGTGCCGCACGCATCGTCGAGGATGACCTCGCCCTGCCCGTGCCGCTCGGAGAACTCGGCGCACGCACCGGCACCGCCGAGCGGACGCTGAGCCGCCTGTTCCAGCAGGAGACCGGCATGGGGTACCGGCAGTGGCGCCTGCAACTGCGCGTGCATCGGGCACTCGTCCTGCTCGCCGACGGCGCCACGGTGACCGACACGGCCTCCGCATGCGGGTGGGCCACGACCAGTCAGTTCATCGAGCAGTTCACACCGCTCGTCGGGATGACCCCCGGCCGATACCGGCTGTCACAACCGACCGCGTGAGGGGAAGGACCACGACTGCGGTCGGCTCAGACCACGCGCGCCATGCACACGAGGCGTTCGCGATCGTCCCACGAGGGCACCCGCTCGAATCCCCGCGATTCATACAGACGCACAGGACCACCACGCCAGTCCCACACCGACAGCCGCACCTGCGACGCACCGAGATCGACCGCATCGGCCACCGCCGCGTCCAACAGCGCCGAACCCACCCCGCGGCCGCGCACGTCGGGCTGCGCCCACAATCGCTTGATCTCCGCCACACCATCGTGCACGGACAGCACCACGACCCCGACGATGCGTTCGTCGAGCTGCGCGACCCGCACTCGATGCGCGGCATACGCCTCGGCCGGGTCATCGACCTCGCGGAGATAGCGGTCGGGCAGCGGCACGGCGGAATCGCGCTCGGATCCGTGTTCCTGCCGACTCTTCTCCCGCTCGGTCTGCAGCAGATACGCACGCACAGCCGCACCGACCTCGAGTGCGTCGGGTCCGGTCAAGTCGGCGAGCCGGATCGACGGTCGGTCGAGCCCGGATCCCGCCTCGGCGCTCACGGTCAGTCGCAGCCGCAGCCGCCGGACGGCGTCTTCACCATGAAGCACACGTCGCACACGCCGTAGTCGCGATCCTCGACCGGCTTCGGAGCCTTCTCGGCCCGCGGGGCGGAGACGCGAGGAGTCGTCGTGCGCTTGGCCGCGCGCGGCGGGGTGAGCGGGATGAACTCGCTGGGGTGGCTCACGTAGAAGTACGGCGCCCGGCCTTCGCTCGGCTGCAGACGCAGCGGAGCGGAACCGACGACGAGGCGCTCGTCCTCGGTGAAGCCGTTCGTGTAGGTGCGCCCGATGTGCAGAGGGGCGCCCTCACCTCGACGGATCGCTTCGATGTAGCGACCGCGGTCGATGAACGAGCTGATCCCGATCGCTTCGACGATGGCGGTGATGAACGCGTGGTTGGCCGGATCGATGCGGTGCGCGCGCAACGCCTCCGGGAGCGAACGGTATGGACGGGAGGTGCCTGCGGGGGTCGGCCCCTGTACTTCTTTCATCAGTTCCAGGATCGCACGCCCAGAGGGGTACAGCCGACCGTTTTCCGCTCGTATACGTGCCAAACTGACGTCATGGCCCAGGCGACGATCATCGGCTCCGGCCCGAACGGGCTCGCTGCCGCAGTGACGCTCGCGCGCGCCGGCTATCGGGTGCGAGTTCTGGAGGGCGCCGACACCATCGGCGGCGGGGTGCGCACACGCGAATCCACGCTTCCGGGGTTCCGGCACGACCTCTGCTCCGCCGTGCATCCGGCCGCCCTCTCCTCCCCGTTCTTCCAGGCGTTCGGCCTCGACCGGCGGATCGAGTGGATCCGTCCCGACGCCTCGTACGCGCATCCGCTCGATGACGGGCGCGCAGCGATCGCCTGGCGCGACATCGAGCGCACGGCGGCGGACCTCGGAGTCGACGGATCCGCCTGGACCTCACGTCTGCGTCCGCTCAGCAGCCACATCGACGGCGTGGTCGACTTCACCGGCAACCAGCTGCTCCGCATCCCCCGCGATCCGTTGACCGCCGCGCGTTTCGCGATCCGGATGCTGGACCAGGGCACTCCCCTGGCAGCTCGCGCCTTCCGCACGGAGGAGGCGGCGGCGCTCATCTCCGGGGTGGTCGCGCACGCCAACTCGCCGCAGCCCTCCCTCGCGGGTGCGGCGGCCGGGCTGCTGCTGGCCGCGCTCGGACACGCAGGCGGCTGGCCGTACCCGCGCGGAGGCGCGCAGCGCATCGCCGACGCGATGGTCGCCGACATCGAGCAGCACGGCGGAACGATCGAGGCGGGCACCCCCGTCTCCGATCTCGGTGCCCTGGACTGGGGCGACCCGCATCAGGGCGACCTGCTGCTGCTCAACACCTCGCCGCGACTCGCCCTCACGCATCCCGACGTGCCCGCCGGCTACGCACGGGCCCTCCGCTCGTACCGGTACGGGCCCGGAGCAGCGAAGGTCGACTTCGCGCTCGACGGCCCGATCCCGTGGACGAACGCCGACGTGGCAGCGGCCCCGACCGTGCATCTGGGCGGCACCCGCGCCGAGGTATGGGCGAGTGAGAACGCCGTCGCCGCCGGACGCGTGGTTGAGCGCCCGTATGTGCTCGCCGTGCAGCCATCGGTATTGGACTACTCACGCGCCCCCGCGGGGAAGGCCGTGCTCTGGGCGTACATCCACGTGCCCCCGGGTTCGGACCTCGACCCGACCGAGCTGATCACCGCCCAGGTCGAGCGCTTCGCTCCGGGCTTCCGCGACCTCGTCCTCGCGCACCACGCCGTCCCGGCGTCGTCGCGCGAGGCGATCAACCCCACGGAGATCGGTGGTGACATCTCCGGTGGCGTCTTCGACATGCGCCAGGCACTCCGGCGCCCGGTTCTCTCCCCCTCGCCGTGGCGCACGCCGATGCGTGGCGTGTACCTGGCGTCCGCCTCGACACCCCCCGGCCCCTCCGTGAACGGGATGGCCGGTTGGCATGCCGCCTGCACGGCGCTGCGGGATGCCGGAGAACCCGCCACCGTGACCGACCTCTTCGGCTGATCGTCCTCCCCTTCCGCCGCGGATCATCGGCGGCCAGGATGGGAGGATGCGCTACGACATCCCCGCGCCGATGCTCGCCAAGGCGGCGCCGGCCGTGCCCGACCCCGCGAAGACGCCGGGCGGATTGCTGTACGAGCCGAAGTGGGACGGCTTCCGTGGACTCATCGCCTGGGACGGGGAGACGGTGGAGATCGGGTCACGAGGCGCCAAGCCCCTGACCCGCTACTTCCCCGAACTGGTCGACGTGATCCCCCAGCTGCTTCCGGAACCGTGCCTGCTCGACGGCGAGATCGTCGTCGCCACCGGACCGGACGGCTCGCAGCGCCTGGACTGGGAGGCCCTCAGCCAGCGCATCCACCCCGCCGCCTCACGCGTCGCGAAGCTCGCCGTCGAGACCCCAGCCATGTTCATCGCGTTCGATCTGCTCGCCGTCGGGGTCGACGACCTGCTCACGCAGTCGTTCGAGACGAGGCGCGCACGCCTCGAGACCCTCATGGAGGGCGTCGGATATCCGCTGCACATCACCCGCACGACCCGCGATCGCGAGGCCGCGGTGCGCTGGCTCGCCGAGTTCGAAGGGGCAGGGCTCGACGGTGTCGTCGCGAAGCCGCTCGACCAGCCTTACGCGCCGGGAAAGCGCACTCTGTTCAAGATCAAGCACGCCCGCACCGCCGACGTCGTCGCGCTCGGCTATCGCATCCACAAGTCCGGATCGGGAGTGGGTTCCCTGCTGGTCGGGCTGTACGGCGACGACGGGGAGCTCCACCAGGTCGGCGGCGTGGCCGCGTGGAGCGATGCCCGTCGGCAGGAGCTCGTCGAAGAGCTCTCCCCGCTGGTCGAGCGCGACGAGTCGGGCGACGCCGTGACCGCCGAGGGCGAGCGGTCGCGATTCAGCGGATCGAAGGATGTGTCGTTCGTGCGGCTGCGCCCGGAGCGGGTGCTCGAGGTGCGATACGACCAACTCGAAGGCGCGCGGTTCCGCCACACCGTGCAGTTCGAACGCTGGCGCCCCGATCGCGACGCCTGCTCATGCACCTATGAGCAGCTGGACACCGTCGAGGGCTACGACCTCGCCGATGTCCTGAGCTGAGCGGGAGCCCTCACTCCTTCTCGGCCGGGGTGCCGTCCTCGTCCCAATTCGCTGCGACCTTCTTGCTCGGCTGCACGCGCGGCGGCTCACCCGGCATCTTCGGGAACTCCGGCGGGAAAGGCAGTTCGCCGAGACCGTTCTGCGTGTCACGCTCCCACCACTCCAGCAGCGTGTCGATGCGGCCAGGGTTGTGCGGCATCGACGCCCACGGGTCGTTGACCTCGCCCAGACGCTTCGGGATGCTGCGCACCGTGAACACCTTCGGATCGAGACCGTCGAGCTCGTCCCAGGCCACCGGCGTCGACACGGTCGCTCCGGGAAGCGCGCGAGGACTGTAGGCACCGGCCATCGTGCGGTCGCGGTTGGCCTGGTTGAAGTCGACGAAGATGCGCGCGCCCCGCTCCTCCTTCCACCAGTTCGTCGTGACCTGCTCCGGCATCCGTCGCTCCAGCTCACGCCCGGCGGCGATCACGGCGTGCCGCACCTCCAGGAACTCGTGGGTCGGCTCGATCGGCGCGAACACGTGCAATCCTCTGTTGCCGCTGGTCTTGGCGAACGCCTCCAGACCCGCCTCACGCAGCACCTCGCGCAGGGTGTGCGCGGCCGTGACCGCGTCTGCGAAGTCGGTACCGGGCTGCGGATCGAGGTCGATGCGCAGCTCGACGGGGTTGTCCGCGTCAGTGGCGAGCGACGCCCAGGGGTGGAAGACGATCGTGTTCATCTGCACGGCCCACACGATCGCGCTCGCACGGTTCAACACGATCTGCGGATGCTGGCGCCCGCTGTTGTATGTCACCGTCACCGCGTCGACGAAGTCCGGGGTACCTTTGGGCGGGTTCTTCGAGAAGAAGCCCTCGGCCCGCGCCCCGCCTGCGGGTCCGATGCCGTCACGGAACCGCTCGAGCGAGACCGGGCGGTTGCCGTTCGCCGCCAGGAACGGCACCGCGACGAGCTGCACATACTCGGCCAGCTCCGCCTTGGTGATGCCGAGGTCGGGCCAGACCACACGGTTCGGGCTGGACAGCGCGACCTCGCGTTCTCCATCGGAGTCGGCGACGGTCAGGGTCACGCGTTCTGAGGCCATGCTCCGACCCTAGAGCGCCGCCCGGACAGACGGAACCCCGCCGACGCGGACAGTGCGCGGAGTCCGGATCGTCCGTGTCCGGGTCGGTTCAGTCGCCGAGGTCGACCGCGAGCACGAGGACCGGCGTGAGCGCAGCCCGCTCGACGACGATCGACGGACCGGCCGAGTCCACGATCACTCCGGCGATGTCGGCGTGGCTCGTGAGGACCTTCGCCAGCTGCTCCGGCGCGAACGGGAGCGGACGGTCGCCGCGTCCGAGCGCGATGACCTCGAGCGGGTGCGAGAACAGCTGCAGGAACCGACGTCCGTCGGTCGTCTGCGCTTCGGCGATACCGACGGGGCCACCGCCGGAGCCGTCGTTGACCGCGACCCACATCCGCGTGGTCGCAAGGGCTTCGCCGACCTTGACGACGGAATCCTGTTCCCGGGGAGCGGCGAGGATGCTCTTCACCGTCATGTCGACATCGGCCTGCTCGAGCGTCTTCTGCAGCAGCTCCGTCGGGAACACCACCCGATGCGGGGCCGACGCGTTGTCGACGATGAGGCCGGCGAAATCTCCGGACACGACCTGCTGCAGCACCGAGGTGACCGGCTGGGCGACCGCCGAGGTCGACGACGGGTCCGCTTCGAGCTGCACGGAATCACGTACCGCGCCGGCCGAGCTGAACGCCAGCATGTACTGGTTGTCTTCACTGTCGCGGACGACGGCGACGGAGAGCGCCTTCCCTTCGCTGATCTGGGCACGCGCATCGCCGTTCACGCGGATGTAGAGGTGTCCCTGAAGCGCCTGACGCATGACGCCGAGGAGCTGGTCGTTGGTCGCGCCCGCCTCGATCTCGCTGAGGGCCTCACGCAGGAGGACATTGTCCTTCATGCCGGCGACGGTCTCGGTCTGCTCCGGCGGCAGCACGGAGGCCAGAGGCAGGCGCCGCTCCTGGGGCGTCTCGGGCTGAACGGGCGGAGAGGGAGAAGCCTGCGGCGCGGCGGGCGCCGCAGAGGCGGACGAGGCGTCGGAGTTCGAAGTGCCGTCGGACGTCGGAAGGGAGACCTCGGGGCCCGCCTCGGCACCGACGCCCCGGAACGCCTGCACCGAGATCCCGATCGAGGGCGCTTCGACGGGCTGCTCGGCGGTCGGGCTCTCTGATGTCGTGTGCTCTCCGGCGACCGCGCCCGCACCGTTCGGCGTGGTGTCGTTCGGTGTGGTGTCGTTCGGCGCGCTATCGCTCGCGACAGCCTCGGCGGTGGGGGCGACGACATCGTCACCGGACTTCTTGCGGCGGGAGAAGAGGGCCATATGAGCCAGCCTAACCGGCAATCCGGTCGGTGTTTCGCCGAGGCGGAAACACCTGCGGTGGGCTAGATCTTCTCGATCGGCGCGACCTTGATGAGGAGCTTCTTCTGCCCCGCCGAGTCGAATCGCACGTGAGCGATGCGCTTGGCCCCCTCGCCCGTCACCGCATCCACCCGCCCTTCGCCGAAGTCGACGTGACGGATGCGGTCGCCGGCGGCGAGCTCGAGATCACCGTTGTCGCGCATCTTGGCCGTGACCCGGTTGGGGAACTTGTCCATCGCCGTCGACAGCGGCTTCAGGGAGTCTCGACCCGGCAGCGACTTCACCGCGAAACGATCGCCCGAGCCCGAGCCGCCGAAGCCCCCCTGGCGACGCGCGTTCAGTGCGCGCGACTGCATCCCCCCGCGCGAGTTCACGTCGCCCGGAGACTGTCGCCAGTCGATCAGGCCCGCCGGGATCTCCTGCAGGAAGCGGCTGGGCATCGCCACCGTGACCTCGCCGAACTGCGCCCTCGTCATCGCGAGAGAGAGGTGCAGACGCTTGCGCGCACGCGTGATGCCCACGTAGAAGAGACGGCGTTCCTCCTGCGGTCCCCCGGGCTCGCCGGCCGAGATGCGGTGCGGGATGAGATCTTCCTCGACGCCCGTGACGAACACGGCGTCATACTCCAGGCCCTTCGCCGTGTGCATGGTCATGAGCGAGACCGAGCCCGACTCGTCGTCGAGGTCATCGGCATCCGAGACCAGAGCGACCTCGGTGAGGAAATCGACGATCGTGCCCTCCGGGTTGTTGCGCGCGAAATCACGAGCCACCGCGACGAATTCGTCGAGGTTCTCCACGCGCGCCTCGTCCTGAGGGTCGCGGCTCGCACGCAGGGCGTCGAGGTATCCGCTCTTGCCCAGCAACAGGCTCAGGCCGTCGGCCACCGCGGTGGGGGGAGGCAGCTCGCCGCTCGCGGGGGTCAGGATGGCGGCGGCTTCGGCGAGCACCGCGTCGAGCTGCCCGATCGCCGTCTGGATCTTCGGCCCGACCCCGAGCTGACCCGGCATCGACAGTGCATCGCGGAAGCTGATCCCGTGCTCCTCGGCGAACCGTGCGATGGCCGTCTCCGTGACGTCGCCGATGCCGCGCCTGGGCTTGTTCAGGATGCGGCGCACCGACATCTCGTCGGCCGGGTTCGCGACGGCGACGAGGTAGGCGAGCGCGTCCTTGATCTCGGCGCGATCGTAGAACTTGGTGCCGCCCATGATCTTGTACGGCACCGCCGAGCGGATGAAGATCTCCTCCAGCGCACGGGACTGCGAGTTGGTGCGGTAGAACACCGCCATCTCGGAGTAGGGCATGCCGGCGCGGTGCAGGGCCTCGACCTCGTCAGCCACGAACTGCGCCTCGTCGTGCTGCGAGTAGCCGGTGAAACCGATGATGGGATCGCCGTCGCCCTTGTCGCTCCAGAGCTTCTTGTCCTTGCGATCGAAGTTGTTGCCGATCACCGCGTTCGCCGCCGACAGGATGTTCTGCGTCGAGCGGTAGTTCTGCTCGAGCAGCACGACGCGGGCGCCGGGGAAGTCACGCTCGAACTCGCTGATGTTGCGGATGTCCGCGCCGCGGAACGCGTAGATCGATTGATCGGAGTCGCCGACCACGGTGAGCGAGGCACCGGGTTCGCCGGCGTCTGCCGTGGGGGCGGGATCGGGCTCGAAGATCATCATGCCGTTGGAGGCATACGGATCCGGCGCGGCACCGGCAGCACCGGACACGGGGCGCGTGAGCTCGTGGATCAGCGAGTACTGCGCGTGGTTCGTGTCCTGGTACTCGTCGACCAGGATGTGACGGAAACGACGACGGTAGGTGTCGGCGACGTGCGGGAACGCTCGGAACAGATACACGGTCTGCCCGATGAGGTCATCGAAGTCGAAGGCGTTGGCCTTCTGCAGCTGCCGTTGGTAGTCGGCGAAGACCTCGACGAAGACGCGCTCGGCTGGGTCGCTCATGTTGGCCTGACGCGCATACGACTCGGCGTCGGACAGCTCGTTCTTCAGCTTCGAGATGCGCGACTGCACGGACGCGGGTGTGAGCCCGTAGGCATCGGCCTCGTGCTCTTTGACCAGGCGCTTGAGGAGAGCCCGCGAATCGCCCGAATCGTAGATGGTGAACGACTTCGTGTACCCGAACTGCTCGGCCTCGCGACGCAGGATGCGCACGCACGCGGAGTGGAACGTGGAGATCCACATGCCACGGGCGGCATCGCCGATCAGCCCTTCGACACGCTCGCGCATCTCGCCCGCGGCCTTGTTGGTGAAGGTGATCGCGAGGATCTGGCTCGGCCATGCCTCTCGGGCCCGCAACAGCGAGGCGATGCGGCGGGTGAGCACGCTCGTCTTGCCCGATCCGGCGCCCGCGACGATGAGCAGCGCCGGGCCGCGGTAGGTGACGGCCTCGAGCTGCTGAGGGTTGAGGCCGGCGAGGAGATCGTCCTGCCCCGGGGCTCCCGACGAGCGAGGACCGGCGGTGGAGGGGACGATGAGAGGAGCTTCGGTCATGGCCCTATGAGTCTAGGCGTCGGCACCGACACCGCGGCACGGCCTCGCGCCGTCCGGAGGCCTGCTCACGACGCGGCGTCCCGAGCAGGCTACCGGGTCTCCAGCGCGAGACGTCCGGCCAGGAGCACGTACGTCGCGGCGAAGGAGCGGCGCAGCCACGTCATGACCCTCGGTCGCCCCAGCACCTGGGCGCGCATGGTGGCCGCGAAGACGCCGTACAGCGCGAAGACCACGAACGTGAGCGCCATGAACACCAGGCTGAGCCCGACCATCTGCCAGGTGCCGTTCGGCGTCTGGGCCGGGACGAACTGGGGCAGGAAGGCGAAGAAGAAGATCGTGAGCTTGGGATTGAGCACGTTGATGAGGACAGCGGTGCGGATCACACGCCAGGACGACAGCGGGGCGACGCTCTCGTCGGCCTGGATCAACGACTTGTCCCTCATGGTCTGCCAGGCGAGGAACAGCAGATAGGCGATGCCGAACCACTTGATGGTCTCGAACGCGATCGCGGAGGCGTTCAGGATCGCTGCGAGCCCCGTGATCGCGGCGATCATGTGCGGGATGACACCGAGGGTGCAGCCGAACGCGGCGATGACTCCGGCTCGGCGCCCTCGCGAGATGCCCGCCGCTATCGAGTAGACGGCACCGGTCCCCGGCGTCGCGACGATCACCAGGGTGGTCAGCAGGAATGCGATGCTCATCGACGGCCCTCCGCGCGCGGTCCTTCCGCGCCTCCCCCATGTCTAGCGGTGCCGGGGCCCGCGCGCATCCTCCATTGCAGATGATCCACGCGGAGCGGCGGGCACGTGACCGTCCGGCCATGGGAGGGCGCACACGAGCGCACGCGCGCGCCCCCTCCCATGGCTCATGCCGTGCGCTTGCGCCGCACGGCCACCGCACCGGCGGTGAGCAGCATCAGCGCCAGTGCGACGGCGGCGACGGGGAGTTCCGCACCGGTCGTCGCCAGCCCACCGACCCCTGCCCCGGCCTCTCCCCCGGCCCCGGCCCCGTTACCCGCCGCGACGCGGAGGTCCGCCCAACCGAGGAGCGCGCCGCTCGCGTCGAACACCGCGATCCTGTGCGCGCCGAGCGGAGCGTCCGCCGGGACGGTCACCGAGATGGTGCCCGCGTCCGTGAGCGTCCCCGACGCGATCCGCGTCGGGTCGGAGTACATCCACACCGACACGTCCGTTCCCGTGCCGCCGGCCCCGACCGTGATCGTGACCTTCTGCCCGCGGGTCGCGACCGACGGGTCCACCGTCAGACCGTGGCGATTGTCGTCGACGAGGCCGGTGCCCGGGAGCGGCGGGGTCTCGCCGCCGGGGGTGCCGTCGTCGACTCCCGGCAGCGTTCCCGTGCGCAGCGCCTCGGAGGCGAACCCGTCGGCGAACCACCACACCGGGCGCTGTCCGTCGACCGACAGCGAGGCCGGCGCGGTCGCGAAGCCCTCGTTGTTGATGTCGGGCATCCCGGCAGGGCGGGCGTAGTGCACGAGGCTCGGCTGCCCGGTGCCGTTCAGCGTGATCTCGGCGGAGCGGCCCTGGCAGCCGTCGTCGCACACGGCCCACAGGGTGTTGCGCACGGTGTCGTAGTCGAGCGCCATGACTCCGGTGAGACCGGGAGCGATCTCCGACACGAGCGTCGCGGAGCCGTCGGCCCCGAGGGCGAATGCGTAGACGTGACCGTTGTCCTCGACCGCGACGAAGAACAGCCCGTCACCGTGACCGGCGTAGTCCCTCGGGTCGTACGCCGCACCCGTCCTGTCATCGAAGAGCTTTCCGGCGAGCGCGGCATCCGGCACCCACTGCACGGCCTCCATGCCGAGGTTCGCCCCGACGGCAGGAAGCAACGCGGTCAGATCCCATTCCTGCTGGGCGACGAGATCGCCGTCCGAGGCCTCGGGGTCGACCTTCAGCACCACGTTCTGGTTCACGCCCTTGGCGCTGTTGTCGCGTTCGGACGCCACGTAGACGAAGCCGTCTCCGTCGACCGTGATGCCTTCGGTGTCGGGGCCCGCGGCTCCCGGATTCGCGGCGTCCTTCTGGAAGCGCACGCGCTTGCCCGCATCCCACCCTTCCGCCTTCTCGACCGAGCCGTCGGCGTGCGCATCGAGCTTCCAGATGCGGCCTTCACCGTTGTCGACAGCCCAGAGGAAGGCGCCGTCGGCGGTCTCCTGCACGTCGAGGCCCGAACTGTCCTCGAGGAACGTGGGGATGCCGTCCACCACGCGCACCTCGGCAGAGCCGGGCCACGGCGACACGGCGACCTCGCCGGGGCACACGTTCGCGGTGCCCTTCGTGGGCGCTGCGGTGACAGCGAACGCGCCGGTCGTGTCGGGGCAACGCCCCCAGGTGGTGGCGGCGTGGCCCGCGCCCCAGGTGGTCTCGTCCACGAGCAGGTCGCCGTCGAACACCCGCACCGCATCGCCGTCACCGAGACCGAAGCCGAACTGCGCCCGCTCGATCACGAGGTACTCCCCCGCGCCGAGGAGGGTTCCGGCCGGGATCGCGTACGCGTGGGTGTCGTCGTCGTCCTTCACCACGATGCCCGACACATCGAGCGCCGTGCTCGTCGGGTTCACGAGCTCCACCCAGTCGTCGGGCGAGCCGCCGTCGGATTCGACCTCGTTGATGCGCACGGGGTTGCCGCAGGCGTTGCGCAGCCCCTTGGTCGAGACCGCGATGTCGACGAAGTCGCCGGTGCCGTCGGCGCAGCGGGCGAGGACCCCTGCGGCATGCGCGGCGTACACGTGCTCATCGACCGTGTTGCCGTTCGCGTCGCGGATCGACACGGTATCGCCGTTACCGAGCCCGAAGACGAAGTTCGCCGGCTGATCGAAGACGAAGTAGCCTCCGGGCTGCAGGATCGTGCCTGCGGGCAGCGGGGTCGCCTCACCGGCATGACCGGCGGGATCGCTGTCCATCACGGTCCAGCCGGAGAGATCCACCGCCGTGCTGCCCGTGTTCACGACCTCGATCCAGTCGGTGGTGTCGCCGTTCGACTCGATCTCGTTGATCACGACGTCGGGCATGACGCACGAGTTCGTGGCGCCCGGGGTCGGGTGCGCGAGCACGAAGGAGCCGACGCCGTCGGGGCAGCGCGCCAGGGTGGCCGCGGCGAAGTCGCCGTCGATCGCCGCATGCCCCTGCCACGGGAGCGTGTCGTCGATCATCGCGCCCGAGGTGTCGTAGAGGCGGATGCGGTCGGCGCTGCCGATGCCGATCGGCTCGCGGAATGCAGCCTCGACGCCTCCGGAGACTCCGACCGTACCCTCTTCGACCACGAGGAACTGTCCCGCGCCGATCTGCGTTCCCGGGAGGAACTGCCAGCGGTGATCGTCCGAGTTGTCCCGGATCTCGTAGCCCGAGATGTCGAGCGCAGCGGTGCCGGGGTTGTAGAACTCCACCCAGTCGGCCGGCTGCGAGTCGACCTCGTTGATCACGATCGAACCGGCGACAGGAGCAACCGTGCAATCGTTCGCAGCGCCGGGCGTCACCTGCGTCGCCGGCGCCCAGGCACCCGTGCCGTCAGGGCAGCGCGCCCACACCGACAGCGGCGCGGTGTTCGCATACGCATAGGAGTCGACCTCGGTGCCGTCCGGGTCGAAGAGCACGACCTCGTCGCCCTTGCCGAGCCCGAACGCGAAGTCGACGTCCTTCACCAGCACCAGGAACTCCCCCGGGGCGAGCGACGTGCCATCCGGGGCCGCGCCGAAGGTGTCGCGCTTCTCGTCCGCGATCTTCCACCCCGCGAGATCGACCACCTCGGTCCCGGCGTTGTAGATCTCGACCTGGTCGGCGAGGCCGGTCGCCGCGTCGTCGTAGACGATCTCGTTCAGGACGAGACTCGGAGCGGTCGACGTCGCCACGGACGGGCGGATGCCGGGGTCGGCGCCGATCGCGGCGAGGGGAGTGGCGAGCAGGGCGGCGGCGCTCAAGGCGCACACCGCCGTGACCGCCGCTGCACGGTGCAGGCGGGGCATGGAGACTCCTGGGTGGCTGGGCCGGCAGACCCCATGGTGCAGGGCCGGACCGGAGGGGGGACTCAGTCGGGTACCCGCCCAGACCACCGACCCCACGTGGCCGCAGAGGATCCGCCGAGTGCACGGCAGATGAACGGAAGGTGGCCATCCGCTGCCCACGTCTTCGCCGTTCCCGGTTCCCGTCCCGGTCGCACTTGCCGCCGCATCAGAGCGTCCGGAACGGCGGGTGGTGCGACCGGAACGTGCCCGAGGGGAAGAGCCTCAGGCGATGCGCGTGCCCGGGGGCAGCCGGCGAGCCGGCGTCCGCGTGCGCGCCCATGCCCCCGCGAACAGCGAACCCGCGATGACGATCTGCACCCCCAGGCCGACGAACCAGCTCGGCACCGTCGAGTCGATCACCTCTTGGGGTGTGCGGTACCCGCCACCGGGGTCGCACTCGTCCCAGCGCTGTTCCAAGGGCGAGAGCTGCGCGCTGCGCAATCCGTACTTGATCTGACCGAACATGTCGACGGGATAACCCCCCGTCGCGTACTCGGTCGGGGTCGCGTCGGCGAGCACGACGAACGGGTTCGCGGCGAGCGTCCACCACACCAGATCGAACCGAGGCACATCCTGGGTGCTGTTCACCTCCCAGCGATCACAGTCCGGCGTGCCGTTCGCGTCGTACGGGCGCGAGTACACGGTCGCTTCGCTGCGCACCGCCATGCCGCCGAGTCCGAACACGATGAGCGTTCCGAACACGAGCGCGGCGACGACCAGGTAGGTCGTCGCGACCGAGAACAGCGGACGCGCGATGAGTCCACTCAACCCCACTCCGATCGCGGCCACGATGATGATCTCGGCCGCGAGCACGAGCAGGGAGATGAGCAGCACGGCCGGGTTCGCTCCCCCACCCAGCAACGACAGGGCCAGGAACGGCACCGCGACCACCAGGAAGGCACCGCCGGTCGCCACGGCCGCGACGAGCTTGCCGAGCATGATGTCGCCGGTCGACGCGGCGGTCACCTGCACGGCCGCGAGCGTCGCGGCATCGCGATCCCCGTTGATCGCGTTGCCGCTGAGCGTCGGCGACACCAGCACGACCAGCAGCAGCACGATGTTGACGACGATCGAGTAGACGCCGGCACCGACCGCATCGCCCCAGGAGTACACGGCGAACGAGAGCCCCGTGACCCCGAGCAGCACCAGGGCGAAGACCCCGAGCAGCACATACCAGCCCACGCTGCGCAAGCGTTGGGTCAGTTCGAGTCGGGCGATGATGCCGATGTTCGCGAGGCTCATGCGCCCGCCTCCGTTCCTGTGGATGCCTGGGGTGGTGTCGCATGATGCAGGTTCAGGAACGTGTGCTCCAACTGGTTCTGCGCCGGAGCGAACTCCACGACCGGGAGCCCCGCCTCGATCAGATGCCGAAGGGCCTGTGCCGCGGCATCCTCTCCCTCGAATCCGACGAGCACCGCTCCGCGATCCTGCGAGAGGGATTCGGGGGCGATACCGAGATTCGAGGCCACCTGCCAGGCATCGGCCTTCATCCGATCCTCGGTCGCACCGGCGAGACGCACCCGCCACGCGCGCAGCATGCTCCGCGCCGGTGCGGCATCGACGACGGCACCGGCGACGAGGAAGACCGCGTCGTCGACGACCTCTTCGAGCTCCGAGAGGATGTGGCTCGAGATCAGCACGGTGCGCCCCTCCGCCGCGAAACGGCGCAGCAGCACCCGCAGCTGCACCCGCGCCTCCGGATCGAGACCGGAAGCCGGTTCGTCGAGGAGCAGCACCTGCGGGTCGTTCACCAACGCGCGTGCCAGGCCCAGCTTCTGCTTCTGCCCTCGCGACAGCACCTTGGCCGGGGAGTCGGCGAGTTCGGTCAGCCCGACGAGGGCGAGCAGCTGCTCCGCACGGACCGCGGCCTGCGGCTTCTCGATGCCGTACAGGCGGGCGGTCGTGACGATGGTCTCCCGTGCGGTGAGCGACGGCCACGCACCGAGAGCGTCCGGCATCCATCCGAGCAGGCGTCGTGCGGCGAGCGGATCGACGGAGGGGTCGACGCCTCCGATGCTGATCGTCCCGGTGTCGGGAGCGAGGAGGGAGGCGAGCATCAGCAGCAGAGTGGTCTTGCCTGCTCCGTTCGGCCCCACGAGGCCGGTGACCCGGCCGGGCTCGGCCCGGAGAGTGGCGCCCCTCACCGCCTGCACCGTCCCGAACGCTCTGCTGACGTCTTGCACCACGATTCCGGTCATGCGGTCAGTCTGGCATCCGGAGTCCGTCGCCTCCGGGACCTCGGGGCGGATGCTCAGGCCCGGCCGCAGAGGGGTGACACAATCAGCTCATGCGCACGATCCTCAACATCATCTGGGTCATCCTCGCCGGCTGGGCCCTGTTCCTCGGGTACGTCCTCGCCGGCATCCTGCTGTGCATCCCGATCATCACGATCCCCTGGGCGATCGCCTCGTTCCGCATCGCCGCCTACGCGATCTGGCCGTTCGGCCGCGAGGTCATCAGCAAGCCCACCGCGGGTGTCGGGTCGTTCCTCGGCAACGTGCTGTGGGTGATCCTGGCCGGCTGGTGGCTCGCGATCGGACACATCGTGTCCGGAATCCTGCTCTGCATCACGATCATCGGCATCCCGATGGGCATCGCCGACTTCAAGATGGTCCCGATCTCGCTCATGCCGCTGGGCAAGGAGATCGTCTCCACCCGCCGCGGCGCCTTCGACCGCACCCTCTGAGCGGGAATCCGCCGACACGGGCCCGCTCTGCACCGGCCCCTCTACACTGGCCCGATGGATGCCGCCCGTCTGATCGCGTGGGATCAGGAGCTCCGATCGGCGCATTCGCGTCTGCGCGCCGCGCTCGCCGCCACGCGCGACGCCCTCGACCACGGCACGGACGTCCCCGATGCCGCATCGGAACTCGTGCTCTACTGCGTCGGATTCTGCGCCGCCCTCGACGGCCACCACGGCGCCGAGGATCGGCAGCTCTTCCCTGCTCTGCGCGCGGAGCATCCGGAGCTCGGCGGGATCATCGACAAGCTGATGCAGGATCACTCGATGCTCGCCCACCTGCTCGACTCGCTGCGCGGTGCAGCCGAGCGCGGCGACGATGCGACCGCGATCGGCGGTCACCTCGACGGGATCGCCGCGATCATGGAATCCCACTTCCGTTTCGAGGAACGCGAGATCCTCGAGCCCCTGCGCGCCCTGATGCTCGAGAGCGACGTGCAGAGCGTGCTCGGACCGCTCTGACGCCGCGGACCTGCGCGACCGCATCAGCTGCGGAAGAAGGCGACGCCCAGATCCGGATGATCGACGAACACGCCGTCCACGCCCTGACGTGCGATGACGCCCCACTCCGCCTCGTAGTCGCCGTAGGCGCCGCGCCCGCCCGGACCACGGAATTCCGCCGCGAGGAAGGCGTTCTCCGGCCGACACGTCCACGTGAAGACCTGCAGCCCTCGTGCATGCGCATCCGCGACGATCGTGTTGCCCCGGTCGAGCAGCATCTTCTTGCTCACGCTGATGCCGTCGACCTGTCCGACAAGGGCGTCGAGTCCCTTCGGGGCGACGGTCTCCTCGTAGGTGAGAGCATGTTTGCCCTCGGCCACCAGGAGGTCGTACGGACGCCCCGATGCCTCGATCAGGTAGATGTACGACGCGGAGATCCCGCGTTCACGCAGCTGCCCGAGCACGGTCGACTCGAAGCACTCGATCACCAGCGGCAGCTCCCCCTCGGCCCATCCGGCGTCGCGCAGCTCGCGGTCGATGAGGGGGGCCAGGTCGAGGCCGATGCTCGCGAAGTACGTGGCGTGCTTGACCTCGAGCACCACGCCGATCTCGCGTCCATGCTCCGCCGATCCGTCGCGCACGATGTCGAGCACATCGCGCAGGCGCAGGATCTGCTGGGCGCCGTCGAAGCTCGCGCTCGATGCCCGCACCTCGGGCAGCCGCTCGCGGATGCGCAGGGTCGACAACTCGTCCCACGTGAAGTCCTCGCTGAACCATCCCGTCAGCGCCTGCCCGTCGACGCGCTTCGTCGTCTTGCGGTCGGCGAACTCCGAATGTTCCGCGACGTCGGTCGTGCCCGAGATCTCGTTCTCGTGCCGCACGATGAGCACGCCGTCCTTGGTCGCCACGACGTCGGGTTCGACCGCATCCACCCCCATGGCGAGAGCGAGCTCATAGGAGGAGCGGCTGTGCTCCGGGCGATAGCCGGGCGCACCGCGGTGCCCGATGACGAGGGGTGATTTCCTGGGCACGCTCTCAGCGTAGAACACCCCGGCGATGCGCCCTCCCGAGTATCGTGGAGGAAAGAGACCTACTACCCCCCTTTTGGAGTGAGGCCCACCAATGAGCAACTTCGCTTTCAACAACCCTGCTTTCCAGCAGCAGGACCCGCGCAACGTCGCGACGTACCCGGGCGGACCTCAGGCTGCCCAGGGCGCGCAGAACGCCTCGCTCCAGCACGGGGCGATGGACGCTGCGGCCAACGCACAGCTCGAGGGCATGTACGCCGCCCCGCCGGCCGGAGCGATCGAGACCGACCGCATGTCGGTCGAGGACACGGTCTGGAAGACGGCCGGCCTGTTCGGCATCCTGCTCGTCACCGCCGCGATCGGCTGGGTGCTGACCCTCGGCGGCCTGGACGTGCCGCGATATGACCCGTACAACCCCGCGCCCGTCAGCATGCTGCCGTGGATCGTCGGCGCGCTCGGCGGCTTCGTGCTCGCGATGGTCATCACCTTCACGTCGCGCAAGAAGGTCCGTCCCGCGCTGATCTTCGCCTACGCCGCGTTCGAGGGCCTCTTCATCGGTGGCATCTCGGCGTTCTTCGAGGTCATCTACCCCGGCATCGTCTTCCAGGCGACGCTCGCGACCGTCTCGGTCGTCGGGGTGACCCTGGCTCTCTTCGCGAGCGGCAAGATCCGCGCGTCGAAGAAGGCGACGAAGATCTTCATGATCGCGATGATCGGCTACCTGGTCTTCTCGCTGCTGAACCTGGTCCTCATGTGGACCGGAGTGCTGCCCCAGGGCCAGGCCTTCGGCCTGCTGAGCGCCAACATCTTCGGCATCCCGCTCGGTGTCATCATCGGCGTGCTCGTCGTCATCATGGCGGCGTACTCGCTCGTGCTCGACTTCGATCAGATCCAGCAGGGCGTCCGCAACGGTGCTCCCCGCAAGTACGGCTGGCTCGGCGCCTTCGGCATCATGGTCACGGTCGTCTGGCTCTACGTCGAGATCCTGCGCATCATCGCGATCGTCCGCGGCAACAACTGACCGCGCACCGATCCGACCGCGTCGAGAGGCCCGACTCCCCTGGGGAGGCGGGCCTCTTCGCACATCCAGGCATGTGTGCGCAAGGGGTTGGCACGCGAGCAGCGATGTCGGCACTCTGGATACCAGAAGCCCCGGCACCCCGGGGCTCCCGATCCACAGGAGCTGACCATGAGTTTTCTCGGCTTTCTTCTTCTCGGCCTCATCGCCGGAGCCATCGCCAAGCTGATCCTTCCCGGCAAGCAGGGCGGCGGCTGGTTCATCACGCTGCTCCTCGGCGTCGTGGGCGCGCTGCTCGGCGGCTGGCTCGGCAGTCTGATCCTCAACCGTCCGCTCACCGAGTTCTGGGACCTCGGCACCTGGCTCCTCGCCATCGCCGGTTCCATCATCGTGCTCCTGATCTACGGCCTGATCGCCGGTCGCGGCCAGAAGGCGCGCAGCTGACGGCATCCGCCGTCGACGCCACGCGCGTCACCCTGATGCCCGTCCCCTTCGGATGCCTCGTGCACCCGAAGGGGGCGGGTCATTTCTGTGCCCCTCGTGCCTTCCGCTCCAGCAGCGATCTCTCCCGATCATTGCCGGCGAGTCCGGCGGCGACGGTGAACTCGCTCCGGGCTTCCTCCTCGCGCCCGAGCCGACGCAACAGTTCGCCGCGTGTCGCGGGCAGCAGGTGGTAGCCGTGCAAGGCGCCCGAACTCGACAGCTGGTCGATGATGAGCAGAGCGGACGCCGGCCCGGTCGCCATCGCCACCGCAGCCGCTCGGTTGAGCTCGACCACCGGCGACGGAGCGAGCCGCCCGAGCGCCTCGTAGAGCAGCACGATCCGTTCCCAGTCGGTCTCCTCGACAGACGCCGCCACGGCATGGCACTCGGCGATCGCCGCCTGCAGCCCATAGGCACCGCGCCCGCGTCCGAGAGCATCGGCGGTCGCCAGCGATGCACGTCCACGCGAGATGCGGCCACGATCCCAGCGCCGACGGTCCTGATCGGCAAGCAGCACCGGGTCGCCGTGTCGATCAACGCGCGCCCCGAATCGCGCGGCCGTCAGCTCCATCAGCGCCAGCAGGCCGTGCACCTCGGGTTCCTGCGGCATCAGCGCGGCGAGCACGCGCCCGAGACGGATGGCCTCGTCACTCAGCTCGGGGCGCATCCAGTCGGGCCCGCTGCTCGCGGCGTGGGCCTCGTTGAAGATCAGATACAGCACGCCGAGGATCGCACCGATGCGCGGCGCACGCTCCTCGCGGGAAGGCACCTCGAACGGGACGTTGGCGGCGGAGAGCGTCTTCTTCGCCCGCACGATGCGCTGCTGCACGTTGGCGGTCGGCACGAGGAACGCGCGGGCGATCTCCTCGCTGGAAAGCCCACCCACCACCCGCAGCGTCAGAGCGACCTGCGCCTCTTTCGAGAGCACAGGGTGGCAGGAGATGAAGATCAGGCGCAGCACGTCATCATCGACGGCGTCCGGATCCCACAGCAGGTCTCGCCCCTCCCGCTGCTCCTGCTCCAGGTCGTGTGCGAGAAGGGCGACCCGCTCGTCCAGACGTTCCTGTCGACGCCACCGATCGATGGCCTTGCGTTTCGCGACCGCGGTCAGCCAGGCCCCGGCCTTGCGCGGGACGCCGTCGACCGGCCACTGCCGCAACGCATCCACCAGCGCCTCCTGAGCCAGGTCCTCCGCGAGGCCGAAGTCACCGACCATACGCGTCAGAGCTCCGACGATGCGGGCGGACTCGATGCGCCACACGGCGGCGACGGCGCGCTCCGCAGACCCGGTATCGGGAGCGGAACGCGCCGTCTCGCTGTGTGGGGAAGAGTCCGTCACCGCTGTGCCATCACTGCCGTGCCATCACTGCCGTGCCGCGCGCTGAGCTGCTTCCTCGCGCCAGCCCTCTTCCTTCTGGATCCACTCGTTGTCCGCCGGGAAGTCCTCGACGCCGGTCACGCGACGCACCTCGAGGTACGACCCACGTCCGAGAGGTGCGCGACTCGCCCACTCCGCCGCCTCTTCGCGCGTGGGGACCTCGATGATCCAGAAGCCGTTGAACAACTCCTTCGTCTCGCCGTAGGGGCCGTCGGTGATGAGCGGCTTCTCGGTGCTGAAGTCGACCACGAAACCCTCGGCCGCATCGGTCAGGCCCTCGCCCGCGACGAGCACTCCGGCCTTGATCATCGACTCGTTGTACTTGCCCATGGCCTCGATGACCTGCTCGAAGGGCATGTCCTTGTAGGCCTCGACGGCCTCGTCGGTCGCGCGCATGATGAGCATGAACTTCATGATGTTCTCCTTGTTCGAAGGGCCGTCTCTCGACCCTCTCATCAATGACGTCGAACGGGAACGACTCGGATCGACATCATCCCGGAATTCTTTCTGAAGAACTTCTCGGGGCGGTCGTAGACTCGCTCCCGTGACCGCCGCAGACCTCGTACAGAGCATCCGATCCGCGCTCCGTGATGAGGCCGATCCGGAGCTGGCACCCGCGCAGCAGGCGTACATGAAGTCGGCGCTGCCCTTCCTCGGCGTACGTGTTCCCGGGGTGCGAGCCGTGACGCGTGGGCTCGCGCGCGAGGTGACGGACACGGCGGTGTTGCGCGGTACGGCACTCGTGCTGTGGCGGGAGGCGGCATTTCGCGAGGAGCGCTACGCCGCCAGTGCTCTGATGGCTCTGCGTCCGGTGCGAGCCCGACTCGACATGCTCGATGTGCATGAGGAGATGATCCGCACAGGAGCGTGGTGGGATCACGTCGACGAGGTCTCGCATCGGCTCACCGAGACGCTCGATGCGCACCCTGCCGAGATGACGCCGGTGCTGCGGACGTGGTCGCGCGACGACGACTTCTGGGTGCGCCGGGCGAGCATCATCTCCCAGCTCGGACGCAGAGGTGCCACCGATCGCGAGCTGCTCGCCACTGTGATCGAACCGAACCTCGCCGACACCGAGTTCTTCATCCGCAAGGCCATCGGCTGGGCGCTGCGCGAGCTCGGCAAGACCGACCCGGCGTGGGTGCGAGCCTTCGTCGAGTCGCACGAGCTGTCGCCGCTCTCTCGCCGCGAGGCGCTCAAGCTGCTCTAGATCACGCTCCGGTCGCAGTTCCTGCCGCGCGGGCCGCCGTGAGGCGACAGAAAGTGCGACCGGAGCGGTCAGCCGGAGCGGTCAGGCGACGCGGTCAGGCGACGCGGTCAGGCGACGCGGTCAGACGCGACGGGACGGGCGCGCGGCGACGTCGGCGATCGCCGCGGTCAGGGCGTCGAGCGAACGCTGCGGGCTCCAGGCCGCAGCAACCGACGGGGCCTCGGCGCTCAGCGCCGCGAGCCGATCGGGGTCGGTCAGCAGCGCGCGGATCGCCTCGCCCAGCGCCTCGACGTCGCCGCTCGGGACCAGGACGCCACCGCCCTGTTCCAGCACGTCACGGATGCCGTAGCGGGCGTCGTATGACACGACAGGGGTCCCATGCAGGAGTGCCTCGACGATCGACAACGGCTGGCCCTCGAAGGCGGTGGCCGTGACGATCATCGACGCCCGATCGAGCACGGTGCCGGGCGAATCGGTGTAACCCGCGAGCAGCACGCGGTCCCCCGCGCCGAGCTCCTCGATCAGCGCGCGCAGCCGATCCTCTTCGGGCCCGCCGCCCCAGATCTCCATCCGGGTTCCGGCGACGCCCGCGGCGAGGAACGCCCGGATCGCCTGATCGATGCGCTTGCCTGGCGCGAGACGACCGAGCACGACGACGAGCCCGTCTTCGCGGAGGTCGTCCCGATGCTCCACCGGGGCGATCGGGTTCGGCACCACGACATGAGAAGCCGCGGAGCCGAAACGCGCCACGACATCGTCGCGCTGGGTGGTGGTCGGCCAGATGACGGCGTCGAAACGGTCGGTCAGCCGGAACCAGCGCGTCCAGAGCGTGTTCATCGGAGCATCCGGGGTGTACGGCGCCTCCACGTGCATGGTGTGGATCGGGTGGACGATGCGCACACGCGGATCGGACCAGTCGGCGATGAGCTCGCCGAGCTGCCGGGATTCGCAGATCACGACGATGAGACGATCACCGAACGCGTCCGCGACGTGCTCGAGCCAGGCCCGGTAGAGCCCGCGGAACCCGTGCAGCGCCCCGACCACCTCGCCTGCGGCGTCGTGGACGAGAACGGGTTCCTCGGTCAGATGCCAGTCCGGATTGCCGGGGATGATCGGTAGCGCGGCGAACGGCCGGCCGTCGACATCCGTCAGCACGCGGTACTCGACGTCGGGGTCGGCGGTCACCGCGGGGTCGGCGGCAGCGCGCAGCCAATCGGCCGCTCCCCCACCGGAATCCGTGGCCTCGTCGAACAGGTTGCGCATGCGTGAGGGGTCGACGAGCGCCCCCTGCTCCGCGAACGTCCGACGTTGCGCGGCATGATCGGCAGCCGTTCCCGGGTCGAACGTGAGCAGCTGCGGACCCGCCCCCTCCGCGACCCCGGCCTCGGCGAGCTGCCGGGCACGTGTGAGCGTCGCGATCGTGTAGCCGCCGTCCATGCCCGGGATCAACCGACTGGACAGCACCACGTACTCGGCGTCGGGAAGCACCGGCGCCGCACCGGGGAGCATGGCGCTCCCTACTCCCACTCGATCGTTCCCGGCGGCTTCGACGTGACATCGAGCACGACGCGGTTGACGTCGCGCACGCCGTTCGTGATGCGGTTCGAGATCTTCGACAGCACGTCATACGGCAGACGCGTCCAGTCGGCGGTCATGGCGTCTTCGCTCGACACCGGGCGCAGCACGATCGGGTGGCCGTAGGTGCGGCCGTCGCCCTGCACACCCACCGAGCGCACGTCGGCGAGCAGCACGACGGGGCACTGCCAGATCTCCTGGTCGAGGCCGGCCTTGGTCAGCTCCTCGCGGGCGATGGCGTCGGCCTCACGCAGAATCTCGAGACGGTCAGCGGTGACCTCACCGATGATCCGGATACCGAGGCCGGGCCCCGGAAACGGCTGGCGTCCGACGATCGCCTCGGGGATGCCGAGCTCGCGACCGATCGCGCGGACCTCGTCCTTGAACAGGGCGCGCAGCGGCTCGATCAGCTCGAAGTCGAGGTCGTCGGGAAGGCCGCCCACGTTGTGGTGCGACTTGATGTTCGCCGTGCCCGCACCACCGCCGGACTCGACGACGTCGGGGTAGAGCGTGCCCTGCACGAGGAACTTCACGGGAGCGCCGCCCGAAGCCTTGGCCTCGGCGACCAGGTCGAGCTGCACCTTCTCGAACGCACGGATGAACTCGCGTCCGATGATCTTGCGCTTCTCTTCCGGGTCGGTCACCCCCTGGAGGTGGCCGAGGAAGGTCTCTGCCGCGTCGACCGTGATCAGACGCACGCCGGTGGACTCGACGTAATCCTTCTCGACCTGCTCGCGCTCGCCCTTGCGGAGGAGGCCGTGATCGACGAAGACCGCGGTGAGCTGGTCGCCGATGGCCTTGTGCACCAGTGCCGTGGAGACGGCGGAGTCGACACCGCCGGAGAGCGCGGAGATGACCCGAGCGTCGCCCACCTGCTCGCGGATGCGCTCGATCTGCTCGGCGATCACGTTGCCGCTGTTCCAGTCGGACGCGAGGCCCGCGCCCTTGTGCAGGAAGTTCTCGAGCACGCGCTGACCGTGGTCCGAGTGCTTGACCTCGGGGTGCCACTGCACGCCGTAGAAGCCGCGCTCCTCGTTCGCGAACGCCGCGACCTTGGTCGCATCCGTCGTCGCGAGCACGTCGAAGCCCTCGGGGGCCTTGGCGACCTGGTCGCCGTGGCTCATCCAGACGTTCTGCTCGGCCGGCTGACCGCCGAGCAGCGTCCCGCCGTCGCCGGTGATCACGGCATCCGTGGCGCCGTACTCGCGCAGACCGGTGTTCGCGACCTCGCCGCCCAGCGTCTGGGCCATGTACTGGAAGCCGTAGCAGATGCCGAGGGTCGGCACCCCGAGGTCGAAGACCGCCGGGTCCAGCTTCGGCGCTCCCTCCTCGTACACCGACGAGGGGCCTCCGGAGAGGATGATCGCGACCGGGTTCTTGGCGGCGATCTCCTCAGCCGTGGCGGTGTGCGGCACGATCTCGCTGTACACACCCGCCTCGCGGACGCGGCGGGCGATCAGCTGCGCGTACTGCGCGCCGAAGTCGACGACGAGCGCAGGACGCTGCTGGGTCTCGGACTGTTCGGTCAACGGACACCTTCCGGGGCGGGGGCGGAGGCCTCGGCGGCCTCTCTGGTGGCGAGATAGGTCTTGACTTCACGGGCGACGACGGCCTCCATGAAGAACGACAGCAGCGGCACGACGCCGCCGAGCGCGAGCAGGATGAAGCGCGGGAACCGCCAGCGCATCAGGCTCCACATGCGGAAGCACGCGAAGAGGTAGACGACGTAGAACCAACCGTGCGCCACGAGGATGAACAGCGACAGGTTGAATCCGTCGCCCAGCGAGGTCATCTCGCAGGAGTTGGTCATCGGGGCGAACAGCGACCACCACTGGCAGTCGGGCCCGGCGAGCACGCCGGCGAACCAGAGCGGTCCTCCGGAGCCTCCCATGAAGAGCTCGAGGTGGATCGGCGTGTACTTGAGCACCATCTCGGTCAGCAGCAGGAGCAGCATGACTCCTGTGATGATCGACGCGATCTGGTAGAACTTCAGCGCACCGCGGATCGCCGGAAAGCTGGCGACTTTCGGTTCGGGCATGCGTCCAGTCTAGCCGCCGGGAAATCGTGTCGAATCCGGGCACCATCGTGCGGAGAGAGCGCTGCGCATCGGTCAGGAATCGAGAAGCACGCGGGAAGACGCGCTCGTAGCGTCGTCGACATGAACACCACGATCGATTCCCTCACCCTCGACGTCCCCGACGTGGACGCCGCCCGCTCGTTCTACGCGCACGCGTTCGACCTCGGCGATCGCCTGCGATTCCGCACCGCGGATGCCGACACCACCGGCTTCCGCGGCTACACCCTGTCGCTCGTCGTCTCCCAGCCTGCGAATGTGCGTGCACTCGTGGATGCCGCGGTCACCGCCGGCGCCACGGTGATCAAGCCCGTGTCGAAGTCGCTGTGGGGCGTCGGCGGCACGATCCAGGCCCCGGACGGCGCGATATGGAAGGTCGCGACCTCGGCGAAGAAGGACACCGCTCCCCCGAGCCGGACGGTCGACGAGATCATCCTCCTGCTCGGAGCGGACGACGTCGTCGCATCGAAGACCTTCTACACGGAGCGCGGCATCCCGGTCGGCAAGAGCTTCGGCCGCAGCTATGTGCAGTTCGACACCGGAGCCGGCCCGATCGGCCTCGGCCTGTACCGGCACGCATCCCTCGCGAAGGACGCGGGCGTGCCCGCCGAAGGATCCGGCTCGCATCGGATCACGGTCAACGGCGTGCTCGGCGCTGCGGTCGACCCCGACGGATTCGTGTGGGCTCCCGTCGCAGTCGACGCCTGAATCCCGGACGACGTGGCGAAGGCCGCCGGGAGAGTCCCGACGGCCTTCGCCTGTGTCATCCCCTACCCGATCAGAACCACCGGGTCAGCAACTCCCAGAGCCAGTCGAGGATCGCACCGATGATGCCGCCGGCACGGTTGACGGTGACCGTGGCGGTCGCCGCGTCTCCATCGGCCTGCGACGCCGCCACGGTGTACTTGCCCGACGGGGCGCTCTTCGGCACGGTGACCGAGGTGCTGAACGTACCGTCGGCGCCGACCTGGACGGTGCCGACCTGCACCGGCTTGCCCTTCTTCGGGCGCAGCTCGATCGACACGGTCTCGCCGGGCACGTAGCCCTCACCGGTGACCTTGAGGCTCTTGCCCGCGGTCACCTTGGACGAGCCGAGGGCGATCGTGCCGGCGAACTCGGCTTCTCCCTCGATCGTGAACGGCACCTGCACCGTAGTTCCGGTACCGGCGACGTTCACGGTGAGCACCTGCTCGCCGAAGACACCGGACGGAACCGTGAAGGTCAGGCTGGCGCGCCCGCCCTCGTCGGTGGTGTCGACGACCGCCGGGTCGACCGCACCGGCCGCGATCTGCGTGTCGCCGAGCGACAGCGACACCTCACCCGGAGCCGGCTCGCCCGCGCTGAAGGCCAGCGAGGAGAGCGACACGGTCACCTGGTCTCCGGCGCTGTAGCCGTCGGCATCCGCGGGGCTGACCGCCACGCCGACCGCGCGCTGGGCGTAGTCGGGGCTCGCGGTCTTGTTCGCGTCGAACCAGTCGACCATGGACTGCAGGTCGACCTTGCCGGTGTCGCGCTTGCCCGTGCCCTCCTTGAAGGTGAAGAAGTTGTCTCCACCGGCCGCGAGGAACGAGTTGGCGGCGACCGTGTAGTTCTTCGCCGGATCGAGCGGGGCACCGTCGAGGGTGATCGAGGTGATCCGCGAACCCTGCGCTGCGGCGGGATCGTAGGTGTAGACCAATCCCTTCGAGACTCCGAGCTTCAGGAACGGACGAGCCGAACCTGCCGGCTGCCACTGCTCCTCGAGCACGCCCTTCAGCTGCGCCCCCGTGAGCGTCAGCGTCACGAGCGTGTTGGCGAACGGCTGGACCGTCGCCGCTTCACGGTAGGTGACGTTGCCGTCGGGGTCGGACGCGCCGGCCGACGCGTACGTGAGGTTCGCCCGGATGCCGCCCGGGTTCATGATCGCCACATCAGCGCCCGTGGACCACTTCTGCACATCGGCGACGAAGTTTCCGATGGTGGACTCGCCACCGCGGTTCTCGGATCCGTTCGTCTGACGCGCGCGGTTGAAGTCGGCCGTGATGTCGCCGACCTTGATCGCACCCAGCACATCGGCCTCGGCCTTCGCCTTGGCCACGATGTCCGCGACCTCGGGGACGGCCGGGTAGAGCGGCTTGCCCCCAGCGGTGAGGGGCTTGATCTCGTTGGTGATCGAGATCAGGTCCTTCGTCTTCGGGTCGACCTTGATGTTCATCAGGCCCAGGTTCTCGCCATACTGCCCCGCGGAGACGACCGGGCGGCCGTCGATCACGTGGTTGTAGGCGAGGTGGGTGTGCGCCGACACGATGGCGTCCACGTCGTCATCGACCCCGTAGACGATCTCGCCGAGGGGCGAGTCCGGCGTGATGCTGGAGAGCTCGACGCTGGACGCGCCTTCGTGCACGAGCAGGATGACGACATCCGCCTCGCCGTTGGACTCATCGCCGTCGCGCAGGTCGTCGGCCACCGCGTTCACGGAATCGACGATGCTGCGGACCTCGAGGTCCTTGATGCCCTCGGGCGAGACGAGCGAATCGAGGTCTTCGGTGACCGCACCGACGAAGCCGACCCGCACGCCGTCGAGCTCCTTCACCCAGGCCGGTGCGAGCGCGGGCTCGCCGGTCTCGGTGACGAACACGTTCGAGGAGATGTACTCCCAGTCCGCGCGCTCCTGCACGCGATCACGCAGGTCTTCCCAGCCCTGATCGAACTCGTGGTTGCCCGCCGCACTGACGTCGAGGCCGGCCGCGTTGAGCGCGTCGATCGTGGGGTTGTCGTCGTTGATGAACGAGGTGAACGTCGACGCGCCGATCAGGTCGCCGGCACCGGCGAAGATCGTGTTCGGGTTCGCCTCACGGAACTGCTTGACCGCACCGGCCAGGACCGCCGCACCCGCCGCAGCGCCGTCGGCCTCGATCCGACCGTGGAAGTCGTTGACCGTGACGACGTCGATGCTCACCGGCGGGATCTCCGAGGAGACGCCGACGATGATGGGGTCGTGGTCGCTGGAGCGGTAGGGCGTTCCCTGCTCGGTGGCGCCGAACGCGTAGCCGCGGTCGCTCCATTCCGGGGAGTTGATGCCCCACACGCCCGCACCGGTGATCGACGAGGCGAGCGACGGCGACGCGATCACGTGGTCGAGCGAGCCGAGCTCGCCGTCGAACGAGTACGTGTACTGGCCGGAGGCCTTGTCGGCGACCAGGTCGCTCCACCCGTTCGAGGTGAACACGTCGATCGGATCTTCCTTGCCATAGGCGTTGAAGTCGCCGATCAGCAGCATGTCACCGCTGCCGGTCGTCTGCTCGAGCTGGTCGGTGAAGGCGAGGATGGCGTTCGCCTGCTTCACGCGGTCGGCGTTGAAGAAGCCCTGTCCGTCGGCCGGCTCCGCTCCTGCTCCCTCGGGCGGCGACTTCGACTTCAGATGGTTCGCGACGACGGTGACGACGCGGCCGTCGATGTCGAACGCCTGCGCGATCGGCTCGCGGGCGTTGCCCCACACGGTCTCGTCGGTGACGGTGACGCTGTCTCCGACCCGCTTGACCGCATCCTTCTTGTAGATGATCGCGTTGGTGATGAAGTCGGTCGTCGCCGCGTTGTTCAAGGCGGCGGGAGTGGGCACGTAGCCCCACACGTCGCTGCCGGCGTCGGCGTTGAGGCCGGCGACGAGGTCCTTGAGGGCGGTGTCGATGGGCTTGCCCAGCTTGACCGAGTTCTCGATCTCCATGAGCGAGACGATCTCGGCGTCGAGCCCGTTGATCGCCGCGACGATCTTGGACTTCTGGATCGCGAACTGCGCCGCGTTCGCCGCACCTCGGGCGTTGGAGTTCTCGCTCTTCAACGTCGTGAAGTAGTTGTAGACGTTGAAGGACGCGACCTGGACGTCGCCGCCCACGGACGGCGCGCTGTCGGTGCGCGGGTTCGTCGCCTCGAAGCCGACCTTGAGGTCGGCCGACGAGGAGTCGTCGATCGGCACGACCGGCTGCAGGCGCCAATCGTTGAAGCCCCACTGCAGCACGTAGCCGTTGTCGCCGAAGTCGACGGTGTCGCCGTTGCGGACCACCGTGTCCTTCGTGAAGTAGGGCTGCTCGCCGGGGTGGCCGCTGTTGGACACCTGGATCGACCAGCCGTCGTCCAGCAGGATGCGGTTCGCCCGGTTCGCCGCGGCGATCGCGGCAGCCTCGGCGCCGGGACGCGTGGTCTCGGTGCTCTTCACGGCGAGTGCGTCACCGGCATTCAGCCAGAGCGTGCCGAAGTTGAAGAGCTGGTGGCTGGAGGCGAGACGGTAGGTCCCCTCCGGAGCCACGTACATGTTCTCGAACTGCTCGCGGTCGGCTCCCTGCACCGCGGCGGGCAGCGGTGTGACGGCGGGAACACCGACGCCTGCCGTGACGACGGAGACGTCGGCGGCCGCGGCCGGGTTGATCTGCGTCTGTCCGAAGTACTCGCTCACAGAGCCCGTCACCGAGACGAGGTCGCCGATCGCGAGGGTCGGGTTCAGCGCGTTCAGGAAGACGAAGACGCCATCCGAGGCACCGGGCGTCGCGTCCGTCGCGCCGCCGGAGCCCTGGGTCTGGATCACGATGCCCTTGTAGCCGCCGGTGCGGTAGTCGGCAGTGACCACGCCCTCGACCTGCACGGTCTGCCCGTTCAGCGGCGAGACGTCGGTCGTGCCCTGGACCTCGGCGATGGTGGCCGTGGTCGGATCCGTGCCCGGACCGGTGCCAGGGTCGGTGTCGCCGGAGTTCTGCGGGGTGATCGTGGGCGAGAGCGTGAAGTCGGCGCTGTTGACGTCGGTGTCGACGCCGCCTGTGCGGTTGAGCGACTTGACGTCGGTGTTGCCGGAGGGCGCGGTGGCCGCCGTGCCCTCGAAGGTGTTCGAGGTGCCGTAGCCCAGCAGGTCGACGACGCCGTCGACGCCGACGGCCGAGCCCGGCGTGAGGCTCACAGCCGCGGTGCCCTCGACGAGCGCGAGTGTACCGTTGGTCCCGCTCGGGGTCAGGGTGCTGACGGCATCCGGTGCGGGCAGCTCGGCACCGTTCGCGCCGTTGCTGTTGCCCTGCACCAGGTAGTAGCCGCCGGCGGGGATGACGCCGGTGAGCGGAGCCACGCCGTTGAACGCGGCCGTCCCGTTCGCCGAGCGGTACTGCAGCGACATGCCGTCGAGGGTGATCGGAGCCGAGGTGGGGTTGTACAGCTCGACGAACTTGTTCTTGAACGCCGCTCCCGCGCTGCCGCCGGAGAGATACGCCTCGTTGATCACCACCCCTGTGCCCGAGGTGTCGGCGGTGGCGGGAACGGCGGCCAGCGAGCCGAGGCTCAGCGCGGCGACACAGGTCACGGCGAGAGCGCCGATGCGCCCTCGACTTCTACGGTGCGAGACGGGAGCCATGCGGTTCCCCTCGTCTGGAGCGGACATCATCGGTGCGGTCTCCTCGGTCGGGTTCGACACTTCTCAGGACTGTCACGGCACACAGGGGAAACTCCCAGCGTGCTCACATGGTTGCGAGCATACGGAGCGGTCCGGACATCCTCAACGGAGTTTTCCGATTCGTCATCGAGCGATCACCGGATGGCCGGAACGACCCCTGACGAAGGTCACTACCCACACACGATGGCGCACAATTGCGCACATGAACGCGCGCGGATGCGCGTGAGATCAGGCGGTGGTGCCGCCCTGCGCCTCGTCCTCGAACTCCTCGACCTCGCGCTCCCAGGCATCCTTCGCGAGGCGATACCAGAGATAGAACGCGAAGCCGGCGAAGATGGCCCACTCGACCGCGTAGAAGACGTTGAGCCAGTTGACGGGAGACATCTCATCGGGTGCCGGCGAGGAGATGTCGACCAATCCTGCCGTCGCCGTGGTCGAGGCGAGGTAGGGACGGTAGACGTCGAGTTCCTCGACATCGTGCCAACGGCTGAGGAGCGCGGCCGGCGACATGCGATCCAGCCGCTGCGGATCGGAGTGCGGCGGTACACGGGGACCCTCGTCCGAGATGATGCGTCCGGTGACCTCGACCTCGGAGCCGTCGGCGCCGGCTTCCAGTTCTTCCACGGCCGCGTCAGCCGTCTGCTGATCGGGAGCCCAGCCGATCGCGACGGCGATGGAGGTGCGCTCGGCGACCCGCAGCTGACCGGTGACCCAGTAGCCCTCGACATCGTCGTTGAAGCGGCTCGACACCACGATGAAGTCCCCGGGAACCCAGGTGCCGGTGGTCTCGACCCGCTGACCCACGAGCGGCTCGGGCAGATAGGCGCCCGGCTCGAGGACGTCGGTGAGCTGCTGGACCTGCTCGGTGGCTCCGGGAGCGGGCGGATCGGTCTCGATCGCGCGCTCCAGCTGCCACTGTCCGAGCCAGGCGAAGACCCCGGCCACGAGGAGGCAGAGCAGGAGCATCCCGATCCAGCGTCCCCGCAGCATGACCTCGCGGAGAGTCGGGGGGAACAGAGCAGGAGTGGTCACGGTGGAGCGCAGGACCCTCAGGCCTCGTACGGTGCGAGCACGACCTCGACCCGCTGGAACTCCTTGAGGTCGGAGTATCCGGTGGTCGCCATCGACTTGCGCAGCGCACCGATGAGGTTCGCGGTGCCGTCTGCCACGGGCGCCGGGCCGTAGAGGATCTCTTCGAGCGTGCCGATGCCGCCGACCTCGACACGGTGGCCGCGCGGCAGCTTGGGGTGATGCGCCTCGGGCCCCCAGTGGAAACCGTGGCCCGGTGCGTCGGTGGCACGGGCGAGCGCGACACCGAGCATGACCGCGTCGGCGCCCATCGCGAGAGCCTTGACGATGTCGCCGGACGTGCCCACGCCGCCGTCGGCGATCACGTGCACGTAGCGTCCGCCGGACTCGTCGAGGTAGTCACGGCGAGCGGCGGCGACGTCGGAGACTGCCGTCGCCATCGGCGCGTGGATGCCGAGGGTGGCGCGCGTGGTCGACGCCGCTCCCCCGCCGAAGCCGACGAGCACACCGGCGGCGCCCGTGCGCATCAGGTGGAGGGCCGCGGTGTAGGTCGCGGCACCGCCGACGATGACGGGCACGTCGAGGTCGTAGATGAACTTCTTGAGGTTGAGGGGCTCTGCGACACTCGACACGTGCTCGGCCGACACCGTGGTGCCGCGGATCACGAAGAGGTCGACGCCGGCGGCGGCGACGGTGTCGTAGTACTCCTGAGTGCGCTGCGGGGTGAGGGACCCTGCGACCGTGACGCCCGCTTCGCGGACCTCGGCGAGGCGACGGGTGATGAGCTCGGGCTTGATCGGCTCGGAGTACAGCTCCTGCATCCGCACCGTGGCCCCGGCATCGTCGAGACCCGCGATCTCCGCGAGCAGCGGCTCGGGGTTCTCGTAACGCGTCCACAGGCCCTCGAGGTCGAGGACCCCGAGTCCGCCGAGCTGACCGAGCATGATCGCGGTCTGCGGGCTCACGACCGAGTCCATCGGCGCGCCGAGCACCGGGATCTCGAAGCCGAAGGCGTCGATCGTCCAGGCGGTGGACACGTCCTCCGGGTTGCGCGTGCGCCGCGAGGGCACCACCGCGATGTCATCGAACGTGTACGCGCGGCGTGCACGCTTTCCTCGGCCGAGCTCGATCTCCATGGTCACCCCACCAGCCTACCCGGCGGCCGGACGGGCCCGTGCTGGAAGACTGGCTCCGAGACCGGGAGGACGACATGAGGACCGAGACCGTGGACGTCGTGGTGGTGGGCGGCGGCGTGATGGGGCTGGCGACGGCGTGGGAGCTGGTGCGACGAGGACGTCCTCCCGTCGTGGTCGACCGGTTCGCACGCGGCCATCATGAGGGCGCTTCGCACGGGGCGACCCGCAACTTCAACAACGCGTACGACGAGGATCACTACCTCGATCTGCTCGTGCGCGCCCGCGCCGGGTGGGATGCACTGGGTGACGTCGACGGCGAGCCGCTCCTGCGCCTGCACGGACTCGTCACCCATGGCCACCCCGACCTCGCCGCGGTGCACGCGGGGCTCGACGCCCGCGGCATCCCGAGCGCGGTACTCTCCCCCGCCGAGGCGAGCGCCCGGTGGCCGGGGATGCGCTTCGACGGCGACGTGCTGTGGTCCTCCGACGCCGGAATCGTGCGCGCGACGGAAACACTCCGCGAGCTGGAACGGCGGATCGTCGCCGGGGGCGCAGAGGTGCGCTGGAACATGCCGGTCGCGCACATCGACGAGCACCGGGACGGCGCCGCGGTCGATCTCGCCGACGGCAGCCGGCTGCGTGCGGAGATCGTCATCGTGACCGCCGGCGCGTGGACGCAGAAGCTCCTCGCCCGCTTCGGCCTGCCGCGACTCGCCGTCACCGAAGAGACGCCGGCGCATTTCCGGCCGCTGACCGACGCGACCTGGCCCTCGTTCAATCACTACGTCGATCCCGCGGCATACCCTGCCACCGTCTACGGCATGCCGACGCCCGGCGAAGGCGTGAAGGTGGGTTTCCACCGCGTGGGAGATGTGGTCGACCCGGACGCCCGACCGCACCTGCCCACGCATCAACGCGCGCTGGCGGACTACGTGCGCGAGTGGATGCCGGGGCTCGACGCCGCGTCCGCCGTGCCGATCAGCTGCACGTACACCTCGACCGACGACGGGACGTTCGTGCTGGATCGCCGGGGCCGGATCGTGGTGGGCGCCGGATTCTCCGGTCATGGCTTCAAGTTCGCCCCGGGCGTCGGCGGGATCCTCGCCGACCTCACGATGGACCCCACCGCGCGCGCCGCTGCGCCCTTCCGGTTGCCCTGATCCGCGCCGGACGTCAGCGTGTGCGCGCCACCCGCTTCTCGTCCCACACCGGCTCGTCGGATTCGTACACGTCCCCGTCCGATCCGAACACCAGGAACCGGTCGAACGATCGCGCGAACCAGCGGTCGTGGGTGACGGCGAGCACGGTCCCCTCGAATCGCGCCAGCGCGTGTTCGAGCGCCTCGGCCGACTCCAGGTCGAGGTTGTCTGTCGGCTCGTCCAACAGCAGCAGCGTCGCCCCGGAGAGCTCCAGCAGCAGCACCTGGAACCGCGCCTGCTGTCCACCCGAGAGCGAATCGAACGTCTGCTGAGCCTGCCGCACGAGGCCGTACCGGTCGAGCGCCGAGCTCGCGGCATCACGCGGCATCCCGGCGCGTCGATCGTCGCCGCGGTGCAGGATCTCGAGCAGCGTGCGTCCGACGAACTCCGGATGCGCATGCGTCTGCGCGAACAGGCCGGGTACCACGCGCGCACCGAGTGCGGCTGTGCCGGTGTGCTCCACCGCGCTCAGCTGCTCGCCGGTCGAGGTGACATGGCCGAGCGTCGCATCGGGATCGCTGCCGCCGTGCGCCAACAGCCGCAGGAAGTGCGACTTCCCCGATCCGTTCGAGCCCAGCACGGCGACCCGGTCGCCGTACCAGACCTCGGCATCGAACGGACGCATGAGCCCGGTCAGCTCCAGCCGCTGCGCGACCACCGCCCGCTTGCCCGTGCGCGCGCCGCGCAGTCGCATGTCGAACTCCTGCGCGGGCGGCCGCTCCTCGGGCGGGCCGGCTTCCTCGAACTTGCGCAGACGGGTCTGCGCCGCCTGATACCGCGACGCGAAACCGTCGTTCGCCGAGGCTTTCACCTTGAGGTTCGCCACCAGGGTGCGCAGCTTCTCGTGCTGCTCGTCCCAGCGCCGGCGCAGCTCGTCGAGCCGGTCCATCCGGTCGGTCCTCGCCTGCTGGTAGGTGCCGAAGCCGCCACCGTGCACCCAGGCCGTCGCGCCGGCTCCCCCGGGTTCGAGGGTGATGAGCCGATCGACCGCACGAGCGAGCAGCTCGCGGTCGTGCGACACCAGCAGCACGGTCTTGGGCGTCTGACGCAGTTGTTCCTCGAGCCAGCGCTTGGTGGGCACGTCGAGGTAGTTGTCCGGCTCGTCGAGCAGCAGCACCTCGTCGGGCCCCCGCAGCAGCGCCTCGAGCGCGAGCCGCTTCTGCTCACCCCCGGAGAGCGTGGTGAGCTCGCGATACCGCGCCCGCTCGTACGGCACCCCGAGGGCAGCGATCGTGCACTGGTCCCAGACGGTCTCGTGCTCGTAGCCTCCGGCATCCGCGTACTCGGCGATCGCCGACGCGTAAGCCATCTGCGTGTCGTGCTCATCGCGTTCGATCAGCGCGTTCTCCGCCGCCTCGAGCCCTTCGGCCGCCGTGCGGATGCGTGCAGGAGCGACCCGCACCAGGAGCTGCTGGACGGTCTCGCCCGCCTCACCGTGACCGACGAACTGGTCCATCACGCCGAGTCCGCCGTCGATCGTCACCACGCCGTCATCGGCCGTCTGATCGCCGCGGATGATGCGGAGCAGGGTGGTCTTGCCCGCGCCGTTCGGGCCGATCAGCGCGCTCGTCGAGCCGGCGCCGACGCGAAAACTCGCCTCGTCGAGAAGAGGTCTGCCGTCGGGGAGCGTCAAGGAGACGCTGGATACATCGATAGAGCCCACGGTGCGTGGCCGTCCTTCCGCCCGCGCATGCCGAGCCGACCAGGCTATCAGCAGGAGCGGGCATGCTCCACACCGCGGCCGGAGATGCTCCGAACGGTCAGACCAGAACGCTCGACGTCGGCACGGGAGCGGCGAAGAGATCGAGCACGGGGCAGTGCGCGTCGACGACGGTACGCAGGTTCTCGTACTCCTCCGGGGTGTTCGGGCCGGTGATGTCGACCGCCACCCGCACGTCGTGGAATCCTGCACGCCCCGACTCGTCGAGGCCGAACAGCTTGCGCACGTCGAGGTCACCCTCCGCAGTGATCTCGATCCCGTCGATCGTGAGCCCGAGAGCCTGGGCGTAGAGCCGGTACACGACCACCTGACACGAGACGAGCGCACCCAGCGCATACTCGACCGGGCTGGCCGCCACGTCGTCACCCGCGAGCGCGCCCGGCTCGTCGACGATGAAGCGGTGCTTGCCTGCGCGGATCTCGGTCGCCACGGAGCCGATGCCGCGCCCAGTGACCCGATACGTCAGCCGGGCATTGGCGTCGTCCGCTGCGATCCGGTCGTTCCACGCCGATCCGGCGTCGGTGAGGCGCTGCGCGCGCTCGGGCGGTGTGACATCGGCGACACCGGCGAGCTGGTCCTGGAGAAGAGTCATGGCCCGACGGTAGCGGCCATCCCGCGTGCGCTGCCGGCCATTCGTCATCCGGCTTCACACCGGGACACGCAGCGTCACGACGCCGAGAAGTTCTCCGCTCGGGTCAGCGTCGCAGCTGCTCGATGCGCTCGGACTCGCCCCACGCGCGGTCCGCCGTGAGAACGGGCATGTCGAGACGTCGCGCGAGTGCGAGACACAACCGATCTCCGAGTGAGAGCCCGCTCCCGCGCTCCCATGACTCCGCGGCGGCTTCGGCGTCGCGCTGAGACACGGGTTCCACCCGCACTCGATAGCTGAGCAGCAAACCGGAAGCGACCTCCCAATCGGCACCGGATGCGCGCACCTTCTGCGCGAGCTCCGACCAGTTCGCCGCTCCGATCACCGACTCATCGAGGACTTCCTCGACCCGATCGGCGCCCGGGTCTCCCTGCAGGAACGCGAGGAGCGCTGACGCGTCGACCACCATCACGCAGCCGCGTCCTCGGAGTTCGCTGATCTGCGTCGCTCTGCAAGAAGGGACTCGAGGGCGTCCTTCCCTTCCAGCTGCGACCTCACCAGCGCCTTGGCTTGCTCCCGGGTGACGAGAATCACGCCTCCCGCCGTCTCGATCATGAGCAGGGGAACCCCCTGCTCCCAGTGCTGACGGGCACGGAGCTCGGCGGGGACCACCAGGCGCCCACGGTCGCCCATCGGTGCAACGAATGTGGTACCCATGCCCCGAGAGTACCCTCCGGCTCGATGAGGGACTCAGTCGGGCCGGCTCAGGCTCATCAGCACTTCGGTGCGAGGCGCTGCCGGCAGGAAGAAGCGGAACTCCGTCCCGACACCCTCCTGACTCGTCACGTCCATCGTCCCCCCATGCGCCAGCACGATGGCCCGGGTGATCGTGAGGCCGAGCCCCACCCCCGGTACCGCGTTGCGCGTCGCGGTCGATGCACGGAAGAAGCGGGTGAAGAGCATCCCCTGCTCGTCCTCCGGAATGCCCACTCCGGTGTCCGCGATCGAGAACTCCACGCCTCCGTCGAGCGTCCGCACTCGAGCGGTGACCGTACCGCCTCGCGGCGTGAACTTGATGGCGTTCGAGAGCAGATTGTCGATGGCCTGCCCGATGCGACCCGCGTCGACGAAGACGGGGATCGCATCCGCCCCGACTTCGGCCACGAGATCGATGCCCTCGCGCTGCGCATGCGGCCCGGCCGACGTCACGGCCGATCGCACCAACTCGGCGACGTCGGTCTCCTCGCGCTCGAGCGGGAACCGCCCCGACTCGACCTGCGCCGTGAAGAGCAGGTCGCCCACGAGGTTGAGCAGACGCTGCGCGTTGCGCTCGATGATGCCGACGAACTCCTGCTGGTCATCGGTGAGCGGCTGCCCCGGATCGTTCTGGAGCAGATCGAGGAAGCCGATGATCGCGCTGAGAGGCGTGCGGAGCTCGTGCGAGATCATCCCCACGAACTCATCCTTCATGCGGGCGACCTCGACGGCCCTGGTCTCGTCGGTCAGCACGAAGAGGTAGCCCTGCTGTGCGCCGGCGCCGTCCTTGTGCGGGCTGACCGTCACGCGTGCCGGAACCGTGGTGCCCCCTGCCGTGACCACCTCGATGTCGCTGTCCACCGTCGACCCGGCATCGGCCTGCGCGAACAGCGCTTCGATCCCGGCGGCGAGCTCGGCATCCCGCGGAGGATTCCCCCGCACGACCTGCGCGTCCTGCGCGTTCTCCGCGGCGAGCATCGAGAGCGCGGCGGTGGAGAAGAAGCGATCGATGCGCACGTCGCGGAGCGCCTCGTCGACCGGCAGCCCGAGAAGCCGCACCGCGCCGGGGTTCCACGCCGTCACGATGCCGCGCCGATCCGTGGCAATCACCGCCTGTGCCGTGATGGACGACCAGAGGCTCTCGAACGAGTCGAGCAGCTCACGGTACTGACGCTCCTTGTCGCGCAGCTGCACGATCATCGCGACGTTCTCCGACAGCGCCCTGGTGCGTTCGGCGACGAGCTCCTCCGCCTGCTCCACGCGCATGCGCTGCTGTCTCGAGAGCTGGTTGATGACCGCCGCCACCGCCGAGAACACGAGCGGTCCGACCACGCCGCGCAGCCATTCGACCGAGGTCTCGGGCGGGTCGGTGAAGTACGGCATGAGCAGGGCGATCGAGGTCAGCCCGCCGACCACGAACACCCAGCGGATTCCGGGCGCCGCGGCCAGCCAGACCACGGGGAGGAGCACGAGCGAGGAGAAGAGCGAGGTGGCGCCGCCGGTGCCGGTGCGGAAGAGGCCGAGCCCGGCGATGTCGACGATGGGGATGAGGAGGACGGCCCACCCGTCGATCGTGCCGCGCGCGGTGAGCACGGCGGCGAACGCGGTCGCCGCGAGGACCACCGCGATTCCCGCCACGGCCGGTGCGACGTGCGTGATCGGCAGGTCGGGGACCCACCAGGTCAAGATCGCCGCGATGACGGTCGCGATGACCGTCGGCGCCTGCTTGAGCAGCGGGCTCGGGTTGTCGAAGACCTGATACCAGCGGTTCTCCGCCCGGTCGAGCGGAGTCGCCCTCATCGCCGCACCGTCCCCACGATGGCGTGCAGGTCGGAGCCGGTGATCGGCTTCGGCAGGGCGGCATCGGCCGGCGGATAGTCGGCGGCGTCGAGCACGGAGCTGATCACGAGGAAGCACTCGGGGAACCGCTCCCGGACCAGCCGCGCGCACTCCTGACCCGAGATGCCGGGGAGGATGAGGTCGAGCACGGCCAGCACGGGATCGATCTCGGGGAACGCCGCGATCGCCGACTCCGCGTCGCGGGCGATGAACACGTCGAAGCCCTCACGATCGAGGTATCGACGCAGCAGGGCGGCCTGGTCGGGAGCGTCCTCGACGACGAGGGCCAGCGGCCTCCCGGTCATCGAAGGAACAGCTCTCGCACGACGACGATGATGACGACGACGACCAGGGCGAGCAGGGCTTGAGGGATCAGTCGCCGCTCTCGTCGGGCGTCCGCGGCGATCTCCTCGACTTCGGCATCGTGCGACGGGGTTGCGGTCATGAGTCGACACGTCCGATCTTCTCGGTCTTGATCCAGGAGGCGTCGGCTCGACGCCATTCTTTGATGTAGGAGTCCACGGTGATCGCACACAGCAGCGACCCGTAGCCGCAGATGTACAGCAGCAGACCGGCGAAGAACCGTCCACCGGGAAGAGGCTCCACCGCGCGCGCCAGCCAGATGCCGAGCATCGAGATCGGGCCCCACAGGTAGAAGATCACGGCCCAGACGAAGCGGGATTGATCCGTCAGCCCCAGCCCGACGGCGGTCAGGAGCGATTCGAACGCCCAGGGGAAGAGGGCGATCGCCATCAGGATCAGGGCACCGAGCCCCGGGAACATGATCGCCTCGCGCCAGGAATGTCTGCCGGTCCGCGGGTCGAGCTGCACGGAGTAGAGCATCGAGAAGAGGTAGATGCAGGCCGCGGAGATCCACATGAAGCGGAAGACGAACTCGGCGATGTCGCTGTGCAGGACGAGCAGTGCGAGCATCCCCGCAGCCGCGAGCAGCATGAAGGCGGGCAGCAGCAGGATCGTGAACCAGGCCAGCCCGAAACCGAAGCTGCCCAGGTTGTGTTCGCGGCTCGGGCGGAACCAGAGCTTGCGGTAGATCGAGGTCAGCTGCACGTTGCCCCGCGCCCAGCGCAACCGCTGCTTCCACAGGCTGTCGATCGTGCGCGGCTCCTCGGCCAGCACGACCGCGTGCGGCTCGAAGACCATCCGACGTCCCTTGAGCTGACCCTCGAAGGTCGTCATGGTGTCTTCGGCGAGCGTGCCCGTCGGGATGCGTCCCCCGATGGCCTCGAGGTTCGCCCGCGAATGCAGCTGCGCGCCACCGGCGAGGCAGGCGATCGCACCGCCCACGTTCTGCACCCGGCGGGCGGAGAGCTGGCCGATCACGTACTCGATCGCGATGAACCGGGTGAGGTAGTTGCGGTCGCGGCTGCCCTCAGCGATGTACGCCGTCACCGCGCCGACCTTCTCGTCGGCGAGGTGCCTGGTGAGCTTGCGCAGCGAGTCGCGCGCGAAGATCACGTCCGCATCCATGATGAGCACCGCTTCGGTCCACGAGTCGGCGAGGACCACATCGAGACCGTGGTTGAGCGTGTGCGCCTTGCCCTCGCCACCCTTCTCGCGCCGCAGGTGCACGACGCGACCCGGATGGGCCTGCGCCTTCGCGCCGACGATCGCCGGGGTGTCGTCCGTGGACGCATCGTCGACGACGAAGACCCGGAGGCGTTCGGCGGGATACTCCAGCTGCAGCAGTCGTTCGATGGCCGGACCGATCACCGCGCCTTCGTTCCAGGCCGGGATGATGACGGCGACGTGCGGGTGGTACGGCGCCGCCTTGCCGTAGTGATTGCGGAACGCGTGCAGCGGCAGCACGAGGAACTGCAGCCCGGTATTGATCACGGGCAGCGTTCCCACCAGCACGCAGAGCAGGAGGACGATGACCAGCACGGCCTCCAGCACCGAGAGATCCGTCATCACGACACCTCCATCGCGTCGAGCAACGCGATCACCCGGGAGTATCGGCCGACCTCCGAGGCGTCATGACTGTCGGTGGAGGCGACGATCTCGCCGCCGACGCGCCGCAGGGCGGTCAGTGCCGGGACGCCGGGGCACCCCCACTTCTCGTTGACCTCGACGAGGGTGTCGGTCTCGGCGGCGGCCCGGGCCCAGGCTTCCGTCCGCTCCGGGCCGAGATCGTCTTCAGACAGGCCGATCTTCGGCAGGATCGAGAAGCAGTGCGCGAGCTGGTTCCCCGGGTACCGGCGCATCGTGGCGACGAGCGCCTCGACGAGCTGATCGAGCACATCGTCGGTCGCCCAGCCGGCGGCGATCCGCTCCCGGACCGCCGAGGGCCCGAGAGGACCGGCCGCACCGGGGAACTGATGATCGGCGATGAGGATGCGGTCGATCCCGTCCGGGAGCGTCGGGATGTCCAGCGTTCCCGCGGCGTCGAGGATCTTCGCCTCCACTCCCGTGAGCACCGCGAGACCATCCGGCACCCGGAGGGCCCGCACCGCAGCGAGGTACTCCGGCACCCAGGTGGTGCCCTGTCGCACGTGATCGACCAGACGCAGAGTGGTGAGTCCCGCGGCCGCTGCCGCCTCGACGTTCTGGGCGAGCGTCGATACGGCATCGTCCGAGAACGTCGAGTGGACGTGGTGATCGCCGCGAAGCAGAGCGTGGCTCACAGCTCCTCCTGATGCCCTGCATGGGCGGAGACCAGCACGTCTTCGATCTCGACGATCACGTCCTCCAGGAAGCGCACGGAAGCGACCTCACGGAACGGTACCTGCACCGGCAGCTCGCGCCCCAGGAACAGGTCGGCCACGAGCGACGGGATGTCGACGCCCGCGGCTATCGTCAGCGGCAGGGCCCCGGGAAAGCGCGGATTGACCTCGAGCAGCACGGCACGACCGGTGCGATCGCGCCGCAGCTGCACGTTTGCGACGCCGACCAGTCCGATCGCACGCGCGATCGATGCCGCCGTCTCCTCGAGCTCCGGGTCGCGGACGGTGCGCCCGGCGATCGCCACGCCGGAATCGACCCGGGCACGGGTGCGGGGCACGGCCGCGACGACGTTGCCGGCGGCATCCGCGATGACGTCGACCGAGTACTCCTCCCCCGGGAGGAAGTCCTGCACGATGAGTCCCTCGTCCGTCGGCAGCGCCTCGAGAGCCGCGCGATCGGGGACGAGCCGCACGCCACGGCTTCCCGCGCCTTGACGCGGTTTGGCGAAGACCGGGAACTCCCAGTCGACGGCCTCGGCGTCACGTCCGGCGAGAACCGTGCGCGGGGTGTGTCCGGTCGGCGCGCAGCGCTCGGCGAGCGCGAGTTTGTCGAGCGCGGTGTTCAGGGTGTCCGCCGACGGAGCGGCCAGGACAGCGGGGGCCAGCTCCTCCCGACGCTCGGCGAGCGCGATGAGCTCGACGTCGACGGTCGAGATCACCAGGTCGAGGCCGTCTTCCGCGGCCAGGCGGGCGATCGCCGGTACGAAGTCGGCGTCCCTTCCCGGCGGCACCAGACGCCGCTGCGCCGGTGGAACCAGGTAGATGCCGCTCGCCCAGCCATCCATGTCGGCGGCGAACACGGTCAGATCGGATCGGCGCAGCAGCGACCGGATCACCGCCACTCCTGCCGGTCCCCCGGCACCGGTCACCAGCACCCGCTTGGTCATCAGCTCTCCCGTCGCGTGAGTTCGTGGGCGCCGATGAACTCGGCGGTCTCGCGGACCACTTCGAGAGGTTCGACCGCGGTGCCTCCGCCGAACCTCGACCAGTACCGGGCCGTTGCGGTGACGAACTCGGGCGCCAGGTAGTCGCGGCTCGCGGTCTGCGATCCGAAGCGCTCCAGCAGCCGCAGCTTCTCGTCGAGGTAGTGGTCGATGCGCACGAACCTCGTGGGACGGAAGTCGATCGTGGAGGACGGGCTCTGGTAGCAGGCAACGGTGCCCACGCGCCGCGTCGCGACGATGGTGGCCTCGCTCACGGCGCGGTGATCCTGATGGCGGTCGTGACTCGAATGCGTGTAGACGATCGTCGGCTGGATCTCCTGCACGACCTCTTCGATGATCCGCACCGTGGAGCCGCCTCCGGAGATCTCCGTGTCGACGAGGTCCTTCAGGAACAGACGGGCGCCCAACATGTCGGCCGCGGCCAGGGATTCGTTCTGACGGCTGTCGGCGTCGCCCCCTCTGGCCCCGCGGGAGAGCGTGAGGATGGTGATCTCATCGTGAGCCGCGGCGTGCGCCGCGAGCAGCCCGCCGACGCCGATCTCGACGTCGTCGGGGTGCGCACCGATCGCGAGCACCCGCTCGGGCTTGCGCGCCTCTTCACGGCGTCGCCGCCCCTCTTCGACGAGACGGGTGACCGCCTCCACGAGCTTGCCGTTGTCGAGCGGCTTGGTGAGGAACTCATCCGCCTGCGCCCGCAGAGCAGAGACGGCGTACTCCACCGAGACGTGGGCGGTCATCACCACGACCGGAACCGAGGGAACCGTCTTCCGCAACTCGGCGAGCAGTTCGAGCCCGTTGAGTCCCGGCATCTCGATGTCGGTGACGACGACGTCCGGACGCACTTCGGCGACGCGCTCCACAGCCGAACGGCCGTCTTCGGCGACGTCGACGATGCAGCCGGCTCGCCGCTCGAGCACGGTCTTCACGAGCAGGGCGACGTCCGGATCGTCATCGACGACGAGAACGCGAGGGGATTCCTCCATGTACAGCTCTCCTTGGGGAGGTTCCCTGACCGATGGGGGTCGGTCACGCGATCTCGATGCCCTTCAACACCGGGTCCGCAGGGAAAGTCGAGCGGGGTATGTCGATTCTGGCATACGGCACCGTCCTGGCGACGGCGCCTCTCCTACGCTCCGGCGCGGGCCGCGCGCTTCTCCTCCTGGAAGACCCGGATCGCCTCGTACCGCTCAGCGGATCGGGCCCGCCTCTTCGCCGCTTCGTCTTCGCGATTCTTCGGCGGCGCCGTGGTGACGAGCTCGCTCAGGAGCCGGCTGACGACCACGGCGATCTCACCGACGGCGCTGTCGAACGCCGGCTGGTTGGCTCTCGACGGGGTCGTGGTCCCGGCGATCTTGCGCACGAACTGCAGGGCGGCGTCGTGGCATTCCTCATCGGTCGCTGCGGGTTCGAGGTTGTTCAACGGGACGATGTTCCGACACATACCGGAACGCTACGCCGCCCCGCACGCAGACGGAAGAGGCCGACCGGAGGTCCACGGCGCGGAGGGGATGGTGCGGTCGTGGGGTGGTCGCTACGCTCGGGGGCAACCGGGACCGCCCGTGCGTTCCCTCCCGCCTCGTCGACAGGAAAGCACATGACCAACCCCCCGTTCCCCGAACCGCCAGCGCCCGACTCCTCGAACCCGGTGCCGCCGCCGGCAGCCGCCCCCACTCCGCCTCCGCCCGCCTCGGCACCGACCTGGGATACCGCTCCGGGCGCGGCACCCGCCTCCGGATACCCGGCTCCCGCAGCACCCGCGTATCCGCAGCCGGAACCGACCCCTCCTGGACGCGTGCTGTCCATCGTCGGCCTCGTCCTCGCGTTCGTGGCTGCACCGATCGGCCTCATCCTGAGCATCGTCGCCGTCGTGAAGCTCGGCAAGGCGGGGCAGCCGAAGGGACTCGCGATCGCCGGCATCATCATCGGCGCGATCCTGACCATCGCCGGCATCATCGGGATCATCCTGTTCGCGACGGTCATCGCCGGCCTCATCGGCATGTGTGCCGAGCTGGGCACCGGCGTATGGGAGGTCGACGGCGTCACCTACCGGTGCGGCTGAGCCACCCCCGACGAGAAGACGAGAGGGACCGGATGCGACACGCATCCGGTCCCTCTCGTCGTCTGTGGCGGCTACTTCTTGTAGTTCGGCGCCTCGACCACGATCTGCACGTCGTGCGGGTGCGACTCCTTGAGCCCCGCCGAGGTGATGCGCACGAACTTGCCACGCGTCTTGAGCTCTTCGATGGTGCGCGCGCCGACGTAGAACATCGACTGACGCAGTCCGCCGACCAGCTGATAGGCCACGGCGGAGAGCGGACCGCGGTACGGCACCTGCCCCTCGATGCCCTCGGGGATCAGCTTGTCGTCGCTGGGGACGTCGGCCTGGAAGTAGCGGTCCTTGGAGTACGAGGTCTGCTTGCCACGGGTCTGCATGGCGCCCAGCGAGCCCATGCCGCGGTACTGCTTGAACTGCTTGCCGGACTGGAAGACGATCTCGCCCGGGGACTCGTCGGTTCCGGCCAGGAGCGAGCCGAGCATCACGGCGTCGGCACCGGCGACCAGGGCCTTGGCGATGTCACCCGAGTACTGCAGTCCGCCGTCGGCGATCACCGGAACCCCCGCGGGACGCGCGGCGAGCGACGCCTCGTAGACCGCGGTGACCTGCGGGACGCCCACACCGGCGACGACGCGCGTGGTGCAGATGGACCCGGGACCGACACCGACCTTGACGGCGTCGACGCCCGCGTCGACCAGCGCTTGGGCGCCCTCGCGGGTCGCGACGTTGCCGCCGATGATGTCGATGTGCTCGAACGAGGTGTCGGCCTTGAGACGGCGGACGAGGTCGATGACGCCCTGCGACTGCCCGTTGGCGGTGTCGACAACGAGCACGTCGACACCGGCGTCGCGCAGCGCCTCCGCACGCTCCCAGGCATCGCCGAAGAAGCCGATGGCGGCACCGACGCGCAGGCGGCCCTGGTCGTCCTTGGTGGCGAGCGGGTACTTCTCGCTCTTGTCGAAGTCCTTGATGGTGATGAGGCCGGCGAGCTTGCCGTCGCCGTCGATGAGCGGCAGCTTCTCGACACGGTGCTTGGCGAACAGCGCGATGACCTCGCCCGCGGCGACGCCGACGGGAGCGGTCACGAGGTTCTCCCGCGTCATGACGTCCTTGACGAAGGTGGTCTGACGCTCGAAGCCCGAGACGAACCGCATGTCGCGGTTCGTGATGATGCCGACCAGCTTTCCTTCGTCGTCGACCACCGGAAGACCGGAGATGCGGTACTTCGCGCAGAGGTTGTCGACTTCTTCGACGGTCGCATCCTGCGTCGTCGTGATGGGGTCGGTGATCATGCCAGACTCGCTGCGCTTGACGCGGTCGACGTGCGCGGCCTGGTCGGCGATGGAGAGGTTACGGTGCAGGATGCCGATGCCGCCCTCACGGGCCATGGCGATCGCCATGCGGGATTCGGTGACCGTGTCCATCGCGCTCGACAGCAGCGGGGTAGCGACCGAGATGCGGCGCGTGATCCGCGACGAGGTGTCGGCCTCGCTGGGGATCACGTCGGTGTGCCCGGGGAGCAGCAGCACGTCATCGTACGTCAGTCCGACGAAGCCGAAGGGATCGTGCTGTTCCATGGATTCTCCTTCTGCGCGAGTCGCGCATGTCCGAGTGCGAGGGGGTGGTCGACGTCGGCCGGTGCGGGGCCGCGGCCCGTATGAAGATTCTAAGCGAGACACGCCCGAGAACATTCCCAGAGCCCCGTCGTTACCGGACTGTTGGCAGGGACCGTAGGCGAATCGCCGATCGCGCATTACGCTCAAGTGCGTCGTCCATCCCCGCGGTCGACCCGACACCGCGGAGACACAGCACTCAAAGTGGAGGTTGCGTGGGACCCACAACAATCGCCGTGCAGCGAAAGCGCCCCTGGGTGGTCGCGCTGCTCGCTATCCTCATGGCGCTCACCGCGTTCGTGTTCCTACCCCCCTCATCGGCTTCGGCCGAGACGACGGACGACGGGCAGGAGGTCACGGAGTTCTACTTCGCCGGTGTCGTCACCTTCGACGATCAACCTGTCGAAGGCGTCGTCATGTCCATCGAGGGCAAGGGCTTCAAGGGTGAGACCGAGACCGACGCCGAAGGCAAATGGCGTCTCTACGTGCCCGAGAAGGAGAAGTACACCCTGACGGTCGATGAGTCGACCCTGCCCGAGGGCGTGATCGTCGACGCGACCCAGTTGCCGGAGGGAACGCAGCCGATCGCGGGGACGACAGCCTCCTTCGAGGTCGAGTTCGGTCTCACCGGGACCAAGATCATGAATCTGTTCCTCGGCGAGGGCCAGCGGGTTACGGTCTCCTTCATCGACCAGCTGCTCTCGCGACTGGTCGGCGGCCTGAACTTCGGTCTCCTGCTCGCACTCGCCTCGATGGGTGCCGCGCTCATCTACGGCACCACCCGGTTGTCGAACTTCGCGCACGCGGAGATGGTGACGTGGGGCGGTCTCGTCGCCCTGGTAACGACCACGTTCTGGCATCTCCCGCTCTGGCTCGGCATCGCCGCGGCCGTCATCGGCGGCGGCCTGTTCGGCTGGGCGCTGGATGCGGGGATCTGGCGTCCGCTGCGGCGACGTGGGCTCGGTGTCGTCCAGCTCATGATCGTGAGCATCGGACTCTCTCTGGCCCTCCGCTACGCATTCCAGTTCATCATCGGCGGAGGCACGTACCAGCTCCCCGGCGCCAGCCCCACGCCGCTCCAGTTCGGTCCGATCTCGCTGTCCTACATCGACATGATCGCGATGGGCGTGAGCATCGTCGTGATCCTGGCGGTGGCGTTCTTCCTGACACGCACGCGGATCGGCAAGGCGACGCGAGCGATCTCCGACAACCCCCAGCTCGCCGCCGCCTCCGGCATCGACGTCGACAGGGTCATCCGCTACGTCTGGATCCTCTCCGGAACACTGGCCGCGATCTCCGGCATCCTCTGGGCCTACTTCCGCCCGGGTGTGAAGTGGGACATGGGCATGCAGATGCTGCTGCTGATCTTCGCCGCCATCACGCTGGGCGGTCTCGGCACGGCGTTCGGCGCCCTCGTCGGCTCCCTCATCGTCGGCATCGCGGTCGAGGTCTCGACCCTCTGGATCCCGTCGGACCTGAAGTATGCGAGCGCTCTCGTGGTGCTCATCGTCATCCTCCTCGTGAGACCGCAGGGTCTGCTCGGACGCAGGGAAAGGCTGGGCTGATCACCATGGACTTCGGAAGCATCTTCTCGAACACGGCCGTCTACCTGTTCAGCCCGGTCACGATCGCCTACGCCCTCGCGGCGACCGGCCTCGCCGTGCACTTCGGATACGCGGGTCTGCTCAACTTCGGCATGGCCGCCTTCATGGCCATCGGCGGCTACGGCTACGCCATCTCGGTGCTGAGCTTCGGCCTGCCCTGGTGGATCGGCATGCTCATCGGTCTGCTCGGCGGCGCGTTCTTCGCCGTCCTCCTGGGCATCCCGACGCTGCGCCTGCGTGCCGACTATCTCGCGATCGCGACGATCGCGGCCGGTGAGATCGTCCGCCTCCTGTTCACGACGCAGCTGTTCGACGAATGGACCAACAGCGCCGACGGCCTCGCGCAGTACAACGGCGGATTCCGCGATGCGAACCCCATCCCCACGGGCACCTACGGGTTCGGCCCCTGGATGTACAGCGCGAACGATCTCTGGAACCGCGTCTTCGGCGTGATCGTCCTGGCGGTCGCCATCCTCCTGGTGTGGGCGCTGATGCGCAGCCCGTGGGGTCGTGTGCTCAAGGGCATCCGCGAGGACGAGGACGCGGTGCGCTCGCTCGGCAAGAACGTCTTCGCCTATAAGATGCAGGCGCTCGTGGTGGGTGGTGTGATCGGCGCCGCGGGCGGGATCATCTTCGTACTCCCCTCCGCGGTCGTCCCCGGCAGCTACTCGACGTCGCTGACGTTCTTCCTGTGGACCATCCTCCTTCTCGGCGGCGCGGCCACGGTGTTCGGCCCCACGCTGGGAGCGGTGCTGTTCTGGGTGGTGTTCGCCTTCATGGCCAACCTGCTCCCCTCGATGGCGAAAGCAGGGCTGCTGCCGATGTCCGACAGCCAGGCATCGACGCTGGTGTTCGTCTTCGTCGGCATCGCGCTCATGCTGCTCGTGATCTTCCGCCCCCAGGGCATCCTCGGCGACAAGAGGGAGATGACCTTTGTCAAATGAACTGACCCCCGAACAGGTCCCCGGCCCCGGCGATGACGCCGCGACGGCTGCGCCGTCCACGGGGAGCATCCGCCGCCCGAAGACGACCGGCCTGACCAAGGGAGAGGTCAAGCCCGGCGTCGCCAAGGTGGATCCGATCCTCGTCGTCGACGCGGTCCAGCGTCGTTTCGGTGGCCTGACCGCCGTCGACGTCGATCACCTCGAAGTGCCCCGTGGCGCGATCACCGCTCTGATCGGCCCGAACGGCGCGGGCAAGACGACGCTCTTCAACCTGCTCTGCGGATTCGACAAGCCCAACAGCGGCACCTGGTCGTTCGACGGCACCAGCCTCTCCGGAGTGCCGTCGTTCAAGGTGGCCAGGATGGGGCAGGTGCGCACGTTCCAGCTGACCAAGTCGCTCTCGCTGCTGACCGTCCTCGAGAACATGAAGCTCGGTGCTCCGCATCAGCGCGGCGAGGGCTTCTGGTCGAGCCTGTTCCCCTTCCTCTGGCGCGCACAGGACACCGAGATCGAAGGCAAGGCACGGGAACTGCTGACACGCTTCAAGCTCGACGCCAAGGAGAAGGACTTCGCCGCGTCGCTCTCGGGCGGTCAGCGCAAGCTCCTCGAGATGGCCAGAGCGCTGATGAGCGATCCGACGCTGGTGATGCTCGACGAGCCGATGGCCGGCGTCAATCCCGCCCTCACACAATCGCTTCTCGACCACATCCTCGACTTGAAGGAGCAGGGGATGACCGTGCTCTTCGTCGAGCACGACATGCACATGGTCCGCCACATCGCGGACTGGGTGATCGTGATGGCCGAGGGCCGCGTCGTCGCGGAAGGGCCTCCCGACGAGGTCATGGAGAACCCGGCGGTCGTCGATGCCTACCTCGGTGCGCATCAGGACCTCGACCTGGGAGCGGTCACCGGGCGCATCCCCGTGCTCGAGGACGCCGCGGCGGTCAGACTCCGCGAGAAGATCGAAGCAGAAGCGGAGGCCGAGCTCGAAGCGAGCGATCCGGTCTCCGGGACCGAGGGGAAGGGCAGCGCATGAGCGCGGAGACGCCGACCAACGCACCGCAGGCCGTGCCGCAGGACGACGTCGTCGTCGAGCTGACCGATGTCCATGCCGGATACCTCCCCGGAGTGAACATCCTCAACGGTGCGAACCTCATCGCCCGCCAGGGGGAACTGATCGGGATCATCGGCCCGAACGGCGCCGGCAAGTCGACCCTGCTGAAGGCCATCTTCGGTCTGGTGAACGTACGCAGCGGCGACATCACGGTGAAGGGCGAGAGCATCGTGGGCCTGAAGGCCGACAAGCTCGTCCGGCGCGGGGTCGCCTTCGTTCCGCAGACGAACAACGTCTTCCCCTCTCTCTCGATCGAGGAGAACCTGCAGATGGGGCTCTACCAGAACCCCAAGATCTACACGGAGCGGCTCGAATTCGTGACCGGCATCTTCGCCGAGTTGGGAAAGCGGCTGAAGCAGCGCGCAGGCTCCCTCTCCGGCGGCGAGCGGCAGATGGTCGCGATGTCGCGCGCGCTGATGATGGACCCGTCGGTTCTGCTGCTCGACGAGCCGTCGGCAGGTCTCTCCCCCGTGCGTCAGGATGACGCGTTCATCCGGGTGTCCGACATCAACAAGGCCGGCGTCACGACGATCATGGTGGAGCAGAACGCCCGACGCTGCCTGCAGATCTGCGACCGCGGGTATGTGCTCGACCAGGGCAAGGATGCCCACGAGGGCACCGGGCGGGATCTGCTGAACGACCCGAAGGTGATCGGTCTCTACCTCGGAACGCTCGGCACCGACGCGGCCTGAACCGCCGACACCGACGCGGCGACACCACGACAGGACATCACACGACAAAGGCCCCGGATCGGATCCGGGGCCTTCGTCATGTGATCGTCTGATCAGTTGGTGCGGGTGATCATGTTGTCGGCACCGTACTTGTAGATGCCGATCGATGCGCCCTGCGGGTCGCCGGCCTCATCGAAGGTGATGTCGCCGGAGTAGCCGTCGTAGTCGGCCGTGCCGCCGTCGTTGATGATCTTGGCGCACTCGGCGAAACTGGTGCACTTCTTGCCGTCGCCGGAACCGCCCGAGACCTCCTGCATCTTGGCCGCGATGTCCGCGCCCTCGGTGGAGCCCGCCGCCAGCGACGCCAGAGCCACGAGGATGACGGCGTCGTATGCCTCAGCCGCGTAGGTGAAGTCCTTGACCTCGGGGTTGCCCTCGCCGGTCCAGTAGTCCTGCAGACGCGAGGTGAAGTCGTCCGCGAGCGCAGGACCGGCCTTGGTTCCCTGCGCGCCCTCGAGCGAGACCGGGATCTCCGTGCCGTAGTCGGACAGGTTGCCGTCGACCATGTAGAACTTGTCGGCCGAGATGCCGGCGTTCACCAGCAGCGGTGCGATGGTCTTGAACTGGTCGAACGACACGATCGCGACCGCGTCGGGGTTCTGCGCCTTGATCGACTCGACCTGCGCGTCGAACTGCGCGTCGCCCACGTTGAACGAGACCGACTCGACGACCTCGCCGCCGGTGCTCTCGAACGTCTTCGTGATGGCGTCGTTGAGGCCGGTGCCGTACGCGTCGTTCTGGTAGATGATGCCGAGCGTCTTCGCGCCGTCCTCGGCGATCAGGTTGCCGAGCACCTCGCCCTGCAGCAGGTCACTGGGGGCGGTGCGGAAGTACAGGCCGTTGTCATCCCACGTGGTGAAGTCGGGCGACGTGTTCGACGCCGAGATCTGCAGGATGCCTGCGCTCACGTTGCCGTCGAGGATGAGCTTGGAGACGCCCGACGCCGCGGCGCCGACGATGGCGGAGACGCCCGCGCCCTGCAGCTTGGTGATCGACGTCTCGTAGGCCTTGGTGTCGGTGTCGCCCTCGTCTTCGGCCGTCAGGTCGATCGTGACGCCGGCGGCGGCGTCGTTGACCTCCTGGACGGCGAGCCCGACACCGGACTCCATGGGCGGGCCGAGGAACGCCAGCGAACCCGTCTGCGGAAGCAGCGAACCGAGCTTGAGCGTCAGATCGGCGGCGGGCTTGTCGCTGCCGCCGCTCTCCGAGCTCGGAGTGCTGCTGCAGCCGGCGATGACGATGGCGGATGCACTGATCAGTGCGATCCCGGCGAAGACCTTCGCTGTGCGCGAGCCCTTCAATGCGTTCATGATGCTCCCTTGCGTAACTGAACGTGGATTGTGGCCACAATCGGGTGCTCTAACACTAGGGCGTGAGCTCGGCGCACAGGGGTCGCAAGTATCTCGGTGCGTTAACGATCCGACACCCGGTCCCTCTGCGGATGAGTCCGGGGATCAGGCGGGTTCAGCCCGCGGAATCCTGCGTCCCCGACGCGCCGCGAGCAGCAGGTCGACGATGAAGACGCCGATCGCGATCCACACGATGATGAAGCCCGCCCAGCGTTCGGCAGGCATCGGCTCATGCAGCACCAGGACACCGATGAGGAACTGCATCACGGGGGTGATGAACTGGATCATGCCGATCACGGTGAGGTTGATGCGTCGGGTCCCCGCGGCGAAGAGCAGCAGCGGGACGGCCGTGGCGACACCGGCGAAGGCCAGCAGCAGCGCATGCGCCCAACCGTTCGTCCCCATCGTGATCCCCGTGGTCTGTGCGACGACGATCAGCTGCACCACCGCGATGGGGATCAGCCAGAACGACTCCAGTGTCAGACCGCTGACCGCATCGACGGCAGGGCCGATCTTCTTCTTGATGAGTCCGTAGACCCCGAAGGACGCGGTGAGTGACAGCGCGATCCACGGGAACTCCCCGTAGGCGACGACGATCACGATGACGGCGATCGCGGCGATGCCGATCGCCGCCCACTGCAATCGGCGGATGCGCTCCTTCAGCACGAAGACGCCGAGCAGGACGGTCGTGATCGGGTTGATGAAGTAGCCCAGACTCGTCTCGACGACGTTGCCGCTGAGGGTTCCGATCAGGAACACCTGCCAGTTGACGTAGATCAGCAGCCCCGCGAGCGCCGTCCAGCCCAGCAGCCGGGGTTGCCGGATGATGACGCCGAACGCCGCCCAGCCGCGCATGACCGTGAGCAGCAGGAGGCAGAAGACGAACGACAGCAGGACGCGCCAGGCGACGACCTCCCACGGCCCCGTCGGCACCAGGAGGAGGAAGTAGAGGGGAAGCACACCCCAGAGGAGGTAGGCCCCACCGGCATAGGCGACGCCGGCGGTCTGCGCGGCGCGGGTGGTCTGTGGTGGCACCGCACAACCCTATGCCCGCGGCGGCGTCGCGAACGGCGCCGCCGGCCCGTCGATCGCAGTTCGGCAGGAATCGGACGCTCGCTGGCGGATGCAGAAGGGGCCCGGATGCGATACGCATCCGGGCCCCTTCGATGGCCTTGCCCGCCCCTCAGGAGAGACGGGAATCAGGTTCCGCAGATCAGCGGACGACGACCGCCAGGACGTCGCGAGCCGACAGGACGAGGAACTCGTCTGCGCCGAACTTCACCTCGGTGCCGCCGTACTTGCTGTAGAGCACGCGGTCGCCGACAGCGACGTCGAGCGGAACACGGTTGCCGTTGTCGTCGATGCGGCCGGGGCCGACCGCCACGACCTCGCCCTCCTGGGGCTTCTCCTTGGCGGTGTCGGGGATGACCAGGCCACTCGCGGTGGTCTGCTCGGCCTCGACCTGCTTGATGACGATGCGGTCCTCGAGCGGCTTGATGGAAACCGACACGGTCTACCTCTTCTTTCTTGACGCTGACACGAAAGACTTGTTCGCACTCTCAACCCGAGAGTGCTAATCCAGTCTAGGCGCTCGGCTGGCACTCACGCAATGCGAGTGCCAGTGCGCGCCGCAGTTCGACGACTCGCACGGGCAATTAGGCTGAGCGGGTGGAGATGTCCGAGCTGCGCGCCCTGCTGACCCCCGCCGGTCTCGAACTGCTCGACGCGGTCGGGCCCATCGAATCGACCGCCGATGTCGCCCGCACCGTCTCGCGGCTGCGCGCGGGCGGCCACTCCCCCGAGCTGGTCTCCGCCGTCGTCGGCCAGGCCCGCCTGCGCTCCAGGGCCACCGCGAAGTTCGGGCCCTTCGCCGCACGCATGCTGTTCACCCGCGCGGGGCTGGAGCAGGCGACGAGGCTGGGCGTCGCAGCCCGGCATGCGCAGCGGATCCGTCACGCCGGTTTCACCCGTGTCGCCGACCTCGGCTGCGGAATCGGCGGTGACGCCCTGGCCTTCGCCGGCGCCGGACTCGATGTGCGCGCCGTCGATGCCGACGACGTGACCTCGGCGATCGCCGCCTACAACCTGGCCCCGTTCGGCGACAGCGCGGTCGTCGACCATCGCACGGCCGAAGACGCCTTCTCGTCGCTGGACCCGGGAAGCGCGGTCTGGATGGACCCGGCCAGACGCACTTCGGGTCACAGCGAGACCCGACGCGTCTCGGCCGACGACTACTCCCCCTCGCTGGACTGGGCGTTCGAGGTGGCGGCTCACCATCCGACCGGTATCAAGCTCGGACCGGCACACGACCGCGACGCTCTGCCGGTCGACGCCGAGGCGCAGTGGGTCAGCGCCGACGGCAGCGTGGTCGAACTGGTCGTCTGGAGCGGCGCGCTCGCCCGGGAAGGGGTGCGGCGTGCGGCCCTCGTGATCCGCGACGAGCGCTCGCACGAGCTGACGGCGCCGGCGGACGCCCCCGATGAACCCGTGCGCGAGCTCGGCGCATTCGTGCACGAACCGGACGGCGCCGTGATCCGTGCGCGGCTGATCGGCGAGGTCGCCCGGAGCCTGGAGGCGGGAATGCTCGACGAGCACATCGCCTATCTGACCTCCGACGCGGCGTTGACGAGTCCTTTCGTGCAGTCCTTCCGGGTGCGCGAGACCCTCCCGGCCCATCCCAAGGCGATCAACGCCGCCCTGCAGGCGCAGGGCATCGGGCGCCTGGAGATCAAGAAGCGCGGAGTCGACGTCGATCCCGCCGCGTTCCGCAAGAAGCTCACGCTGCGTGGGGACCAGGAGGCGACACTCATCCTGGCCCGCATCGGCGATCAGCGCCGCGCGATCCTCGCCGACCGGGTGCCCGCAGCGAACTGACCCCCGCTCAACGCTCCGCGTCGCGACCCGGCGGCTCGACCACGATGGGGTCACCGGGAGGCGCGTCGACCCGGACGGTATCCCCCGGCTCCGCGCCGGTCACCGGCGCGTCGGTGATGGTCAGATAGGGCGTCTGCCACCTCGTGAACCGCGCCTCGAGCACCGAGGAGCCGACGACCCCGCCGGAAGCCCCGTCGACGTCATCGATCCGCGCTTCGATCCCGGATTCCGCTGCCGCGTCGAGAGATGCGCACGCCGTCAGATCGACGGCGTCGACGACGAGGCACTTCTCGATCTCGCCCTCGTGAGAGAGACGATCGCCGACCCACACCGGGGCCGTGCGGAAGTAACCCACGATCTCGATCGTGAACGCGAACCCCTCATCCACCAGTTCCTCTGCCCGCGTGCGCTCGTCGCCCGCGAACTGCGAGGGCGCCGTGGAGGGCATCGACCAGTGCTGGAGCACGACCATCGGCTCCCCCGTCGTCGATACGAGCATCGTGGCGTTCACACCCCCTACGCCACGCGGGTCGCCGTCCGGGTCGTCGTCCGGCGCGGCGAGCGGCACGGGAAACGACACGCTCAGGCCGCGTCCGGTGTCGGCGACCGGCAGACAGTTCGACTGCGACTGTTCGCCCGCATCGAGGATCACGCACACGATGCTGCCGTCGTCCTTGGTCGCGTACCATGCCAGGGCCTCCTCGTCCCGAGCGACAGCACGGAGCGAGCCGGGGTCGAAGTCGGCCGCGGCGAGCACCTCTCGGCGTTCCTGCTGCGCTGCCGTGAGCGTGATGCTCCCGTCTCGTGGCGCGAACACGACCCCACCGATGGCGGTACCGAGCGCCAGAAGCAGGACGGCGAGCGCCGACACGCCCCACCGATAGCGCCGAAGGGCACGGCGAACCGCGCCCCATGACCGTAGCGCATCCACCGGCTCAGACTCAGGCGCAGGCACAGGTACCGGCACCGGCACAGGCACCGGCACAGGCACCGGCGCATCCACCGGCTCAGACTCAGACAGAGGACGCTCCGGGCCGATGCTCACCGCGAGTGGCTCCGCAGGAGTCGGCGTGCTCGTCGACATCGCGGATCGTCGAGCGTCCTCGAGCTCACGCAACCGCCGGAGCTCGTCATCCGTCACCACACCGTCACGGGCGTAGGCCCTGCGCCGGAGCGCGCGGAGCTCGTCGGCGTCAGCCTCCCCCTGCACGGCCGGCACCCCCCTCACGCCTGATCGTCAGAGAGGAGTTCCCGTTGCTCGCGGTCGGAAGCTCGAGGCGCACGAGCTCGCCGCTCGCATCGTCGAGCACGTTCAGCACCAGCGTGGCACCCTGCTCCTGCATCGTGAGTGCATCCGCGCAGACGCGCGGGAAGCGGTCGTCCGAGCCGTCGTAGATCAGGCAGGTCTGGAAGCCCTCGAGCTCCATCCCCGTCCACACCGGCACCTCTCCGTCGTAGCCGATGACCCAGAGCGAGTTGATCTCGAACCCCTGCCCGGCGATCCGCTTCGCCTTCTCCGCCTCCTCGGCGTTCTCGTAGATGACGCCGTTGGTGGTGCCGGGGCCGTACTCCGACGTGTGGACGGCGACGGCGGGCTCCCCGGAGGGGGCGAACATCAGCTGCACATTGAGCTCGCGTCTGATCTCGTCCTTCGACTCCAGCGTGACCGCGCCGAAGAGCCCCGTCCTCTCGACCGTCTCGGTGCGCTCGCAGGTGGGCAGGGCCGACGGGGATGTCGCCACGAGCAGGCACGTGCTCTCTCCGTCGTCCTTGGTCGCCGCCCAGATGACGGCGCCCTGTTCCACCGCGAGGGCGCGCAGGGATCCCTGATCGTAGCGCCCACCCGCGATCAGGGCGCTCTGCCATTCCTGCTGCTGCGCACTCAGGGCGACCGAAGCGGTGCCGGATCTGCCGAAGAGCATCCAGCCGCACCCCACACCGACGATCAGCAGCACCGCGACGGCGATCGCGGCCGCCCGCCAGTGCACGCGCAGCAGTGGGAGGACGCGCGGGGCGATGTCGTGCGAGGCTGCGTCGTCGGCAGCCGTCCCCGCCGCAAGCGACGTCTCCGCATCCGATACCTCGGCGGCATGTGTGCCCTGGCGCTCGGTTCCGGCGTCCGGGAGATCGACCGGGGATCGTCCAGCCGCCTCCGACGCGGAGGAGGTCACGGCATCGACGGGTGGCGCCTCGCCGTGCGGCGCGATCGGACGCGCGACCCGGCGCTCCTCCAGCTCGCGCAGTCTGACCGCGTCGGCGCCCGTGAGCGAGGAGTCCCGGGCATAGGCCCGCGCCTGCAGGGAGCGCAGTTCCTCGAGCTCCGCCCCGTCCAGCACCGGTCAGCCGAGTCTCTCGAACTGCATGCCGGCCCAGACCAGCCAGCCCAAGCTGTAGACCGTGGCGCAGAGACCGAGCACGAGCGCCCACCGCGCGATCGCCCGGCTCTCGACAGGGCGACGCAGCGACATGATCGCCGCGATCACCGAGACCACCGCGACGGGGATGCCCCAGCCGACGAAGAACGATGCCCCGAGAGCCACGATCGCGGCCAACAGCGCCCACGGAGCGAGACGGGTGTCGTCGATCGGCACGGATCCCGTCGACGGCTCCCACTCCGTGTCATCGGGCGCATCGATGTCCGGCCCGGTCGCGACGACCGGTTCGATGCCGACCGGCCCGGTCGGCATCTTGGTGTAGCCGTCACGGCGGGCGCCGGGCAGACGAGCGCTGCCGGCCGGATGCTCGACCTCGCCGCTGGGACGTTCGATGCGCGCCGCCGGCGTCGTCGAGGGTGTCGCCTCGGGAGAGCCGGACACGTCGCTCATGCCGACACCGCCTCCGCGATCTGGATCTCGGTCACGGGAAGCGTCGAGTCCGCACCGAAGTCCAGGGTGGACGGACGGCGGCCGGACGAGATCAGCTCGGCGGCGAGCGCCGCGATCATCGCGCCATTGTCGGTGCACAGGGACAGTGGCGGAATGCGCACCGTGACCCCCGCGGCTCCGGCCCGTTCCAGAGCGACCTCGCGCAGACGCCGGTTGGCGATCACGCCGCCTCCGAGCAGCAGCCGCGGCACACCGAGGTCGGCGCAGGCGGCCAGCGCCTTCGTGACCAGAACGTCCACCACTGCTTCCCGGAAGCTCGCAGCGACATCGGCGACCGGGACCTCGACCCCCTCGGCTTCACAGCGCTCGACCCAGCGGGCCACCGCCGTCTTCAGCCCCGAGAACGAGAAGTCGTAGCGGTGCTTCGCCAGGTCGGAGGCACGGGACAGCCCGCGGGGGAACCGGATCGCGTTCGGGTCGCCGTCGGCCGCTGCCCGGTCGATCTCCGGTCCGCCGGGATACGGCAGCGACAGCAGACGGGCGACCTTGTCGAACGCCTCTCCCGCCGCGTCGTCCATCGTCTCCCCCAGCAGCTCGACGTCGGTGGTGAGGTCGCGCACATGCAGCAGCGAGGTGTGTCCACCGGACACGAGCAGCGCGACGGTCGGATACTCGAGCGGAGCGGAATCGGCGGTGAGGATGTCGGCGGCGATGTGCCCGACCAGATGGTTCACCGCGTACAGGGGCTTGTCGAGCGAGACCGCCAGGCCCTTCGCCGCGCCGACGCCGACCATCAGTGCGCCGGCGAGCCCAGGGCCGCTCGTGACGGCGACCGCGTCGAGGTCGTCCAGGCGCACATCGGCCTCGGCGAGTGCCGCATCGATCGCCGGCTGCAGCGCCTCGAGGTGCGCTCGGGCGGCGACCTCGGGCACGACGCCGCCGTATCGCGCGTGCTCGTCCATGCTCGAGGCGATGGTGTTCGAGAGCAGGGTACGTCCGCGTACGATGCCGATGCCCGTCTCGTCGCAGCTCGTCTCGATGCCGAGGACCAGCGGTTCGCTCATGACTTCGCCTCCTCGGCCGTGGCGCCCGGCACCGGGTGACCTGGCAGTTCTCGACGCATCACGATCGCATCGACGTCGTCGGGCTGATAGTAATGCGGGCGGCGGGCGATCTCTTCGAAACCCTCGGCCCGGTAGAGCCCCTCGGCAGAGGGGTTGTCGGCCCTCACCTCGAGGAAGATCTCGCGCGCACCACGCTCCGAGGCCGCCGCGAGCAGCGCCCGCAGCAGCGTCCTGCCCCGCCCCTGGCCGCGGTACTCGGCGAGCAACGCGATGGTCTGGACGTCGGCGTCGGCGCTTCCCTGCAGGGCGCGCACCCCGCCGTAGCCGACCACCGCGCCCTCATGCTCGTCGACCAGGTACCGTCCGTGCGGGCTCGCCAGCTCGGCGGCCATGGTCTCCGAGCTCCAGGCGTCCGACGGGAACGACCGGTTCTCGATCGCCATGATCGCGTCGAGGTCTTCGACGGTGGCGTTGCGAAGCGTCATGTGCCCACCTTCTTCGGGGCGCCGGGGAGCGTGACGTCGGGGTGACGCATGTAGAGGGGCTCGTCGCCGGCGAGGGTGCGACCGGCCGCGAGCGCGCGTGCGCCGACCCGCGCCAGATCCGTCCCGGAGAGCGTCGCCACATCGATACGTCGGATGCCGTCGAGGTACGCGTCGGCCTCTGTGGCCCGCACGAGCACGGTGTCGGAGACGGTCACCGGGATGCCGTCGTCGTCGAGGCCGTGGAACACGGTGATGGCGACCTCGCGGCGGCGGGCGTCCGTCACGATCGCGAACGGTGCGGTCGCGGCGTCGGCCTCGAGAGCGGTGAGTGCTGCCGCGAGATGGCTGGGGACGGGGATCACCGGCAGTCCGCGCCCGAGGGCGAAGGTGCGCGCTGCGGCTATGCCGATGCGCAGCCCGGTGAAGGGACCGGGTCCCATGCCCGCGACCACGTGGGTGATCTGGGCATCGCCCGCCTCGTGGAGAGCACGGACGAGGAGGTCGCCGATGACCTCGGCATGGCCGAGCGGGTCGACGGCACCGGCTTCGGCGCGTCGCGTCCCGTCGGCATCGATGAGGGCGACAGCCGTGCCCAGGGAAGTATCGACGGCAAGGATCACGACTCCAGATTAGCCGCCGCCGCCTGAGGAGAGCGGCCTACGGGAGCCCAGGTCCGGGGTCAGCCGAGCGGGGCGCGCAGCGGGTAGTCCTGATCCTCGAGGATCACCTGCGATGCGGCTCCCGTCGTCCGGTTGACGATCACCGGGGCGAGGAGATTCACGCTCACGCCCTCAGCGGACGGATGGGCGACCACGAGGATCAGCGCGTCGTCCGGCGATCCCAGCGCAAGCCCCTCCGCCTGCTCGTCGGTCAGGGTCGGCGCGTACTCGCTCAGAACGCTCCGGGGATCGACGAGGTAGAGGCGCAAGGCGGAGTCGTCGACAGCGCGCATCGAGAAGAGCCCGTCGGATCCGTCGACGGGTGCGAGCGCGAAGTCGACGTGGGGGGCGAGTCCCGGCGGCGGGGCGAGGAAGGTCAGTGCGGCGGTCATCGGAGGAAGTCCATGAGCGAGGGCTGGAGGACGCGCGCATTCACGGCGAGCGCCGAGCGGTACACGAGCTCCTGTGCCTGCAGACGCACGAGCACCTCGATCGAATCGACGTCCTCCACCGCCGTCCTGCGGGACTCGAGGGACACGGAATTCTGCACTGCCGCCTCCTTGGCGCGTTCGATCTGAGCCTGTCTGGTGCCCACGGAGCCCTGCACCGCGAGCATGGCCGTACGGCGACCGTCGATCTCGCCGAGACGGGGACCGACGTTCGTGCCGGATCGGAGGTCGGCGACGATCTTGTCGACGAGGGCGAAGACCGAGTCGTCTCCGGTGCCGTACACGGCGGCGCCGTCGGTGTCGACGCGGACGGATGCCGCGTCCGACACCCGTCGGGTGACCTCGGCTCCGGGTACCCCGCTGTGACTGTAATCGGCAGCGAAGGCCGCGGTGTCGGAGGTACCGGCGAACACGGAGCGTCCGAGCAGCCGGGTGTTGGCCTGGGAGAGGAGCTCTTTGCGGATGCCCTCGAGCTCGACGGCGAGGGCCTCCTTGGCGGTGGCGTCGAGCGCGCCGTCGTTCGCGCCCTGGGCGGTGAGGTCGCGGACGCGCCCCAGCAGGGCCGTGCTCGCGGTGATGGCCGTGTCGGCGGCGGTGACCCATGCCAGGCCGTCGTCGATGTTGCGGGCGTACTGCTCGGTGCGGCGCTGTTCGGCATGCAGTGCGAGTGCGGCTGCCGCGGCTGCCGGATCGTCGGATGGGGCGGCGAACGCGCGCTGGGACGTCGCCTGCTCCTGCAGACGCGCCAGCTCGGAGAGGTTGGACTGCAGCTGGCGCATGGCCGTCTGCGTCATCGCGGATGACGTCACTCGAGAGATCACGGTGCTCCTTCGCTCAGCGTCCGACGAGACCCGTGCGGTTGATGAGCACGTCGAGCGCCTCATCCACCGCGGTCATCACGCGGGCTGCGGCCTGGTAGGCGGTCTGGTAGGTGAGCAGGCTGATCGTCTCCTCGTCGCCGTCGACAGCCGCGACCGACTGCTGTGCGCCGACCGCGGCGACCGCAGCGGAATCGGAGAGCTTGGCGCGCTGCACGTCGGCGGCCGTCGCGACGCCGAACCGGGTGACCTGATCGGACCAGATCGCATCGGGAGAGCCGGCCCGCCGGCCGATCTGGGAGATCAGGTCGGCGTTCGTCGCGTCCAACGCCCCCGACCCCGGGGCGGCGAGCGCCAGTTCGGAGGCGGATCCGACCGCGACCTTCAGACCGAGCGCTGCGGATCCGGTGGCGGGGAGGGTGAAGAAGTCGCCGCCGGCCTGGCCCGTGGAGGTGACGCCCGCCCGGTGCTGCGCGTTCATCGCGTCGGCGAGGGCCGTCGCCACCGTGTCGTAGGTGGCCGCGAGTCCGGCGAGCATGCCGCCGTCGGCCGCGGGTGCCAGAACCGAGAGCGAGGCGCCGAGCTCACCGCCGTCGATCGACACGGGGAGATCGGGCGCGGACGCCCAGGAAAGGCTGAAGCGCTGACCGGAGTCGATCGAGGCCGGGCCCGTCAGCACGAGATGGCGGGCGTCGGAACCCGAGACCAGTGCATTGCCACCGAGGCGGACCGTCATCGTGCCGTCGGCCTCGATCGTGGCCGCTGCCCCGGACATCCTCGCCACGTTCTGCGCGAGGACGCTGCGCTGATCCATCAGTTCGTTCGCCGAGCGACCGGAGGCGAGCGCGTCGCGGATCTCGTCGTTGAGCACCGCGATCTGGTCGGCGGTCGCATTCACCTGCGAGACCGTGCGGTCGGCGGAGTCGCGGGCGTTGCTCCATTGCGTGGCGACGTTGCGATACCCGCCGGCGATGTGCGAGGCGAGCTCCTTCGCCGATTCGAGGATGCTCGATGCCGCCGCACCCGAATCCGGGGTGTTCGCGAGATCCTGCCAGCCCGACCAGAACTTCGACAGCCGCGCCGCGAGTCCGTTCGCGGTCGGCTCGGCCAGCGATGCCTCGATCGTGGTCGCGGCCACGGCCCGGGTGGACCAGTACCCCGAGGCACCGAGGGCGTCACGCACCCTGGCGTCGAGAAGAGCGTCACCCAGTCGCGCCACCCCGTCGATGGACACGCCGTGCCCAGGGAGGGCACCGACGCTGAAACGGCCGGTCTGCGCGATCGCGGCGACCGCGGAGGTCGTCACGCGCTGGCGCGTGTATCCCTCGGTCTTCTGGTTGGCGATGTTCTGCCCGACCACGTCCATGCCGCGCCGGGCGGCCGCCAATCCGCTGGCCGCCGTGTTCAGTCCACTGAAGGTCGACATGATCCCCTCTCGGTCACATCTCGGTGTCGATGATGCGCGCAGCGTCGTCGCGTGCGCGGTCACCCTTGGTCGTGTACTCGCCGGTGTCGTGTCCGAGTGCGGCGATGGTCTCCTGCGTCGCGCGGAGCACGCCGCTGAGCTGCTCGGCATTGGCGTCGCGCATCTGCTCGACCTCGGCGGCGAGCTTCGTGAGCGCGCGCAGGTGGTCGGCGAACACCTCCTGCCATGCGCCTTCGGGGGCGTGCGCGATCAGTTCGCGGATGGTCGTCGCGTCGGGAGCTCCCCACTCCTCGGCGACGGTCGCGACCTCGACGGTGCGGGCGAGCCCCGCGCCACGCAGCCTGTCGAGTACCTGATCGATCTCGCGCGCGGCAAACTGGATCCATTGGGATCTTCCGGCGGCGAGCAGCAACTGCTGCTCGTCGAGTTTGAAGAGCAGCATCTCGAGCAGTTCACGCTCGCGCCACAGCTGTATCGATAGTTCGTTGGCTCCCATGATCCCCTTTTCCCCAGTGATCGCCCCGCCTGACAACGCGGCCAAAGGTCACTATCGGCCAGCGCTCGCCTAACGTTACTATGTGGAACGGCGATGGACAGTTCTCCCCATGTACAGATCACGAGAAGTGTGATATGTGCATCTGTTCATCTCCTCGGAACTTCCGGAGTGCATCCAGAGAGGTGGATCATCCCCCATGTCGTCGCGCGCTGAGCGCAATCTGCTCATCGAGAGCAACCTCCCTCTGGTCGGATACCTCGCCGCCGAGACCCATGCCCGTGCCACCCATATCCCCCGCGACGAGCTCGCCGCCGTCGGAGCGCTCGCGCTCGTGACCGCGGCCGAGGCCTTCGACCCCGAGCTCGGAGTGCCTTTCGGCGCCTATGCCCGTCGTCGCATCCTCGGCGCCTTCGCCGACGAGATGCGCTCGATGGACTGGGCCTCCCGGGGCATCCGCAAACGCATCAAGGAGACCGTCGCCGTCCGCGAGACCCTGACCGCCGGTCTCGGCCGGACCGCCACGGCGACCGAGGTCGCCACGGCGATGGGCGTTCCGAAAGAGGTCGTCATCGAAGCGCTCGGCGATGCCGCCAGGACGCTCACCACCATCGACGACCCCTCGGCCCGGGACGTCGCCGCCGACATCCCCCTCCCCGAGGAATCCGCTCTGATCGGGGAACGGCGCGAGGTGCTCGAACAGGCCGTCGCCGCCCTTCCCGAACGGATGCGCCGGATCGTGCAGGCCGTCTACTTCGACGAGCGTCCGGTCAAGGAGATCGCCGAAGAGCTGGGCGTGACGCACTCGGCCGTGTCGCAGCAGCGGTCGGAGGCGATCCGGTTGTTGCGCGACGCCCTGGATCGGTTCTTCGCCGAGGGGACCGCACCGACCACCACGACGCGGGTCTCCGCCGGCGCCCGCGATGCCTACTTCACACGGATCGCCGACGTCGCGGGTTCCCGGATCGCCGGGGTCTTCCGCGATCCGGCACCCGCCTGAGCCGATTCCCGCACGCACGGCTAACGCCCGCGTCCCCTCCGCCGATAGGTGTGACCGGGAGACCACGGATGGTCTCCCGCACAACACCATTCACGGAGGAGAACCCTTATGGGTATGCAGATCAGCACGAACGTGTCGGCCCTCAACGCCTACCGCAACCTGTCCAACACCCAGAACGACCTGTCGAAGTCGCTCGAGAAGCTGTCCAGCGGCTTCCGCATCAACCGCGCGGCCGACGACGCTGCAGGCCTCGCGATCTCCGAGGGCCTGCGTTCGCAGGTCAACGGTCTGAACGTCGCGGCACGCAACGCCCAGGACGGCATCTCGGTCATCCAGACCGCGGAAGGCGCCCTGACCGAGGTCCACTCGATCCTGCAGCGCGTTCGCGACCTGACCGCTCAGGGTGCGAACGACTCGAACAACGCGAAGTCGCGCGACGCGATCCAGAAGGAGATCAACACCCTCGGTGATGAGCTCACCCGGATCGCCGGCAGCACGAACTTCAACGGCATCAAGCTGCTCTCGGGTGGCGACACGCTGACGTTCCAGGTCGGTGCGGGCTCCGTCGCCGCCGAGGACCAGATCTCGGTCGCCCTGACCGACTTCGCCACCCTCGGTGCCGACATCAAGACGCTCGCGGCGACCATGACGGACGCGGCGACGTACGGTACCGCACTGGCGGGCATCGACACGCAGATCCAGGCGGTCTCGACCGCACGTGCCGGCTACGGTGCGCTGCAGAACCGCTTCGAGTCGACCATCAACAGCCTCAACGTGTCGGCGGAGAACCTCGCCGCTGCCGAGAGCCGTATCCGCGACACCGACATGGCGTCCGAGATGGTCAAGTTCACGTCGAAGAACATCCTGTCCCAGGCAGGTACGGCGATGCTGGCCCAGGCCAACCAGGCCAACCAGGGCGTGCTCCAGCTCCTGCGCTGAACCATGCCATAGGGTCCGGGCGCCCACCGGCGCCCGGACCCTGTCCGCTCCCGACCTGGAAAGGCGACCATGTCCCTCTCGCTCGACGGCCTCGTCTCCGGCCTGAAGACCACCGAGGTCATCAAGGCGCTGATGGATGTCGCGGCCATCCCCCGTTCGCTGCTCAAGGCGAAGATGGATGACAAGAACGGCATCGTCACCCAGTTGCGGACACTGAACACCGCCGTGCAGAACCTCGCCACGGCGGCGGAGAAGGCCGCGACGCGCGACGGGCTGGCCCGCTTCACCACCACGTCGTCCTCTCCCACGGTCACCGTCGCCACCCGCGAGGGCGCGGCGCCGCTCGCGGCCGACATCGTCGTCGACAAGGTCGCCAAGAACCACACCATCGTCTCGGCCGCCTCCAACGGCTGGCCCGTCGACCCGCCCGTGATCACCCTCGAGAACGCGAAGGGCGAGCGCGTGCAGGTCACGGCCGACTCCTCGTCCATGCAGGATGTCGCGCGGGCCGTGAACGAAGCGGGCTTCGGCATCGTCGCCGCGGCCGTTCCCGCCGGACGCGACGCCGACGGCAACCCCATGCACCGCCTGCAGCTGCGTGCCGCCGATTCCGGGGAAGCCGGACAGTTCCGCGCCTATCGCGGAGACACAGCGGCGGTCGCTGCGGGCACCGCCTCCGACATCTCCACCGAAGCAGGAGCAGCCGTCATCGACGTCGGCGCCGATGCGCAGGTGCGGCTGTGGGCGGGCACCAGCGCCGAGCAGGTGTTGACGTCGTCGAGCAACACGTTCACCGACCTGTTCGACGGCGTCGACGTGACCGTCTCCGCCGTCTCCGCGGCCCCCGTCACCATCGGCGTCGCCGTCGACACCGCGGCACGCACCAAGGCGTCCGCCGACTTCATCGCCGCCGTCAAGGACATCCTGACCCGCATCGACAACGGCTCGAAGGCGACCGTCGCCGCCAAGCAGGGCGACAAGACCACACTGGGCGTCTTCACCGGCGACAGCGCGGTCCGAGGACTCCGCACGGCCCTCGCCGACGCGGTGCAGCACCCCGTGAACGGCGTCTCCCCGTCGTCTATCGGCATCTCGACCGACATGTACGGCGTGCTCAGCTTCGACGAGAAGAAGTTCGCCGAGGCGCTCGCGAAGGACCCCGACGCGGTCGCCGGGCTGTTCTCCGACATCGCCTCGCGGGTGCAGGACACCTCGAAGGTCTACTCCGACAAGTACGACGGCCTGCTCACCACGCGCATCACCGGCCAGGAGAGCGAGGTGAAGGGTCTCGGCGAGCAGATGGAACGCTGGGACGTCCGCCTCGCGCAGCGCAAGTCCACTCTCGAGCGCACCTACGCCCGCCTCGAGGTCATGCTGTCGCAGCTGCAGTCGCAGTCCTCGTACCTGTCGTCCCAGATCGCCGCCCTGCCGGGCTCGAGCTCGAACTCCGGGAAGTGAGCATGAACGCCGCCCTGCGCGCCCAGCAGCGCTACCGTGACGACGCCGTGCTGTCGGCACCGCCCGAGCGTCTCGTCACGATGCTCTACGACCGTCTCCTGCTCGACATCGAACGCGGAGAGGTCGCCCAGCGCGCCGAGGACTGGGAGGAGGCGAACGCCCAGCTGCAGCACGCGCAGGCGATCGTCTCGGAACTGTCCTCGTCGCTCACCGACGACTGGAACGGCAGTGCGGGTCTGCGCTCGCTGTACGTGTTCCTGTCGCAGACGCTCATCGGGGCCAACATCGGTCGCGATCCCGAGCGCACGCACGCCTGCCACGAGATCATCTCCCCCCTGCGCGACGCCTGGCACGAGGCCGCGCGCGCGGTGGCCGAGGCGCGGGCGTGAGCGTGGAAGAGTGGACCTCGCTGCTCGACCGACTCGAGCAGGAGGCCGAGCAGATCCTCGACGCCGCGCCCGGTGCCGCCGCCGAGGCCACCCTCGCCCCATGGACGCCCCCGCGCACGCCGCTTCCCGCTTCTCTCGCCGACCACGCCCGGCGGGTGATCGACCTCCAGCGCTCAGCGATGGACCGTGCCCGTTCCGACCTCGACGGCATGCGTCGGCATCTCGGCGCCGTGAGCCGCATCCCGAGCACGCGCCGTCCCGAAGAGCCCGCCTACCTCGACATCGACGGGTGAAACCGCTTCCTAACATCGCGGACGACCCTGCCGATAGAGCAGGGCGAGCACGGATGGCTCGCAAGACTCGGCCATGGATCGGCCATACCAGCCACACACGGGGAGCCGGTTCGTGTTCGATTCTGTGACCATCAACGCACTGACGAGTGCGCTCGACGGCCTCGCGCAGCGCCAGCGCGCGATCTCCGACAACATCGCCAACATCAACACCCCGAACTATCACGCCAAGCGCGTGCAGTTCGAAGAGGCGCTCGCCCGCTCGATCGATGCCGGCGACGGACGGGTCGGCGCGACGGTCGGCACCTCGCTCGAGCCCACGCGCCTGAACGGCAACAACGTCAACCTCGACACCGAAACCCTGTCCAGCATCGACACGATGCTGCGCTATCAGTTCGCGACGCAGGCCGTGAACGGATCGTTCACGTCGATGCGCACCGCGATGAGGACCTCATGACCTTCGACGCCATCGGCATCGCCGGCACCGGCCTGACCGTGCACCGCAAGTGGCTCGACGCCATCAGCGACAACATCGCCAATATCAACACCGCCGCCCCCAGCAACGGGGCGGCCTTCCGCGCCAGGTACATCCTCGCCCAGACGAGCGATCAGTCCCCGGGCGTATACGTGGCCGGAACCGCGCAGGGCAGCGCGCAGGGACGCCTCGTCCATCAGCCCGACCATCCCCTTGCGGACGCGGACGGCTACGTGCGCTACCCCGACATCGACCTGGGTGACCAGATGAGCCAGCTCATCCTCGCCCAGCGCGGCTACCAGGCGAGTGCGGCCATCGTCGACCGCGCACGCAACTCCTACGAATCCGCCCTCCAGATCGGACGCAGCTGATGGCCTCACTCCCCGGCATCGAAGCCATCTCCTCCGGTTTCACGCTCGCCCCGCCCGCCCCCGCGACGACCAAGGCCGCCGACGACACCGCCTTCGCGAGCAGCGTGACCGGGGCCATCGACGAGCTGCGTTCGCTGCAGTCCGAGTCCGACAAGCTCAAAGTCGCGGCCGTCACCGGCGACCTCGACGACATCCACTCCGCGATGATCGCGTCCTCGCGCGCATCCGTGACCCTCGAACTCGTCGCCGCCGTGCGCAACAAGGGTGTCGACGCGTTCAACGAGATCATGCGGATGCAAGCCTGATGCCCCAGGCCGTCACGAACGTGTTCCAGCGCATCGGACGCGTGATCGCGGGCTTCTCGCTCGCCCAGCGCACGATCGCCATCATCGGCGTCGCCGTGCTCGCCCTCGGCATCGTCGCGCTCTCCAGCTGGCTCAGCCGCCCGACGTACACGCCGCTGTTCTCCGGCATGAGCGCCTCCGACGCGAACGCCGTGGTCGAACAGCTGCGGTCGTCATCGGTGCCGTACGAACTCGCCGACGGAGGAGCGACCGTCCTCGTCCCCGAGAAGGACGTCTACGACCAGCGGCTCGCCGCCGCGTCGGCGGGGCTCCCCGGCACCAGCTCCGGCGGATACTCGCTGCTGGACAAGATGGGCGTCACGACGAGCGAGTTCCAGCAGTCGGTGACCTTCAAGCGGGCCATCGAGGGCGAGCTCGCCGCGACGATCTCCTCGATCAAGGGTGTGACCGCCGCATCGGTGCAGCTCGCGATCCCCGAGGAGAGCGTCTTCGTCTCGGAGACCGTCGATCCCACCGCCTCCGTCTTCGTGGAGACCTCCGGCAGCTCGACGCTGTCGCCGAAGCAGGTCGAGGCCATCGTGCACCTGACCTCTGCCGCGGTCAGCGGCATGAAGCCCGAGAACGTCGCCGTCGTGGACCAGAGCGGGCAGACCCTCTCCGCCGCGGGCGTCGGGACCACCGGCGGCATCGACCAGCAGGCCAGCGACTACGAGGCGCGGGTCACCGCGAACGTGCAGCAGATGCTCGACACCGTCGTCGGGCCCGGCAACGCCAAGGTGACCGTCGTCGCCGAGATCGATCACTCGGTCAACGAGCGCGTCGAAGAGACCTACACCCCGGCCGAGGGCGCTCCCCCGCTCACGGAGCAGACCAGGACCGACCGGCAGAACGGCTCGAGCTCGAACGCCGGCGTGCTCGGCCCCGACAACATCGCCGTCCCGTCCGCCGACGGCGACGGAACCTCCGAGTCCACCGAGACCTCGAAGACCAACGCCGTCAACAAGAGCACGCAGAGCACGTCCACTCCCGCCGGATCGCTGCTGCGCCAGTCGGTCTCGGTCGCGGTCGACGCGGGGGCGGGCGGTGACCTGAGCACCGCTCAGCTGAGCGACCTCGTCGAGAGCGCCGCCGGTATAGACACCGAGCGCGGAGACTCGATCGCGGTCGAGCTCGTCTCGTTCAACCAGACCAGCTCCGAAGCGGCGCAGGCCGCGCTCCAGGCCGCGAAGGACGCCGAGGGGGCCGCACGTCAGGCCGCGCTGCTGAACACGATCATCATCGCCGCCGCCATCGCCATCCCCCTGCTCGCCGGCCTCGCCGCCCTCATCATCCGTGCACGCCGACGCAGCAGCGCCGACACCGAGTTCGACCAGCTCTTCGGCGAGCGCCCGCCCGCGCTCACCGTCCTCGATGCCGGCGCCACCGCGGCGATCGACCAGGCGCCGACCACTCCGCTCGCCTTCCTCGAGACGACTCCCGACCCGGAGCCGGAGCCCGACCCGGAACCCGCGCAGGTCAGCCTCGAGCGCCGCCGCGCCGAGATCGACTCCCTCACCCGGCAGGACCCGAAGCGCACGGCCGACCTGCTGCGGACCCTCATCGACGACAGGCAGCAGGTATGACCGGACTGACCGACAGGCAGACGGCGGCGGTCGTGCTGATGAACCTCGATCGCGCGCAGGCGATCGAGGTGATGAAGCACCTCTCCGAATCCGAGGCGGAGGCGGTCGCCGCCGAGATCATCGACCTGCAGAACCTCGATGCGGCGACCACAGCGCAGGCTCTCGGACAGTTCCACCGGATCGCCTCGGGCCACCTGCCGCCCGCCCGTGGCGGCCGCGACATCGCCGCGGGACTGCTGGAGGCGACGTTCGGCGCCGAACGTGCCGCCGCCGTGCTCGGCAGAGTCGGTTCCTCCTCGATGACGTCGTCCTTCGAGTTCCTCGGATCCGCCGACCCCGCGCAGCTGGCGACCCTTCTGGACGGCGAGCTCCCGCAGACCGTCGCCCTGGTGCTCGCCCACCTGCCGACCGACCGCGCCGCCGCGGTGCTGGCCGCCCTTCCCGACCCCACCCGCACCGATGTCGCGCATGCGATCGCGACGATGGGAACCGCATCGCAGGAGGCCATCGCGATCGTGGCGGATGCGCTCAAGGCGCGGACCGGGACGTTCGCCGCACGCGACACCCCCGAAGTGCTCGGCGGTGTGGAACCGCTCGTCGAGATCATCGCCCGCTCCGGGGCGACGGTCGAGAAGGCCCTCCTGGCGAGCATCGAGGACAGGGACAGTGCCCTCGCGGAGGACATCCGCTCGCGCATGTTCACCTTCGCCGACATCGTCAAGCTCGACGACCGCGACACGCAGCGCGTGCTGCGGGGCATGGACATCCGCTCGCTCGCCCTCGCGCTGAAGGGTGCGCACCAGCCCATCGCCGACCTCATCCGGCGCAACGTCTCCGAACGGAACAGGGAGAACCTCGACGAGGAAGCCCGCACCCTCGGCCCGGTGCGCGTGTCGCAGGTGGAGGAGGCCAGAGCCGAGATCGTGCGCACGATCCGCGCGCTCGAGGCGGCCGGCGACATCACCGTGCAGCGCGCGGACGAGGACGAGTATGTCTACTGACGCCTTCTCTCCGGTGCTGTTCCCGCGTCTCGACGGACGCGGGAGCGGAGAGGAGCATGCCAGGGCGAAGACGCGCGGCTATGCCGACGGACACGCGGAAGGCTTTCGCGCCGGCCGCGCCGAGGCGGAGGCGGCACAGCGCGTGGCGGAGGAGGCATGGGCCGCCCGTGAGGCGGTCGAAGCCGGAGAGGTCGCGCGCGCGGTCGCCGTGCTCCACGCCGCCGCTCGGTCGCTGAACGAGCGCGAACGCGAACTGACCACGGCCGCGCAGGACCACGTGCTGCGGTGCGCGATCGAGCTCGCGGAGCTGATCGTCGCCGGTGAGCTCTCCGATGCCGGCGCCTCCGCCGCAGCCGCCGCGCGACGAGCCGTCAGCGGTGTCGACCCGTCGGAGATCCGCGAGGTGCGCCTGCACCCGGACGACCTCCGGACGCTTCGAGGATCGGCAGCCGAACCGGCCGGCATCGCGCTCATCGCCGACGACACGCTCGCCCGGGGTGACGCCATCGCGACCCTGCCCCACGGGCACATCGACGCCCGCGTCGCCCGTGCGCTCGAGCGCGCCCGCCGCGCCCTCGCCGAGGCCGGTGCATGAACGCCTGGGACGCGGTGCGCGAAGCGGTGCGACCGGAGCGGGTCGGCGAGGTCTCCCAGGTGCGCGGGCTGAGTGTGCAGGTGCGCGGACTCGAGGGAGCGGTCGGCGACGTCGTGACCCTCGACGGCATCGATGCCGAGGTCGTCGCGATCGGCGAGGGCGGACTACGATGCATGCCGCTCGCCCCCGTCGCCGGCCTCACGGTCGGCGCTCCGGCGCGCGCACGCGGAGGGGCGCTGCGTGTACCGACCGGTACCGCGCTGCTCGGACGGGTCCTCGACGGGCTGGGGCGCCCGATCGACGGGAAGGGGCCCCTGACCGGTGCCGTCCCCGTGAGCCTCGACCATGCTCCGCCCTCGATCATGGGGCGCGACCGGATCGACTCGCCTCTTCCCCTCGGCGTACGCGCGCTCGACACGCTCGTGAGCGTCGGACGCGGGCAGCGTGTCGGCCTCTTCGCCGGCTCCGGTGTGGGCAAGTCCTCGCTGCTGTCGATGATCGCGCGCGGCACCGAGGCGGAAGTCACCGTGATCGCCCTCGTCGGCGAGCGCGGTCGCGAGGTGCGCGAATTCATCGAAGACGATCTGGGACCCGACGGGCTCGCCCGCTCGGTCGTCGTCGTCTCGACCTCGGACCAGCCGGCCATGGCGCGCATCCGTGCGGCCTACACCGCCACGCGGATCGCCGAGGCGTTCCGCGACGACGGCGCCCACGCCATCCTGATGATGGACTCGCTCACCCGCGTGGCGATGGCGCAGCGGGAGATCGGCCTCTCGGCCGGGGAGCCTCCCGCCACCCGGGGCTATCCGCCTTCGACGTTCTCCCTCCTCGCCGGCCTGCTCGAGCGGGCGGGCACCGACACCCGCGGCTCGATCACCGGCATCTACACCGTGCTCGTCGACGGCGACGACCACAACGAGCCCATCGCCGACACCGTCCGGTCGATCCTCGACGGTCACGTGGTGCTCGATCGCGCCCTCGCTCTCTCCGGTCACCATCCCGCGATCGACGTGCTCGGCTCGGTGTCGCGGGTGGCCGGCAAGGTCACCGCTCCCGAACGCCGGGCGCAGGCGGCCACGCTGCGCGCCGTGCTCGCGGCGCGGCGGCGCGCGAACGATCTCATCGACATCGGCGCGTACCAGGCCGGGGCGGACGCCCGCATCGACGCGGCGATCGCCCACGAGAAGGCCATCAGCGCCTTCCTCACCCAGTCCCTCGACGAGACGAGCGAGATCGGCGAATCCTGGCGGCGGCTGGACGAACTCGTCACGGCGTTCGGAGGAGTCTCATGACGCGGTCCTTCTCCCTGGCCGGTCTGCTGCGCGTACGCGAGATCCAGGAGCGCGCGGCGGCTCAGCGGCTCTCGCGCGCCGTGATCGACGCCCAGCACACCGAGGCCCGCGACCGCTCGCTGCGCGCGCACCTGTCGGGCGTCGGGAGCGAGGCCGTCGACGTGCGCTCCCTCGCCGCCCTCGCTGCCGCCCGTGTGGCCGGCCGGACCCTGCTCGCCGACCTCGCGACGCTTTCGGAGCTGCAGGAGCAGACGGTCGATCAGGCACGGACCGAGCACGCGGACGCGCGACGAGCGATGCGCGGACTCGACAGGCTCGCCCAGGCGCACGCACTGCAGGTGCGGGCCGCCGAGCTGCACGCGGAGCAGGCCGAACTCGACGAGATCGGCGCGCGCGCCCAGACGGACAGGGAGGGCCAGGCATGACGTCTCTCGGCATCGTGGATCTGCTCGGCGCGCGGACGAATCGCGCATCGGGTACACCCGCCCATTCCCGGCAGGTCACGCCGGGAGCTGCGGCATTCGCCGACGTCATCCTGGATGCCTCGCGCGCCTCGACCGATGATGCTCTCGCCGGATCATCCGCCGCGTCGCCTGCCGCGTCGTCTGCCGACGGATCATCTGCCGGCGGATCATCGGCGGACGGTTCGGCGTCGGACGCGCCGATCCCGTCTCCCCCGGCTGTCCTCCCTGCGCCCACGCCGAGTCACCCGGCGTCTCCGGATGGTGCCGTGGTCGGCATCGCCGGCTCGGCGGCCCGAGCCCCCCTCGTGCCGGGGCCTGCGCCGGACGGCGCGGATCCGACGACGATCGCCGAGGGGACGATCGAGGACGAGGCCGGTGCCGCAGGGCTCGCCACGCACACCGGGTCGATCGGCGCTCCGGCTTCTCCGTCGGCGGCTCCGGCAGCGGTCCCCGCGAACGCAGAGACCCGCATGCTCGCGTCGTCGCAGAGTTCCACTCCCGGACCCACGGCCGCTCCTGTTCCGGGAGGCGTCGCGCCTGCGGTGACGGCCGCGATCGGCACGGCCGGCCACGCAGCGCCGTCGGCGAGCCCGGCTCTCCCGACCGTCCCCCGCATCAGCGTCGGTGGGAATCCGACCCCGACCGTCCTCGACGGTCCCGGAGCCCCGATCCCGACAACCCGGACAGGAACGTCGGAGACGTCCGCGACCGTCGGCGACAGCTTCCCGGATGCCGCGACATCCGCTGCTGCGGCGACCTCGACTCCCGTCGCTACGGCGTCTCCCTCGCCGACAGCCACGCCGACAGCGACGCCGGGTGACGCGGCCCTCCCTCCCGTGGGCACCACGCCCGCCCCTGCGCCCGTGACCTCCGTGGCGGCTCCGGTCGCGGTCCCCAGCGCCCGGCCCGCGCTGCTCCCGCAGATCGCCGCGCCCGTGGTGTCGCTCGCCCAGGCTCCGGACGGCGACCACAGCCTCACCCTGACGGTGTCGCCCGAGAACCTCGGTCCCGTGACCGTGCGGGCGCACATCTCCGGCGGTGCCATCCACATCGAGCTGCACGCGCCGAACGACCTCGGCAGAGAGGCGCTCCGTGCGATCCTCATCGACCTGCGCCGCGACCTGGCCGCTGCGGCACCGCACGCCTCGCTCCTGCTGTCGAGCGCGGACGACGGCGCGGCGTCGTCGAACCCGCAGCATTCCGCCCCGGGCAACGGCACCGGTTCCGGGAGCAACGGCGGTTCCGGGAACGGCGCCACCGGGACTCACGGCGGCCAGCCGGGAACCGGCACGGGTCGCGACGCGAATGCCCTGCCCACCACGCCCGACGGCGCTCTGCCGACTGATCCGTCGTCACCCGCAGGCCCCGCCTCTCCCCCGTCCCTCATCGCGCCGCACGGCGGCATCGACGTCTTCGCCTGATCCGAGAGGAACCCATGACCACGGTCGACCCCATCTCCGGCACCATCCCGCCCTCCGGCGTGCAGACGGGCAGCACCACGCCCCCGACGGAGCGCAAGAAGACTCTCGACTCCGAGGTGTTCCTGAAGCTGCTGGTCACACAGCTCACGAACCAGGATCCGAGTTCGCCCATGAACACCAACGAGATGATCTCGCAGACCACGCAGCTGGCCTCGATGGAGCAGTTGACCGCGCTCACGGCGACCTCGACCGAGAGCTTCGCGCTCAGCATGCGCCAGACCGCAGCCGCTCTGATCGGCCATGAAGCGCAGTACGTCGATGAGAAGGGTGTCACACAGAAGGGCATCGTCACCTCGGTGTCCTACGCCGGCGCCGTGCCCCTCGTCACCATCGGCGACGCCTCCATCCCGCTTGACGCCGTCTCCGGCGTCGCCCTCGCTCCCCGTTCGCAGTCCTGACCAGTCCCTTCCAGAAAGGCATCACCATGCTCCGCTCTCTGTTCGCCGGAATCTCGGGTCTGCGTTCGCACCAGACCATGCTCGACGTCACCGGCAACAACATCGCCAACGTCAACACGACCGGATTCAAGGCCTCGGCCGTGCAGTTCCAGGACTCGCTCTCGCAGCTCGTGCGCAACTCGATGATGCCGCAGCAGGCCGCCGGCGGTCAGAACCCCGCCCAGGTCGGTCTCGGCGTGCAGGTCGCCGGCATCAGCACGAACTTCGCCTCCGGGGCTCCGCAGCCCACCGGCGTGCCGACCAACCTCATGATCGCCGGCGACGGGTTCTTCGTCGTGCGCTCGGGCGGCGAGACCCTGTACACCCGCAACGGCGGCTTCTCGTTCGACGCGAGCGGCAAGCTGGTCTCGGCCGACGGCGCACTCGTGCAGGGCTGGACGGCCCAGAACGGCGTGATCGTGCCCGGTCAGGGCATCGGCGACATCCGTCTCCCGGTCGGAGCGCTGAGCCCCGCAACGGCCACCACCACCGCCCGCGTCACCGGCAACCTGCCCTCCGGTGCGGCCGTCGGCGAGCAGCTGGTGCGCGACATCAAGACCTACGACGCCGAGGGCACGGCCACGTCGCTCCGCCTCACCTTCACCCGCACCGCCACGGGATGGAACGTCACCGAGCCTGGCGGCACCAACACCGCCCTCACGTTCACCGACGGCAAGCAGCCGGCGGCCTCCTCCATCGTCTCCGGCGGTGTCACGGTCGACCTCTCGGCGGTCACCGGGTTCGCCGACGTCAGCGATGTCGCGATCAAGGAGCAGAACGGCAAGCCGGCCGGCACCCTGAGCTCGTACGCGCTGATGAACGACGGCAGCCTCGTCGGCACATTCAGCAACGGCGACACCGAGGTGCTCGCCCGCGTCGCACTGGCAGGGTTCGTCAACCCGGGCGGACTCGAGAAGGCCGGATCCTCCCAGTACCGCCCGAGCGGGAACTCCGGAGAGCCGACGCTCGGTCAGGCCGGCACCGACGGGCTCGGCGGCATCATCAGCGGCGCGCTCGAGATGTCGAACGTCGACCTGTCGCAGGAGTTCACCAACCTGATCGTCGCGCAGCGCGGCTTCCAGGCGAACGCCCGCATCATCACCACCAGCGACGAGGTGCTGCAGGAGCTCACGAACCTCAAGCGCTGACGCCGCCCTCGCACATCGCGTCTGCGTCGTCGCTGTCACCCGCTGCGGGTGAGAGCGACGACGCAGACCCTGGACCGCAGATGTGCGCTTACATAGAATCCTCAGGACATGACCACGTGGGCTCCGGCGTCGCACCACATCTGATCCGCTCATGCGGCATCGGCAGCCTGTACTCCTTCGTTGCCCTCGCGGCTTCCCCACGAAACGAGCACAATGTCCAGGACGAATCGACCCGCCGAGAACCAGCTGCGCCGCTTCCTCTTGGCCCTCATCGCCATCATCGGGCTCGTCGGTGCCGGACTGGTCGTCCCGCTGGCCGCCCAGGCCGCAGAATCCTCGCTCCGCATCGACAAGCTCGTCGACGGACTCGATACACAGGACTCCCTGCAGCCCGGCGATGAGTTCACCTACACGGTCGATCTGGTCTGCGACGACGTGGACTGCCTCAACGTGGTCCTCACGGACACCCTTCCGGCCGAGTTCGCCGGCTTCCAGTTCGTCGGCTCGTCGTACACCCCCTCCACTCTGCCGCTGAACGTCACCACGACCGGATGCGTCGAAGAAGGCGGTGTACCCGTCGAGGTCACCGACGACTGCTCGGTCATGGTCGTCTTCGAGCAGCCCGTGGATGGCGGAGTCGGCCTCGAAGCCGGCGGAACCCTCAAGCTCAGCGTGGTGCTGCGCGCACCGCTCGACCTGCCCGCCGACTGGGCGTACAACGGCGACACCGTGACGAACACCGCGACGGCGGACTGGGACAACGGTCCAGGAGACGTCCCCGCGACCATCTCGGACACGGCGGATGCGGTCGTCACGATCGACACGGTCATCGGGGTCGAGGCCAGCAAGAGCTGGTCGCCCGCCTCGCAGCAGTTCGACCCCGGCGCGACCTCCCAGATCACGATCGGCGCCCAGAACCAGTCGAACATCGGCGGCGACGCACTCGTGATCCAGGAGCCGACGGGCGCCGTCGACGGAGCGGCGACCCTCAGCGCCGACAATCCTTTCCGCATCGTCGACTTCCAAGGGTTCGTATCCACGACCCTTCCCCCGGACGCGACCACGGTCCAGGTCGACGCGTATGTCTACGACGAGGGAACGGGGACGTGGAGCTGGCAGACCGGCACACCGGGCAGCGCTCCCGGGCTGCCGGCCGGCGTCGACCCCGGTGATGTCGGCGGCATCCGCCTGACCTATGCCGGTGGCACCATCGCCTCGGATGCCACCGCCTCCACGGGCTTCACCGTGGAGCAGCGCGCGACGGATCGCAACGACGAGAGCTCGCTCGCTACGGGCGCCTCCGTCACGAACAGCGTCACGTCCATCGTGAACGCACCCGGCGGCGCGACGGCGAGCGACGAGGCAACGGCGCCCTACGAGATCGGTCCGCTGACCGTCGACGTGGTCGCGGGCAAGACGATCACTCCGGCGGAGCTCCCCGCCGGCGGAGACGCGATGGCGGAGCTCACGGCGACGAACACGTCGAACGGCCCTGTGCAGAGCCTCAGCATCTCCGATCTCGGCTTCTTCGACGCCGAGATGCTCTTCGGCGGCTTCCCCTCCGGCATCCCGTACCCGGACGGAGCCACCGCCGGCGCGATCACCTGGTACATCGACGGGGTCGCGCAGCCTCCCGTCCCGTTCGCGGACGGGGACGCGCCGACCCCGCCCACAGGCACCGTCACCGGCTTCGTCATCGACTTCACCGGCCAGATCCCTGCCGGCACGGTCGCGACGATCGACGTGGGAATCGAGCCCTCGCTCGCGCTCGTCAGCACCGAGGCACCGACGCACCAGCGGACGAACAGCATCGACGTGACCGCGACCAACGACGTGGGTACCGCTGACGACGCAGCGGCCGATGACATCACGGTCTACTTCCCGCAGATCGGGGTCGCGGTCGACAAGCAGATCACGCCGGGCGGCGCCGTCGAACCGGGCAACAGTGTGGTCGCCAGCCTGACCGCGACCACCGAGACGGGCGTCGCGCAGGTGGATCCGACCCAGATCGTCGTCGAGGACTCCTGGCGCGACGACCAGGCGGACGACTTCTGGAACGCGTTCGACATCGTGGCGATCGCGCCCACCCAGGTCCCGCCGAACACCACCGCGACGGTCGAGTACCAGCGGCCGGACGGATCGTGGGCGACGCTCGCCACGGTCAGCACAGGCGAGACCGCGCAGACGTTCCAGATGAGCCGTGCAGAGTTCGCGGCCGCGCTCACGCCACCCGATCTCCCCTCCGACGTCACCGGGATACGGTTCACCTTCGACAACCCGGACGGATTCTCCCAGGGGTTCAGCGTCGTGCCGAACGTCGTCTTCGATGCGCGGGCCGACCTGCGCGACGGATCCGGCCCCACCGACCCGCGGGATGCCCCCGAGGACGAGCAGTCCGCGCAGGAGCCCACTGTCTATGAGAACGAGGCGAGCGCGCAGAGCCACGGGGAGGTCGACGGCCTGCCCGAGGGGATCGACAGCGACGTCGTGACCGACCAGGACACGATCGGCGTGCAGACTCCCGCCACCGGCGAGGGCGTGGGCGTCGACGCGAACAAGCGGTGGGTCCAGACGAGCGACAAGACCACCGATGCCGACTTCCTCGATGCGCAGTCCGGCGCGATCGTCTCCACGCGCAACGAGTGGCGGACCGGGACCCGCGGAATCGACACCCTCGTCCTCACCGATCCCGCCACGGCTCCGGACATGGATCCCCCGGGCGCAGCGACCACCGTGTTCCAGGCTTTCGACCTGCTGAGCATCGATCCGGTCACTCTCGCCGACGATCCCCTGCTCGCCTGGGACGACATCACCGAGGTCTGGCTCTTCGTCGATGGCGTGTGGACCCCCATCGCCGCGCCGGGAGGAACCTGGATGGGAGCCGACGGATTCGTCGGCTACACGCTCACGCCCGCGCAGACCGCCGGGACGACGGGAGTCCGCCTGGTCTACGAGCCCGATGACGCCGCACGCACCGCGAGCACGGATCCCACGCGACCCGAACCAGGCTCCGGACTCGCGACCTCCGCCGTCGGAGAATACCGGCCGACCTTCCTCACCTGGGAGCTGCGCAACGTCGTGCGCGACGACACGGCGACAGGCGACCGCTGGGTGAGCGCCGACGAGACCTTCAACGACCCCGACCCCGGCATCGTGTGGAACAGCCTCCGCGGTGACTGGACCTCGGCAGCGGGCAACGGCAGCGACTCGGAGCAGGACAACATCACCCTGATCGACCAGCCGCCGCTCGTCTCGGTCGAGAAGACCGTCACGCCGTCGAGCGTGACGATCCCGGAGTCCGCCGACGTCGACCCCGCGAACTATCCGGACGTGACGTTCGACATCGATGCCAGGAACGACAGCACCGCACGCGCGTCGTACGTGCGCGTGACCGATCCGATCCCCTGCGCGGCCGGAGCGGCGGACCAGTGCGTGAGCGCTCCCGGCGCCTGGGCGGATGACCCGTTCGACGACGCGGTCTACGACGCGGACACCAACCCCTACGAGCGCCTCACCGTGCAATCGCTCACCTTCGCCTACCCGGTCGAACAGGTGGACCCCGCCGCGTCGACCGTCACGCTCTGGGACCGTGCGACCGATGGCACGCTCAGCACCCGCACACTCTCCGTGACCGACGCGGGAACGCTCACCGCCGTCGATCTGGCCACCGTGGTCGGGATCAGCGTCGTGTTCCACGGCATCGACCCCACGACCGAGGGCGGCAGCATCCGCGCCGGGGAAGATCTGAGCGTCGGGATCGTCACCAAGGTGCGGCAGTACGAGCGTTCGGATGCCGATCAGCTCGTGGAGCCCGGCACCGTCGCCAACGACGTGATCGCCCAGTCCTACGACCCGGTCCTGACCCCTTCCGGCAACGCCTCGACGCCGAGCGACACCGCGAACGACACCGTGGTGCTCGTCAGCGCTCTGCTGGATGCGACGCTCGCGAAGACCATCGATCCGGAATCGATTCTCGAGACCCAGCTGCAAGACCCCGTCACCGTGACACTCGATGCGACGGACGGCTCCTCCACCGCGGCGACCCAGCAGGTCACCATCACGGATGCGGACGCCGCCTTCTGGAACGCGATGCAGTTGGCCCCCGACCCTGCGCTGACCGTGGTGCTGCCGGCCGGTGCCGACCAGGTGCGGATCGACGCGCTCGTGGGATCGACCTGGGTCGAAGGTGCGTTCGCGGCGACTGCGGCGCTCCCCACGGCGGCGGATCCGGCCGCGATCGTCGGCCTTCGGGCGGTGTTCCGCAATGCCGCCGGAGAGGTCTTCTCGCGCAATGCACCGCCCGACGACTGGACCGCGCAGCTCGCGTTCGACATCGTCGCGCTCACCACACAGAGAGATGGCACCGACCTGTCGCTGCCGACGACGCTCCCGAACACGGCGACGGTCGTGAGCGAGCGACTCGATGGACTGTATGCGGATGCCGACGCCGACGCCGATGCCGACCTGACGATCGATCCCGGCACGCACGAGCTCGATGTCGTGAAGTCGCAGCCCGGAACCAGCCACGTCGTGTCCATCGGCGCCAGCCTCCCGTGGACGCTGCAGTTCACCAACACCGGCACCGGTTTCCTCACGATCGACCAGCTCGTCGACACGCTCCCCGAATACCTCGATTGGGACTTCTCCCCACCGACCTATCAGACCTCGGCGGGGGGCACGCTGTCGACGAATGTGTCGGCTCTGATCGACAACGCCGGCAAGAACGTGACCTTCACCTGGCCGGAGGGCGGGAATCGGATGTCACCCGGTGAGGTCTTCACGATCACCGTGAACCTCGTGCTGGCCCCGGGACTCGCTCTCGACGAGTTCACGACCAACACGTTCGTCGTCACGACCGATGAGGCGCTCACCGCCTGCACGAATGCGTCCGGCAACGGGGAAGGCACGGTATCCGGCCTCGACGACGACCAGTGCGGAACGACCAACTACGTCCAGCCGTCACCGGGAGGATCCCTCGCGGCGTACAAGTACGTCAAGGGCGAAGTCGACGGCGACCTGGTCGACGGCGAGGTCAACCTGAACAACCCCGACGCGGCCTGCCCGCTCGACCCCGACGGCTACACCCGCACACCGTGCGCCGCCTACACCGCTGTCGGCGCCACGGACGACTGGCGGCTCTCCGTCGTGAACAGCGGCACGGTCGGATTCGAGACCGTATCGATCGTCGATCCTCTGCCGCGGATCGGCGACCGGCTGCTGGCGACCGGCGCTGCACGCAACACCACATTCGACCCGGTGCTCCTCCCCGAGTCCCTGGCCGCGAACATCCTCCCGGTCGGAGCGACCCTGACCCTGGACGTGACGACCTCGGCTTCGCCCTGCGTGGGCACGGGATCGAGCTCGGCATGGTTCGGCGATCTGCTCTGCGACACCACCGCGACCTGGGTGCCCGTCCGCTCCTACGCCGGCGCGTGGGAGGAGGTGACCGGAATCCGGGTCACGATCGACTTCACCGCCACGGCGGCCGGGTCGTTCGGCCCTGGCCAGGTGCTGTCGCTGCACTACGAGACGCAGAACGTTCCGGAATCGCCGGAGTATCCGGACCTCGCTCCGATCACCGTCCCCGATGCCGGGGGCTTCGCGTGGAATCAGATGGGCGCGGTGGGCACGGATGCCGGCGGGCGCGAGTACTCCGTGGCCCCCGTGCAGGCCGGGGTCACCCTGCTCGACGGCGACCTCGGGGTGCAGAAGGTGCTGGCCGGCGACACGGGGGGAGCTCCGGACAGCTTCGATTTCCTCGTCGAGTGCACGGTCGCCGGCGTTCCCCTCGTGCTCCCCGCAGGCGGCACCCTCACCGTGTCGAGCGCGGACGACCTTCGCACGCGCCTCGACGGGATCCCGCTGGGCTCGGTGTGCCGAGTGTCCGAGACCGGTGCGGTCGGTGCCTTCGGAGAGGGGTCGAGGCTCAACGACGGCCAGACCGTCACGATCACCACCCCGGCCACCGGAGGTGAGCCGCCGACGTCTCAGATCGCGGCGATCACGAACGTGTACCTCGTTCCACCCCCGGATCCGAATCCGGACGGCGGCGGCGGCGGCCTCCCGTCCACCGGAGTCGACGGGCCCGCCGTATCCCTGTTCGCAGGGATCGGGATCCTGCTCATCCTCGCCGGGGGACTCCTGGTCCGCCGTCGACGTCACGGGGTCGCCCTCACCTGACCGTCTCGTCGTCGGGAGGTTCGGTCCGGCTGTTCCGACGTCGATGCTCCGGCTGCGGGTTGTCCGGCTATCCGAACTCGCGGAGCTCCGATGTCATCTCACCGCCGGCATCGCCCGTGTTGACGGTGCCCTTCGGCTCGAAGAGGATCGCGTGCACCTCCTGATCGGCGCGCGGGCAGTGCTCGACGCCCTTCGGGACGACGAAGACATCGTTCGGTCCGAGCACGACATCGCGGTCGCGCAGCTGGATCGTCAGCTCTCCGTGCACCACCATGAAGAGCTCGTCGGTATCGGGGTGGGTGTGCCAGACGAACTCGCCGAGCAGTTTGACGACCTTGACGTCGTAGTCGTTGATGCTCGTCAATCGATGCGGCTGCCAGTGCTCGGTGATGCTCGCCAGCGCCGCCTGCACGTTCCGTGTGTCTTCGTCCACCCCGTCAGCCTAGGCCGCCGGGTTTCGCCGGTACTGTCGTCTGAGGGAGAACGGAGCCGGTCATGAACGCGGTCGACGCTGTCGGCACCATCGCCGAGGTCCTCTCGTGGATCGGCCTCGGCATCGGGCTCCCGCTGCTCGCGATCGTGCTCCTGGTGAAACTGCACGACGGCTCCTGGGTGCCGCACGAGGTGGTCATCGTCGAGGACGACGGCGGCCGGGCGCGAGCACGCTGGTTCGCCGCCGGCGACTTCTGGGAGCGCCCGCTGCGCGCGGAGGAATCGGTCCATTGGCACGGGCGGGAAGAAGCCGACGCGTTCCTCAGTGAACGGCACCCGAGCCTGATGCGGTTCGAACCCCGACGGCCCCTGCTGCATGCGTTCCAGGTGCTGGGGATCACGCTGGCCGGGGTCGGCGCGGCCTCCGTCATCCTGTCGATCGTGCTCCTCTTCCTCGGCTGAACGGATGCGGTGTCCGCTGAGAGGGATCCCGGGCAGGATGGAGGCATGCCCGAATCCCCGCTCGCCTCCCGACCCTGGCTCGACTCCTACGCGGAGGGTGTCCCCGCGGAGATCGCGGATCCGTCGCAGACTCTGCCCGAGATGCTGTCGGCGACTGTGAAGTCTTTCGGGCGGCGCCCGGCACTGGACTTCTTCGGAGCGGTCACGACCTATCGCGAGCTCGGGGAGCAGGTCGAGCGGGCGGCCGAGGGTCTGCGGCGCCTCGGCGTCGGCCACGGCGACCGGGTGGCGCTGGTGCTGCCCAACTGCCCTCAGCACGTGGTCGCCTTCTACGCGATCCTCCGGCTCGGCGCGATCGTGGTCGAGCACAACCCGCTCTACACCGCGCGCGAGCTGCGGCATCAGTTCGAGGATCACGGCGCCCGCGTCGCGGTCGTGTGGGACAAATCGGTCGACACGGTCGCCGGATTCCCCGTCGATGTCAAGGTCGAGCACATCGTGAGCGTCGACATCACCACGGCGATGCCGCTGTCGAAGCGCCTCGCGCTCCGCCTGCCCCTGCCCCGGGCCCGCGAGGCCAGGGCGAAGCTCACCGGCGCCCCGAAGGCGCGGCACCTGATCGCGTGGAAGAGCCTCGCCGATCACCGACGCCTCTCCCGACGGGTGGGGGGACCGGGCCTGGAAGACATCGCCCTGCTGCAGTACACGAGCGGGACGACGGGTGTCCCGAAGGGAGCGATCCTCACGCACGCGAATCTCCGTGCCAACGCGATGCAGGGGCGGGCGTGGGTGCCGGGTCTCGTCGACGGCGAGGAGACGTTCTACGGCGTGCTGCCGCTGTTCCACGCCTACGGCATGACCCTGTGCCTCACCTTCGCGATGAGCATCGGCGCGCGACTCGTCCTCTTCCCGACGTTCGACCTGGGATTGGTCACCGCGGCGGCGCGTACGACGCCGCCCACCTTCCTTCCCGCCGTACCGCCGATCTACGACGCGCTCGCACGTGCGGCCGGCCGAGGAACGATCGACCTCTCGACCGTGCGCTTCGCGATCTCCGGCGCCATGAGCCTTCCGGTCGCCACGGTGAAGCGCTGGGAGGAGGCGACCGGCGGTCTGCTCGTCGAGGGCTACGGCATGACCGAGAGCTCACCGGTCGCGCTGGGCAACCCGATGGGCCCGACGCGTCGCCCCGGCACCGTCGGGGTGCCCTTCCCGAGCACGGAGATCCGCGTCGTCGACCCGGCCGACCCTGCGGTCGACCTTCCCGCCGGCGAGCCCGGCGAGCTCCTCATCCGCGGACCGCAGGTCTTCCAGGGGTACTGGGGGCGTCCGGGCGAGACGGCAGATGCCCTGCTGCCGGACGGCTGGCTCCGATCCGGCGACATCGCCCAGGTCTCCTCCGACGGGTTCGTGAGCATCGTCGACCGCCTCAAGGAGCTCATCATCACCGGCGGGTTCAACGTGTCTCCCAGCGAGGTGGAAGACGCGCTGGTCGCCCATCCCGATGTCGTCGCCGCGGCGGTCGTCGGTCTGCCGCGACCCCACGGCGGAGAGGAGGTCGCCGCCGCCGTGGTGCTCCGCGACGGTGCGGCCCTCGACGTGGATGCGCTGCGCGACTTCTGCCGCACCCGGCTCACCCCCTACAAGGTGCCTCGCCGGATCACCGCCGTCGACGACCTCCCCCGGTCGCTCATCGGCAAGGTGCTGCGTCGTCAGGTGCGCGACCGCCTGCTCGCCGACCGCTGAGTCGTCTCGGTCGCACTGCGAGCACGAAGCATCTCGGAGCGACACCCACGTGATCGCAGTCCCGCCGGTTGGCCCTTCAGTTGCCCATCTCCGCCTGGATCCGCCGGTCGAGGTCGTCGAGCTCCGCGAGCAGTTCGGCGGCGACCCAGACACGGTCCCGCTTGCGTCCGGTGATCTCTTGCACGAATCCTGCCGCTTCGAGCTGAGCGATGGCCTTGTAGGCCTGTTGCTCCGACGAACCTGAGCGCTGCTCGATCTCGCCTGCTGCCATGACGGGGTGATCGTAGAACCCGGGAATCAGCGCGGCGACCGCAGAACCGGCCCGCGGGCGCAGCTCGTTCGCCCACTCGGCTGGAAGACCTTTGATGCGGGCGATGGATTCGCGCGAGCACGAAGCCGCTGCGCGGGCCGCCCGGGCGAACAGCGCAATGAGCGGCGACGGCTCACCCCGCCGATAGTCGCCGAGCGCGGCGAAGTACTCGTCCCGTTTGGCGAGAAGCCCGCTCGCCAGGGGAACGACGGCGTTGACGGCAGCGCCACGGCGACGAAGCACGGCCGACACGAGGGCGCGGCCGAGACGACCGTTGCCATCCGTGAACGCATGGATGGACTCGAACTGCGCATGTCCGATCGCCGCCTGCACGATCACCGGGATGTCGTCTCGGTTGAGGAAAGCGATCAGGTCGTCCATCAACGCGGCGACTCGTTGCGGTGCCGGTGGCACATGAAGCGCACCTCGCGGCGAGTGGTCGCTTCCCCCGATCCAGTTCTGCATGTCACGCAAACGACCGGCATACGCCGCTTCGACGGGATCGTCCTTCATCAAGTCGTGGTGAGCGATGAGGAGGTCCTCGACCGCGAACAGACCTCGGTCGCCGACTCCGGCGACGAGGCCATGCAGTGCCGTGCTCGCCGCCACCATGCTCGTGGCCGAGGCGTTCGAACGGTTGCCGGCCAGCGCCCTGGCGTAGTCGGTCGCGCTGGCGGTGATCCGCTCGATCTTCGACGACGCGACGGATTCTGTGCGCATCATGAATCGGCTCAGCGCCGCCGAATGCCCCTCCGCGTCGGTATCCGCTTGCGCGATAGCAAGCAGAGCACCCTCCGAGGCGACGACTGTCGCCATGGGGGCGGCGTAGTCGAGACCCGCGATCATCGGGGGGATCGTGGCGTCGACGGATGCCAGCGTCCGATCGTCCCGAGTGTCGCCACGGACCTGTTGGCGCCACGGAAGCGTCTCCACGGTGTGTGCCGGCCACCTGGTTCCCGGCGTACTTGCATCAGTGTCCACAAAGACGAGTATCGCACTCGTTACTAAGGTTTAGATCAATTAAAGACGAGTAATGTCGGACTGCTCGCGCTTCTGCTCCACGCCGACGGCAACTTCGTCGCGCGAACCTCCCGAACCGGGCCTTGCTAACGACCGGAGCCGGCCGGCCGACAGTCACCCCCGACAGCCCAGGACGGGCCGTCGGGTCCGTGCTCCCCGGAACACGGACGGATCTTTCCAGGATGGAGCCCATGATCGTCCTCACGCGCCTGAACCGTTCGCGGTTCGCGGTGAACCCCGACCTGATCGAACGTGTCCAGGCCACGCCGGACACGACGCTCATCATGGTCGACGGTGCGACCTTCGTCGTGACCGAGACGATGGATGACGTGATCGCGCAGATCACCCGGTTCCGCGCCGGAGTGCTCGCCACGGCCGCCGCTCTGATCAGCACCGCCGGATCGGATTCCGCCGCCCCCGATGCCGAGGGCGGTCTCTGATGGATCCGTCTCTCATCCTCGGACTGGTCCTCGCGTTCGGCGCACTGATCGCCATGATCAACCTCGAGGGCGCCACCATCGGATCGCTGCTGATCCCCGCCCCGATGGTGCTGGTCTTCGGAGCCACGATCGCCGTCGGCATCGCGAGCGGCACGGTGCGCGATGCGCTGCATGCGGTCAAGTCGCTCCCCCGCGCCTTCCGCGGCGAGCGCCGCACCGCGTCGAGCATGATCGACACGGTGGTCGGCTACGCCGAGAAGGCGCGCGCCGAAGGGCTCCTCGCCCTCGAGCAGGGACTCGAGGACGAGAAGGACCCGTTCCTGCGCCAGGCGCTGCAGAGCATCGCGGACGGGACCGACGCCGAAGACCTGCGAACGCTGCTGGAGGATGAGCTCACCTCGACCGCCGCCCGCAACCGCACCGCCTCACGCTTCTACATGACGCTCGGCGGCTTCGCGCCCACGGTCGGCATCATCGGCACCGTCGTCTCCCTCACGCACGTGCTGGAGAAGCTCGACAAGCCCGACACGCTCGGTCCCATGATCGCGACAGCGTTCGTCGCGACACTGTGGGGTCTACTCTCGGCCAACTTCATCTGGTTGCCCATCGGCGGACGCCTCCAGCGTCTCGGCGAGCTCGAACTCGAACGCATGACCGTGCTCATGGAGGGCATGCTCGCGATCCAGGCCGGCGCACCGCCGCAGTTCGTCGGCGAGCGCCTGCGAGCCCTCGTGTCCGAACGCTCCTCCGCCCGCTCCGGCCGGAAGGCCCGCACCCGAGCAGCCGAGGAGACGGAGCAGGCGTCATGAGCGTCCGTGCCCGTCGCCGCGTGCCGCAGGAGGAGCACAGCGGTCCGGACGAGCGGTGGATGGCGTCCTACATGGACATGGTCACGGTGCTGATGTGCATGTTCATCGTGCTGTTCGCGATGTCGACCGTCGACCAGGAGAAGTTCGAGGCTCTCAGCGCCTCCCTCGCGACCGGCTTCGGGCAGGAGCCCTCGGACGAGATCGACGCAACGACAGGCGTGGTCGTGCCTCCCGAACTGGTCGATGAGAAGGGCGAGGACTTCGCCGACATCGACCTCGCCGCTGCGCAGACCGAGTTCAACGAGCTGTCGGCGCTGCGTGAGCGCCTGCGTCAGGTGCTCGCCCAGAACGGTCTCGAAGCCGACGTCACCTTCACGATCGATGAGCGCGGCCTCACGATCGGCCTCGTGAGTGCCGAGACCTTCTTCGACACGAACAGCACGACGCTCAGTGCGAAAGCGCTCCTCGTCCTCGACGCGCTCGGCTCGGTGCTGGTCACCACCGCCAACGAGATCTCGGTCGAGGGCCACGCCGACGTGCGCGGATCGGTCGCCCCGTACCCCACGAACTGGGAGCTGTCCGCCGGACGCTCCACCCAGGTGCTGCGGCACCTCGTCGAGGCCTCGGGGCTGCCGCCCGCGCACCTGAAATCGGTCGGATTCGGCGACACGAGGCCGGTCGCCCCAGGCGACTCCCCCGATGCCCTGGCCCAGAACCGACGGGTCGACATCGTCGTCCTCTCCGATGCGAACGAGGAGGTGCGCGCGCTCATCCCCCAGGCACAGGCGGGAAAGCCGTCCTCCTGACCCGCCTTCTCACCTAACGCACGCCGTTCACCGCCCGATAGTCCGGTTCGTGGTGATCGAGGACAGCGTGCGCTCCGACGTGCGCGCGGAAACGGCGACGAAGAGCGCCGACGTCGAGGTGTACGACTTCGGCCGTTCGGCGACCCTCTCGCGCGAGCACACCCGAGCACTGGAACTGGCCTTCGAGACCTTCTCCCGCCAGTGGTCCGCGCAGCTCTCGGCGAAGATCCACGTGCGCGCCACCATCGCGGTCGAGCACGTCGGCATGATGACATACGGCGAGTACGCCCAGTCGCTGCCGACGACGACCACGATGATCGTGTGCGCCCTGCCCGACTCGGAAGAGCGCCTCATCGTGCAGCTGCCGACCTCCGCCGCGACCGCCTGGATCGTGCAGATGGTGGGCGGACGAGCTTCCGCAGCCTCAGAGGACCGCACGTTCACCCCGATCGAGCAGGCCCTGATCCGATCGCTGATCGTCGACGCGATCGACCACCTCACCGGTGCGCTCGACGGTCTTCTCCCCACCGGGGTCGCCTTCAGCGGCATCCAGTACAGCTCGCAGTTCGCCCAGGTGGCAGCATCCGGCGAACCCGTCATCGTCGCACGGTTCTCGATGCGGCTCGCCGGTCGCACCGTGCCGACGAGCGTGATGCTGCCGGCCTCCGTGCTCGCCGGTTTCACCGTGCGTCCGTCCGACGACGAGCGCACCGCGGCACCCGCCCGGATCCGTCGCCAGGTCGAGATCGCCCCGGTCGAAATCGCGCTGCGACTCGCACCGCGAGCCGTGCTGCCCCGCGAGGTCCTGGATCTGTCCGTCGGCGACGTCATCGCGTTCCCGCACTCCGCCGATCGTCCGATGGTCCTCTCCGTCGGTGATCAGACCGTCGCCACGGCGGCCGTCGGCAGTGCCGGAGCGCGCCTGGCCTGCGTCGTCACCACCACCGTCCCCGATCCCGCTTTCGCCGAGGAGCCCGCGTGACCAGCACCACCACCTACGAGTCCGCCGTCGCCGCCGCCTTCGCCGCATCGTTGCCGACCGCCTCCCCTCTCGTCGCGCGCGCCTCGCAGGTCTCCGGCGACACCGGCGACGCCCTGGTCGTGCAGTTCGTCGGCGAGGCGAGCGCGCAGTTGGCGGTGCAGCTGTTCGAACCCGAGATCCTGGTCGACGGCCTCGGCGGCACGCCCCTGGCCGACCGGCTGCGCGATGCACTGGAGAGCGCGACCAGCGCGCTCGGTGCCGGTGCCCTCGGCGCAGGCACGGTCGGCGATGCCTCCTCCCTCTTCGCCGACCCGGCCGTGCAGCTCTTCGACCTCCAGGACGACGCCGACCACACGGTCGGCCGGCTCGCCGTCGTCGTGACGCGCGCGCCCGCCGGTGCCTCCTCGTCCTCGCGGCGGCTGCACCGCATCGCGGGCGTCGAGATGGAGCTCACCGTCGAGATCGGGCGCACCAGGATGGCGGTGCGCGATGTGCTCGATCTGGAACCGGGACGCATCGTCGAGCTCGATCGCTCCGCCGGCGCTCCGGCCGACATCAAGCTCAACGGACGCATCATCGCGCACGGCGAGGTCGTCGTCGTCGACCAGGACTATGCGGTGCGGATCACCCGCATCCTCGAGAACGTCGAGGCCTGACCCTGGACGACCTCCTGCTCGGCCTACGGGTCGTGCTCTCGCTCGCCGCAGTGCTCGGGGTGCTGTGGTTCCTGCAGCGACGCGTCGCGCGCACGCAGGCGCGTCGCCGCGACAGCGAGGCGATCACGGTGCTCGGGCGCCAGGGGGTCGGCCCGAAGGCGCAGATCGTCGTGATCCAGACGGAGGACGCCCGGTACGTGCTCGGCGTCACCGAGCACGGCGTGAACGTCGTCGACCGTCTGCCGGTCAGACCCGCAGATGAGCCGGAGGAGACCGCACGGTCGACGTGGTCGGCGACGACGTCAGAGGCGGCGTCCGACGCCGAGGAGTTCGACCGCATCCTCGCCGCCACCGCCCTGACCGAATCGGCGGCCGGCCCTCCCGTGACGCCGGCGCCGCAACGCCGGGTCCGTCACCGGAACGACCCGCTGCGTGGCTCCATCCTCTCCCCCGAAACCTGGCGGCAGACCGCCGAGGCCATCCGGCGCACCCGATGAGCGTCGCCCGTGGGGTCGTCGACGGGCGCGCGCTGCGGCGAATCGCGCTGATCCTCGCCGCGGCCGCGGTGCTGGTCGTCGTGATGACGCTCCTGTCGGGCACGGCCGCCCACGCACAGGTGACCCCGGACGACCCGGGCGAGGGCGTCACGATCGACATCAACGGCGTCGACGGCGGTCCGTCCGGCTCGATCCTGACCCTGCTGGGCATCACCCTGCTCTCGGTCGCCCCCGCGCTCCTGCTGATGATGTCGTCTTTCACGAAGATCTTCGTGGTGCTGGCGATGACCAGGAATGCCCTCTCGCTGCCGACCATCCCGCCCAACCAGGTGCTGGCCGGCCTGTCGCTCTTCCTGTCGCTGTTCATCATGTGGCCGGTGCTCACCGAGATCAACACGGTGGCAGTGCAGCCCTACATCGACGGCACGCTCACCTTCACGCAGGCCATCGACGTCGGCCAGCTGCCTCTGCAGGAGTGGATGCTCCGCTTCACGCGCGAAGAGGACCTCGCCCTGATGACCCGGATGGCGGGTCAGCCCAACCCCGAGGACCCTTCGAGCGTCCCGATGTACACGCTCATCCCCGCGTTCATGATCTCCGAGCTGCGGGCCGCGTTCATCATCGGCTTCGTGATCTTCGTCCCGTTCCTGGTCATCGACCTCGTCGTGGCCGCGGCGCTGATGTCGATGGGGATGATGATGCTCCCGCCCGTGATGATCTCGCTGCCGTTCAAGATCCTGCTGTTCATCCTCGTCGACGGCTGGGGGCTCATCATCCGGGCGCTGCTCGAGAGTTACGGAGGGGTGGGATGAGTCCCGAAGCCGTCATCGACATCGGAACGCAGGGGCTGCTCATCGCGGCGAAACTCGCCGCGCCCGTGCTGGTCACCGCCCTCGTGGTGGGCTTCGCCATCTCGCTGCTGCAGTCGATCACGCAGGTGCAGGAGGTGACGCTGTCGTTCGTGCCGAAGATCGTCGCCGTCGGGATCGCCCTGCTCATCGCGGGCAACTGGATGATCGCGGAGATGATCGCCTTCACGAACGAGATGTTCGCCCGTATCCCCTCGCTGCTGAGCGGATGACGACGTGTACATCCCGATCGACTTCGCCTGGCTGGAAGCCACGATGCTCACCGCCGTGCGCATCACGGCCTTCATCATGATCGCCCCGCCGTTCTCGTACGGGGCGATTCCGGTGCGGGTGAAGGCGATGCTCGCGATCGGGCTCTCCCTCGCGGTGGGCACGGCCGTGGCCCCCGGCTACGTGAACCTCGACACCGGCCCGTTCCTCGGGGCCCTGGTTCTGCAGCTGGTCACCGGTGCCCTGCTCGGCTTCCTCGTGCTGTTGTGCTTCTCGGCGCTGCAGGCGGCCGGCAGCCTGATCGACGTGTTCGGCGGGTTCCAGCTCGCTCAGGCTTTCGACCCGCACTCGCTCGTGAACGGCGCCCAGTTCACCCGGCTCTTCCACCTGACCGCGCTGACGCTGCTGTTCGCGTCCGGCGGGTATCAGCTGATCCTGGCCGGGCTCGCCCGCAGCTTCGAGGCCGTGCCCGTCGACGGCATGTTCCAGGCGGCGGGACCCGCAGAGCTCCTCGTCGACGGGGTCTCGCAGATGGTGCTCGCCGCCGTGCAGATCGCCGGGCCCCTGGTGCTCGTGCTGTTCCTCGCCGATGTCGGGCTGGGACTCATCACCCGCGTCGCTCCCGCGCTGAACGCGTTCGCGATGGGCTTCCCGGTCAAGATCCTGCTGACGCTGCTGCTCGCGGGCGCCGTCTACGCCGTCCTCCCCGGCATCGTCGATTCCCTCGCCGCGCAGGCCCTGCGCATGATGCAGGGGGTGCACGAATGAGCGGTACGGACAGCGGCGAACGCAGCGAGAAGGCGACGGACAAGCACCTCAGCGAGGCCCGCAAGAAGGGGCGGCTGTCACGCAGCCAGGATCTGACCGCCTGGCTGGGGATCGGCGCGGCGGCCGTCACGATGCCGGCGGCCATCGCCCTGGGGGCTTCGGCGGGAACCGAGCAGCTGCTCACGCTGACGTCCCTGGTCGATGCTCCGACACCGCAGGCGGCTCTGGCGGCCCTCGGGCGCGGACTCGCCTCCGTGCTCCCGACGCTCACCGTGATGCTGGCCGCCGTCGCGATCGTCACCCTGATCGGCGCGGTCATCCAGGGCGGGGTGCATCTGAAGCCGCTCACCGGCCGTTTCGAACAGTTCAACCTCGTCACCGGGATCCGCCGGGTGTTCGGCATGCAGGCCCTCTGGGAGGGCGCCAAGGCCCTCATGAAGACCGCGGCCATCGGCATCGCCCTCTGGTTCGTGATCGCGAGCCTGATGCCCGTGCTGACCGCGAGCGGCGCGCACTCGATCTCCCGCCTGCTCGGCACCGCGAGCGAGGGCACGACCGCGCTGCTGCAGACCGCGATCGGGGTCGGCCTGGCCCTCGCCGCGATCGACATGTTCGTGGTCATGCGCCGCAACCGCAAGCACACACGCATGACCAAGCGCGAGATCCGCGACGAGAACAAGAACTCCGAAGGCGATCCGCTGATCCGCCAGCAGCGACGTTCGCGTCAGCTCGCCGTCAGCCGCAACCGCATGATCGCGGCCGTCGCCGGCTCCGACGTCGTCGTGGTCAACCCGACGCACATCGCGATCGCCCTGCGGTACGAGCCCGGCCGCGCCGCCCCCAAGGTCGTCGCCAAGGGCAGCGGGGTGATCGCCGAGCGCATCCGCGACGAGGCCGTGCGCGCCGGTGTGCCGCTGGTGCGCGAGATCACCCTCGCCCGGGCCCTGCACGCCGCGTGCGAGCTGGGCCAGGAGATCCCCGAAGACCTGTACAACGCCGTGGCACGCGTGCTCGTGTTCGTCGACTCGTTGCGACGACGCGGGGCGGCCCGCGGCATCCACTCCCTTCCCTACCGGAGGACCGCATGAGACAGCTGCTTCCCAAGCTCGGGGTGCCGATCGGCGTCGTGGGCATCATCATGCTCCTCGTCGTGCCGGTGCCGCCGTTCCTGCTCGACATCCTCATCATCCTGAACATCATGTTCGCGCTCGTGATCCTGCTCACGTCGATGTTCGTCAAGAAGCCGCTCGATTTCTCCGTCTTTCCCTCGCTGCTGCTCGTGGCGACGCTGTTCCGGTTGGGACTGAACGTCGCCTCGACCCGTCTGGTGCTCGGCGAGGCGTACGCAGGGCAGGTGATCGAGGCGTTCGGCGCCATCGCGGTCGGCGGCTCGCTCATCATCGGCGCCGTCGTGTTCCTCATCCTGGTCGTCATCCAGTTCGTCGTGGTGACGAAGGGCGCAGAGCGCGTCGCCGAGGTCGGTGCACGATTCACGCTCGATGCGATGCCCGGCAAGCAGATGGCCATCGACGCCGATCTCAACGCCGGACTCATCACCGATGCGGAGGCGCGCGAGCGTCGCGCCGAGGTCGCTGCCGAGGCCGACTTCTACGGAGCGATGGACGGTGCGTCCAAGTTCGTGAAGGGCGACGCGATCGCCGGTCTCGTCATCATCATCATCAACGTCGTGGGCGGCATCGCCATCGGCATCGTGCAGCACGGCATGACGATCGACGAGGCCGTGAACACCTACAGCCTGCTCACGATCGGTGACGGTCTGGTCACGCAGATCCCGGCGCTGCTGATGGCGGTCTCCACCGGCATGATCGTGACCCGCTCCACGGCGGAGGCGGAGATGGGGACGGCGGCATCCGCCCAGCTCGGCCAATCCCGCAATGCGCTCATCATCGCCGGCTGCGCCGCGATCATCATGTCGCTCATCCCGCACATGCCGATGCTGCCGTTCGTCGCGATCGGCGCCCTCCTCCTCCTCATCGCCCAGCGCATCAAGGCGACCCAGAAGCGCGAGGAGGCGGCCGCCGCCGCGCAGAGCCCCTCCGCCGCCCCGGCCGACCAGCCCGAGGAACTCATCGAGAAGATGCGCGTGCATCCGCTCGAGATCCTCCTGGCCCCCGACATCATCGATCTGGTCACCGGCGGACCCGACGATCTGCTCGCGCGTGTCAAGGCCCTCCGACGCCGGATCGCCCTCGATCTCGGGCTCATCGCGCCGCCCGTCCGCACCCGCGACAGCATCGAGCTGCCGCAGGCGACCTACGTCATCCGCATCGCCGGTGTCGAGACCGGCCGCGGCACGGCGCCGGTCGGTTCCGTGCTCGCCCTCGGGCAGGGGCTGGACAGCCTCCCCGGCACCGCGACGCTCGACCCGGTCTTCGGGCTCGAAGGCAAGTGGATCCCGATGGAGATGCGCCACAGCGCCGAGTTCGCCGGTGCGACCGTGATCGACAGGGCGAGCGTGATCATCACGCACCTGTCCAGTGTGATCCACGCCCACGCTGCACGCCTGCTCAGCCGCGAAGACGTGCGCCAGCTCACGGACGCCCTCAAACAGGTCTCCCCCGCTGCCGTCGAGGAGCTCACGCCTGCGCTGATGTCCTTGGCCGAGGTCCAGCGCGTCCTGCAGGGCCTCCTCGCCGAACGGGTGCCGATCAACGACCTCAGCCGCATCTATGAGGCGCTCGCCCTGCGCGCCAGGGTCTCCACCGACCCCGAGGGCCTGATCGAAGCCGCACGGGCCGCGCTCGGCCCCGCGATCGCCGCCCGGTTCGCGGATGCCGGCACCCTGCGCGTGGTGATGATCAACCCGATGCTCGAACAGGCGATGCTCGAGAGCCTGCGCCCGGGCGACGACGGCAGCCAGATCGTGTTCGATCCGCAGCGCATGGAGGCGGTGGTGGATTCCGTGAAGCAGGCCGTCGCCTCGGTACACGAGGGCGGCGAGCCGGTGCTGGTGTGCGCACCGTCGCTGCGGCCGGCCGTGCGACGCCTCGTCTCGGCGCAGACGGACGGCCTCCCTGTGCTCTCGTACACCGAGGCGACCGCGGCCGCCCTCACGATCGAGACCGTCGGTGTCGTACGAGACATCCCCACGCCGTCGGTCGGCGTCGTCCCCGCAGCACTAGGCTGAACGAATGCTGGTTTTGACGAGGCGGATCGGTGAGAGCGTGCGCATCGACGGCGACATCGAGATCACGCTGCTCGAGATCAAGGGCGACAGCGTGCGGATCGGCGTGAAGGCACCGCGCGAGACGCGCATCCAGCGCACCGAGATCATCGAGGCGGTCGTCGCCGAGAACGTGTCCGCCGCCGCGGAGACCGATGCCGAGGCCGAAGGAGCGATCGCCGCCGCCCTCGCCCGCGGCCGGGAATCCCGCCCCGCCTAGCCGGACATCTCCTCAGGCCGACGTGAGATCCGCCGCGGTGGCGCGCTTCCACTGATCGCCGCCGGCATCCCGCGCCCTGACCGCTGCTCTGCCCGCCGCGGCGACGAGGGCGTCGTAGTCGTAACCGACGACCGAGGCGGTCGCCCAGCCGATGCTCGCCGAGGATCGGATCCCGGTGACCGCCGTCTCCCTGTCGATCACCGAGATGCGGGTCAGGATCCCCCGCAGGTGGTGCCGGACCGACTCGTCGCCACCGCGGATGACGACGATCGCGCGACCGTCGGCGACCCGATCGGCGTCGGCCGACGCGGGGAGCCCCTCCTGGATGTCGTGATGGAAACGGTCGACGATCATGGCGAACGCGGAACCCGTCGACGCCTCCCGGAGGTCGGCCGGATCGTCGAGCCGGATATCGAGGACCGACCACGGCAGGTCGTTCTGCGCCTCGGCCTTGCGGAGCCGGCGACGGGCGCGGTCGGCGATGTCATCGGCGTCCCTCGTCTTCTGCTCCGAACGCACCAGCAGCACCAGGGTGAACGCCGCGCACGTGCTCACCACCACCGTGCCGACGGCATTCATACCGCGCAGTGCGCTCAACTGCGCCTCGGTGCCGGCGCCACCGGAGACCAGGGCGGACACGGCGCTCACGACCGCCACCACGACGAAGCCGCATGAAGCGAGGGCCAACGGCAGCACGATGTCCCTGACGGCCGGCCTGTCCCGCAGCAGCTCGTAGGCCACCAGGCCTGCGAAGACGGCGCTCCCGAGGAAGACGAGCTGGAACGAGGGCAGATACCAGACGCTGCCGGCCGTGGCCACCAGGAGCGTGGGAGAGACCAGGATGAAGACGACGACCGGCCACCAGCGCGCTCGCCGACCGAGGTGCATCCGCAGGCCGATCCAGACCAGCGGTTCGAAGCAGAGCATCAACGCGGAAGCGGCTCCGCGCAACACCGGTTCCTCGGTCTGCTGGCCCGCGAGCCAGAGGTAGGCCGCCAGCATCCCCAGGCCGAAGGCCGCTCCCCAGGTCACCGTCGCCTTCGACGGGCGGGCGAGGGTGCCGAGGCCCACGACCATCACCGTGAGCACGGTGACGACGGCCACCATGCTCGTCGTGATGTCGACGTTGACGGGGACGAGCGGGTTCACGTCTGCACCTCTTCCGGGGAACGCGGCGGGAAGCGGAGTGTCACCCGGGTGCCGACCGCGATCTCGCTGGAGACGTCGATGCTGCCCTCATGCGCGGCGACGATCTCGCGCACGATCCCCATTCCCAGTCCCGTGCCGCTGATGCCGGCACGCACAGCGCTCTCGGTGCGGAAGTAGGGCTCGAACACCCGTGACAGATCCTCCGGGGTCATCCCGAATCCGTCGTCGACGATCGTGACCTCCGCCTGACCCGTCGTGGCCGTCCCCAGACCGATTTCGATGCGCCCTCCTGCAGGGGTGTACTTGGCGGCGTTGCTGAGGAGGTTGTCGAGCACCTGCCGCAGCCGGAAGGGATCGCCCGAGATCACCAGGCGTGCGGCGCCCCCGATCCCGAGTTCCTGTCTGTTGCCGGCGATGACGGGTGCGTACGAGGCGGCCGCCGCCTCGACCACCTCGCGCAGATCGACCGGGGCAAACGGCTCCTGCGCGGAGCGGCTCGTCTGCTGCAGGATGCTCGAGACCAGGTCCTGCATCCGCTCACCCGCGTGCGCGATGATCTCGAGCTGCGCCGGCACGCGTCCCGGCAGGTCGTCGCGCTCGCGGAGCAGGTCGACGTGACCGAGGATCGCGGTGAGCGGATTGCGCAGTTCATGGGAGACGACCGCATTGAAGGTGCGTCGTTCCTCGTCGACTTCGAGCAGCGCCGTCACGTCGTCGATCACGACGAGCGTGATGTCCTCGCCCTCTCCCGCGGTGGCCATCGGCTGTGTGCTCACCTCGAGCGCACGCCACTGTCCCGTGCCGTCGAACAGCCACACCCGTTCCGCCTGCAGCCGCTCGCCACCGGCGGCTCGGGCGAGCGAGGTGCGCGATGGCGGAAGCGCCGTGCCACGCCGCGCGTCGTACTCGACCGCGGCCGAGGGCAGAGCGGCACCGAAGCGATCACGACCGTAGAGCGTGCGGTAGGCGTCGTTCATCTGCAGGACGCGCCCGCCGGTCGTCACGACCACGAGCGCCACGCTCAGCGCGTCGACGATCTGCGTGACGCGTCGCTGGTTCGCCTCCGCCCGCTCGGCGGCGCGGTTGACCTGCTCGGATCGGCGCTGCAGGAGGCGGCGCGCGGCGCGGGAGCGCTGCGCGCCGATGCGGACCGTCACCCCGAGGAAGCCCAGGGTGATCACGAGGGTGAGCAGCCGTAGCAGGATGTCGGCCGGGGTACCGCTCTGATCGGCGAACAGCACGAGAGTGGCGCTGATGAAGGCGATGCCTCCGAGCACCCAGGGCATCGTAAAGTAGCTGGCCAGCCACACGACGGGAAAGACCCAGAGGAACCCGAGGCGGAGGTCGGGCGCGTTGGTCGTGAAGCCCACGGCGAGCGCGTCCAGGAGCGGCACGACGGTGGCGGCCGTGCGCGGGAGCCGGTGCCACGGCAGCGCCAGGGTCATGAGCGTGGTGACGATCACGAGACCGACGCCGGCGACCACCAGTGGGTTGGCGAAGGTCTGCGGCTTGAACGCGGTGATCATCACGACGATCGCCACGATGCTGCCGGTGAAGACGAGCTGCCAGCGCCAGATAGACACAGTGCGGACCATCAGCGCTCACCCTCCCCCTCGAACCTCAGCTTTGCCGCAAGATTACTCAAAGATCGATGCAGCCCGCTCTTCAGGTGGCCTCGCACCCCTAGCATTCTGAGTGGGGGCCGATACTGCGACTGGGGAACAACGCAGACGCTGGGGCCACGCGAGTGGGGATTCGCAGGCAACCGGGGCCGTGGTTGGGGAACCACGGTCCCGCCCCGCGGCATTCACGGACCATCGGCCGGCGTGAGACGATAGCCGACGCCGCGCACCGTCTCGATGTAGCGCGGCTGCGTCGTGCTGTCGCGGAGCTTGCGCCGCAGATTGGCGATATGGGTCTCGATCGCCCGTTTGTCCGGCTCGCTCACGTACTCGTTCGAGCCCTCGGGTGCGCCGCGCAACCCTCGCGCGAGATCGGCTTTGCTGCGCACGCGGAGCCCGGCCTCGAGCAGCATCGCGAGCAGGTCGAACTCGGTCGGCGTGAGGTCGATGCGCCGCTGCCCGATCAGGACCATCCTTGTGTCGAGGTCGAGGCTGAGATCCCGATGGACACGGCCCCGCCAGGTGAGGACGGTGGCACCGTCTGCCGCCGGGTCGGGCTCGACCGCCGCTCGTCCGGTCTCCGGGAGCCGGGGGAGCACGGAGCGGGGTTCGGAAGGGTGGGGTTCCGAGGGGCGGGGATCGGCGACGCGGGGGCGCCGCAGCAGCGCCTCGATGCGCGCACGCAGTTCGCGCGGACGGAACGGCTTCACCAGATACTCGTCTGCTCCCGACGTGAGGCCGAGGACAACGTCGGACTCCTCGGAGAGCGCGGAGAGCATGATGATGAAGGTGTCGCTGATCCGCCGGATGCGTCGTGCGACCTCGAAGCCGTCGATGCCGGGGAGATTGATGTCGAGCGTCGTGATCACCGGGTGGTGCTGCTCGATGGCCGCGAGCCCCTCCAACCCGGAACCGGTGAGGATCGTCTCGAAACCGGCGGCGAGGAACACCTCTTCCAGGAGGGATCGCACATCGGGGTCGTCCTCGACGATCACGGCGACGAGAGCGCGATCCACGGCCGGGGTCATGCGATGCTCTCTCGCACGATCGTGACGACCCTCGGCGCGTCGGCGTCGAGCTCCGACGGGTCCAGATCGGAGGATCCGACCGGGCGCTCCACCTCGACATCCCACCACGAGTCGGCCAGTTCCTCGGCCATACCGCGTCCCCACTCCACCACCACGACCGATCGCTCGAGGTCGAGATCGAGGTCGTCGAGCTCCGCGGCGGAACCGAGCCGGTAGGCGTCGACATGCACGAGTGGCGCTCCGCCGACCAGCGAGGGATGCGTGCGGGCTATGATGAAGGTCGGACTCTGCACGGGACCGCGCACTCCGAGCCCCTCGGCGAGGCCGCGGGTGAACGTGGTCTTCCCCGCGCCCAGCGGGCCCGTCAGGACGAGCAGGTCGCCGGCTTCCAGCTGTTCCCCGATCCGCACGCCCAACTGCTCCATCGCGTCGGCGGTCGCGATCTCTCGTCGACCGAGGAACGCAGGGTCCACGCTCACGAGGTCCGCCGGGGGACGCGCGGACCGATGCGGGTGACGATCTCGTAGTTGATGGTGTCGGCGGCATCCGCCCAGTCCGTCGCGGACGGTACGCCGAGGGTGGGGTCGCCGAACAGGACCACCTCATCGCCGATCGAGACCGGAGCGTCTCCGACGTCGACGACGAACTGATCCATCGCGATGCGTCCCACGTTCACGAACCGGCGTCCGCCGATCGAGACCGGGAGCTTTCCCGATGCGTTCCGCGGCACCCCGTCGGCGTATCCGAGAGGCACCAGGACCAACGTCGTGTCGCGGTCGGTGCGATGGTCGTAGCCGTAGGAGACGCCGGTTCCTGCGGGCACTCTGCGGACGGCGGCGATCGCACCGCGGAGCGTCATCGCCGGGCGCAGACCGAGCTCCGCGGAGCTGCGGTCGTCGAACGGCGAGAGGCCGAAGAGCCCCACGCCGATGCGCACCGCGTCGAGGCGCATCTCCGGCAGGTCGATGGCGGCGGCCGTCGCAGCGATGTGCCGGATCTCGGGGCGGATGCCGAAAGCCGCCGCCGCGGCGACGCCTTCCTCGAACTTCGCGAGCGCAGCTCTGTCGTCGTCGACCGACGTGTTGGAGAGGTGGCTGAACAGCCCGACGATGCGCAGGCGTCCGATGCGCTCGAGGCGCGCGGCCTCGGCCAGCACGCGGCCCCAGTCGGCGGGGGCGATGCCGTTGCGCGACAGCCCGGTCTCGAACTTCAGGTGCACGCCGACCGGACGGTCGACCGTGGCGGCAGCTCCGGCCGCCTCGAGCTGGTCGAACGACGAGATCCCCACCTCGATGTCCTCCGCGGCGGCGTGCTCGAATCGTTCCCCCGGCGCGTGCAGCCACGCCATGATCGGTGCACGCACGCCCTGTCGGCGCAGTTCGAGCGCCTCGGGGATCTCGGCGACGCCGACGCGGGTGGCACCGGCGGAGAGCGCCGCGACGGCCGCCGCCGCCGCGCCGTGGCCGTAGGCGTTGGCCTTCACGATGGCGATCACCTCGACCCCGGTGAGTCGTCGGAAATGACGCACGTTGTCGGCGATCGCGTCGAGATCGATGGTCGCTTCGCGGAACGGGACGGTCACAGCGGTGCTCCTTCGGCGACGACGAACGCTGCGGCGAGACCGGCGTCGTGGGTGAGTGTCAGATGCAGCGTCAGGATGCCGCGTTCCTCGACGACGGCGGCCGTCGAGCCGGAGAGCACGAAATGCGGGCGACCAGACGGCTCCGACGCGATCTCGATCTCGGTCCAGTGCACGCCGTCCGAGCCACCGAGCGCCTTGATCAGCGCCTCCTTGGCCGCGTAGCGGGCGGCGAGGGACGGAAGGCGGAGGGTGCGCTCCGGCGGGGCGAAGAGCCGTTCGCGCAATCGCGGCGTCCGTGCCATCGTCCGCTCGAATCGCGGGATGTCCACGAGGTCGATTCCGGTGCCGATGATCACCCGTTCAGCCTACCGAGCCTGATTCCGGTTGAAATCGCCCAAATGGCTCCGTTTCCACTGGAAACGAAGCCATTCGCGCGATTCGGAGGGCGGGTCTACTCGACCGTGACCGACTTGGCGAGGTTACGCGGCTGGTCGACGTCGAGGCCCTTCGCCGTGGCCAGCGCCATCGCGAAGATCTGCAGCGGCACGACCGCGAGCAGCGGCTCGAACATCGCTCCGGCGAGCGGGATGTGGATGACCTCGTCGGCGAACGGCAGCACGGCGGCGTCGCCTTCCTCGGCGATCACGATCACCCGGGCACCGCGCGCGCGGATCTCCTGGATGTTCGAGACGACCTTGGAGTGCACGAGCGCGGAGTGACGCGGGGAGGGAACCAGCACGAACACCGGCTGCCCGGGTTCGATCAATGCGATCGGTCCGTGCTTGAGCTCGCCGGCGGCGAAGCCCTCGGCGTGGATGTAGGAGATCTCCTTGAGCTTGAGAGCGCCTTCGAGGGCGATCGGGTACCCGACGTGGCGTCCCAGGAACAGCACCGAGCGGGTGTCGGCCATCCACCCGGCGAGCTGGGTGACGTGCTCCTGCTCGCTCTCGAGCACCTTGGCGATCTTCTCGGGAAGAGCAGCGAGTTCGTCGACGTCGACCGAGGCATCGGCGACCGCACCGCGCACCCGGCCCATGTGCAGGCCCAGCAGCAGGAGCGCGGTGATCTGCGCGGAGAACGCCTTGGTCGAGGCCACGGCGACCTCGGGGCCGGCATGGGTGTACACGACGGCATCCGACTCGCGCGGGATCGTGGCGCCCTGCGTGTTGCAGATCGACAGGGTGCGCGCACCGCGTTCCCTGGCGTACTTCACGGCCATCAGGGTGTCCATGGTCTCGCCCGACTGGCTGATCGACACGACGAGGGTGTCGGCGCCGATCACGGGGTCGCGGTAGCGGAACTCGTGGGCGAGCTCCACGTCGACGGCGACACGTGCCCACTGCTCGATCGCGTACTTGCCCACCAACGCCGCGTATGACGCCGTGCCGCAGGCGGTGATGATCACGCGGTTGATACCCACGAAGAGCTCGTCCAGTCCGTCGAGCTCCGGGATGACGACCTGTCCGTCGTGGATGCGACCGCGGATGGTGTTGGCGACGGCCTCGGGCTGCTCTGCGACCTCCTTGGCCATGAAGCTCGACCATCCGCCCTTCTCGGCAGCGGCGGCATCCCACGACACGTCGAACGGCTCGGGCTCGACGGGCGTACCGGCGAAGTCCATCACAGTGACGGCGTCGGGGGTGATCGAGACGATCTGATCCTGGCCGATCGCAAGCGCCTTGCGCGTGTGCTCGATGAACGCGGCGACGTCGGAGCCGAGGAAGTTCTCGCCCTCGCCGAGTCCGATCACGAGCGGGGAGTTGCGGCGGGCGCCGACCACCAGACCGGGGTGGTCCTGGTGCATCGCCAGCAGGGTGAACGCACCTTCGAGGCGGTTCACGACGCTGCGGAAGGCGAGCTGCAGGTCGCCGCCGTTGCCGGCGTACTCGCGTCCGAGGAGCGCAGCAGCGACCTCGGTGTCGGTCTCACTGCGGAACACGACGCCGTCGGCGAGGAGCTCGTCGCGCAGTGCGGCGAAGTTCTCGATGATGCCGTTGTGGATGACGGCGAGCTTGTCGTCGTCGGCAAGGTGCGGGTGCGCGTTGCCGTCGGTCGGTCCTCCGTGGGTCGCCCAGCGGGTGTGCCCGATGCCGGTCGACCCGTCAGGGAGCGGCGCGTCGGCGAGCGAATCGCGCAGCACGGCGAGCTTTCCCGCCTTCTTGCGCATGCCGAGCGAGCCGCCGCCATCGATGACGGCGACACCCGCCGAGTCGTATCCGCGGTACTCCAGGCGTGCGAGGCCTGCGAGAAGGATCTCCTGGCTGGGGCGCGGGCCCACGTATCCGACGATTCCACACATGCGATCAAGAGTAAGACGAGTTTTTTGCGAGTCGTCCGTACATTCTTCCGCCCCGTCGCGGGTCGCACGCGGGGTCAGAGCTTGCGCAGCAGCACCGTCTCGACATCGTGGTCGGCACCCTTGCGCAGCACCAGGCGCGCGCGGTGCCTGGTGGGCATCACGTTCTCGATGAGGTTGGGCATGTTGATCTCGTTCCAGTAGCCGAGAGCCGTCGTGATCGCCTCGTCGTCCGTGAGGTGCGCGAACACGTTGAAGTAGGACGAAGGGTTGCTGAAGGCCGCCTGCCGGAGTGCGAGGAAGCGGTCGACGTACCACTTCTCGATATGCGACGTATCGGCGTCGACGAAGATCGAGAAGTCGAACAGGTCGCTCACGGCGACATCGTTCGGAGCCGGCGGCGGCTGCAGCACGTTCAGCCCCTCCACGATGACGACGTCGGGGCGACGCACCACGACGTTCGCGTCCGGCACGATGTCGTAGCGCATGTGCGAGTAGAACGGGGCGCGCACCTCGGTGGCACCGCTCTTGACCTCGGTGAGGAACTCGATCAGCGCGCGCCGGTCGTACGACTCGGGGAAACCCTTGCGGTCCATGATCCCGCGGCGCTCGAGCTCGGCGTTCGGGTACAGGAAGCCATCCGTGGTGACCAGCTCCACCCGCGGCGTCCCCGGCCAACGGCTCATGAGCTCGCGCAGCAGACGGGCGATGGTCGACTTGCCCACCGCCACGGAACCGGCCACGCCTACGACGAACGGCGTCGTGGTGTCGTCCTCCTGGAGGAAGGAGGAGGTCGCCGCCCCCAGCCGTTTCGTCGCCGTGGCGTACAGGCTCAGCAGGCGGCTCAGGGGCAGGTACACCTCGCGTACCTCGGTGAGCGAGAGACGGTCCCCGATACCGCGGAGCTCGACGACCTCGGTCTCGGTGAGCGGCTGGTCGAGCCCGGCCGCGAGCCGCGCCCATTCCGCGCGTCCGATCTCCCGATAGGGCGACAGCGGCAGTGTGGGGTCGGCGGTGGTCACGGAGTACATCGTATCCGGGGGGCGAGTAGTCTCTTCCCGTGCGCCTGGGAGTCCTCGACATCGGATCCAACACCGTCCACATGCTCGCTGCCGACGTCCGTCCCGGTGGACGGCCGCTCGCGACGACGAGCGATAGGACGGTGCTGCGCCTCATGCGCTATCTCACCCCCGACGGCTCCATCTCGGAGGAGGGCGTCGCCGCGCTCGAGGAAGCGGTCGCGCAGGCACGGCGTGTGGCCGAGAGCGAGCGTGTCGACGCGCTGCTGGCCACCGCGACGAGTGCGGTTCGCGACGCGCGCAATGGCAGCGAGGTCATCGCCCGTATCGAAGCAGCCCTCGGCCAGCCGTTGCAGGTGCTCGACGGTGAGACCGAGGCCGAGCTGACGTTCCTCGCGGTACGGCGCTGGTTCGGCTGGTCCGCCGGTCAGATCCTGCTCCTCGACATCGGCGGCGGCTCGCTGGAGATCGCCGCCGGCGCGGAGGAGATGCCGGACGCGGCCGCGTCCGTTCCGCTCGGCGCCGGACGCATGACGGTGCAGTTCCTGCCGCACGATCCTCCGGGCGAGGCCGAGGTGGAGCGGCTGCGCGCGCACGCGACGACAACCTTGGCCGATGTGCTGCCGCGGTTCGTCGCCCTCCCCCGCCCAGACCATGTCGTCGGATCGTCGAAGGCGATCCGCTCCCTTGCCCGCCTGGTCGGGTACCCGGTACCGGGATGGTCGGGAAGCGAGCGGATGCTGCTCCCCCGCGCCTCCCTCGGGTCGTGGATCCCGCGCCTCGCACGCCTTCCCGCCTCCGCGCGGCAGGAGCTGCCGGGCATCACTCCGGACCGGACGTTCCAGATCGTGGCCGCCGCGGTCTCTCTGCATACGGCGATGACGGCCCTCGACGTCGACGAGCTCGAAGTGTCGCCATGGGCTCTGCGCGAAGGCGTGCTGCTGAGGTACATCGAACAGCTCAGCTGGTCCGCCTCTCGAACCTGAGCGGCGTCCGCCCCTCGAACATGAGCGGAGGACGACGCGGCACGAACACGCCCTGTTGCCGCGTACCTCCGGCGGGTATCCTCTGACGAAGCGAGCACCTCTCCCGCGGTCGCAGACCGCTGGCGGGAGGTACGAGCCCGGCGAGCCGACCTCATCGTTCGGCGCCGCCCATCGATCATCGGCGTCGGGGGGTGCTGAGTGAGTCCGGGAGAGGCATTGGCCATCGGCTCGGCCGAACTGATCTCGCACGGCGTACGCGCAGTCGACGATCCGGCGACGATCCGCGCGACGCGGCGGACGCCCGGGCCTGTGATCCTGCTGTCGATGCAGGGCACGGCGACCGAACTGGCGATCGACACCACCACCGCGCACCCGCACCACGCCGTCTTCGCCTTCGTGGAGGCAGGGGGAATCTCGGCGAAGGAGCAGCACGGCCCATGGGTGCCGCTCGGCAACGGGCTCGTGATCGCCCCGCCCGGGATCGACCAACGTGTTCGGTGCGACGGTGCCTGGCGCATCATCGCCGCCTTTGTTCCCCGCTCCGCGCTCGGGTCGTTCGTCGCGACGCTGCCCGCCACCAGTCGAGTCCTCGAAGAGCGGCGCCCGTTGGATCGCGCCATGCAGGCGTTCATCGAGCAGGTCCTCACCGTCGACGACGACGCGACGGCGATCGAGCGATATGCCATGGAGCATCTGATCGTGGAGATGAGCGGAGCGATCCTGCTCGACCGCGTCGACACGGCGTCCCCGCAACGCTCTCCCCACGCCGCGCTGCGCGACCGCGCCATCGCCGTGATCGCACAGCAGTGCGGCGACCCGGCGTTGAATCCTGACCTCGTCGCCCGCGAGGTTCAGGTCTCCCTCCGTCAGCTCCAGCTGGTCTTCGCCGAAGTGGAGAACAGTGTGGCCGGCGAGATCAGACACCAGCGCGCGCGCCGCGCCCGATCGCTTCTCATCGACAGCCGTTTCGATGCGCTGAGCATCGAGCAGGTGTCCCAGCGCTCCGGCTTCCATTCCCCCATCAGCCTCCGTCGCGCGCTCCAGGAGGACTACGGAGCCACGCCGCGGGCACTGCGCGCCCACAGCGGCACGGGATCGCAGAGCGACACGGGATCACGGAGCGGCGAACGCGAGACGGCCGATCGCTGAGATCAGCGATCGGCCGTCGTAGCGTCAGGTCAGGTCAGAGCGACAGGCGCTCTTGGACCACCTCTGCGAGGCGTCCGGCGTACGCATGCACGGATTCGGCATCGGCCGCCTCCACCATCACGCGCACCAACGGCTCGGTGCCGGACTTGCGCAGCAGCACCCGTCCGGAGTCGCCCAGCTCGGACTCGATGTCACGGACGGCTTGCTGCACGACCTCGTCATCGGACACGCGATCCTTGTCCACGTCGCGCACGTTGATGAGAACCTGCGGGTAGACCGTCATCACCGAGGCGAGCTCAGCGATCGACTTCTTCTGCCGCGCCATCTCGGCCACCAGGTGGAGGCCGGTGAGGATTCCGTCGCCTGTCGTGGCGTACTCGCTCATGATGACGTGACCGGACTGCTCACCGCCGAGGGCGTACCCGCCCTCGTTCATGTCCTCGAGCACGTAACGGTCTCCGACGGCCGTCTGGCGCACGGTGATCCCGTGCTCGCGCATGGCGACATGCAGACCGAGATTGCTCATCACCGTGGCGACCAGCGTGTCGTCCGTGAGGTGGCCGCGCTCCTTCATGGACACTGCGAGGATGGCCATGATCTGGTCGCCGTCGATGTGATTGCCCTCGGCGTCCACGGCGAGGCAGCGGTCGGCGTCGCCGTCGTGAGCGATGCCGATGTCGGCCCCGAGACGCACGACGGCCTCGGCCAGGTTGTCCAGGTGAGTCGAGCCGACACCGTCGTTGATGTTCCAGCCGTCAGGGTCGGCACCGATCACGGTGACCTCTGCTCCCGCATCGCGGAATGTCTCCGGAGAGACACCCGAGGCCGCGCCATGGGCGCAGTCGAGCACCACGTGGATGCCGTCCAGCCGGTTCGGGAGCGATCCGAGAAGATGCACCACGTAGCGGTCCTCCGCGTCGGAGAACCGGTCGATGCGACCGACGCCGGCACCCGTCGGGCGCAGCTTGTCGCCGGTCAGCGCTTCTTCGATGCGCAACTCGACCACGTCAGGGAGCTTGCGTCCTCCGCGGGCGAAGATCTTGATGCCGTTGTCGGGCGCAGCGTTGTGCGACGCCGAGATCATCACGCCGAAATCGGCATCGCGATCGGCGACGAGGAAAGCGAGAGCGGGCGTCGGGATGACTCCCGCCTCGAGCACGTCGACTCCGGAAGAGGCGAGACCCGCGGCGACGGCCGCGGCGATGAAATGTCCGGAGACCCGGGGGTCCCGGGCGACCACTGCGGTGAGTCGCTTGCCTTCGGCTTTGCGAGCCTCCGCAGTACGGCCCTGGCCCAGGACGACAGCAGTCGCCTGGGCCAGGGTGAGCGCCAGGTCGGCGGTGAGGGTGCCATTGGCGAGTCCTCGCACACCGTCCGTGCCAAAGATCGGCATCGGAGCAGTTGACCTTAACGCTTCGAGTACTGAGGCGCCTTACGGGCCTTCTTGAGTCCAGCCTTCTTGCGCTCCTTGACACGGGCGTCGCGCGAGAGGAAGCCGGCCTTCTTCAGGGTCGGACGGTTGTTCTCCTCGTCGATGCCGTTCAGCGAACGGGCGATTCCGAGGCGAAGCGCACCGGCCTGACCCGAGGGGCCTCCGCCGGAGATGCGTGCGATGACGTCGTACGCACCAGCGAGGTTCAGCACGGTGAACGGGTCGTTGATCAGCTGCTGGTGCAGCTTGTTCGGGAAGTAGTCCTCGATCGTGCGGCCGTTGACCGTGATCGTGCCCGAGCCGGGGACGATGCGCACGCGGGCGATGGCCTGCTTGCGACGGCCGACAGCGGCGCCCGGGACGCTGAGGACGGGGCGGGGAGCCGCCTCGACCACGTCGGTCTCGGGAGTCGACGTCGAGAAGTTCTGGGGGGTTTCGGTGGTGTCCTGGATGTCAGCCACGAGTATGTCCTTAAGTCTTTACGGCGCTTACTGGGCGACCTGGTCGAGGGTGTACGGCGTCGGCTGCTGTGCGGCGTGCGGGTGCTCGGCACCGACATACACCTTGAGCTTGGACAGCTGCTGGCGGCCGATGCTGTTCTTGGGGAGCATGCCACGGATGGCCTTCTCGACAGCGCGGACCGGGTTCTTCTCGAGGAGCTCGGCGTAGGTGACCGACTTCAGGCCGCCCGGGTAACCGGAGTGGCGGTAGGCCATCTTCTTCTGGAGCTTCTGACCCGTGAGCGCGACCTTCTCCGCGTTCACGATGATGACGAAGTCACCCGAGTCGATGTGGTTGGCGAAGGTCGGCTTGTGCTTGCCACGCAGGAGCGTTGCGGCGTGCGAGGCCAGACGGCCGAGAACGACGTCAGTGGCGTCGATGACGACCCAATCGCGCTGGACTTCGCCAGCCTTGGGGGTGTAAGTGCGCGTCACGATAGTGCTGCTTTCTTGTGTCGAACGGAGAAGTTCGTGAATCCCACTCCGGGGTGGTTCTTCCCGACAGGGAGGAACACGCCAGTGGAGGGCTCACGTTCGGACGATGCCCCTTCTCCGCGGACGGGGAAAGGCACCAAAGAGAAATCATACGCCACGCCGTGCGTATGCCCAAACCCTGGCCTCAGTCGGGCTTGACCGTGACGAGGATGGGACGGTGATCGCTCGCGCCCTGCGGGAGAGTCGTGATGCGTTCGATCTCGAAGCCGGTCGACGTGGCGAAGTCGTAATGCCCCCGGAACACGCGGTAGCGCGTATACGTGTGGTCGTCGCTGAGCGACAGCGCATACCCGTGCTCTCGAACGGCCTGACCGAGGTTCTCCTTGAAGATCGGATAGTTGTAGTCCCCGACCATCAACTGCGGCAGTCCCTCGCCGAGCGCAGCGAGCTCGGTGAGGGCGGCGCGGATCTGGTGACGTCGCAACGAGTTCAACGCGGTCAGCGGCGCGGCATGGAAGGAGGCGACGATGAAGTCCTGGCCATCGTCGATGTCGCGCAATCGTGCGCCGAGGACGCGCTCGTGCGCCGGCTTCGCGATGCGGTCGTGCAACGACTTCTTGAGGCCGAGCATGCGGATCGCCTGCAGATGGAATGTGCTCGCTCGATAGAAGAGCGCAAGCCCGAGACGATTGCCCTGCGTGGCGTCAGCCAGCACGAGGTCGCCGATCTGCGCGGGCAGCTCCGGAACATCGCACTCCTGCAGGCAGAGGACGTCGGGATCGTGCGCACGCACGAGCGCGGCGAGTTCGCCGGCTGCCCGGTGCTTCTGGAGGTTGTACGAGATGACCTTCATGATCGTTCCCACGCTACTCCCGACCGCTGTGCGTGGGCTCCGCGCAGCCGCCCGACGGCGTGTCCTGGACGTGATCGGTACCGGCGCCCGTGCCGATGAGGGCGCCGGTACCGACACGCATCGAGCCCTGTGCGGGGATGGGGAGTTG
>NZ_WNWT01000014.1:0-519 GCF_011754135.1 Microbacterium sp. Be9 | reverse complement strand
CCCAGACCCGTGCGGATCTTCGTGACAGCGGTCCGCGGATGCGTGGCCGTCGTCGCCGGCACATCCGTCGACACCGCATCAACCTCGATCGCCACGACCGTCGACTGCCCCGTCTGATTCTGGTCGACCGTGCGACGCCCACCCGCCGGAACCGGGATCGCCGTCTCCGGACCACCCGCGACCGAATACGTGACATCCATCGGCTGCTTACCGGCCTTCACACCGAACGATGCCGCGATCTCCAGGTTCAACACCGCCGGACGGAACACCGTCTCGAAACACACCTTCGCCTTCTTGCCCGCGTTCTCGAACTCCACCTCGATCAGCCCGGCCGCGACCGGAACCGGGACCGGACACGTCACCACCCGCAACCCGCCGTTGCCGTCCTTCAGAACGATGCCCGCGGCCGCACCCACCGACGCCCCATCCGGATACGCCCCCGACTCCACCAGGAACCCCGGAGCATCATCCGCCACCGCCGACGACACAGGAACCGACACGAGCAACGCCGACACCAAC
>NZ_WNWT01000013.1:259-523 GCF_011754135.1 Microbacterium sp. Be9 | reverse complement strand
GTTGTACCCGCCCTCACGACGGGGAGCTGCGCCATCACGGTTGTACCCGCCCTCGCGACGCGGGGCGCCACCGTCACGGTTATACCCGCCCTCACGACGCGGAGCACCACCATCACGGTTGTACCCGCCCTCACGACGCGGTGCACCACCATCACGGTTGTACCCGCCCTCACGACGCGGAGCACCACCATCACGGTTGTACCCGCCACCTTCACGACGGGGAGCTGCGCCGTCACGACGCGGTGCACCACCATCACGGTTGTA
>NZ_WNWT01000013.1:0-211 GCF_011754135.1 Microbacterium sp. Be9 | reverse complement strand
GACGGGGAGCTGCGCCGTCACGACGCGGCGCACCGTCACGGCTATTGCTGGGGCGTCCGCCAGAAGCGCGGTGCCCGCGCGATCCACCGTCGTCGTTGCGACGCGGACGGCGCTCTTCCTCTTCTGGCATGATGCTCCCTGTTCTTTTCGTGTAAACGCAAAATGGCCACCCAACGATGGGTGGCCATTTTGTTTAAAAGGAGTCCGGCGG
>NZ_WNWT01000012.1:0-404 GCF_011754135.1 Microbacterium sp. Be9 | reverse complement strand
GTGTGTCAGCTGCCGGCGAGCTGCTGGTCCAGGTCCTGGATCGCCCGCATCATGCCCAACAGCGACTCGGACATGTCGTTGATGCCATCGACCGCGGTCTTCAGACCCGTCGTCAACTCCGTGTACCCCTCACCGAACTTCCCCGACGCATGCTGCGTCTTGAAGTCCTCACCCAGAAGAGTGTCCACCTGACCCTTCAACGTGTCCAACTGACCCTGAATGTCATCACGAGCCTGCGACAGCGACGACGCCACCTGCTCCATCTCCGCATAAGACGCACCGAAATCGGCCATCGTCCACACCTCCGCCAATCGAGAGAACCGGACCCCTCCGGCCCGAACAACACCCACCCTACGGCGCACCCACGAACACCGTCGATGGGGACAACTCCCCATCCCCGCACA
>NZ_WNWT01000011.1:0-5086 GCF_011754135.1 Microbacterium sp. Be9 | reverse complement strand
CGAAGATCCGCACGGGTCTGGGCTCGTGCACGGGCACGTTGGTGGACCGGTCGTGGGTGCTGACCGCGGCGAGTTGTTTCGCGGCCGACCCGGCAACGCTTGTCGCGGGTGCTCCGGCGGCTCCGGCGAGGGTGTTGTTCGGTCCGGATGTCGCGAACGACAAGACGATGAGCGGTGCTGGGGATCTGGGTGTGAAGATCACCCACGTCGAGCCGGCCGGCAACGGTCAGGACGCGGTGCTGGCGAAGCTAGAGACGGCGGTGGATGACATCACTCCGATGCCGGTCGCCACGACCGCTCCGGTCGCGGGCCAAGACGTGGCGTTCACGGGCTTCGGCCGCACGAACAACGTGTGGGTCCCTCTCGCGTCTCGCACGAACACCTACCCGGTCACGGCGGTCAACGCCGCGACCGTGACTGGTTCGGCATCCGGTGCTTCCCTCTGCCTCGGCGACGGCGGCGCCCCCGGCGTCCGCAACGTCGATGGAACCGACACGCTCGTCGCTGTCGCCTCCCAGTCGACGCAGACCGGTTGCTACGGCTCCGGCCTCCCCGCAGGCACCGCTTCGACCATCGCGACACGCGGCGACATCATCGCCGGATGGGTGGCCGCCACGGTCCAGAAGGGGCTCGACACGACCCCGGTCGCCGCTGCGGATCAGACCCTTGCGCAGCAGATCGTGGCCACCGGCCGCGTGAGCGGAACCGAGGCGCTCGCCCAGATCCAGGCGTACGCCAACGGCTTCAAGCGCGGCCACCTGATCGGCGGACAGGTTCGTGACTGCACGATCGACCCCGTCATCCTCTCCGCACTGAAGAAGGTCGTCGTGGATCAGAACTTCACGATCACGATCTCGTCCCTCAACGAGTACTGCACCACGGCGACTCCGTCGGCCACGAGCTACCACGCGAAGAACAGTGGCGGTCACGCCGTCGACATCAGCGTCGTGAACGGCGTCGCCGCGACCGGCAACACGGCGCAGGACCAGGCTCTGACGACCGCCATGTTCACCGCGCTGCCGGCACCGGCGGGCATCGGTCAGGTCACGTGCCGCCCGGCGCTCACGGTTCCGAACGGCTGGGCGCAGACCGAAGAGGACTGCACGCACAACCACTTCGAGTACCACGGCGTGCCGCTCACACCGGCCAAGCCCTCGTTCGATCTGAACAGCGATGGCAAGGCCGACGTGATCGGCATCACCTCTTCTAATGCGCTCTACATCTACCACGGCAACGGCAGCGGTGGATGGACGACCCAGACTTCCGTCAGCGCAGGGTGGGCTTCGGCCAAGACCCTCATCCACGGCGACTACAACGGGGACGGCAAGGGCGACATGATGGTCGTCAACACCGACGGCACGCTCTGGTACTACCAGGGTGATGGTGCGCTGGGCTTCCCGACGAAGGCGCTGGCTGCCCGCGGATGGGATGCGAAGGGCCTGATCACGGGTGGCATCGACTTCAATGGAGACAAGAAGGCCGACCTCGTCGCCCGTGAGTCCGACGGCCACCTCTACGCCTACCCCGGCAACGGGAACGGAACCTTCGGCGCCAAGATGAAGATCGGCCATGACTGGGGTGGGATCTCTCGGGTCCTCGCCGGCGACTGGACCGGTGACGGCAAGGGCGACATCCTCGCCACGACGACGACCGGGGACCTTCGCATCTACCCTGGCAACAACGTGACGCTCACCGGTGGTCCGCAGGTCGGCAATGGCTGGAACAACATCACGGCCATCACCGGCGGCGTCGACTACGGCGCGGATGGCAAGGCCGACCTCTTCGGCCGGGTTGGTGACGGCGGTCTGTATCTGTATCCCGGGCTCGGCATCTCCGGGTTCGGCGCCTCGACCCGTGTCGGCAACGGGTGGACCTCGCTCCGGCTGTTCAGCTGAGCCCCGTCTCGCGCACTCACATTCCTTGAAAGGCATTGCATGTTTTCGTTGAATTCTCCCCGTCGGGGCCGCATCACGGCTGTGGGGGTGGCGGCGGCGTTGGTGTCGGCGTTGCTCGTGTCGGTCCCCGTGAGTTCTGCGGTGGCGGACGACGCTGCCGGGTATCTCGTGGAGTCCGGGGCGTATCCGGATGGGGCGTCGGTGGGTGCGGCCGCGGGCATCGTTCTGAAGGACGGCAACGGTGGTCTGCGTGTCGTCACGTGCGCGGCGGGGACCGGGCAAGTCGAGGTGGAGTATCAGAAGGCCGGCAAGAAGGCGAAGGTGTGCTTCGAGGCCGTGTTCCGTCCGGCGGTGCTGAATCTGGAGATCGCGGCATCGTTCGGGGTCAAGGCCGGCGCGCAGCCGATGGATGTCACGTACTCGGTCGCGGGTGGCCCGGAGACGGAGATCCCGGTGCCGGCCAACGGACGTCGCACGGTCGACCAGAATCAGACGGGGCAGTCGACGGTCGTGGTGATCGAGGTGAACGCGGTGTCTACCGACGTCCCTGCGACCACCACCACCCACCCGCGGACGGCGATCACGAAGATCCGCACGGGCCTGGGATCCTGCACGGGCACGTTGGTGGACCGGTCGTGGGTGCTGACCGCGGCGAGCTGTTTCGCGGCCGACCCGGCAACGCTTGTCGCGGGTGTTCCGGCGGCCCCGGCGCGTGCGCTGTTCGGCCCCGATGTTGCGAATGACAAGACGATGAGCGGCACCGGAGATCTGGGTGTGAAGATCACTCACCTGGAGCCGGCGGGCAACGGCCAGGACGTGGTGCTGGCGAAGCTGGAGGCACCTGTCGATGACATCACCCCGATGCCGGTCGCGACGACCGCTCCGGTCGCAGCCCAAGACATCGCCTTCACCGGCTTCGGCCGCACGAACAACGTCTGGGTCCCGCTCACCTCTCGGACGAACACCTACCCGGTCACGTCCGTCAACACGGCCACGGTGACCACCGCAGCCTCCGGTGCTTCACTTTGCCTCGGTGACGGCGGTGCTTCCGGTGTCCGCGACATCAACGGCACGAAGACACTCGTCGCTGTCGCGTCGCAGGCATCACAGGCTGGCTGCTACGGCTCCGGCATCCCCGCAGGCACCGCATCGGTCATGGCGACCCGCGGCGATGTCATCGCGCCCTGGGTCACCGCGACGATCGAGAACGGCCGGAAGCTCGCCGGAATCAGCGCCGGTCAGGTGCTGGAGATCGAGAGCATCGCTCAGGCCGGTGCCTGCGTGACGACCAAGGACCGGAACACCGGTGTGGGCAACGTCGTCGTCGGCGTGGGCTGCACCGAGGTCTGGCAGCAGCGCCGTTGGGAGCTGGTGGAGGTCACCCCGACCGTCTTCGCCCTTCGCAACTATGTGAACCGCGACAAGTGCATCGCGGCCGATGCAGCGGGTACCGGCGTCGTGCAGGCCGCGTGCGCCACGACCGACAAGAAGCAGCAGTGGACCTTCCGGGAGCAGCGCGCCGGCGCCGTGAGCATCGTCAACGCCGCGTCGGGAAATGTCCTCTCCGCACCGTCGGCGACGACGCTCTCGCTGCGGGCGGACACCGGGGCGAACGCCGATCGGTGGAAGTACCGCAACGTCACCAAGATGCGCTACGACGTCGCGACCATCGGAAGCTACGTCTCGCTGCGGACCGCTGTCGGCGGGAAGTCCCTGGTCGCTGGCGCTGCTTCGGCGCAGGCGACGGTGAACGATGTCGTCGCGACCTCCCCACTGGCCACCCGCGCGGCATCGACTTTCCGGGTCGTCGCGGGGCTGGCAGATGCCCAGTGCTACAGCTTCGAGTCGATCACGGTCCCTGGTCAGTACATCTACATGAACATGGGCGGCCTCGTCACCTTGACGCCGCCTGCGGTTCCGTACCGCGCGACGTGGTGCGCGGAGGATGCCGCGTTCGGTCAGGGCATCACATTCTCGACGGCGACGGACTCGTGGCGCGTGATGCGCAGCCACTCGAACGGCCTCGTCTACGGCGGAGCGTCCTGGTACGCCGGGATCCCGATCGCCGACGACTCGCAGAACTTCGTCCCCGACACCGCATGGACGATCGGCGAGGCCTGGGCTCCGCCGACGCTAGCCGCTGCGCAGGTGCTGGAGCTCGAGAGCGTCGCACAGGGCGGCAAGTGCTTGACGGCGAAGGAGCGCAGCGCTGTCGCTGGTGCCGTCATCGGTGCCGTCGGCTGCTCCGAGGTCTGGCAGGTGCGTCAGTGGGAGCTGATCGAGTCGGGTGCTGGAGCCTTCGCGCTGCGCAACACCGTCACGCGATCATTGTGTCTCGGCAGCGCTGACGCGGCCGGCAGCGCTGTCGTGCAGGCTTCGTGCGATCTGACCGATGCCAAGCAGCGGTGGTCGTTCACCACGCTTCCCTCCGGGGCGGTCTCGATCGTGAACGCCGGGTCCGGCAAGGCACTCGCCGCGCCGACAGCGAGCACGGTGGCGCTCGCTGCGCCCGTGGCCGCGTCGCCGCAGCAGCAGTGGCGCTATCGCAATGCGACCAAGATGCAGTACGACATCGCCCCGGTGGGCAGCCTCATCTCGCTCCGCACCGCCGAGACCGGGAAGTCCCTCTCCGCGACCGTGGGCGGCGCGCAGGCCACGATCCCGATGGTCACCGAGGCATCGACGTCGAATGCACGGAAGGACGCGACGTTCCGGGTGGTCCAAGGCCTCGCGAACCCGCAGTGCTACAGCTTCGAGTCGCTCTCGGCGCCGGGGCAGTACCTGTACATGAACATCGGGGGCAATGTCATCCTGAGTGCTCCCACCGTTCCGTACCGGGCGACGTGGTGCGCCGAGGACGCCGCGTTCGGGAAGGGACTCACCTTCAGCATCTCGGGCGACTCCTGGCGCGTGATGCGCAGCTACAAGAACGGCCTCGTCTACGGCGGAGCCTCGTGGTGGGCGGGCATTCCGAACGCGGATGACACGCAGAACTACATCCCCGATGTCGCATGGACGATCGGCGCGCCCTGGGTGACAGTGCCTTAACGGGAACACCTCGTCCAGCCCCCGCCGAGCCACCGACCTCATCACCTCTAGAAAGGCCCTCAATGCTCCCCTCGAAGTCTCGCCGCCGTGCGCGCATCGGCGCGGTCGGTATCGCGTCCGCGTTGGTGTCGGCGTTGCTCGTG
>NZ_WNWT01000010.1:0-611 GCF_011754135.1 Microbacterium sp. Be9 | reverse complement strand
GCTCGTGGTGCGGGTGGAGGCGTGGCTTGACCCGGATGGGGTGGAGCCGCGTGAGGACGAGCGCCGTGGCAGGCGGGCGTTGTCGCTGTTCGAGCGGGACGGGATGGTGCATCTGAACGCGGTTCTCGATGTGGAGACCGCGGCGCCGGTGGTGACGGCGATCCGGGGGTTCGTGACGGCGGTGTTCGCGGCGCGGAAGGATGCTCCCGATGCGGGCGCTCCTGATGGGGATCGGCGGACGGTGCCGATGATCCAGGCGGATGCTCTTTCGGTGTTCTGCGCGCATGTGATCGGGTGTGAGCGGCGGGTTCCGGTGGCGGGTGCGAGGGTGATCGTGCGGGTGGGTCTGGATGATCTGGAGGCCGGGACCGGGTCGGCGACCGTGGATGGTGTGGATCAGCCGGTCAGTGTCGGGGCGGCGCGGCGGATGGCGGCCGGGGGTGGCGTGATCCCGTGTGTTCTCGGTGGGGACAGTGAGGTTCTCGATTGGGGGCGGGAGAAACGGTTGTTCACCCGGGCGCAACGGCTGGCGTTGGTGGAGCGTGACGGGGGATGCGCGATGTGCGGATTGCCGCCGGAGATGACGAGGGCGCATCACATCCGCTGGTGGA
>NZ_WNWT01000001.1:0-223170 GCF_011754135.1 Microbacterium sp. Be9 | reverse complement strand
GCGCATCACATCCGCTGGTGGACACGCGATCGCGGGCCGACCGATCTCTCCAACGGGGTGCTGCTGTGTGAGACCTGTCACCATCGCATCCACGACAACGGGTGGGAGATCCGCATCGACGCTCCCGGGACCGGAACCAGAACCGGGAGTGGGACCGGGACCGGAACCGGGAGTGGGACCGGGACCGGAGCCGGGAGTGGGACCGGGACCGGAGCCGGGAGTGGGAGTGGAGCGCGGGTGTGGTTCATTCCGCCGCGATACGTCGACCCGCAACAGGCCCCGAGGCTCGGCGGGCGCGCACGCTTCGACATCGCCGCCTGACGGTGTCGCTGCACCATCACGGCGGCTCGGCATCAGGCCGGCGGCTCGGCGTCAGCCCGATCGTGTCATCCTTCGCACTCGGACATCTGCGGCGCGCTCCGCGACAAGCGCCGTGAGGAACGCCCGTCGACAATGAGAAGACGACCAGCTTCTCGACTGTCGCTGGCCCGCGCCACGCTCGAAGGAGAGTCCCCGATGTCCGATTCCGCCGCTTCCGCAGCCGCTGCGCTGCTCGACCGCATCCAGGCGCCGGAAGGCGCAGGCCGGGACATCCCGGATGCCGCGACCCGTGAGGTCATCGGGCGCGCCCCCGTGGCGTCGGTCGACGACCTCGACGATGCGATCGCTCGCGCGAAGGCCGCCCAACCGGCCTGGGAGGCGCTCGGCCACGAGAAGCGGAGCGCACTTCTCCTCGCAGCTGCCGATGCCATCGACGCCAACGCCGAAGGCCTCGCCCACCTGCTCTCCCGGGAGCAGGGGAAGCCGCTCAACGGTCCCAACGCCCGCTTCGAGCTCGGCGCGTGTTCCGCCTGGCTGCGCACCAACGCCACCACGGCGATCGAGCCGCAGGTCCTCGTAGACGACGAGACCCTGCACGCCGAACTCGTCTACAAGGCGGCCGGAGTCGTCGGTGCCATCGGCCCGTGGAACTGGCCGCTCATGATCAGCATCTGGCAGATCGGCCCCTCCCTGCGGATGGGCAACACCGTCGTCGCGAAGCCGAGCGAGTACACACCCCTGAGCGTGCTCGCGATGATCGCCGTGATGAACGAGGTACTCCCGGCCGACGTCTTGATCGGAGTCTCCGGCGACCGCGAGGTCGGCGCGCGGCTCGCCTCTCACCCGGACATCGCGAAGATCATGTTCACCGGTTCGACCGCCACCGGACGCCGCATCATCGAGAGTTCGGCCGGCAACCTCGCGCGCCTGACGCTCGAGCTCGGCGGCAACGACGCCGGCATCGTGCTGCCCGGCACCGACGTCGCGGCCATCGCCGAAGACCTCTTCTGGGGAGCCTTCATCAACACCGGGCAGACCTGCGCCGCGATGAAGCGCCTGTACGTGCACGACTCGGTGTACGACGAGGTCGTCGACGCACTGGCATCGATCGCCGGTTCCATGCCGATGGGCAACGGACTCGACGAGAACAACGTGCTGGGGCCGCTGCAGAACCGCGCACAGTTCGACATCGTCAGCCGCCTGGTCGACGATGCCAGGCGTCGCGGTGCGCGCATCGTCACCGGCGGAGAGTCGGCGCCCGAACTCGGGGAGCTCTTCTACCGCCCCACCATCGTCGCCGACATCGACAACGACGCGGCGCTCGTGCAGGAAGAGCAGTTCGGTCCCGCACTGCCGGTGATCCGATACAGCGACATCGACGAGGCCTTCGCGCTGGCTAACTCCCTCGACGTGGGACTGGGCGCCTCGGTCTGGTCGAGCGACCCGGAGGCGGCGCGTGATGCGGCCTCCCGGATGCAGTCCGGCACCGTGTGGATCAACTCGCACGGCGGACTGCATCCGATGGTGCCGTTCGGCGGCGTGAAGAGTTCGGGCTACGGGCTGGAGTTCGGCGTCGAGGGGCTCAAGTCCGTCGCCGTCACCCAGGTCGTCTCGGGCCCCGGCCGGAGGGCCTGACCCGTGCGCTCTGCCATCGTCGTCGGAGCCGGGACCTCGGGAGCCATCGTCGCGCGTCGTCTCACGGACGCGGGCGTCGCAGTGACCCTCATCGAAGCCGGCGGGTACGACACCAACCCGGCCATCCACGACCCCTCCCGCGCGGGCGAACTCTGGCACTCCGCAGAGGACTGGGATTACTTCACCGTCCCCCAGACGCACGCGGGCGGCCGTCGGCTGCATCTGCCGCGCGGCAAGGTCACCGGGGGATCGCACGCCCTCAACGCCATGATCTGGGTGCGCGGAGCCGCTTCAGACTACGACGCGTGGGAGCGCGCCGGCGCCCAGGGCTGGGGCTGGGCCGAGGTCGAGCCCGTCTACGAGGCCATCGAGAACGACCTGCTGCCGGTCACCGACGACTACCCGCTCTCGCCGATCCAGGCCTCGATCATCGACGCCGCGGTGCAGGAAGGACTGACGCACAACCCGGACTACAACGCGGGCACCCTCGACGGAGTCTCGCAGGAGCAGGTCACCATGCGCGACGGCCGCCGGGTCAACACCTGGACGGCGTACGCGCAGCCCGTCGCGGAGAAGCTGACGATCGTAACCGGACGCGAAGTCCATTCGGTCATCGTGCGCGACGGCCGCGCCGTCGGTGTGCGACTGGGGGAGGGGGAGGAGTCCGAAGAGGTCCTCGCGGACGAGGTCATCCTCGCGGCCGGTGCCATCGGGTCGCCCGTGATCCTGCTGCGCTCCGGCATCGGTCCGGCAGCCGACCTCACCGCGCTCGGCATCCCGGTCGTGCAGGACTCGCCCGGTGTCGGGCAGAACCTCCACGACCACCTCCTGTCGCCGGTGATCTTCACCACGCGGCGCCCGGTCGGGCCTCCGCAACCGGGAGTCTCCGTGACGCAGACGCACCTCTTCTGGCGCAGCCGCGACGACCTCGCCGAGCCCGACACGCAGCCGATCAACTTCTCGGTGCCCATGTGGGGCGAGCTCGACCCCCGTGGCGACGACGGGTTCACCCTCATGGCCGGCCTCGTGACGCCGCACAGCCGCGGCACTCTCCGACTCACCGGCGCGAGGCTCGCGGACCTGCCGGCCATCGACCTGGCGGCGCTGGAGGACGACCGTGACGTGGCCTCACTGGCCGCATCCGTGCGGCAGTGCCGTCGGATCGGAGCGCGCCCCGCCCTCGGTGAGGAGTGGGGCGCCGTCGAGGTGTACCCGGGCCCCGAGGTCTCCGACTCCGGAGTGGAGGACTGGGTGCGCCGCACCGCGATCACCTACCACCACCAGGTCGGCACCTGCCGCATGGGCACGGATGCGCAGGCCGTGGTCGATCCGCAACTGCGCGTGCGCGGCATCGCAGGGTTGCGAGTGATCGATGCTTCGGTCATGCCGACCGTGCCCACCGGCAACACCAACGCCCCCGCCGCGATGATCGGCGAGCGCGGCGCGCGTTTCGTGCTCGAGGGCTGAGGTAAAAGGGCTGAGGTAAGAGGGCTGAGGGACGAGCGCTGACCCCGGACAGATCCGGTGTCGACGCCTCGTCCTCTCAGTCGCCGTGCACCCGACGTCCGGCGAACCAGGTCGAGATGACCTCGGTGCGCACGATGTCCTCGGCGGGGCCGGCGATCGCGTCACGGGCCAGCACGACGAAGTCCGCCGACTTGCCGGGGGTCAGCGAGCCGGTCTCGTCGCCGAGTCCCATCGCGGTCGCGGCGTTGATCGTGAAGACCTCCAACGCCTCCTCGGCGGTGATGGCCTGCTCGGGCCACAGGGTGCCGGGTGCGCGGCCGAGCGGATCGGCTCTCGTCACGAGACCCTGCAGACCTTCGAGGGTGTTCGGAGAATCGCTCACGGGCCAGTCCGAGCCGCCGGCGACGCGGGCTCCCGCGTCGATCAGTGCCCGGTTCGGCTGGGAATGCTCCGCGCGCTCGCCGAGAACCTCGGACAGCGCCTGCGGGATCACACCCGGATACCAGATGAACGGCGAGATGTCGGCCGAGACATCCAGAGCCTGCAGTCGCGGGATGTCCGACTCGGGGCCGGCGAGGCACTGCCACGAGTACCAGCGCGGCGAGAGGTACACGTGCTCGTAGGCGTGCTCGGTGCTGTAGACCCATTCGACGCGGCGCCCGATGAGCGTCGTCGTCGGTGCAGCCTCGGCACCCGAGACCTCGGCGCCCTCGATCACGCCGGGGGCGAAGTGGTGCTGCACCCGGGTGCGCCCCTTCTCGGGCGCGGCGAGGATCTCGGAGATCACCGCGAGGGCACGACCGTGACGGAGGTCGAGGATCAGCGAGACGGCCTCGTTCGGCAGGTACCGGTGGTGGAACTGCACGAAATACAGGTCCGCATCGACTTCGAAGGCCTCGTAGTCGTCGGTGTCGGATGCCGCCTCGGTCGCGTCCTCTGCACCCGGCTGGTACTCCCAGGTCACGGCGGCGTCGGCGAACCGGTGGACGATACGGGTGCCGCGGGCGTCGACGACCGTGATCTCGCGGCCGCTGAGGGCGGTGCTGTGCGGAGCCTTGTTGGCGTCGAAACCGGGGGCGAGGCCCTCCAGCGGCAGCCAGGTGGAGGTGTCGGCGGGGTTCAGCGTCGTCATGGTCTTCGTGGTTCCTTCTGTCGGTGGGGGCGGGGAGGTCAGCGGTCGCTGAACTTCTCGAGGTCCGTGGCGAGGCCCTCGTACACGGCGGGCCTGGAGCGGCGGAGATAGGCGCCGTAGACGATGCCGCCGATGAGGGCGAGCACCAGCAGCAGCGGCATCAGCCGGATCGCGAGCTCTTCGGACCCCGCCACGATGTTGAAGTTCACGATCGCGAGGACCGAGATCGCGGCGATACCGAGGAACCCGATGCCGGGGGCGATGAAGGTGCTCCACCACCGCGGATCCTGGCGGCGGCGGAAGTACACGACGATCGAGATGGCCGCGAGCCCCTGCAGGATCAGCACGCTCAGGGTGCCGAAGCCGAGCATCGCCGGCACGAGGGTGAGGATCGGATCGGCGCCGGCGATCGCGAAGATGATCGCGACGATGCCCGCGAACCCGGCCTGCACGATGCCGGCGAGCTGCGGGGCACCGTTCGCGCGGGTGCGAGCGAGTGCCTGCGGGAGGATCTTCGCGCGCCCCAGCGAGTAGAGGTAGCGGGTCGCCGAGTTGTGGAACGCCAGCATCGCCGCGAACAGGCTCACCAGGAGCAGGATCATCATCAGGGTCGTCAGCGGACCACCCAGGTACTGCTGCGAGATCGAGAAGATCAGGTCACCGGTCGGCAGATGTTCGAGGGCGGTGGCCTGCGCCTGGGCGACACCCGTCGCGCTGACGACCGCCCACGTGGTGACACCGAGGATCACGCCGATCGCGATGATCGAGGTGTAGGTGGCGCGCGGGATCGTGCGCAGCGGCTGCTTCGCCTCCTCGCTGAACAGCGCGGTCGCCTCGAAGCCGAGGAAGCCGGTCGCCGCCAGCAGCAGGCCGATGGGCAGCGACCCGGAGAACACTGCCTCGGGGCTGAAGGCCGCCAGGTCGTAGCCGGTCTGCACGAGCACGGAGATGTCGAAGACGACCAGCATGAGCACCTCGAGCACCAGGCAGACGCCCAGAACCTTCGAGCTGAAGTCGACGCCGATCCGAGCGAGGACGAAGCACACCACGATCGACAGCAGTCCCCACACCAGCCAGTTCACATCGAGACCGGTGAGGTCGCGGATGATCGTCTGCATGAAGAAACCGCTCGTGCCGATCGTGCCGACCACGAAGAAGTTGTAGCCCAGCGTGGCGATCAGACCCGCGATCAGGCCACCGGTGCGCCCGAGGCCCTTCACCACGAAGGCGTAGAAGCCGCCGGCATTGACCAGCTGCTTCGACATCTGCGCGTAGCCGATCGCGAAGAGCAGCAGGATCCCTGCCACCAGGAAGAACGACATGGGTGTGCCGCCGCCGTTGCCGAGGGCGATGGCCAGCGAGGCCACGACCACGATGCCGGTCAACGGTGCGACCGCGGCGAGGACGAGGAAGACGATTCCGGCGACGCCGAGGGCGCCAGGACGGAGGGAGGTGTGGTTCTGCGTCGTGGACGCAGATGTCGGGTCTGCCACGTCGGCTCCTTTGCTGGTGACGGCCGTGCGGACACGGCATCGACGACGAGGGGAATCGTCGATAGAGCGAGTCTGCTCGTGCCGCCGCAGCGGCGCTTGACCCTGAGCGAAGGACGGTGGTGTCACCGTGCACAGCCGCTCGGCGAGCGTTCGCGGTGCCGATGAGGGGGTGGAGGATGACCGGGACGACACCGCCGTCCTCAGATCGCACCGCCCGGTGCCAGACGGCGTGCGGAGGACGAGATGGATCTGCAGCTGCAGGGGACGACGGCCCTCATCACGGGGGCAGCCGGCGGCATCGGCCGCGCCACCGCCCACGGGCTCGCTGCGGAGGGCGTCCGTGTCGCTCTGCTCGACAGGGACGGTGCGGCGCTGGACGACGTGGCCCGCGACTGCCCGGATGCGGTGGTCCTGGCGGCCGATGTCACGGACGAGGGCCAGGTGCAGGCCGCCGTGCACGCCGGGGTGGCGGCGCTGGGGAGGCTCGACGCGGTCGTCTGCTGCGCCGGTGTGTCCGGCCCGGTGGGGACGCCGATCGAGGAGACCACTCTCGACGTCTGGAATCGGGTGCTCGCCGTCAACGTGACGGGGTCGTTCCTGGTCCTGAAGCACGCCCTGGCGGCGCTGCGCGAAGCGGAGGCCGCCTCCGTGGTGCTGCTCGCCAGTGACTCGGCCCTCGTCGCGTCGCCCGGTATGGTGCCGTACTGCACGTCGAAGGCGGCTCTGGTCCAGTTCGCTCGCGCGCTGTCCGTCGACCTCGCCGACACCCGTATCCGGGTGAACACGGTGGCCCCGTCGATCGTCGACACTCCGATGAGTCGGAGCGACCTCGGCGCTGCGGCCTTCGACGATCCGCCGTTCCCGGTGCAGAGCGCAGCGGAGGTCGCTGCCCACGTCGCGTACCTCGTGTCGCCTCGCACCAGGGCCGTCAACGGCACCAGCATCCTCAGCGACTTCGGGTACACCGCCCGTTCGGGATTCCCCGCCTGACGCGACCGCGTCGGGCAGCAACAGCGCACGCGCGCCAGAACACACAGGAGCACACATGGGAGCTGTGGTCGGATCGACCGTCTCGGGACGCGTCGTCGTCATCACCGGAGGAGGAACGGGCATCGGAGCCGCCATCGCCGAACGATACGCGGCCGAAGGTGCGCATGTCGTGGTCGTCGGGCGTCGCCCGGAGCCCCTGCATGAGGTCGAACGCGCGGTCGGGGCCCTGCCGATCATCGCGGATGCGGCCGATACCGCCTCCGCGAAGGCTGCCGTCGCCGACGTGCTCGCGCGGTTCGGGCGCATCGACGTGCTGGTCGCGAACGCGGGCGGCCACGGATTCTCGCCGGTGGGGGAGACCGACGACGAGAGCTGGGATGCGGCGATCCGCGCGAATCTCACCACGGCTTTCACGATGGCGAGGGAGGCCCTGCCCGCGCTGATCGAGGCGAAGGGGCAGATCGTGATCGTGTCGTCGCTCGCGGGGCTCTTCGCCGGACCCTCCGTCGCCGGGTACACGGTCGGCAAGCACGCCCTGGTCGGGCTCACGCGCACTCTCGCGCGGGACTACGGCCGGCACGGTGTGCGCGTGAACGCCATCTGCCCCGGGTGGGTGCAGACGCCGATGGCCGACGAGGAGATGGACGAGTTCGCCACGCACGCCGGTCTCGGCTCCCGCGAGGAGGCCTACGAGAAGGTCACCGCTGACGTGCCGCTGCGCCGTCCCGCCCGACCGGCCGAGATCGCCTCGGTCGTGCGGTTCCTCGGCTCCGGGGAGTCGTCGTACATCACGGGGGCGGTGATCGTCGCCGACGGCGGCTCGCACGTGGTCGACGTGCCGACCATCGCCTTCGATCACGCCGGGATGTGATCCGGCGCGCGGTCCGCGCTCATCCGCCGAGATAGGCGCGGTGCAGGAGGCCGGGGTCGGCTCGCAGGGCATCGGATGCCCCTTGGAACGACACCCGGCCTCCCGCCACGACCACGGCTTCCTGGGCGAGATCGAGGGCGAGCTGCGTGAACTGCTCGACGAGCAGCACGCCCACCCCGGAATCGGCGATCGACTTCACGATCGGCATCAGGCGCAGGAAAACGACGGGGGCGAGGCCCAGCGACATCTCGTCGATGAGCAGGATGCGCGGCTTCGCGGCGAACGCGCGCGCGAGCACCACCATCTGCTGCTCGCCGCCCGACAGCAGGGCTGTCGGCGCATCGATGCGCTTCTCGAGCTCGGGGAACTGCGCGAGGGCGGCGTCCAGCTCTCCGGGGGTGCGTGCGGTGAGGGAGATGTTCTCGCGCACGGTCAGCGAGGGGAAGACGGCGCGTCCCTGCTCGATGTGCACGATCCCGCGGCGGGCTCTCGCGACGCGGGACAGCCGGTCGATCGGCTCGCCGTCGAGGGTCATGCCGCCGGCGGAATGCGGGGTGACGCCGGAGACCGATTCGATCAGGCTCGTCTTGCCCGCGCCGTTCGGGCCCACCAGCGCCAGCACCTCGCCTCCGGTGACCCGCAGCGAGACGTCGGAGATCACGGGACCGGCGCCACGACTGACGGTGACACCGTCCAGGACGAGTTCGCTCACTTCAACAGCTCCGTCTCTCCCATGTACGCCTTGACGACGTCGGGGTTCGCCAGGACCTCGGCCTGTGGTCCGCTGGCCAGCACGCGGCCGAAGTCCAGCACCGTGAGGGTCGGGCACACGGAGCGGACGAGATCGAGGTCGTGCTCGATGATGATGAGGGCGACGCCGTAGCGCGCAGGCAGCTCCCGCAGCCTCGCAGCGAGGGCGAGATGCTCGTCATGCGAGAGCCCGGCGGCGGGTTCGTCGAGGATCAGCAGACGGGGACGGGAGACGACGTTCGCGGCGACCTCCACGAGCCGGCGTGTGCCGACGTCGACGCTCGACAGGCGTGCACGCGCGGGCGGGCAGCCGAAGAACTCGAGCACCTCGTCGATGTCGGATGCGGCGAGCCGGCGCCGGGCCACGAACCGCACGTATGCGCCAACGGTGAGCGACGGCGGCACCCGGTCCTGCTGGAAGGTGCGGCGCAGACCGAGACGCGCGCGCCGCGTGGGGGAGAGGCCGACGAGGTCGCGGTCTCCCAGGAGCACGCGCCCCGTGTGCTTCGGGAGGAACCCGCTGATCGCATCGACGAACGTCGACTTCCCGGCTCCGTTCGGACCGATGAGTCCCATGATCGACGCGGCGGGAACCTGGAACGAGACGTCGTCGAGGGCCTTCAGGGTGCCGAACTGCACCGTCAGGCCGTCAACGGTGAGCACCGGCGTCCCGGCGAGCGCCGCCTCGTCGACCGTGGCCGTGGTCGTGGTGGTGATCACCGCGGCATCCGCTCCGGCGTCAGGGGGAAGCGCCGTCAGCGCGACGGTGGCGGCCTGGCGATCCGCGCGGCGCCAGATCAGGTTGCGGATGCCCTGGCCGAGGTTCGTGCCGCTGGTGAGCGCCTGCACACCGAGCACGCCGAAGACGACGAAGCCCCAGTCCTGCGGGATGCCCCAGCGTTTGAGGAGCTCGGGGACCAGCACCCACAGCAGGCCCCCGAAGATCGCCATGTCGATCAGGTGCGCGCCCGACATGATCGCGAGCACGTAGAGGGCCAGCGACTGCAGGGGTGTGAAGCTCGAGGCGAACGGGAGTTGCACCTGACCGGCGAGCAGCCCGCCGGAGATGCCGCCGAGGGCGGCCGAGACCGCGAATGCGGTGAGCTTCGCGGTCTGCACGCTCTGTCCGGCGGCGGCCGTGCCGCGCTCGGAGAACGCGACGGCCTTCCAGCTCGATCCCCACCGGCCGCGCTGCAGGAAGAACGCGCCGAGTGCGCAGACGGCGAGCACGACGATGGAGAGGAAGAAGAACTGCCGGTCGTTCGAGAACATCTCGGGACGCTCGATCGCCGTGCCCTGAGCCGAACCGGGGAACTGGATCTGCACGAGCGTCACGTCGGCGGCTGCCGCGAAGCCCAGGGTCACGACGGCGAGGTTCACACCGCGCAGCCGCAGAGCGGGGAGGCCGACGAGAATGCCGACGAGGCCCGCCGCCACCCCGCCGAGGACCAGCCAGACGATGAATCCGCCCGGCGCCTGCATCACGTTCAGCAGGGAGACGATCCAGGCCCCCACGGCGGCGAAGGTGAGTTGGCAGAGCGCGATCATCCCTGCGGAGCCGGTGACGATGCCGAGACCGAGGATGGCGATCGCGGCCGTGACCGCGCTGATCGCGAGGAAGACGAAGTACCCCGGCAGGGAGGCGCTGAGGATCGCACCCGCTCCGATACCGGCGAGAGCGACGGCGAACGGCCAGGTGATCCGGAACCAGGGACGGTCAGCGAGCGGCATCCCACACCTCCTTGCGCTGCGTCCAGAGCAACAGGACGACGATGAACAGGAACGGGAGGAAGTTGCGCACCAGCGCCACTTCGTCGATCTGGGCGACGAGACCACCGAGCACACCCAGGACGATCCCGCCGACGACGGCGAGGTCGAGTCGTCGGAAGCCGCCGAGCAGGGCTGCCGCCGCGGCCGGGACGATGAGCATCGCGAGGCTGGTCGCGTCGTTCGACTGCGAGGGGGCCACGATGATGATCGCCATCGCGCTGATCACACCCGTGACGAACCAGACGGCGATCGACAGCGGGCGCGAGCGGATGCCGAGGAGTTCCGCCGTGGTCGGGCGCTCCGAGAGCGCGCGCAGCTGCGTGCCGACCCTGGTGCGGCGCAGCACGAGGCGGACCACGATGGCGGTGATGATCGCCATCGCGACGGTCGCGACCGTGACCTGGCTGATCACCACGCCGCCGAACGAGAACGCCGGTCCGGCGATGATCGGCGTGAACGGCTGCGGCTTGTTGCCGAAGAGGATGAACGACAGGGAGATGAGCAGCAGGAGGGGGCCGACGGTCATCGCCGAACGGGTGGTGGTGGAGGCCTCGGACAGCCAGGTCGCGGCGATGAACCCGATCGCTGCCGAGAGCAGCCCGGCCACCAGGACGCCGAGCACCGAGCCGAGCCAGATCGGCAGGTCGAGCTCGCGCACGAGCCACACCGCGGTGAAGGCCCCGAACATCCCGGTCGCGGCCTGGGCGAAGTTCACCACGCGCACGAGTCGGGACATCAGCGTCAGGCACACGCCGAGGACGGCATAGAGGCCGCCGGCGGCGAGACCGGCGATGGCGCCTTGCAGCATGAGGCGTCCTTTCTGTTCCGAGGGGGGACCTGCCGCCGGTAATGCGCCCGGCGGCAGGCGAGGGGTGACTACTCGCCGATGCGGAGCCAGTCGTCGGCGACCTTCTCCCAGGCGTTCGTGCCGGACTCGAGGATGATCGGCCAGCCCGCGGTGTTCTGGGTGCTGAACGCGTAGGGCGTTCCGACCATCGGGTTCTCGATCGGCTCCATGCCCTTCAGCGCTTCCGAGACGGTCTCGCGGGTGATGTCGCCGTCCATCCCTTCGAGCACCTCGATGAAGTACGTCGCGGCGAGGTACCCGCCCTGGCTGAACGAGGTGAGCGGGATGTCGTTGGCCTCCATCAGCTCTCGCCAGTCGGCGTTGATCTCGCTGTCGTCGGTGAACGGGTAGAACTCCGCCGGCACGTAGATGCCCGCACCCGCGTCGTCGATCGCCTCGGCGAAGTTCTCGCTGTAGACGCTCGTCAGGTAGAGCCAGGTCACGTCGTCCCAGCCCTGGGCGTTCGCGGCCTTGACCTGTCCGATCGCGTCGGGCTCCACGGGATTGATCGCCAGGGCCTTGCAGCCCTGGTCGCGTGCCTTGACGATGTAGGGCGTGTAGTCGGAGGCGCCGTACGGGACGGTGTCGTCGACGTACTTCGGCTTCTTGCCGGTGATCTCGGTCCACTTGTCGATCGCGGCCTGGTAGGTGGGACGCGTGGAACCGGCGATCTCGAGCAGGATGCAGATGTCGTCGAGGCCGAGCACCTCGGATCCGTACTGCAGCGTGAGCGTCATGTCGTTGAACGGTCCGACGTTCGCGGGGGAGATGTTGTCGCTGTCGAAGCAGCCGGTGTCGACTCCGATGCCCGGCATCGAGAGGATGCCCTCCTGCTCGTAGTACTTGGCGTTGATCTCGCACTCGATGAGGCTGGCGGAGCCGACGAGCGCGACCGCGCCGTCGCTGCCGACAAGCTCGCGTGCGGAGGCGGTGGCCGTGGCCGGGTCGCCCTTGTCGTCCAGCATCTTGTAGTCGATCGTGCGGCCGTCGAGTCCGCCCGCCTCGTTGAAGGCCTCGAACACGGCGGCGGCGGCCTGCGAGGCTTCGGGGAAGGTCGCGGGACCGCTGATGGTGTTGACGGAGCCGACGACGATCGGGTCGCCGCTCCCACCGCCGGTTCCGCCGTCTCCACCGGCGCAGCCGGTGAGGGTGAGGGCTGCCACGGCGAGGAGCGCCGCGGTGCCGGATGCTCGTGTGTTCATGTGCTTCCTGCCTCTCGTGTTCGGGTGGTGCTGTGTTCGGGTGGTGCTGTGTTCGGGTGGTGCTGTGTTCGTCTGGTGCTGTGTTCGGGTGGTGCTGTGCGGGGTGTGCGGTGTTCAGGCGCGCATGGCGCGGTTGACGAGCTCCGTGTCGGTGATCTGCTCGAAGGCGACGACCTCGCCGCCGACGACCCGCCACACATGGGCGACGCGGGCGGCGAAGAAGCGCCCGGTCTGCGTGTAGGTGCCCGAGTAGGTGCCGATGGCCACCACGATGTCGCCGCCGTCGACGATCTCGTCGATCGCGACGGTGTAGTCGTCCCATTCCTCCTGGATGCGGCGGAACACGTTCCGGGCGACGGCATCCGGGCCGATGTACGTTCCGGCGTACGGGAAGCCGGCAGCCTCGGTCCAGCGGATGTCGGTGGCGAACGGCGCGAGCATCCCGTCGAGGTCGCCGCGGTCGTTGGCGGCGTAGTGCTGGCGGATCAGGTCGGCGTTGCTCATGGGCTCTCCTCGGAGTGGGGGTGCGGCGAACGGTCAGACGGGCTGGGCGTCGGGGTAGGAGACGGCGCCCAGCGGGTAGATGTGGCCGCCGGCCCGCGAGTGCTCGGCATCGCCCTCTCCGGTGAGTCCGAGGAAGATCCCCGTGGTCATCAGCTGGTAGCCGAGGTCGTGCAGCCAGACGCTGGCCACCGCGATACGGAACTCGCGGAAGCAGAACAGGTACAGGCCGTCGGCGAACTTCCACACGGTCGACAGGTCCATGTCGCCGTGGCCGCGCTGCACGCCCTCGAGGCACTGCCAGGCGTAGCGCCGGCTGGAGATGTACACGTGCTCGTAGAGGTGGTGCGGGCTGTACCGGTAGAGGTTGCGTTTGCCGATGAGGTCGCGGCTCGGGCCGGGGGCGTCGCCGCTGACGGGCCCCGCATCGGTCGTCGCCGCCCAGAAGTCCTGGCCGACCTGAGGGGTGCCGTCGACGGCTTCGGGGGCGATGCGCGAACGGATGACGGTCGCCCGGTTCGTCGTCGTGGAGAACACCACGGTGACGGCCTCGCGCGGACGGCTCCGCATCGGGATGTTGACGAACACGACGTCGTCCCGCACCCGCACCGCGTCATACGGGTCGGTGCCGGAGGCTCCGAGTCCGCTCCAGACGACGGCGTCCTCGGAGAACTCCAGGGTCAGGGTCGAGTCGTCGTCGAGGGTGAGGGTGAGGGCGGTGCCGGCGAGGGGGGTGTTCGGCAGGCGGAAGGTGTCGATGCCCGCGGCGAACTCGTCGTACGTGCGCCATTCGTCCAGCGCCGGGTCGGTGGAGGTGTCGGTCATGAGGGTCCTGACGTCGCACGCGGCGGGGCCGCATCGCCCCGGGCACCGCGTCGTCGCGGTGCGCTTGCCTCATGCTGGTGGGGTGTTCCTCATCCCCTCAAGGGGGCGGCGGTCATCGCGCGCCGAGAGTCAACCGGCGTGCCCTCCCGGGCAAGCAACGTGCCGGTGCGCGGCAGACAGAGCGTCAGTGCGCGGCAGACGGAGCGTCAGTTTTCCTGACAGACGGAACGTCAGTGCGCGGCGCGATACTCACTGGGTGAGACGCCGAAGGTCGACTTGAACGCGCGGCTGAAATGCGCGGCGTCGACGAAGCCCCAGCGTGCCGCGATGGCCGCGACCGGGCGGTCGGCGAGCATCGGGTCGAGCAGGTCGCGACGGCACTTCTCGAGGCGCCGTGTGCGGATCCAGGTCGACACGGTCACGCCCTGCTCCTGGAAGAGCCCGTGCAGGTGCCTGGTCGAGATGAAGTGCGCGGCGGCGATCGACGCGGGTCCGAGATCGGTCGACGCGAGGTTGCGGTCGATGTACGAGCGGATGCGCTGCACCAGCGCACGGTGCGGGTCGGCGGACACCTGATCGAGTCCGAGCTCGCGTGTGAAGACCGTCGTCACGAGGTCGAGCGCGCTGTGCGCGAGCCGGGCCCCCGTCGTGCCGGCCAGCTGATCGAGATTACCGGCGAGCTGCGTCAGATACGGCACGACCATGCTGCCGAGGCCTTCGTGACCGGAGATGCGCACGGCGGTGAGCTGCCCGACCATCTCGGCCGGGAGGCTGATGAGGTGCTTCGGGAACATCACGACCATCGTGCGGAAGTCGTCGTCGAACACGAGGGAGTACGGGCGGTCGGTGTCGTAGACCGCGAGGTCGCCCGCCTGGAGCACGGCCTCGCGATCGTCCTGGATCAGCAGGCCGGTGCCGGCGATCATCAGGCTGACCTTGAAGTACGAACGGTCGCCGCGGGCGATGAGCTCGGGGGTGCGCTCGACGACATGCGACGTAGCGCGCACGTCGTTCACATGCACCTCGTCGACGGAGGCGCCGCGGATGATTCCTCGGAAGTGGTCGGGTCCGGCGGTCGTGACCTGCAGGGGCACGAAGGACTCCGAGACGGCGGCACGGAAGTCGCTGATGTTGCGCGCGACGAGCGTGGAAACCAATTCGGCGGGGGCGGCGGGTGCACCGTTCATGACTGATCACCTCGGGTGGTGGAACGACGACGTTGTATACGATCCGTTCCGTGATGCTATCACCGGGATCGGCCGTGCGGGACGACGTCTCGCAGATCAGTGCTCGCAGGTGCATGCGCCTGCGCCGCAGCAGCCGGTGGACGCGACCGCGTGCGCCTGCGTCGACTCGGGCACATCCATCGCGGGGTTCTGGTCGAGGAAGCCGTAGGGCTTGAACCAGAAGCCGGCGTAGTCGACGGGCATGATGGGCCAGTCCTCCGGGCGCGGGAAATGCGTCAGCCCGAACGTGTGCCACAGCACGATGTCCTCTCCGTCGATCGATCGATCGCCCGCGGTGTACTCCGGCAGGCCGGCGCCGCCCTGGTGGGCGTTGGGATAGCGACCGGCCGGCCAGATCTGCCCCTGTTCGTGCCGGGTGGCCCAGAGGTGCTTCGTGGCGAACGCGGCGCGCGCGGCGACGGAGGATGCGGGATCGGCCATGAGCAGAGCGGTCGGCTCCGGCACCAGGTGGTAGGCGGTCGGGCGCCCGACGCGGTTCGTGCGGGAGGCGCTCTGCACCTCCCAGACGCGGGCGACCGAGCTGTCCGCCTCGCGCTGCGCCTCCGCTTCGGTCGCGAGGGTCGTCTCGGTCCAGCTGAACGCGTTGCCGAAGGGGTTCTCCTGGCCCATCGGCACCCGTTGAGCGTCGACCTCGACCAGGCGGTTGTCCTCGCCGTCGATCGCCACGTCGAGGCGTGCGCAGAAGAGGTGCTGGTGCACCGGGGCGAAGACGCCGGGGGCGAGTTCGGTCGCGTGCTTCTGGCGGACGCCCGGCTCGCCGGCCGCGGCGAACACGATGCCGGTCGCCTTCGCGACCACCTCGATCGATCCGTCCAGGGAGAAGTTCCAGTAGAAGCCGTAGTCGTAGTTGCCGATCGTGGAGAAGTACGACACCACGAAGCGGCGCGAGCGACGCACGTCGGCGCGGCCTGCGAGATCGGTGTGCTTCCAGAGGATGCCGTAGTCCTCCTCATGCATGCAGATCACATTCGGGATGCGCACAGGGTGACCGTGGTCGTCGGCGACGTAGCCGTCGAGGTAGCGGATGACGCCGAGGCAGTCGCAGCCGAGTTCGAGGTGGTTGGCGTTCTTTCCGAGCAGGTACTCACCGGCATCGAAGTAGCTGATCCAGAAGCGGCCGGGGGCGGTGTCGCCGTAGGGCACGACCATCTCCGGAACGCTGGCCCGATGGAGCACCGAGCGACCCTGGAAGCAGACGTCGTGCAGCACGAGTCCTTCGCGGGCGTTGAAGTCGACGCGCATCGACCAGCCTTCCCACTCGACGAGCGAGCCGGAGACCGTGAAGCTCGGACCCTCCGGCTGGCTGATCTCGATGGGCTTGAGCGAGGTGCGGGCGTCGCCCTGCGCCTCGGGGTAGTAGTTTCCATGGCCGGCGGGGACGGGCACGTCGCCATGGTCTTCGACGCGGATGACGCTGTTCGCCGTGAGGTCGATGTGCACGATGAGTCCCTCGACCGGGTGTGCCCACGGCGAGTCGTGTTCGTCGTAGCGGAGGAACGTGAGGGAGCGGATCACGCGACGCCCGACCTCATCGGCGCGTCCGGTGTAACCAGGGGCGAGCGGCCCGCAGAATGCGAGGTCCATGTGCGTGGCGAGGCCGCGGCGCGTCATCGCCGCCTGCCATTCGGGGGAGGCCTTCGCGATCGCTTCGGCGCGCTCGTACTCCTCGAACAGGTACTGCGGCTGGCCGTAGGGCGGGGCGTCGTTCGGCACGCGCGCGGTGCGAAGGACCTCGCCTCGTGTGATCGACACGATGGCCTCGGTCGCGACGCCGGTCGCCGTGTCGAGCAGGGTCACATCGACGCGGCGATCGATCGGGGCGCCGGGCTGCCAGGCGGCGAGCTCCTCCTTCGTGATCTCGTCGGGAAGCAGCATCGGCACGCGGGTGCTCTCCGTCAGGAGTCCTGCCGCATCGAGGACCGCGCGGGCGGCGGCGATCTCGTCGCCCGTCAGCGGATCATGCGGGTGCGCTGCGGCGATCTTCTCGATCGAGACGGGCTGCGGTGCGTGGTGGGACATCATCGACCTCACTATTTTCGAGCAACTGCTCAATAAACGGGTTGCGATGATGATACGACGGGTCGTCGGCGGTCCACAACCACCGATTCCCGGGGCGTCGAGAGGGGCTGGCGCGGCTCAGGCGCGCCAGGGCGCGAGGATGCTGTCGAGCACGGCGAGGTGCGCGGCCGCGGGCTGGGGCTCGGTGACCTCGACGATCTGCTGCCCGTAGGTGATCGAGCGCAGCAGCGACAGGACGGCCTCGGTGGGGGTGTCGGTGCGCAGCTCGCGGTCGTGGACGGCCTCGGCGAGAGCGAGTCGGATGCTGCTCTGCCAGGTCGCGAGCGTGGGGGCTCCGGCGTCAGGCGTGGGGGCGAGGGCCGCCAGTCGTCCCCAGAAGCCGACGACCACGTGCGCCTCGGTGCGGGTGGTCTCATCGATCGGCAGCACTTCACGCATCAGCGCCTGGAGTCTCGCCAGTCCCCGCAGCCCCTCGGTGGCTGCGGCGATGCGGGCGTCGGTGCGGCGGGTGACCTCGGCGGCCGCGGCGCGCACGACCTCGTCGAAGCCCTCGAAGTAGTGCCAGAGCGATCCGGTGGCGACGCCGAGCTCCTTGGCGACGGCGCGTGAGGAGACGATCTCGTGCCCGTCGCGGGCAGCCACGGCGAGCAGCGCCTCGGCGATCTGCCGGCGGCGCTCATCGTGGTCGACGATGCGGGGCACATGCCCATCCTCTCGCATCATGACGAGGTCTAGCTATATTGAGCGATTGCTCAATATACTTCCCGGGTGGATCACCTCCTTCCCGCAGCACCGTGGCTGATGGCCGCAGCGGCGATCGTCTCGGCTGTCGCCTGCATCGCGGCGTGGCGCGTCGTGCCGTGGCAGGGACGGCAGGCGGCCCTCGTGATGGCCGCGGTGATGCTGTTCCTCGCATTCACGGACGGCGACACCCTCACGGGGCTGATCCTCGGCGCCGTCCTCCTGCTTTCGGCGATGCTCGGCACCATGGGGGTGCGGGGCACGCCGTCGGCGGCCACGTGCTGCCACCGCGCCCTCGTGTCGCTCGTGATGGCCGCGTGCGCCTTCGAGAGCGCGTCGACGAACGCCACGGGAGCGACCGGCGCGTCGATGCAGGCGGCGGATGCGGGGCACGGCGGTCATGCACTGGACGGCGTCCTGTCGGTTCTGGTGCTGGTCGGGGTGGTGGGGGTCGTGGTGTGGACCGTCGTCGCCGAGTGGTTCGTGGCGCCGGTGCATCACGGCAGGACCGCACGACTGCTCACGACCGAGTCGTGGGCCATGGCCGTCGGTGTCGCTGCGATGTGCCTCGGATTCTGATCGGCGAGGCCCGTCTCCGCTGGCCGGTGGCCGACGGGCTGCTACCGAGGCTCTGCGGCGGGGCGCACGAACACCCAGGCCGCGACGGCTGCCACGGCGGCGGCGATCGTCATGGTGACGGCCATGGTGAGGGCATTCGTGCCGCCGAGGCCCGCGGCGAGGGGCGCGAGCACCGGACCGAACAGGAACGTCGCCATGCCGAGCAGGGCCGAGGCCGTGCCGGCGCGTGCGCCGTGGTGGGCGAGTGCGAGTGTCTGGCCGTTGGGGCCACCCAGCCCGGAGCACAGCATGAATCCGATGAGCGCCCCGATGACTCCGGAGACCCCGGTGCCGGTCGAGGTCAGCACGAGCAGCAGGGCGGTGGCGAGCAGCGTCGCCGTGATACCGCCGAGATACACGCGCAGGGGTCCCCAGCGGCGCACCACGAGCCGGCTGGTCTGGCTGCCGACGATGCTGGCCAGCGCCCCCGCCGCGAACGCGAGGCTGAAGGCCTGCGGGCTGAGGCCGAACTGATCCTGCAGCACGAACGACGACATCGACAGGTAGGTGAAGAACGCGACACCGCCTCCTGCCGCGGCGCACAGCACCGCCACGAAGAGGCGATCGCGCACGACGGCTGCGGCGTGCGACCGGAGCGCCACGGGGCCGGCGCCGTGCCGCCTCGACGGAGGCAGCGTCTCGGGCAGGGCGAACACCACGACGAGGAGCAGGACGACCCCGACCGCGCTGAGCACGCCGAAGATGCCGCGCCAGTCCATGATCAGGGCCAGCTGGCCGCCGACGACCGGCGCGATGATCGGCGCCGTGCCGGACACGAGGAACAGCAGTGACAGCATCCGCGACAGCTCGGCACCCTCGAACTGGTCGCGGGCGATGGCCAGGCAGATCACGATGCCGGCCGAGCCCGCGAGCCCCTGCAGGAAACGGGAGATCAGCAGGAGCTCGATGTTCGGAGCGACGGCGCACACGAGGGAGAGCACCGCGAAAGCCGCTACTCCGACCATCAACGGCAGTCGTCGGCCGAGTCGATCGCTCAGCGGCCCTGCCACGAGCTGGCCGAGTCCGAGGCCGATCATGCACGCCGACATCGTCACCTGCGCGAGAGCCTCCGTCGTGCCGAGCGACGTGGCGAGCTGCGGCAGCTGCGGAAGGTACAGGTCCATCGACAGGGGCCCGAAGGCCTCCAGCATCCCCAGCACCAGCATCGCCCGCAGGGTGCTCATGCGCGGACGGACGGGCTCCTCAGGGGCGGGGAGGCTCATCCGCCGAGGCGCAGGATGCGGCGCAGCCAGCTCTCGCGGGCGGCGACGGCGGCCTTCGAGACCTCGGCATCGGGGGAGAACCCGGAGAACCCGTGATATCCGCCGGCCCATACGTGCAGTTCGGCTCGTCCCCCGGTCGCCCAGATGCGGAGAGCGTAGTCGACGGCCTCGTCGCGGAACGTCTCCGCGGCGCCCACCTCGATGAACGCGGGGGCGAGTCCTGAGAGGTCAGCGGCGCGCGCGGGCGCGGTGTACGGCGAGACGCGGTCGGTGAAGCGGTCCTCTCCGGCGATGGCGTCCCACGCGGTGTCGTTGTTGTTCCGATCCCACGCGCCGAAACCGTCGTACTGACGGCTGGATGCGGTCTCGTTGCGATCGTCGAGCATCGGACACCCGAGCAGCTGACCGGCCAGGCGTGGCCCGCCCCGATCCCGAGTGATCAGAGCGACCGCGGCCGAGAGGCCGCCGCCGGCGGACATCCCCGAGGCGATGATGCGGTCGGGGTCGATGCCGAGTTCCTCGGCGTGCGCGGCCATCCACTCGAGCGCGGCGTAGCAGTCCTCCGCCTGGGCGGGACCGGGGTGTTCGGGCGCCAGACGATACTCGACAGCCACCCCGACGACGCCGTGCCGTTCGGCGAGGTCGATGAGCTCCGCCGTGCCGAAGAACCGGGTGCCCAGCACCATGCCACCACCGTGGATCGACAGCACGGCGGGAGCGGGGGCGGGCGCCGGCCGGGCGGGCCGTACGATCGTGATCTCGATGGCGGGAGCCCCGATGGGCCCGGGGATGGTCCGGTCCTCCCACGTGATCGCACGGCCGTCGGACTGCACGGCCATGGACGGGATGATCGTCGCGAAGTGGTCGCGGTTCGCGTGGATCGTGTCGGCACGCAGCGGGATGATCTCGACCATCTCGACGAACGCATCGAGTCCGGCGACGAGCTCCGAGTCGTAGGGGACAGGCAGCGGCGCGGTCATCGCGCGGCCCGCCAGATGCGACGCAGCCACGACGCGCGGGCCGCGAGAGCGGCGCGCGAGATCTCGGCGTCGGGCATGTACATGTCGAAGCCGTGCGCGCCACCTCCCCACACATGCAGCTCGGCCTGCCCGCCGGTCGCCCAGATGCGCAGCGCGTACTCGGTGTCCTCATCGCGGAACGCCTCGGCCTCGCCGACCTCGATGAAGGCGGGTGGGAGTCCCGCCACATCGACGGCGCGGCTGGGGGCGGCGTAGGCGGGAGCATCCGGATGGAAGGCGAGGTCGTCGCCCAGCACGCACGACCACGCGAGCAGATTCATCTCGCGCTGCCAGGTTCCGATGCCGTCGTACTGAAGACTGGCGACCGTGGAGTTGGTGTTGTCGATCATCGGGCACAGCAACAGCTGTCCGGCCATGACCGGACCCTGCCGGTCGCGGGCCAGGAGAGCCACTGCCGCCGTGAGACCTCCGCCCGCGCTGCCGCCGCCGACGACGATGCGCTCCGGATCGACGCCGAGCCCGGCAGCGTTCGCGTGCACCCAGACGAAGGCGGCATAGCAGTCCTCGACTCCGGCGGGGTAGGGGTTCTCGGGGGCGAGGCGGTACTCGACGTTGACCGCGACCACGCGGTGTTCGTCGACGATGTCGACCACGCGCCCCGTCTCCCACGAGCGGTGACCGACGATCATGCCCCCGCCGTGGATGTTCACGAAGGCGGGAAGCACCTCGTCGCGGGTGTCGGCCGGACGGAACACCGTGATCTCGATCTCGGGTGCTCCGGGAGGACCGGGGATGACGCGGTCCTCCCACTCGATGTCGCGCGCGGCGATGACCGCGTCGTTGTCCGGGAACATCCGGTCGACTCCGTCGCGCGGAAGGGTGTCGCGGGTGAGGGGCGGCTGCGGATTCTTCGCGAGCTCATCGAGCACGGCCTGCACCTCGGGGTCGAAGGGCACGGGGGCGACGGTCGGGTGTCCGGCGGCGGTGGCGGTCATGGTTCTCCTGGAAGCGATGGGGGAGGCGGGTCAGGGGCCTTCGGGGTCGACGACCCCGCGGTCGGCCCAGAACGGCTCGACGAGGCGGCGCAACTCCTCGATGCCGATGCGGTCGACCAGGGCTGCGGCGTCGAGATTCGCGCGCAGCTGGTCGATGCTCGATGCACCGAACAACGTGGTCGTGAGTGCCGGATGGGTGAGCGTGAACGCGATCCCGAGCTGCGCGGGTGAGACGTCGAGCGACGAGGCCAGGTCGGAGAAGGCGGGTACATCCGCGATGATCCGCTCCCGGATATCGCCGGGGTCGCGGCCGATCTGCCTGTTCCCGTTGATCTTGCCTGCGAGCACACCGCCCTCCAGGCAGTCGGAGGCCTGGAGCGTCAGCCCCTGCTCCCACAGGCGTTCGAAGGGCGCGCCGTCGGGGATCGAGCGCCGGGAGACGCTGTATTTGAGCTGCGCGATCTGCGGCCCCGAGACGCCCTCCGCGGCGGCGATGTCGATCAGGGTCTGGATGCTCGACGCCGACCAGTTGTTCACACCCCAGGCGCGGATGAGTCCGGCCCCCTCGAGACGGGCGAGGTCGAGGACGAGGTCGCGCAGGGCGAGGTCGTCGCGGCGCAGGTCGCCGAGGATCACCAGGTCGGCGTGCTCGACGCCGACCCGCATCAGCGCGTTCTCGAGCTGCGGGCGGAACCCGTCATCGCTGAACGCCTCGAGCCACAGCTTCGACGAGAGCAGCCACTCGTCGCGCCGGAGCCCTGCGGCGCGCGCCATCGCCGAGAAGATCACGTCGGTGAAGACGGGCGGCGCTCCCGGTGCGGAGTACACGCCGACGTCGAACAGATTCACGCCGCGGTCGACGGCTTCCCGGAGCATCGTGACCGCGTCGCCGAAGTCCATCCGGTCGTAGGTGTGCCAGGAGCCGAGGGAGAACAGCGAGGCGTCGATGCCGCTGCGGCCGATCTCGCGGCGGGGCAGGAGGGGAGTGGTCACGGGGTCCTCACCGTCTCGGGTCGATGACGGCCTTGACCTCATCGAGTTGGTGCATGTGGGCGATCTTCGCGGAGGCGTCGGCCAGGCCGACCGGGGCGCTGAACAGGTCGTCCCAGGGGAAGCGGTCGGCCAACGCGGTGAAGAAGTCGATCGCGCGGGAGTAGTCCGAGATGTCGCCGTTGAGCGAGCCGACCACGGTGAGCTCCTTGCCCATGATCGTGCTGAGCGGGAAGCCGTCGCCTGCGGGACCGGTGGACCCGACGATGGCGACCGTGCCGCGCTGTGCCGCCATCGCGATCGCGTCGGGCCCGACGCTCGGCGCGCCGGCGAAATCGAACACGTGGTCGGCTCCGCGGCCTCCGGTGAGCGCCATGACCTGTTCGACGACCGGGCCGTCGCGGAAGTCGACGACCGCGTCGGCGCCGAAGCGTCCGGCGAGTTCCAGGCGCGACGCGGGGGCGCCGATCGTGATGACCTGGCCCGCTCCCGAGATCTTCGCGACGGCCGTGGCGAAGATGCCGAGCGCGCCGGCGCCCTGCACGACCACGCGTGAGCCGGGCCGGATGCGCCCGGCCCGTTCGAAGGCCCGCAGCACGGTCTTGGCCGCGCACCCGGCCATCGACGCCCAGGTGTCCTTCACCGACGCCGGGAGCAGCAGTTTCGCCGCCCCCGGGGTCACGTAGGCATACTCCGAGAGTCCAGCGGTGGCGAAGGGATGCACGTCGGCCCGCTGCAGGAACCCGTAGCCGCGGCGGGAGCACGCGACGGGTTCGCGCAGCACCACGCATCCGTGGCACTCGCCGCAGGTCGACTCGGACCAGCCGATGCGGTCGCCGGGGGAGAGCGGGCGTCCCAGGGCGTCCTTCGTGTCGGGCCCTGTAGCGACGATCTCGCCGACCATCTCGTGTCCGAGCACCATCGGGAGCATGCCGGGGAAGCTCATCCGGCCTTCCCAGATCTCGATGTCGGTGCCGCACAGAGTGGTGCACGAGATGCGCACGAGGGCGGCGCCGGGCTCGATCTCGGCGGGGAGGGGAAGGTTCTGCAGGGTGAGCGGTTCGCCGTGCGCGGTGAGCACGGCGGCGCGGGTCGAAGTCGGAAGCCCGGGGGCGGGCGGCAGGTCGAGCGTGGGGAGGGACATGGTTCTCCAGACGGCGGTGTCGGTCAGACCAGGAGCTGTCCGCCGTCGACGGCGACGGAGACTCCGGTGATGTGGCTGGCGGCGTCGCTCGCGAGGAACAGCACGAGCGGCGTGATCTGGGAGACCTCGGCGATCGAGCCGAGGGGGATGCGCGACTCCCAGGCCGCGCGCGCCTGCGGGTTGGACGCGAAGTCGGCGGTCAGGGGCGTGAGCACAGGCCCGGGGGCGACCGCGTTCACGCGCACGCCCGCCGCGGCGAGCTCGATCGCGGCCGTGCGGGTGAGGGCGTCGACCGCGGCCTTGGTCGCCTCGTAGTGGCCGAGGCCGGGGGTGGGCTGTCGGGCGCCGATCGAGGAGATGTTGACGATCGACCCGCGTCCCGCCTCGGCGAGCAGACCGCCGAAGACGCGGAGCATGAGGAAGGTGCCGCGCACGTTGACCCGCAGGGCCGCATCGACGACGTCGACCGGGACCTCCTGGAGGGTGCCGCCGCCGGCGACGATGCCCGCGTTGTTGACCAGGACGTCGAGTCCGCCGTCGACGACGACCCGCTCGGCCGCGGCGCGCACGGAGGTCTCGTCGCTGATATCGAGCGTGAGGGCCGTCGCGCCGATCTCAGCAGCGACGGCGGCCGCGGCATCCGCGTTCACATCGCCGATGAAGACCTCGTCTCCGGCGTCCCGGAAGGCGGCGGCGATGCCGCGGCCGAGCCCGGATGCGCCTCCGGTGACCAGGATCCGGCGGGGAGATGCGGTCATGTTCGTCCTCACTGACGGCTGTTCTGACGGGATGTCTCCGTTATATTCTACAAACATAGAAAAACACAACCCCGTGTCTCGAGAAGGCGAAGGAGCCTCCATGCCCGAAACGACATATCCCCGGAAACGTTTGGACTCCACCGGAGCGGTCGTGTCCCCGCTGGCGCTCGGATCCTGGAACACCTGGGACCGGATGGCACCCGACGAGGCGGTCGCCCTGATCCGCCGGGCGGTGGAGCTGGACGCCGGGTTCTTCGACGTCGCGTACTACAACATGGGCCCGCACGCCGAGAACTCGAAGACCGACGTCCTGTTCGGGCAGGCGCTGCGAGCCAGTGGCGTCGATCGTGCCGAGATCGTGCTGTGCGGCAAGCTCTGGCTGTGGGACTGGCCGAACCAGGGATTCCGCGCGCAGCTCGAGGAGTCGCTGGAGCGAGCGGGACTCGACCGCTTCGACACCCTCGCGGTGGGCGACTACCTCGACGCCCCCGATATCCCGCGCCTCGTCGCCGACGTGAACGAGCTCATCGCCGAAGGGCTCGTCGACTCCTGGGGCATCAACAACTGGCGCATCGAGCACACGCGCCAGGCGCTCGCCGAGGCCGCGGAACAGGGCGCGGCAGGTCCCGCGTTCGCGCAACTGAAGTACGGCATCGCTCGGAGGGCGATGGCGGAGGGCGATGCCTACGGCCCGCTGTTCGCCGACGGCACGCTCGCCCTGCAGGCGTCCGATGTGTTCGAGGGCGGCATCCTGGCCACGGGGCGTGTGCCCGAGCGGAAGATCGGCGCCGACGTCGGAGGCGTCCGTGAGCAGATCGTCGCCGTGTATCCCGAGGTCGCGCGCGTCGCCGCCGGGTTCGGGGTCACACCGGCCGCACTCGGCATCGCCTTCTGCCTGTCGAACCCCGCCACCGCGAATGTGCTGTTCGGTGCCTCTCGTCTCGCGCAGCTGGAGGAGAACCACGCGGCGCTCGCGCTCGCCCGGGATCACGGAGCCGAGGTGCGTGCCGCGCTCGCCGGATGCCGGGTCGACCGCGAGGTGCGGGCCGACGGCGCGTGGTGAAGGGGGTGCCTACGCCTCGCGCTCGCGGGCGACGGTCAGAGCGCGCTCGAACGTCGAGACGATGACCTGCCGCCGGTCGACGCGGTAGTCCTCATCGGGTTCGAGCTCATCGATGTACTCGTCCCACACGCGGACGTAGCGATCCCGCCAGGCTTCGAGCGTGCTGCTCGGCGGGAACGTCGCCCCCACGCGGCCGGCGGATCCGATGTCGGTGAGGATCTCCAGCCAGGCGGGCGCCATCGATCCGCCCCACTCGTCCGGCTGCAGCTCGGTGTCATCGTCCTCGTCGGCGAACGCCTCGGCGATCTTCGCGATGAGATCGTCCGTGATCTCGCTCAGTCCGTCGGCGACGGTGTCGTCGTCGAAGTTCCCCGGTCCCCACGTGCCCACGGCACCCTCTTCCTCTCGGCCGTTGCGATCGGATCCAGTGAACCACGGAGTGGCTGCGGTCTGCGTGCTCGCGTCAGTGCGCGCCGCCGAACTCGATCATCGCCACACCGGCCGCGATGAGCACGACGCCGATCGCCATCCCGCGATCGAGCGCGACCGACAGCAGCCCCAGTGAGCCGGTGTAGCCGATCACGACGACGATGAGCCAGAGCGGATGCGTGAAGCCCTCGGCCGCAGAGGGGTCGCGCTGACCTCCAGGGCGATCGCGATCAGAAGAGGTGGCCAGGCCGACGGCCGCGGGCGGTCTGTCGTCGAGTGCCTTTCGTGGACCGCACGAGGGAGGGGAGGGGTTTTCGCGCGCAGCGCTCGACCGGGAACGACCGTCAGAATACCGGCATCCATTCGAAGATCTGTTCGAAACTCGCGACCTGCTTCGGTAGAATCGAGTCATGTCGAAGTTGGCCGTACTGCACGAGGCGATGTCCCGCCTCGACGCGGCGTGGGCTGGCGCCGACGAGTCGGGCGAGTTGTCGCGCGAGCAGCTGATCGCGGTGAGTGCATCCCTCGGGGAGCTGCAGAGACGGTTGGATGCGGTGCACGTCGAGGTGGCCGCGTGCATCTCCCGCGAGTCCCGTCCGGAGTTGGGCGCGGAGAGCCTCGCGAAGCAGCAGGGCTTCCGGAACCCGGCGACGTTGATCGCGGCGACGGTGGGTGTGTCGTGGGGTGACGCGACGCGGCTCGTGAAGGTCGGGGAAGCCGTGGTGCCCCGCGAAGACCTCTTGGGTGCGCCCCTGCCGGCGAAACATCCGGTGGTGCGCGAGGCGCTCGGTGCGGGGGTGTTGAGTGCCCAGGCGGCGGCGGTGATCATCGCGCTGTTGGATCGGTGCCGACTGCCGGCGGGAGCGGTGCGTGTCGCCGAGGCGGAGCGGGTGCTCGTGGAGAAGGCGGCGGGGCTCGCTCTCGACGACGTGCGCAAGCTGGTGGTTCGCGCAGAAGCGTGGCTCGATCCGGATGGCGTGGAGCCGCGGCTCGAGGAGCAGCGTTCCCGCCGATCGCTCACCATTCATGAGCGCAACGGGATGCTGCATCTGAACGCGATCCTCGACGCCGAGACCGCAGCCCCCGTCGTCACGGCGATCCGCGGGTACGTGACCGCCGCATTCGCCGCTCGGAAGGATGCGACGGACGCCGATGCGCCGGACGCCGACCGCCGCACGGTGCCGATGATTCAGGCTGATGCGCTCGCCGTGTTCGCCGCGCACGTGCTCGGATGTGCGACCAGGGTGCCGCTGGCGGGTGCCACGATCGTCGTGAGGGTGGGCCTCGACGACCTCGAGGCCGGCACCGGCTCCGCCGAGATCGACGGGATCGAGCAGCCGGTGAGCATCGGAGCTGCGAGGCGCATGGCCGCCGGCGGGGGAGTGATCCCGTGCGTGCTCGGAGCCGCGAGTGAAGTGCTCGACTGGGGGCGCGAGAAGCGCCTGTTCACACGGGCGCAGCGGTTGGCGTTGGCGGAACGGGATGGCGGCTGCGCCATGTGCGGGCTGCCGCCCGAGATGACGAAGGCGCATCACATCCGGTGGTGGAGACGCGACCACGGACCGACGGATCTCTCGAACGGCGTGCTGCTGTGCGAGACCTGTCACCACCGCATCCATGACAACGGATGGGATGTCCGCATCGACGGTGGCGGCGGGTGCGCGAGGGTGTGGTTCCTCCCGCCGGCCTCGGTCGACCCCGCCCGCACACCTCGTCCGGGTGGCAGAGCGCGCTTCGACATCGCCGCCTGAGCGCTGCGATCCGAGGGCAGGATGCGCCACGCCCGGCCATGCCTGCGCGCACGGACAAGGCCGGTGCGCCCCGAGGCATGAGTCGGCGCTCTCCGCGGAGGAAACGCTCTTGCGCTCTTTTTCCACGCATGTAGACTAACCAGCACGACACATCGAAGTGACGTCGGATCCGGCCTCCGGTCAGCGGCACCTCACCCCTTCTTCACCACCCCTGCACCCGAGAGAAGGAACCATGAAACGAATGCCCCTCGCGCTCGTCGCGGCCGTCGCCGCGACTCTCGCGCTCACCAGCTGCAGCGGCTCGACACCCTCGCCGTCCGGCGGCAGCGATGTCGAGAGTCCCGATGCTCTCAACATCGGGAACTTCCTCGACATCACCTCCTGGGATCCCTCGCTCGCCGACATCGGCTTCGACGGCCCGTACCTCTCCGCGGTCTACGACGCCCTGATCGCCCTCGACGCCGACGGCAACCCGATCCCGTCGCTCGCCACCGAGTGGAAGGTCGCCGACGACGACCTCAGCATCGACCTCGACATACGCACCGACGCCGTGTTCAGCGACGGCACCCCGGTCGATGCCGACGCCGTGATCACGAGCCTCGAATACCTCAAGGTCGGCGCTCGTTCGGGGGAGGCCTACGTCAATGCCGCCTCCTTCGAGAAGGTCGACGACGACACCGTCCGTATCGCCCTCACCCAGCGCGACGACACGATCCTGTACCTCATGGGTCTCGGCCGCAGCTACATCGCCTCCCCGGCGTCGATCGAAGCGGGCACCCTCGGCAGTGAGCCGATCGGCTCCGGGCCCTACGTCCTCGACAGCGCGACGAGCGTGGCCGGCGCCGAATATCACTTCACCAAGACCGCCGATCACTGGGATGCCGAGACCTATCCGTTCTCCGAGCTGGCGATCTTCCCGATCACCGACGCCACCGCACGCCACAACGCCATGCTCAGCGGTCAGATCAACGTGCAGTACGGCGACGTCGCCAACCTCGAGCAGGCGAAGCAGCAGGGCTGGAACACCGCCGAGCGCGTCTCCGGCTGGGCGGGGCTCGTCATCACCGACCACACCGGTGCCAAGAGCGAGCCTCTCGGCAAGCTCGAGGTGCGGCAGGCGCTCAACTACGCCTTCGACGGAGCCGCCGTCCTCGCTGCCGTCGGCAGCGGAGCCGGGGTCGCCACGAACCAGGTGTTCCCCGACGGCGGGCCGATCAACGACCCGTCGCTGAACGAGACGTACGCCTACAGCATGACCAAGGCCAAGGAGCTGCTGGCCGACGCCGGCTACCCGGACGGGTTCGCGATCTCGATGCCGATGTCGCCCATCTTCGAGATGTGGAAGCCGTCGGCCGAGCAGGCGCTCAACGAGCTCGGCGTGAAGGTCACGTGGGACAACATGCAGATGCCGGACTACCAGTTGAACGCGCCGAACTACCCGATGTTCATCTCGTTCCTCGCGATGGACGGCAACGACGTGGCCACCGTCTCCCGTCAGGTGACCAGCGTGCAGTGGTTCAACCCCGAGCCCGACTACGCGCAGAACGAGGTCATCGCTCCGCTCGTCGAGAAGGTGCAGACAGAGCGCGGCGACGCGCAGACCGACGCCGTCAAGGAGCTCAACAAGGCCCTCGTCGACCAGGCGTGGTGGTCGGTCTGGTACCAGGCGAACAACATCTACTACACGGCGCCCGGCATCCAGCTGCAGCCGGTGGTGGGGATGATGTTCCCGACGCTGCGCTACATCACTCAGGGCTGACGCCCGTCGGGGCGGCCGCGACGCCGGCCGCCCCGACACCCTTCCCCCTCCGACCCCCACCTTCCGAGAGGTCCCCATGCTCCTGTTCACGGCGAAGCGGTTGCTGTCCGGCATCCTTCTGCTCGTCGCGGTCTCGATCGGCACCTTCTTCCTGGCGCACCTCGCCATCAGCGACCCGACCGCTTCGCTCCTGGGGACCACGGCGAGTCCCGCCCAGCAAGCGGCCCTGGCCGAGAAGATCGGTCTGGACCGTCCGCTCCTGGTGCAGTTCTGGGACTGGCTCTCGCATGCCGCGCTGCTCGACTTCGGCGTCTCCTGGCGCAACTTCCAGCCTGTCAGCGCACAGCTCGCGATCAAGGTGCCCGTGACGCTGTCGGTCGTGACGTTCGCGACGCTGATCACCGCTGTCATCGGCATCGCCTTCGGGATGATCACGGGGTTGCGGCCGGGAACCTGGTTCGACCGGATCATCAAGGGCATCTCCGTCGTCCTGTTCGCGCTCCCCGGCTTCTGGGTGAGCCTCGTGCTCGTCATGTGGCTCGCGGTGCAGCTGAAGTGGTTCCCCGCCGTCGGCTACGTGCCGCCCACGCAGTCGGTGGACGGATGGCTGCGTTCCATCACCCTCCCGGCGATCTCGCTCGCCCTCGGCGGCATCGTCGCCGTCTCCGAGCAGTTGCGCAATGCCGTCATCACCCAGAGCCGCCAGGACTGGGTGCGCACTCTCCGCAGCCGCGGTCTCTCGGCGACCAGGGTCAACCTGCACATCCTCCGCAACGCCTCACCGGCCGCCCTCACCGTCATCGCCCTGATGTTCGTGGGGTTGCTCTCCGGAGCCATCGTGGTCGAGCAGATCTTCAGCCTCCCCGGCCTCGGACAGCTCACCAACCAGTCCTCGCAGAACGGCGACATCCCGATGCTCCTCGGCATCACGGTCGTCTCCATCGTCTTCGTCGTCCTCATCAACCTCCTGCTCGATCTCGTGCTCGGCTGGATCAACCCGAAGGTGCGCGTCGCATGACCACCACAGACATCCGGGTCGCCTTCGACCGGGCGGCGCAGAAGCGACGTTCCAGCCTGTTCCGTCGCTTCCTCCGGCACCCCGGCGGGTACATCCCGCTGGCGATCTTCGTCCTCATCGTGCTCGTGGGGGTTTTCGCGCCGCTGCTCGCGCCGATGGACCCCAACTTCGTCGACCTCGCCGCAGCCAAGGCGCCTCCGGGGCCCGAACACCTCCTCGGCGGCGACTCGACCGGCCGTGACATCCTGAGTCGTCTCATCTACGGCACCCGCACGACCCTGTGGGGCGCGCTCATCACGATCGTCACCGCGCTCGTGATCGGCGTGCCGTCCGGCGTCGCGGCCGGCTACTTCGGGGGCACGTTCGACCGGGTCGCCACCTGGATCAGCGACGCACTCCAGTCGATCCCCGGCATGATCATCCTGCTCGTGGTGGCCGCGGGCAGCCGCAACAACTTCGAGCTGCTGATGGCGACGGTCGGCGTGTTCATGGTGCCCGGCTACTTCCGCATCGCGCGGTCGCAGACGCTCGCCGTCCGCAACGAGCCCTACATCGACGCGGCCCGTGTCTCCGGGCTGTCGGACGGGCGCATCATCTTCCGGCACGTCATCAGGGCCGTCTACCCGCCGGTCATCATCCAGACGGCGCTCACTGCGGGCATCGCGATGGGCATGCAGGCCGGACTCCAGTTCCTCGGCATCGGCGACTCCAACGTTCCCAGCTGGGGGGCGATGATGCTCGAGGGCTTCCGTCTCATGCTCACCTATCCGCTCATGCTGCTGTGGCCTTCGGCGGCCCTCGGGCTCACGATCGCGGTGCTCGCGATCATGGGATCCACGCTCGCCGAACTCGTGCAGGTGCGCACGCCGCGGGTCTCCCGACGGCGTGCCGACGCCGAGGCCACCCCGACGGCACCGCGGCACGCCGCCACCGGTCACGCACAGCACGCGCCAGAGGATTCGGCGCTGCGGGTCGAGAACCTCCGGGTCGTGCACGCCACGCCGACCGGTGAGACCGAGGTCGTGCACGGTGTCACCCTCGACGTGGCCCCCGGCGAGGTCGTCGGCATCGTGGGAGAGTCGGGCTCCGGCAAATCGCAGACCGTGTTCTCGGTGCTCGACCTGCTGCCCGCCACCGGGCGGGCGGTCGCCGATGCCATCTGGGTGCGCGGAACCGACGTGACGAAGGCGACGCCGAAGCAGCGACAGGCGCTGCTCGGCCGCGAGATCGGCTACGTGCCGCAGGAGCCGATGAGCAATCTCGACCCCTCGTACACGATCGGCAGCCAGCTCGTCGAGCCGCTGCGGCGCACCCACGGTCTCCGCAGGTCGGAGGCCGAGGCGCAGGCACGGGCGATGCTCGTGCGTGTCGGCCTCACCGACCCCGATCGGGTGATGCGCAGCTACCCGCACCAGGTGTCGGGCGGCATGGCGCAGCGGGTGCTCATCGCCGGCGCGATCGCGGGCAAGCCGTCGCTGCTCGTGGCCGACGAGCCCACCACGGCGCTCGACGTGACCGTGCAGGCCGAGGTGCTCGAGCTCCTGCGCGAACTCCAGGCCGAGTACGGCATGGCGCTGCTCATCGTCACCCACAACTTCGGCGTCGTCGCCGACATCTGCGACCGCGTGATAGTGATGCGCGGCGGCGACATCGTGGAATCGGGACCGGTCGATTCGCTGTTCGCCGCGCCGACCGAGGAGTACACGCGTCAACTGATCGCCGCCTCGCTCGACGACGCCGAAGGTCGCGCCGCGCTCGACCGCACCAGGATCGAGGCGAACGCATGAGTGCGCTGCTCGAAGTGAACGATCTGGTCGTGGAATACGGCCGAGGGCGGACCTCCTTCCGTGCCCTGCACGGTGTCTCCCTCGACATCGCGCCGGGCGAATGTCTCGGCCTGGTCGGCGAATCCGGCTCGGGCAAGTCGACGCTCGGCAAGGCGATCCTCGGCCTCGCGCCCGTGACCGACGGGAGCATCCGCTTCGACGGGAAGGAGATCAGCAGACTCGGCGGCCGTGCCCGACGCGCTCTCGCGGATGACGTCCAGGTCGTCTTCCAGGACCCGTACGGCTCGCTGAACCCGGCCATGACGATCGGCGACATCCTCGCCGAACCGCTGCTCACCAGCGGCATCGGGACGAGGTCTGCCGAGACGAAGGTGCGCGAGATGCTCGACCGCGTCCGTCTGCCCGAATCGGCCATGGACCGCTACCCGAGCGAGTTCTCCGGAGGGCAGCGTCAGCGCATCGCGATCGCCCGTGCCCTCGTGCGCGGACCGCGGCTCATCGTGTGCGACGAGCCCGTCAGCGCCCTCGACCTGACCACGCAGGCGACGATCCTCGATCTGTTCATCGAGCTGCAGCGAGACACCGGGGTGGCGTACCTCTTCGTCTCGCACGACCTGGGCGTCGTCCGCCGCGTCTGCCACCGCGTCGCCGTCATGTACCGCGGCGAACTCGTGGAGGTCGGCGAGGGTGAGCAGGTCACCCGAGCCCCGGAGCATCCGTACTCCGAGCGGCTGCGCCTGGCCTCGCCCGTCGCCGACCCCGTCGCGCAGCGGGAGCGGCGTGCACAGTGGCTCGCTCTGCGGGAGGTGCGCGATGCGGCGGTACGGTAGCTCCAGGCCCGATCACTCCACGCACCGGAATCGGCCGGAAGGACCTCATGCCGAAGATCATCGATCACGACCAGCGTCGACGGGACATCGTCGAGGTGGCCAAGAGCATCATCCTGAAGGGGGGCTTCGAGGCGGCGACGATGCGCAGCATCGCGGCGGAGGCCGGCTTCGCGAACGGCGCACTGAAGCACTACTTCCCCGGCAAGGAGAGCATCGTCGCGGCGACGTTCGAGACGATCCTGCAGCAGATGTCCGAAGGGGTGCAGGCCGCGGGCGAGGAGCCGGCGTCGGCGGACGCCGCGTTGCGGGGGTTCCTGCGGGCGACGATTCCTCGCGACCAGGAGCAGATCGCGGCGGGGCGGGTGCTGCTCGCGCTGTGGGAGTACGCGATGGCCAACGAGGCCCTCGCCGAGCTGTATCGCGGACACCTGGCGTCCTGGCGCACCTCGCTCATCGAGCGGATGGAGGCGGCGCGCGACGAGGGGTCGATCCGCGACCAGGACTACGGGCCCCTCGCGAACGAGTACATCTCGGCGGCGGTCGGCGCGACGGTGATCAACCTCATGTATCCCGATGGCGAGCGGATCGCCGACTACGAGACCTATATCGACCAGTTCCTGGCGCGGCTCCGCTGACGGCGACGCGCCTGATCCGAGAGGACCGCGCGTCATGACCTCACCCCTTTTCGTCGAGCGGCACCCGGGTACCGGGCGTCCGGTGGTGTTCCTGCACGGCCTCGCCTCGCAGGGCGCGCAGGACTGGCCGGAAGCCGAGTGGGGCGGATCCTTCGGCGACCGTCCCCGCGTCGTGGTCGATCTCCCGGCACACGGAGCGAGTCCGACGCTCGGCACGGCCCCGACCTCGGTGGTGCTCGACGCGCTCGCGGACGCCGTCGGTGCGGATGAGATCGACCTGGTGGGGTACTCGCTGGGGGCCCGGCTCGCCTGGGACCTGGTGCGGCATCCCGCGGTCGCGGTGCGCCGGGCAGTGCTCGGCGGACTCAGCGCGGGGGAGCCCTTCACCCTGGTCGACCTCCCGGTCGCGCGCGCGGCCGTCTCCGGCGGCGCCGCCCCGGCGGATCCACTCACGGGAATGATCGTGCACATGGCCTCACTGCCCGGCAACAGACCGGGCGACGTGATCGACCTCATCGAGGGCCTGGCCGCGGAGCCGTTCGCCCCGCGGCCCGATGGGCTCACGCTGCCCGTACTGCTGATCGGCGGCACGGACGATGCGATGGCTGCCGGGATCGACGAGCTCGCACAGCTGCTCCCGGCGGCGCGCGCCCACCGCGTCCCCGGTGATCACCTCTCCGCGCTGCACACGGCGGAGTTCCGCACCGCTGTGCAGGACTTCCTGGCGGACTGACCCGGTTGGCCGCCCATCGGTCTCCTCATGCCCTTTAATTCCAACATTCGTAGATAAACATCGAAAGGCCACTCATGACCGACACTCCCACCGCGGACGCGGCCCGGATCCTCGACATCGCCACCGGATACATGGCATCGAAGCAGCTCTTCCACGCCCGTCGCATCGGCCTCTTCGCTGCCGTCGACGGCGGAGCCGACACGGTGCCGGCGATCGCCGAGAGATGCGGGGTGAGTGAGCGCATCGCGCACCTGCTCGCCGACGCGATGGCGGCCCAGGGGCTGCTGGTCCGCACGGACGGCAACTACGTCGTGGCCCCGGATGCGGCCGCCTACCTCACCGGTGCCGATGCGGCGATCGACCTCGGCCCGTTCCTCACGTTCCTCGACGAGATCAGCTACCCGCACTGGCTGCAGTTCGCCCATACGGTCGACACCACCGAACCGGGTGACCTGCAGATGGACGACGCCCGCTGGGCGACCTTCATGGCCGGCGTCATGACGTACAACCGCCTGCACGCCCAGGAGTTCGGCCGACACATCGACCTCGCCGGTGCCACGAAAGCCCTCGATTTCGGCGGGCTCTCGGCGGATTTCGCGCTGTCGGTCATGGCGCAGAACCCGGCGTTGCACACCACGTTCGTATACGCTCCCGGCTTCGAGGACGGCATCGCCGAAGCCGTGGCGGCGGCGGGCGTCGCCGACCGTGTCGTCGTCGAGATCGCCGACACCGCGACTGCTGCACCCGAGGGGGCATACGACGCCGTCTTCGCCAATCACGTCATCCATCGCTTCACCGCCGAGGAGAACGCCCGGATCTTCCGAAACCTGCGGGCGGCAGCGACTCCGGGAGCGACCCTGACCGTGCTCGACTTCTTCCTCGACGACGACGCGGAGCAGCGCGGGATCGACGCCCGGCACGCCGGGGAGTACCTCGTCATCGACGGGACCGTCGTGTATCCGGAATCTCAGGTGCGCGGCTGGCTGAACGATGCGGGCTGGGAGGTGCGGGATAAGGTCGCCCTGCCCGGAAGCCCGCGGGTGCTGGTCGCGACGGCGGTGTGAGACTTCCCCGGCGTCGGGTGCCCGACGCCGGGGGCGCGGACTGGTCCGAGGGGGATCAGAGGCGGGCGGCATGCGTGAACATGCCGCCCGCCGTTTTCGTGCGCGGGCGGGCTCAGTCGCGGGAGAAGACCGTACGGCCGTCGACGATCGTGCGCACCACCTCGAGCGAGGAGAACGGGCGGATGGGCGTCAGCGGGTCCTCGTCGAGGATCGTCAGGTCGGCGACGTGCCCGACCTCGAGCGACCCCTTCCAGTCCGATGCGCCGTCCTGTCGCGCGGCATCCACGGTCATCGATCGCAGGAGCAGGTGGCGGGTCGCTGCGTCGTCGATGAAGCCCGCGTCGGTGAGCAGGGCGAGCGCGGCGTCGAGCCCGAGCCGCCAATCCGGACTCGCGATCGGCGCGTCGCTGGTCACGGTCGTGAGGGCGCCGGAGGCGAGCATCGCGGCCAGCGGCCAGGCCGTGGCGATGCGCGCCTCGCCGAGCTGCGCCGCCGCCCAGGAATGGGTGTGCGCAGCGATCAGGGGCTGCACGGCGAATCCGGCATCGACCCGTCGCATGCGCGCGATCTGCTCGGGCGTGGCCAGGTCTCCGTGGACGACGTAGTGCGGAGCGGCCGGTGCGGGCGCATCGGAGAGGCGCTCCAGGACCGCGAGGAACTCGGCGATCGACCGGTCGCCGGTCGCATGCACGGCGATCTGCATCCCGCGGGATGCGGCCAGTTCGACCATCTGCTGGAATGCGGAGAGCGGGTCGCTCCCTCCTCGGGTGAGCAGTGCTCCGGTGGTGCCGTCCGCATACGGCTCCTCGACCCAGGCGGTCGCCATCGGGGGGATGCCGTCGGCGAAGATCTTCACTCCGGGGATCGCAAGCCATCGCGGGTCGTGGGTGGGTGGCGGGGTGCGGATGCCGTGCGCGAAGTCCTCGAGCGTGCTCTCGCCGTCGATCGTGCCGAAGAGCCGCAGCAGGGTCACCCGCGATGTCTGGGCGCCTTCGCGGTGCAGTTCGCCGTATGTGTCGAGCATGTCGGCGCCGAAGCATCCGGTCTCCCCGGCGTCCTCTCCCGGACCGATGCCCGGTTCGGTGTAGCTCGTGATGCCGTGTTCGGCGAGGAGGCGCCACGCGCGGCGCAGGGCGGATCGTCGCTCGCTCGCGGTCGACACGAGTCTTCCGGGCGGCTGCTCCTCCGGGGGAGTGTCCGAGAAGAACAGGTGCGGCCAGCGCGCACCGAGCCATGCGGCATGCAGGTGTGCATCGTTGATGCCGGGGACCGCGGTGCGTCCGTCGAGTTCGAGGACGTTCCGTGCGTGGAGTCGGGTGGCGGCGGCATCGGTGGCGACGATCACGCCGTCGCGCACGGCGAGGGCGTGAGCGATATCGCCCGTCCCGTCGAAGGTGTGGATACGGCCGCCGCGGATGATCAGGTCGGCGTCGTCGCCGGGAAATGTCTGGCTCATTATTCCACCAGTGTAGACGTAAAACCCGGCCGAATGCGGGGCGGGGACGCACCGATTCGGCGCGCGGTTCTGCGGCTTGTACGCTGGAGACATCCCCCCGATTCACCCGGCAACTCGCGCGCCGGCGACCTCGGCGCGCGCTCACACATGCAAGGACGCAGATGAACGATTCCGCGGCACACCGCGACGACTGGACTGAGAGCGAAGAGCTGGCGGAGCGGATGATCCCGCTCATCGGGGCGCTCCGACGCGAACACGACGTCGTCACCTCGCTCCACGGGCACCGCCTGCTCGGTCTGTCGGCGACCGGCCTCGTCGAGGTGCACGAGCGCGTCGCGCAGCTCGGGCACGAGAGGCTCCCCATCGAGGACAGCCTGGCCGTGCTGGAGGCGATCCATGCGCTCGCCCCCGGTGCATCCTCCCTCGATGTCGCCCGCCTCGTCGCCGGCCATGCCGAGAGCGGTCAGCCGCTGGAGACGTACCTCGCAGACGTGCTCGCCCCTGCGATGGGAGCCGTCGCCGCCGAACCCACCGACGTCGTGCTCTACGGCTTCGGGCGCATCGGCCGCCTGCTCGCCCGCATCCTCATCGCCCACACCGGGGGAGGAAGCGGACTGCGCCTGCGCGCCATCGTCGTCCGCCGCGGCGCCGAGAACGACCTCGTCAAGCGCGCATCCCTGCTCCTGCGCGACTCCGTGCACGGCCGCTTCGCCGGCTCGGTCACCGTCGACGAAGACGCCGAGCAGATCATCGCCAACGGCACCCGCATCCAGGTGATCTACTCCGACGACCCGGCGACCATCGACTACACCGCCTACGGCATCCACGACGCGATCGTCGTCGACAACACCGGGCGCTGGCGCGACGAGGCCGGTCTGTCGCAGCACCTGCGCTCGACCGGCGTCGCCCGGGTGCTGCTGACCGCGCCGGGGAAGAGTCCGCTCAAGAACATCGTCCACGGCATCAACGACGACACGATCGTCGAGACCGACCGCATCCTCTCGGCCGCCTCCTGCACGACCAATGCCATCACGCCGGTGCTCGCGGCGATCGACGAGGCCTACGGCGTCGTCAAGGGACACGTCGAGACCGTGCACTCGTTCACGAACGACCAGAACCTGATCGACAACTTCCACAAGGGCGATCGACGCGGACGCTCGGCGGTGCTCAACATGGTCATCACCGAGACCGGTGCCGCCAAGGCCGTCGCCAAGGCGCTGCCGCAGTTGGAGGGCAAGCTCACGGGCAGCTCGATCCGTGTGCCCACCCCCGACGTCTCGCTCGCGGTGCTGCACCTGACGATCGAGCGGCCCGCGACGAAGGATCAGGTCAACGACTACCTGCGCCGGGTCTCGCTGCACTCGAAGCTGCGCCAGCAGATCGACTACGTGGAGAGCCCGGACGTCGTCTCCACCGACTTCGTCGGGTCGCACCGTGCCGGCATCGTCGACGGTCTCGCCACGATCGCCGATGAGGACACCCTCATCCTGTACGTCTGGTACGACAACGAGTTCGGCTACTCGTGCCAGGTGATCCGCGTGCTCGAGGTCATGGCGGGCTCGCACCCGATCGTGCTCCCCGAGCGCCGAGAGGTGACGCTGCAGAGCTGAGGTTCCTCGTGCGCCGCGTCGGCGGCACCCGGCATGATGAGGTCATGAAGACCGCGACCCTGCGTGCCGAGCGCCTCCGATCGCACCGCCTCATCTCGCCGGCTCCCACGGTGACGGATGCGGCGCGCCACATGCTCGCGGTGCAGAGCCAGGACTTCACCGCGGGTCGCTGGGCTCTGGCCGTCCGCACCCGAGGGGAGACCACGGTGCGCGACGTCGACCGCGCCTTCGACCGCGGTGACATCGTGCGCGGGTGGACCATGCGCGGCACCCTGCACACCGTCCCGGCGCGCGACCTCGGCTGGATTCTGCAGGTCACCGCGGGGCGGCAGCGACAGCAGGCGGCCTCGCGCCACCGCGATCTCGGCATCGATGACGACATGGTCGCCGCGAGCGTCCGGGCGCTGACGCCGGCGCTCCGCGACGGAGGGTGCACCCGCGCCGAGGTGTTCGACATCCTCCAGGGCATCGACATCGACCCCTCGGGCCAGCGCGGCATCCATCTGCTGTTCACCCTCACGATCGACGGTCTGATCTGCCAGGGGCCGGTCGTCGCCAGGGCCGGCTTCGCCCGCGAGCAGCGCTTCGTGCTCGTGCAAGATCACATCCGCGAGCACGTCACGCCCGATGACCCGCTCGCCGAGCTGTTCGTCCGCTACATCGACGGACACGGCCCCGCCGGTATCGCCGATTTCGCCTGGTGGGCGGGCCTCACCCTCGGTCAGGCGCGCGAGGCGGCCGAGCGGGCGGGAGCGGGAACGGACGGTGGCAGGCTCGACGAGATCGACGAGGGTCTCTTCGCCGCGCGCCGACGTCCGCGAAGAGCATCGGGTGCGGCCTCCGTCCACGCCCTCGGCGCGTTCGACGAGTACTACATCTCCTACGCCGATCGCACGACCGTCTGCGCCCCGGAGCATCTCGCGGCCGTCGGCCCCGGAAAGAACGGCATGGTGCGTCCGACCCTCGTCGAGCAGGGGCGCGTGATCGGGACCTGGTCCCACGCGACCGCGACCAGGGGTACGCCGCCTGAGCTGTTCGAGGAGCCGGAGGATCCCGCCGCCGTGGCTGCGGCCCTCGCCCGGTTCGCCCGGTTCGCCGACGACTGAGCCGCAGGGATCACCGACCCCGCCGCGACTACTCGCTCGCGTGACGCGCGAGGAAGTTGTAGACCTCGTTGTCGTCTACCCCGGGGAACGCGCCGCGGGGGAGCGGCGAGAACATGTGCGTGTGCACCCGCGCGCTCGGCCACGCCCGTCCGCTCCAGCGATCGCTCAGCTCGGCGGAGGGGCGACGGCAGCACGACTCGTCGGGGCAGGTCGACACCGCTCTGTCGTTGGTCTCGCGTCCGCGCCACCAGCGGGCGTCGTCGAACGGCACGCCGACCGTCACCGAGAACTCGCCGTCGCTCGACGATCCGGTCTGGGTCGAGCACCAGAACGTGCCAGAGGGGGTGTCGGTGTACTGGTGGTGCTCCACCGTGCGGTTCTGCTGCGTGAACGCCGCGCGTGCCTGGAACTTGCGGCACACCCGCTGTCCCTCGACCGCGCCGGTCACGTCCATCGGCAGCGGGAGGTCGTCGTTCTCGTACACGCGGGTGATCGCGCCGGTGGAATCCACGCGCAGGAAGTGCAGCGCCATGCCGAGGTGCTGCGTCAACAGGTTAGTCATGCGCATGCCGGCGGCTTCGTGCGTCACGCCGAAGCCGTCGCGGAAGTCCTCGACCGCGAGGTTGCGGTCCTTCTTCGCCTGCTGCAGGAACGCGACCGATGCGGTCTCCGGCATCAGGCAGCACGCGGCGAAGTAGTTGATCTCCAGGCGCTGCTGCAGGAAGTCGGCGTAATCGGTCGGCGGTGTGTGCCCGAGCAGTCGGTGCGCCATCGCCTGCAGCGCCATCGAGCGCAGACCGTGGCCACCCGGGATCGACGCCGGCGGCAGGTAGATGCGTCCGTTCTCGAGGTCGGTGACCGAGCGGGTCGAGTGGGGAAGGTCGTTGACGTAGATCAGCTCGAAGCCGAGCTTCTCCGCCATGATGCTCACCGTGCGGTGGGTGAGCGCCCCCTGTACGTGCCCCGCGGCCTTGAGGTGCTTCTCGGCGAGCTTCTCGATCTCGGGGAGGTAGTTGTTCTGCGCGCGCATCCGCAGCCGCAGCTCGGTGTTCGCGCGCCGCGCCTCCTCCGGCGTCGCGATGGCCTCGCGTTCACGACGCTCGAGCTCGCGGTGCAGCCCCAGGACCGATTCGATCGTCTCGTCGCTCATGCCCTTGGTCACGCGCACGGGCGCGACGCCGAGCTGCCGGAAGACCGGGCTCTCCTGCGCGCGCTCCAGGGCGATCTCGAGGGCGGCCCGACGGTTCGGCGGTTCACCGGAGATCAGGTCGGTCACCTCGGTCTTGGTCGCCTGTGCGATCGCCTGCAGCAGCGAGAGCTTGGGCTCGCGCTTGCCGTTCTCGATCAGGCTCAGTTGAGAGCCGGCGACGCCCACCAGAGCACCGAGCTCGTCGAGCGTGAACCCGTTCTCCAATCGGTGGTGACGGATGCGGTGGCCGAGAGTCGTGAGGTGGATGCCGGAGGACGCCATTCCTTGAGTCTAGCGAAAGAATTGAAGTTCTTATCGCTCGAATTGTCCGAAAGTCGCGCTCAAACCGGAAGAAGATAGGTGCAACGCCCCACACTTCAAAGGAGCACACGTCATGGCTATCGCCGAAGTCTTCACCCCCCGCACGTCTCCCGTCGCACCGACGCGTACGTTCGGCGCGGCTCCGACGTATGACACCCCCGCCATGGCGGAGCTGGCCGCGTGGGTCGAGGAGATCCGCGCTCTCACCCAGCCCGACGCCGTGCACTGGGTCGACGGCTCGCGCGCCGAGAACGACTGGCTGCTGCGCGGGCTCGTCGATGAGGGCAAGCTCATCAAGCTCAACCCCGAATGGCGTCCCGGTTCGTACCTCGCACGCTCGCACCCCAGCGACGTCGCCCGCACCGAGGGGCGCACGTTCATCGCCTCCGAGCGCGAGGAGGACGCCGGCCCCACGAACAACTGGGCGGCACCTGCCGACATGCACGCCAAGATGGACGAGATCTTCGAGGGCTCGATGCGCGGCCGCACGATGTACGTCGTGCCGTTCTCGATGGGCCGCGTCGGCGGCCCGCTCTCGCACATCGGCGTGCAGATCACCGACAGCGCCTACGCGGTCGCTTCGATCGGCATCATGACCCGTGTCGGCGATGCCGTCACGCGGCAGATCGCCGAGGGTGCGCCGTGGGTCAAGACCGTGCACACGGTCGGCGCCCCGCTCGCCCCGGGGGAGCAGGACGTCGAGTGGCCCTGCAACGACGACAAGTACATCGTGCACTTCCCCGAGACGCTCGAGGTCTACTCGTACGGTTCGGGCTACGGCGGCAACGCGATCCTCGCCAAGAAGTGCTTCGCTCTGCGCATCGCCTCGGTGATCGCCCGCGATGAGGGGTGGCTCGCCGAGCACATGCTGCTCATCCGCGTGATCGACCCGCAGGGCAAGGCGTACCACGTGGCCGCGGCGTTCCCCTCTGCCTGCGGCAAGACGAACCTCGCGATGCTGCGTCCGACCATCCCCGGATGGCGGGTGGAGACCCTCGGCGACGACATCGCCTGGATCCGTCCCGGCGAAGACGGCCGCATGTGGGCGATCAACCCGGAGGCGGGCTTCTTCGGCGTCGCACCCGGAACCGGCGAATCGACCAACGTCACGGCGGTCGAGACGCTGTGGGGCAACACCATCTTCACGAACGTCGCTCTCCGTCCGGACGGCGACGTGTGGTGGGAGGGTCTGACCGATGAGGCGCCCGCGAACCTGATCGACTGGGAGGGCAACGACTGGACTCCCGAGTCGGGACGGCCGGCAGCGCACCCCAACTCCCGCTTCACGGTGTCGGCGGCGCAGTGCCCGCAGATCTCCGAGGACTGGGAAGAGGCCGTTCCGCTCGACGTCATCCTGTTCGGTGGACGCCGCGCCAGCAATGTCCCGCTCGTGGTCGAGGCCACCGACTGGACGCACGGCGTCTTCCTGGGCTCGAACATCTCGTCAGAGCGCACGGCTGCCGCCGAGGGCACGGTCGGGGAGTTGCGCCGCGACCCGTTCGCGATGCTGCCGTTCTGCGGCTACAACATGGCCGACTACTTCGGGCACTGGCTCAAGGTCGGGCGCGGTCTGCGCTTCGACCGGGCGCCGCGCATCTTCCAGGTGAACTGGTTCCGACGTGGCGACGACGGCCGGTTCCTGTGGCCGGGCTTCGGCGACAACTCGCGTGTGGTCGACTGGATCATCCGCCGCATCGCGGGTGACGTTCCTGCGGTCGACAGCCCGATCGGTCGCCTGCCGCGCGTGGAGGACCTGAACCTCGACGGGCTCGACATGCCCGCCGCCGACCTCGACGAGCTGTTCTCGGTCGATGCCGAGGCATGGAAGACCGAGGCCGACCTGACCGAGGAGTTCTACGACACCTTCGGCGACAAGGTCCCCGCAGCGCTGCGCGCCGAGCTGGCGTCGCTGCGCTACCGCCTCGACAAGGCGTAGTTCCCCCAGACCGGTGCCGGTTCGGGGGAGCCGGCACCCTCGGGGCTTCGTGCCCCGCAAACCCGCGAAGGCGGGACATCAGAGACGAACCCATGGCTGAGTGGTCTCCGACGTCCCGCCTTCGTGTTGTCGTGCGTCAGGTGAGCAGCTGGTGTCGCGCGAGGTCGCGGTACAGCGGCGTCGACTCCACGAGCTCGGCGTGCGTGCCCTGGCCGACGACGACGCCGTCCTGCAGCACCACGATGAGATCGCTGTCGACGACCGTCGAGAGGCGGTGCGCGATCACGATGAGCGTGCGGTCGGTCGACACGGCATCGATGGCTTCCCGCATGCGCTGCTCGTTCACGCCGTCGAGCGATGACGTCGACTCGTCGAGCAGCAGGATCGGGGCGTCCGTGAGCAGGGCGCGCGCGATCGCGAGACGCTGACGCTCACCGCCCGACAGCATCACGCCGTCTTCGCCGACGGGGGCTTCGATGCCGAGCGGATCGCGCTCGAGCACGTCGCCGAGGTTCACGGCGCGCAGCACCCGTTCGCAGTCGGTGTCCGTCGCTTCGGGAGAGGCGAGCCGCAGGTTCTCGGCGAGCGTGCCGGCCAGCGTCGGCGCATCCTGCTCGACGTAACCGAAGTGGGCGCGCAGCTCGTCGCGCGGGTAGGTGCGCGCGTCGTGGCCGTGCAGGCGGATCGAGCCGCCGGTCGGATCGTAGAAGCGCTCGATCAGCGAGAGGATCGTGCTCTTCCCCGCGCCGCTGGGGCCCACCAGGGCGACACGGGAGCCCTGCGGCACGGCGAACGACACGCCGCGGAGCACCTCGTGGTCCTGCACGGCGGGGGTGGCGTCCTCCGCGGATTCCAGGTGCGCATCGGCGAGCAGCGTGCGCGCCTCCTTGGCCGCGGCCTGACGGGCGGCGACGACGTTCGCAGGGTAGTGGAAGCGCACGTCGCGGAACTCGATGGCCGGTGCGTCCGCCGCAGCGGTCTCGCGCGGCAGCGAGGCCGCGATCTTCTCGTCGTCCTGCGACTCGGTGGGCAGGTCGAGAACCTCCTGGATGCGGCCGAGCGCACCGAGAGCCTGGTTGACCGAGGTGATCGCGCCGAACGTCGTGGCCAGCGGCATCACGAGCAGGAACAGGAACATGATGAACGAGATCAGCGAGGCGATCGTGATCGCTCCCGCGGCCACCCGGAATCCGCCCACCCCGAGCACCACGAGCAGCGACAGCTGCAGGGCGATGCCGGAGACGGGAACGACCATCGAGGAGATCTTGGCGATGCGCACGCCGATGCCGTAGGCGTCGGAGGCGAGGCCCGACACGGCGGTGGTCTCCCGTTCGGTGGCTCCCGAGGCGCGGATGGTGCGGATCGAGCCGACCGCGCGCTCCACGCCGGAAGCCAGCTCGCCGACCTTCTCCTGCTGCGCGGTCGACGCGGTGCGGATGCGTCCGCTCAGCAGCACGACGACGGCGACCGAGATGCCGATCACCACGACGATGAGCAGCAGCAGGATCGGGTCGATCACGAGCATCGCGATGAGCGCGCCGAGGAAGAGCACGGCGCTGCCGACAGCATCGGCGAGGCCCTGGGTGAGCACGGCGTAGAGCAGCGTCGTGTCGGTGCCGACGCGGGAGACGAGGTCGCCGGTGCGGCGGGCATCGAACTCCGAGGTCGGCAGGTGCAGGATGCGGTCGATCAGCTTGCGGCGGCTCGAGTACACGACCGCGGTGCCGGTGCGCTGGAGCAGGTAGTGCTGGAAGCCGGAGATGACCGATGACACGATCACGAAGCCGACGAGCAGCCACACCAGGATCCCGATACCGGTGTCGGACTGCACGGCCTCGATGACCTGGCCCACGAGCAACGGCTGCACGAGCGAGGTCGCGGCGCCGATGACGCTGAGCACCGCGACCACGATGAGGGTGCGCTTGTGTTCGAAGAGGAAGGGGAGGAGCTGGCGGAAGGTGGCGCGGGGGCCTTCGGGCTGTGCGCCACGTCCGCGGCGGCGTGCTGTCGCCGAACCGGACATGCGGGACCTCTATCTGGAGATGGTACTTCGACCGTACTTCGTTCGCGGTCGAATCCTATGGAGCGGCTGTATGCGGCATATCGCGGGCTCAGGACCGGCCGAATCGCCGATGAGCCGCCTGCTTGCTCACGCCGAGGGCGCTGGCTATCGCCTGCCAGGAGTACCCGAGGTTCCGCGCGCGACGCACGTTCGCCTCCTCGGCACGGGCCACCTCCTTGCGCACCTCGGCGAGCCGGTGCAGCGCGGCCAGGGGCTCGCTGCCGTCGTCCTGTGCGATCGCGGTCGGCATTGTCATGATGGACCTCCTGCGTCAATCATCGTTGACGTGTCCGCGAGTGTCAATACATATTGACGTGGCAGTCTGGGGGGATGCCGACGAAGAAGTGGATCCTGTTCGACATCGGGGGAGTGCTGGAGGTCGTCGACGACGATGCCTGGCAGCAGCAGTGGTGGGAGCGCTGGCGTGCGGTGGTCGGTCTCGAACCCTCCGCTTTCGAGGTGCGCATCGCAGAGGCCGATCTTCCGCCGATCGATGTCACCGTCGGCACCGAACCCGCTTTCTGGACGGCGGTGGGCACGGCGCTCGGTCTCGACGAGGTCCAGCGCCGCGCGATGCGCGCAGACTTCTGGGATGCCTACTGCGGCACCGGCAACCACGACCTGATCGCGTACGCGCGCACGCTCTCGGCGTGGGCGGGAACAGCGATCCTCTCCAACTCCGCCGATGGCGCGCGCGAGGAGGAGGAGCGCCGCTTCGGCTTCTCCGAGGTGTTCGACCCGATCTGCTACAGCCACGAGCAGGGCGTGAACAAGCCGGATCCCGAGGCCTACCGACGAGCACTCCAGCGCATGGGCGCCGACCCGGGCGACGTGCTGTTCATCGACGACCATCAGGTATCGGTCGACGGTGCCGAGGCGGTGGGGATCCGCGCCGTGCGACACCTCGACAACGCGACCACCATCGCCGCGATCGAGGAGTTCCTGCGGCCGTGACGTGAATCGTCACGGCCGCAGGATCACAGCTCGACGGCCGCCGCGACGCCGAGGTCGTCGTCGTAGTCGTGGTCCTTGGTCTCGGGGGAGAGGATCAGCGCGATGAACGTGAGCACACCCATCGCGGACAGGTACAGACCCACCAGCCACGGAGCGCCGCCGGCCACCTCCCACAGCTTCAGCGCGATGAGCGGGGCCACCGCGGCGCCGAGGATCGACGAGACGTTGTAGGCGATCGCCGACCCCGTGTAGCGCACGTTGGTCGGGAACAGCTCGGGAAGCAGAGCGCCCATCGGGCCGAACGTCGCGCCCATCAGCATGAACCCGAACACGAGGAACGCCTGGGTGAGCGCACCCGTGAACTTCGGGTCGACCGCGGGCAGGAGGAAGGCGTTGAACGTGAGACCGAACACGATGATGGTCCCGGTGACCCACAGCAGCAGCTTCCGTCGGCCGACCGCATCGGCGATCGGACCGGAGAGCAACGTGAAGATGCCGAAGAACACCACGCCGATGATCTGCATCAGCACGAAGTCGGTGTAGCCGAAGCCGAGACCGGGATAGAACTGGGCCGCGAACTTGATCGGGTCGAACGGGGCGCCGGTCGCCTCGGCAGCGGCCTTCGCGGCGGCGGTGGCGGTCTCGAGCGAGGCGGCCTTGGTTCCGTAGGCGAGGGTGAAGTTCGTCATCAGGTAGAACAGCACGTACGTCGCCAGCATGATGAACGTGCCGAGGATGAGCTGCTTCCAGTGGTGACGGAACACGGTCGCGAGCGGGAGCTTGCGGATCACGCCCTTCGTCTCCGCCTTCTTGAAGGTGTCGGACTCGACGAGCTTGAGCCGCACCCACAGGCCGATGATGACCATCACTGCGGAGAACAGGAACGGGATGCGCCAGCCCCAGGAGAGAAACGCCTCGGACTTCAGGACCGGGTTCTCGGCGTGCGGCAGCAGCCAGTTGATCGCGAGGAAGAGGAAGTTGGCGATGATGAAGCCCAGCGGCGCGCCCAGCTGCGGGAAGGTGCCGTACCAGGCGCGCTTGCCCTTCGGCGCATTCTCGGTGGCGACCAGTGCCGCGCCCGACCACTCGCCGCCGAGCGCGAAGCCCTGAGCGAGTCGCAGGACCAGCAGCAGCAGGGCGGCCCACCACCCGATGTCCTGGTAGGTCGGCAACAGGCCGATCACGAAGGTCGCGATGCCCATCGTCAGCAGTGATGCCACGAGCGTGGCCTTGCGCCCGAACTTGTCGCCGAAGTGGCCGAAGACCACCGCGCCGATCGGACGGGCGACCATCGCCGCACCGAACACCGCGAACGAGGAGAGGAGCGAGGTGGTGTCGTCGCCGGTGGGGAAGAACAGCACCGGGAACACGAGCACGGCCGCCGTCGCGTACGCGTAGAAGTCGTAGAACTCGATCGTGGTGCCGACCAGGCTCGCGGTGATGACGCGCGAGCGAGGATTCGCGGGCGCAGTGGCAGTACTCATGAAGCTCCTCCGATCGAGTCCCCGGTATACCGGGGGACCCGGGCGAGTTTACGCCTTCCTGAGTGTTTGCTGTGCGCGTGTTTCGCGTGTCATCTCGCAGCGGGACCCGGCCCCGGGTCTCCCACGGATCGGCGACGGCAGCCCGTCTGCACGATGATGCGGGTCGGGATCGAGGGGACGATGGTGGACGCGACACCGGTGCCGCTGACGTGAGCGGTCCGCCCGCCTCCCGCGCGGGGACTATTCCTCCGTGTCGCCGAGCGCGGGGGCTCCGACGAAGACGGCGCGCGGCTGCAGCACGTCTTCGAGCTCCAGCACGACGAGGTGATTGGCGCCCGCTCGGGTGACGGGTGCGGGCACGGCGAGCGTGCGCTGCGGGCCGTTGCGCCAATATCGACCGAGGAAGAATCCGTTCACGAACGCGTAGCCCTTGCTCCACGATGCGGTGTCGACGAAGAGATCCGCAGGGGCATCCAGGGAGAACTCGGCCGTCCACGCGGCGGGACCGACCTCCCGGCCGCGCTCGCGGCCGCCGTCCGCATCGATCTCCGCGGCGATCTCCGCGACATCCAGGGTCGTCGCTCGCCAGCCCGTCACGGGCGCACCGTCGAGGGTGATCTCGCCGATCAGCCCCTTCTCCTCGCCCAGACGACGGTCGTAGTTCACGCGCCCCTGATCCTCGACGAGAATGCGGAGGCTGCGGCCATCCGGGATCCGGATCGCGCGGTCGTGCCGAGTGCGGGCGAGTGTGCCGACCGGGTGACCGTCGACGCTCACCCAAGCCAGGTCGCGCACGTCGTCGACGACGAGGAGCCCGCCCGCTCCTGCCGGCAGCTCGGTGTCGTAACGTACGAGGGCGCTCAGATGTCCGAGCTCGTCGAAGGTCTGCGGCAGGGCGGTGGTCGGCGCAGCCCCCGCGACATCGGTCCACGGTCCCGCCGCTCGAAGCGGAACCTCGAACGCGGGGGAGGCCTCGGCCGCCGCGGGCACCTCGTCGGGCACCGGCGCGTAGCGGGCGATCACCTCGCGGAAGGCGAAGAACTTCTCCGTCGGGTTCCCCGTCTCATCGAGCGGGGCGTCGTAGTCGTAGGAGGTCACCAGGGGCAGGTAGCGCCCCTTGTCGTTCGCGCCGTTGGTCAGCCCGAAGTTGGTGCCGCCGTGGAACATGTAGATGTTGACCGAGGCGCCGGCCGCCAGCAGCTCGTCGAGGTCGGCGGCGGCCGCGGCGACATCGGTCGTGTGATGCACGCCGCCCCACCAGTCGAACCATCCGTCCCAGAACTCCGCGCACATCAGCGGACCCGTGGGCTGATGGCGGCGCAGGGTGGCGAGCCGTTCGGTGCTCCGGGAGCCGAAGGATCCGGTCTTGTGCAGCCCGGGGAGGCTTCCGTCGCTCAGCATCCGATCGACGGGCTGATCCACGGTCGTCAGCGGAACGGTGATCCCGGCATCGCGAGTCGTGGTCACCAGCGACTCGAGATAGGCGCGGTCGGCGCCGTAGGCGCCGTACTCGTTCTCGATCTGCACCAGGATCACCGGCCCACCGTGGTCGATCTGCCGCGGTGCGACGATGTCGTACACGCGGCGCAGGTAGGCGGTCACCTCGGCGAGGAAGGCCGGAGCGGAGGAGCGCAGTCCTTCGACGCTGCCCGTGAGCCACACCGGCAGTCCGCCGTTGTGCCACTCGGCGCAGATGTAGGGGCCGGGGCGCACGATCGCGTCGAGGCCCTCCGCCTGCACCAGGTCGAGGAATCGCCCCAGATCGTTCCATCCACTAGCGTCCCACTCTCCGCGCCGAGGTTCGTGCGCGTTCCAGGCGACGTAGGTCTCGATCGTGTTCAGTCCCATCAGCCGGGCTTTGCGGATGCGGTCGCGCCACTGGTCGGGGTGCACGCGGAAGTAGTGGATGGCGCCGGAGATCACCTGGTGCGGCTGTCCGTCGCGGAGGAAGTCGGTGTCGCCGAGGGAGAAGGAGGTCACGTGTCGTGGTGCTTTCGATGAGGCGGGCGGAGCCGGCCCGGCGGGGACCGGGCCGGCTCAGCCGCGGGGTCACTTGTTGACGCTGAAGCCCTGGGAGTTGCCGTACTCGACCAGCGCGTCCTGCCAGGCGGTGAGGCCCTCGTTCAGGTCGGTGCCGTTCTGGTACGACTGGCCGACGGTGTCGCCGAAGATGCTGTTCCCGTACACCTGGTAGGGCAGGTAGCTCCAGCCCTCGACCACGTCATCGGCCGCGGCCGCGAGGACCTCGTTGATCTTCTGGCCGCCGAAGTACTCCGGCGCCTCGGCGAGGAACTCCGTGCTGGACAGCTCCGCGGTCGTCGACGGGAATCCGCCGGACTCGAGGGCGATTGAGATGCTCTCCTCGGAGTTGTTCAGCCACCACAGGAAGCCCGCCGCCAGCTCCGGGTTCTTGCTCTGCTTCGTGACGGCCTGCCCGCCCCCGCCGTTCTCCGCGCTCGCCGGGGAACCGTCGTACGTCGGCATCGGCGCGACGCGCCAGTCTCCGGCGCCGTCAGGGGCACCGGAGATGAGGTTCGCGGGCATCCACGCGCCGATCACGAGGCTCGCCAGGCTGCCGTCGCCGAGGGCGCGGAACCATTCGTCGCTCCAGCTGCCGTACGGGGCCAGCAGGTCCTCCTCGACGAGGCGGTTCCAGTTCTCGGTCCACTTCTTCGAGCCGGTGTCCTGCAGGTCGATCGTGACGTCGGTGCCGGAGGTCTCGAACGGCTTTCCCCCGGCCTGCCAGATCATCGAGGTCGCGAAGCCCGCATCTCCCGTGTCGTTGGTGATGTACGCGTCGGGGTTCGCCGCGTGGATCGCCTGGGCGGCCTCGTAGTACTCGTCCCAGGTGGTGGGGACGGCGACACCGGCCGCATCGAACACGGTCTTGTTGTAGAACAGGGCCATGGGGCCGGAATCCTGCGGCAGACCGTAGATCGCGTCGCCGTCGGTGACGGAGTTCCAGGTGGAGGCGGTGTAGTCGTCCTCGAAGTCGGCGAACCCGTACTGCGACAAGTCGGTGAAGGCGTCCGTCAGCGCGAACTGCGGGAACGCGTAGTACTCGATCTGCACGACGTCCGGAGCGCCGGAGCCCGCCTTGATGGCGTTCTGCAGCTTGGTGTACTCCTCGTTGTTGGTGCCGGCGTTCACCAGCTTGACCTTGACGTTCGGGTACTCCTTCTGGAAGGCCTCGACCTGGGCCTCGGCCGACGGTGTCCACGACCAGTACGTGATCTCGCCGCCCTTCTCGAGCGCCGCCTCGACGGAGTCGAACGAGCCGGAACCCGTGTTGCCGGAGCCGGCGTCGCCGCCGGTGCTGCATCCGGCCAGCGCCAGCGCTGCCACGGTTCCTGCGGCGAGCACCGCGAGGGTGCGCCGCGTCGGGGAGGGAAGGTGCTTCATTGCTGTGTCCTTTCGGGAGGTGCGGTCCAGCGTCGGATCGCAGAGGTGATGCAGGGGGTACGGGGAGCTATTGCTTGACGCTTCCCGCGGTGAGACCTGACTGCCAGAAGCGCTGCAGCAGCAGGAAGGCGATGACGATCGGCACGATCGTGAGCAGCGAGCCCATGATCACGAGGTTGTAGATGGGCTGGGACCCCGCGCCGATGGCCTGGGCGCTCCACTGGTTCAAGCCGACCGTGAGCGGATACCAGGCGGGGTCCGAGAGCATGATCAGGGGCAGGAAGTAGTTGTTCCAGGTGGCGACCACCGTGAACAGCGCGACCGTCACGATGCCGGGCGCGAGCAGCCGCATCGAGATCGTGAAGAACGTGCGGAACTCACCTGCGCCGTCGATGCGGGCCGCCTCGAGCAGCTCGGTCGGCACTGACTCCGACGCGAACACCCAGATCAGGTACAGACCGAAGGGACTGATGAGGGACGGGATGATCACCGCCCACGGCGTGTTCGTCAGTCCGAGTTCGCTGAACAGCAGGAAGGTCGGGACCGCGAGGGCGGTGCCGGGCACCGCCACGGCGCCCAGGACCACGGCGAACACCGCACGGCGTCCGGGGAAGCGGAACTTCGCGAGTCCGTAGCCGGCCATGGTGGCGAGCAGCGTCGCGCCCCCGGCGCCGACCACGACGTACAGGAGGGTGTTCCCGAGCCAGCGCAGGAAGATGCCGTCGCGATACGAGAACGTGGCGACCAGGTTGTCGAAGAATGCGAAGTCGTCGGCGAACCACAGTCCGAACGAGCTGAAGAGTCCCGCCTGCGTCTTGGTCGAACTGAACAGCAGCCACACCAGGGGCACGAGCGTATACAGCGCGTAGAGGATCATGACGATCAGCAGGGTGTTCGACGTGCGCGGCTTCAGCGGATCGTGGCGGCGGTGCGCGGGGCGGGCGAGGGGGAGTGCCATGTCAGCGCACCTCCGACTTCGAGCCGCGCAGCTGCACGACGTAGGCGATGACCGCGGTGATGACGCCCATGATGATGGCGATCGTCGCGGCGTAGTTGAACTGCTGCCCCGCGAACGACAGGTTGTACGCGTACATGTTCGGCGTGAAGAACGTCGTGATCACGTTCGGGGCCAGGGGGCGCAGGATGTTTGGCTCGTTGAAGAGCTGGAAGCTGCCGATGATCGAGAAGATCGTGGCGATCACGAGCGCTCCGCGCACGGACGGGATCTTGATCGAGAAGATCGTGCGCCACGCCCCGGCGCCGTCGAGGGAGGCCGCCTCGTACATGTCGGTCGGGATGGTCTTGAGCGACGAGTAGAAGATCAGCATGTTGTAGCCGACGAACTCCCAGGTGACGATGTTGCCGATCGAGACCAGCATCCACTCCTTGGCGAACGGCGTGATCGCATCGACGCCGAGGATGTCGTTGATGTTGCTCGTGAGGCCGAACTGGTCGCCGTAGATGTAGCCCCACATCAGCACCGCCACCACGGCCGGCACCGCGTAGGGCAGGAAGATCAGGATGCGGAAGAACGACGCTCCGCGCAGGCGGGCGCTGTCGAGGGCGAGGGCGGCGCCGAGGGCCAGGATCAGCATGATCGGCACCTGCACGACGAGGAAGACCAGTACGCGGCCGAACGCCTCCCAGAACTGCGGGTCGCTCAGGGCGCGGACGTAGTTGTCGAGCCCCACGAACGCGGTGCCGCCGATGAGCTTCTCCTGGAAGAAGCTCAGGTACAGCGCATAGGCGAGCGGCGTCAGGAACACCAGGGCGAACACGACCATGAACGGGCCGACGAAGGCCCATCCCCTCCAGTCGCGCTTGTCGCGGCGCCGGATGCCGGGGGCACCCGGGGCTGCGGGGATTTCAGTCGTCATCGACGAGTCCTTCTTACGTTTCGGGCGCACCGTGCGCCGTGTGTCAACGTCAACATATTGGACCGACTGGTAGTGTGTCAACGTCAACATATGAGGGGATGGGTGATCGTGACCCCGGAGCATCCGACAGAGACGTCGACGCGTCGACGTGAGCCCTCGATGGAAGACGTGGCCCGCGAGGCCGGCGTCTCCGGCCAGACCGTGTCGCGCGTCGTCAATGCCAGGGGCTACGTCGGTGCCGCCACGCGCGAGCGTGTCGAGGCCGCCATGCACAGTCTGGGGTACCGGCCGAACAGCGCCGCCCGCGCACTCCGGTCAGGGCGATTCCGCACGATCGGCGTCGTGATGTTCTCGTTCAGCTCTTACGGGAACCAGCGCACGCTCGATGCGATCGCCGTGCGCGCCGCCCAGCTCGGCTACGCGCTCACTCTCATCCCCGTCGAGTCGAGCGCGGGCGAGACCGTGGCCGGTGCGTTCCGTCGGCTGGAGGAGCACGCGGTCGACGGCATCATCATCGTGATCGAGGCGCATCAGCTCGACGAGGCCGACATCGAGATCCCCGAGGCGCTTCCCGTCGTGTTCGTCGACTCGAACCGCACGGCGACGCATCCGTTCGTCGACACCGATCAGGCGCAGGGCGCTCGGCTCGCGACCGAGCACCTGCTCGAACTCGGTCACGACACCGTGTGGCACGTCACCGGCCCCGCGCGCTCCTACTCCGCCGAGCGCCGCCGTGAAGCGTGGCGGGAGACGCTCGAGACGCACGGGCGTACGGTCCCGGAGCCGCTGGCGGGGGACTGGACCGCGTCGTCCGGCTACGCAGCCGGTCTCGAACTGCGTGCGATCGACGGTGTCACCGCGGTGTTCGTGGCGAACGACCAGATGGCGATCGGCGTGCTGCGTGCGTTCCGAGAGATCGGGCTCGACGTGCCGCGAGACGTGAGCATCGTCGGGTTCGACGGACTGCCCGATGCGGCACAGCTCTGGCCGCCGCTGACGACCGTGCAGCAGCACCCGGAGCGCGTGGGCGCGCTCGCGGTGGACGCGCTGCTCGCCGAGCTCGACGGTGTCGAGCGTCAGCAGACCCCGCTCGTCGGTACCGAACTCATCGTGCGGGCGAGCACGGCGTCGCCGCGGACGCGCTGACGGCTCAGCGCCAGATCGCGGCGATCGCGGCGTTGACGGCGGTGAGGATGCCGACCAGCCAGAACACCGCCGGCGGGATGGCCGCACCGCGGCGCTGACGACCCAGGCCGATTCCGAGCAGGGCGCCGATGATGAGCAGGATCACGAGCTTGACGCCGATCTTGACGTAGTTGAGCTCGTAGGAGATGCCCCACGGCGCCGCGAGCGCGAGGCCCGCGACCGCGGCGATCGCCATGCCGATGTTCATCAGGCGCGTGAACTCACGCTTTCCGCCGAACGCCTGCGCGGCCCAGGAGCCGAAGAGCACGGCGAATCCGATGAGGTGGACGAACAGCACGATATGACGGAGAGTCTCCATGCCCTCACCGTACGAGTGCAGAGCCCTTTCACGCTAGCAAGGGCAGGCTGACCTCAGCCGCGCAGCTCCCGTGTCACGAGCGCCGTGCGCAGGGCAGCATCCGCTGCTTCGGCGCCCTTGTCCTCCTTGGAGCCCTCCAGGCCCGCACGGTCGAGACCCTGCTGCTCGTCGTCGAGGGTGAGCACGCCGAAGCCGACGGGCTTGCCGGCGTCGAGGGCGACGCGGGTGAGGCCATCGGTGGTCGCCGCCGACACGTACTCGAAGTGCGGTGTGCCCCCGCGGATGATCACGCCGAGTGCGACGACGGCATCCGCCCCGCCGGCGAAGGCCGCCTGGGCGGCGATCGCGAGTTCGAACGAGCCGGGCACGCGCACCAGTCGGTGCGTGGCCCGAGCCGCGTCCAGCACGCGCTCCGCACCGGCGATCAAGCCGTTCGAGATCGTCTCGTGCCAGGTTCCGGCCACGATGACGACGTTCAGACCGCGTCCGTCGATGGTGCCGATCTCGGGTGCTCCTGCGCCGCTCATTTGTCGTCCTCTCCGTGGGCGAGCGCCTCTGCGAGTTCCGCTTCGCCGATGATGTGACCCATCCGGTCACGCTTGGTCTCCAGGTACTGGTGGTTGTTGGGTCCCACACCGACGATCAGCGGCACCTGCTCGACGACGTCGAGGCCGAGCTCGCGCAGCTGCGCGACCTTGTCGGTGTTGTTCGTCAGCAGGCGCACCTTCGACACGCCCAGGTCGGAGAGGATGCCGGCCGCCGCTGCGTAGTCGCGGGCATCGGCGGGCAGCCCCAGCGCGAGGTTGGCGTCGACCGTGTCGAGCCCCTCCTCCTGCAGGCTGTAGGCACGCAGCTTGTTGATGAGGCCGATCCCTCGACCCTCGTGGCCGCGCATGTAGATGACGATCCCGCCTTCCTTCTCGATCGCGTCGAGGGCGGAGTCGAGCTGCGGGCCGCACTCGCATTTGAGCGAGCCGAACGCCTCGCCGGTCAGGCACTCCGAGTGCACCCGCACGAGCGCGGTCTCGCCGAGTTCGCCCGAGACGACGGCGATGTGGTCGGTGCCGGTGATGCGGTCCTTGTAGGCGAGGAAGCGGAAGGTGCCGTGCGTGGTGGGCACGGTGGCGTCGGCGCGCAGGCTCACGCGACGGCCGCGATGCGCATTCGGGGTGGCGCCCTCGGGATCGATCTCGTTGAGGTGGGCGATCAGCTGCTCGATCGTGATGACCGGCACGCCGTCGCGCGCACCGAGCTCGATCAGGCCGGGAAGGCGCATCATGCTGCCGTCCTCCGCCACGATCTCCGCGATCGCGCCGACGGGGCGGAGACCGGCGAGCTTCATGAGTTCGACCGCGGCCTCGGTGTGGCCGCTGCGCTCGCGCACCCCGCCGTCGACCGCCCGCAGCGGCAGCACATGGCCGGGCCGGATGATGCTGGTCGACGTGGACTCCGGGTTCGACAGCACGTTCAGCGTGTGGGCGCGGTCGTGGGCGCTGATGCCGGTCGTGACCCCCTGCGCGGCGTCGACACTCACCGTGTATGCGGTCGAGCGGGCGTCTTCGCTGGCGGCGACCATCGGCGGCAGGTTCAGGTGATCGGCGAGATCGGCGGGCATCGGGGCGCAGATGAAGCCCGACGACCAGCGCACGGTCCACGCCACCCACTCGGGCGTCGCGAGCTCTGCCGAGAGGATGACATCGCCTTCGTTCTCGCGGTTCTCGTCGTCGGCGACGAGGACGGGACGCCCGGCGCGCAGCGCCTCCAGGGCCTCGGCGATGGTGGAAAGGCTCATCGCGAGCCTCCTTCCGGTGCGGCGCGGAACGCGAGCAGGCGCTCGACGTGCCGGGCGAGGATGTCGGTCTCCAGGTTCACGCGGTCGCCGACGGCGCGGACGCCGAGCGTGGTCGCGGCGAGGGTCTCGGGGATCAGCGAGACCTCGAACCAGGGGGAGGGGTCTGCAGGGGCGCTGACGGCGCTCACGGTCAACGAGGTGCCGTCGACCGAGATCGACCCCTTGTCGACCACGAGCGGGGCGAGGTCGAGGGGCAGGCTGATCCGCAGCACGCTCCACTGCGCGCCGGGGCGCACCTCGAGCACGTCGCCGGTGCCGTCGACGTGGCCCTGCACGATGTGACCGCCGAGACGGGCGCCGACCGGCATCGCCTTCTCGATGTTCACGCGGGTTCCGACCGTCGCCGACCCGATCGCGGCGACGTCGAGAGTCTGCTTCATCACGTCGGTGTCGAAGGTGTCGGCGGTCGACCCCACCACGGTGAGGCACACACCCGAGACGGCGATGGACTCGCCGTGCACGGCGTCCGCTGCGGCCCGGGGCGCGCGGACGGTCAGGCGCCAGCCGTCACCCGCGGAGGCGATCGCGGTGATCTCGCCCATCTCCTCGATGATTCCGGTGAACATCAGGCGGCTCCTTCGTTCTGCGGGTCTTCCGCGGGATCGGTGGCGTGCGCGGGGTGCGCGATCGCGAGCAGGTCGTCTCCGAGGGGAAGCCACTCGTCGACGGTCAGGCGTCGGGCCTCGTCGATGGAACCGACGCCGATGTCGGTCAGGGCGAGCCTTCGGCCGCCGAGCAGCACCGGGGCGATGTAGGCGAGCACGCGGTCGGCGAGTCCTGCCTCGATGAAGGCGCTGGCGAGCGTCGGGCCGCCCTCCACGAACAGGCTCTGCACGCCGCGGGTGTGCAGGTCGGCGACGATCGCGTGCAGATCGTGGGTCTCGAAGAACAGCGGAGTGTGCGGATGCCGGTGCACCGCGGCGTCGGCCGGAGTGGGACGGGATCCGATGACCACCGGGATCGGCTGGTCGGGGAGCATGGTGTCGCCGTCACGGGCGGTGAGGGCAGGGTCGTCGGCGATCACTGTTCCGGTGCCGACCGCGATGGCATCGGCTGCTGCCCGGCGGCGGTGCACGTCGGCGCGTGCGGTCGGCCCCGTGATCCACTGGCTCGACCCGTCGTCGGCGGCCGCGCGGCCGTCCAGGCTCTGCGCCCACTTGACAGTGACATGGGGGCGTCCGAGTCGTTGGGCGGTCAGCCATCCGGCGATGAGCGCGTGTGCGGCGTCCGCCTGCTCACCCGACTCGACGTCGACGCCTGCGGACCGCAGGCGTTCCGCCCCGCCGCCTGAGGCGACGCCGGGGTCGTCGAGCGCGTACACCACGCGTGCGACGCCCGCGTCGATGAGAGCGACGGCGCAGGGGCCCGTGCGGCCGGTGTGGTTGCAGGGTTCGAGGGTCACGACGGCCGTCGCTCCTCGCGCCTCGCCGGGTGCGAGCTTCGAGAGCGCGTCGACCTCTGCGTGGGGGGTGCCGGCGCCGTGGTGCCAGCCCTCGGCGATGACCCTGCCGTCGGGGGAGAGGAGGACCGCACCGACCTGCGGGTTCGCCCCGCGCGGTCCACGGGCGGCGAGGTGGAGCGCGCGATCCATCGCGTGGCGCTCTGCCGCGTTCACTGCCATCCGTCGTCCTCCTCTGAGGCTCCGGGTTCAGACAGGGGTGGCGGAACGGACGCACGGATGCGTCTCGTGCTGCCTCCCTTCCGGACTAGCGAGGTCGCCCTCGCATCACCGTCGGTCCCGGAATTCCACCGGATCGGCATCCCGATCTCTCGAGACGCTCGCGGACTGTCACCGCCGGTTCGGATTCCCACCGACCCCGGAGCACGTTGTTGTTCTGAGTGTACTCAACGCGTTCGGGCGCATTTCATTCCGCGACAGATCATTCCGCGACAGACGACTTCACCGTGCGGCGCGTCCGCCGTCACTTCAGCAGTCGGGAGAGGCGGCGGTCGGCCAGTACCTTGCCACCGGTCTGGCAGGTGGGGCAGTACTCGAGCGAGCGGTCGGCGAAGAACACGCTGCGGACCGTGTCTCCGCACACCGGGCAGGCTTCTCCTCGGCGCGCGTGCACCTGCATGCCGCGGCGCTTGGCATCCTTCAGGTCCGCCGGCGGTTTGCCGGAGGCTTGGGCGACCGCCTCTGTCAGCGTCTCGCGCATGGCTCCGAACAGGCGGTCGATCTCGGCGTCGTCGAGCTTTCCGGCGATCGCATACGGTGACATGCGCGCGGCATGCAGGATCTCGTCCGAGTACGCGTTGCCGATGCCCGCGATCACCGCCTGATCGCGCAGCAGCCCCTTGATCTGCATACGCCGATCCTCGAGCAGGGCGGCGAACGCCTCGCGCGTGAACGCGGGGTCGAGAGGGTCGGGGCCGAGCCGGGCGATGCCGGGCACCTCCTGCGGATCGCGCACCACGTACACGGCGAGCGACTTCTTGGTCCCCGCTTCCGTGAGGTCGAAACCGCTGCCGTCGTCGAGGGCGATGCGCAGGGCGATGGGGGACTTGCCCGGTTTGATGAGCGTGGTCGGGAGCGTCTCGTACCAGCGCAGCCACCCGGCCTTCGCGAGGTGGAACACCAGGTGCAGCTCGTCGCCGCAGGAGAGCACGACGAACTTGCCCAGACGCGCGGACGCGGTGATCGTGGCTCCCTGGAGGGCGTGGATCGGAGGATCGTAGGTCTTCAACGCGGCGATCGCCGAGACGGTCGCGCGCGTGATGGTGCGCCCGACGGCGCGTTCGGCGAGAAACGTGGTCAGGCCCTGGACTTCCGGCATCTCCGGCATGGGTTCATCCTGTCATCGGGCGCCGACACTGTCACCCGGGGGCGCGCCCCTCAGAGGATCGGCCAGTCGACCGGCGTGCGGTCGTCCCCGGGGAGGAGGCCGGCCATCCAGCCGTCGTCGCGCCCGCGCGGGCTCGTCAGCGCCTGCCGCTGCAGGCCCTCGTAGCGGAAGCCGAGGGCCCGGGCGGCGCGGGCCGAGGGGATGTTCCCCGCGACGGCCTGCCAGCGGATGCGGACGAGCCGGAGTCCGACGAAACCCCAATCGATCACGGCCGCTGCTGCTTCGGTGAGATATCCGCGGCCCCGTGCGCCGGCCGTCACCCAGTAGCCCAGCTCGGCGGTCGCGCCCGTGAAGTGATCGGTCATGTTGTGAAGACCGATCATGCCCACGAGCTCGCCGTCCGCATACATGCCCCAGACGACCTCGGAACCGGCGTCCCACTGCGCGGCTGACAGACGCACGAACTGCGCGGCGTCCTCGCGGGTGTACGGACTCGGCACGGTGGTCCAGCGCGGGATCTCCGGATCCTGGCACGCTTCGGTGATCGCGTCGATGTCCGCCTCCGTCGGGGCGTGCAGGACGAGTCGGGGCGTGGTGAGGGCGACGGATTCCATCCCGACAGCCTAGGCAGGCTGGCGTTCCTCGACGGGCGCGGCGGCCGGAGTGTCCGTGGGCGCGACTAGTCTTGTCCGGTGACTGTTCCGGGGATTCTGCGCGCCTTGGAAGAGGCGTCTCTGTACCGTGACGCCCTCAGCTGGGCGCGCACCGACGCCGACCTCGGCCTGGTCGACGGGCTCGACGCCCCGGCGCTCGCCGGCCTGCTCGAGAAGAGGGCGGCGGCGGGACACCCGGCCGCCCTCCTCGCCGTCGTCCCCACCGGGAGGCGGGCGGAGAGCCTCGCGCTGGCGATGCACGCCTACCTGCCCGACGCCGACATCCTCACGTTCCCCGCCTGGGAGACGCTGCCGCACGAGCGGCTCAGCCCGAGCCCGGACACGGTCGGTCAGCGTCTGCAGACGCTGCGCCGGATCGCGGAGTGGTCGGGCGACCACCCGCTCGTCGTCGTCGCGTCCGTGCGGGCCGCGCTCCAGCCGATCGCCGGCAACCTGGGCGAGATCGCCCCGCTCGAACTCGGCGTCGGCAGCCGGGGGCACGAACTCGACCGCGTGGTCGAGCAGCTGGTCGAACGGGCGTACTCCCGCGTCGACATGGTGTCGCGGCGCGGCGAGTTCGCGGTGCGCGGCGGCATCCTCGACGTCTTCCCTCCCACGTCGGAGCACCCCTATCGCGTCGAGTTCTTCGGCGACGAGATCGACCAGATCCGTGCGTTCTCCGTCGCGGACCAGCGCTCGCTTCCGGGTGATGTCACCGGCGTCGACCTGCCGCCCACCCGCGAACTGCTGCTCACGGCCGAGGTCCGCGATCGGGCCCGCGCACTCGTCGGCGGCTTCCCGGCGATCTCGGGCATGCTCGAGAAGATGGCCGAGGGCATCCCGGTCGAAGGCATGGAGTCGCTGCTCCCCGCGGTCGCCGGACCCTTGAAGTCGCTGGCCGAGTACCTGCCGGCGGGAAGCGCCACGGCGGTCATCGATCCCGAGCGATCGAGTGCGCGCGCCATCACCCTGGGCGACACCAACCGCGAGTTCCTCGACGCCGCCTGGAGCGCCGCCACCTCCGGCGCCTCCGCGCCCATCGATCTGGGGGCCGGTGACTTCCTGACCATCGCCGAGCTGCGCGAGGTCGTGCGCGACCGGGGCGGGGTGTGGTGGCGGCTCAGCCCGTTCGGTGCCGGGCTCGGTGAGGGCGATGCGGAGGCCACGAACCTCGGCGCCGCCGTCATCCCCTCCTTCCACGGCAACGTCGACGGCGCGATCTCGTTCGTCGAGGCGAAGGTGACCGACGGCTGGCGGGTGGTCGTGATCGCCGCCGGTCACGGTCTGGTCGATCGCGCACGCGACGTGCTCGCCGACCGCGGCCTGGCCGCGCGGGTGGTCGAGACGCTCACCGACGCACCGGAGGGCGGTGTCGCGACCCTCGTCACAGGATCCGTCGAGGCCGGCTTCCAGGTGGCCGAGGCGAAGCTCGCCGTCCTCACCGACAACGAGTTCTACGGCCGGACCATCGGCGGCGATCAGCGTGTCGTCAAGAAGCTCGCCTCGCGGCGCAAGAACGTGGTCGACCCGCTGCAGCTCAAGCAGGGCGACTTCGTGGTGCACGCCACCCACGGCATCGGCCGCTTCGTCGAGATGACCCAGCGCGAGGTGTCCACCGGCGGGCGCAACGCCACCAAGTCGATCCGCGACTACCTCGTTCTCGAGTACGCGCCGTCCAAGCGCGGCTACCCGGGCGACAAGCTGTTCGTGCCGACGGATCAGCTCGATCTGCTCTCGAAGTACGTCGGCGGCGAGGCCCCGACGCTCTCGAAGATGGGCGGCAGCGACTGGTCGCAGGCCAAGGGCAAGGCGCGCAAGGCCGTGCGCGACATCGCGGTCGAGCTCGTGAAGCTCTACTCCGCGCGCATGAGCGCGAAGGGCCACGCGTTCGGCCCGGACACCCCGTGGCAGCGCGAGTTGGAAGAGGCGTTCCCGTTCGCGGAGACACAGGACCAGCTGCAGACGATCGACGAGATCAAGGCCGACATGGAACGGCCCATCCCGATGGACCGGCTGCTCTCGGGCGACGTCGGCTTCGGCAAGACCGAGGTCGCGGTCCGTGCGGCGTTCAAGGCGATCCAGGACGGCAAGCAGGTCGCGATGCTCGTGCCGACGACGCTGCTGGTGAAGCAGCACCTCGAGACGTTCACCGAGCGCTTCGCCGGCTTCCCTGTCAAGGTGCGGCCCTTGTCGCGCTTCCAGACCGACAAGGAGGCGCGTCTCACTCTGCAAGGCCTGCTCGAGGGTTCGGTCGACATGGTGATCGGCACCCACCGCATCCTCACCGACCAGGTGATGTTCAAGGACCTCGGCCTGATGATCATCGACGAGGAGCAGCGGTTCGGCGTCGAGCACAAGGACGCGCTCAAGAAGATGAAGACCAACGTCGACATCCTCGCCATGAGTGCCACGCCGATTCCGCGCACGCTCGAGATGGCGGTCACCGGCATCCGGGAGATGTCCACGCTGGCGACCCCGCCGGAGGACCGGCACCCGATCCTCTCGTTCGTCGGCCCGCGCAGCGACAAGCAGATGGCCGCGGCGATCCGTCGCGAGATCCTGCGCGAAGGGCAGATCTTCTTCGTGCACAACCGGGTGCAGTCGATCCAGCGCGTCGCGAGCGAGCTCGCCGAACTCGTTCCCGAGGCCCGGATCGCGGTCGCGCACGGACAGATGGGCGAGCACCAGCTCGAGCAGGTCGTCGACGACTTCTGGGAGCGCAAGTTCGACGTGCTCGTCTCGACGACCATCATCGAGACGGGTCTCGACATCGCGAACGCGAACACGATCATCATCGACCGCGCCGACAAGTACGGACTCAGTCAGCTGCACCAGCTGCGTGGCCGCGTCGGACGAGGGCGCGAGCGGGCCTACGCGTACTTCCTGTACGACGAGATGAAGCCGCTGAGCGAGACCGCGGCCGACCGTCTGCAGACCATCGCGGTCAACAACGACCTGGGCTCCGGCATGCAGGTCGCGCTGAAGGACCTCGAACTGCGCGGGGCGGGCAACCTGCTCGGCGCCGAACAGGCCGGACACATCGCGGGCGTCGGATTCGACCTGTACCTGCGCATGATCGGCGAGGCCGTGGCGACGTTCCGCGGGGACGAGGTCGAGACCGGGCAGGAGCTGCGCCTGGAACTGCCCCTGGATGCGCGCATCCCCGAGTACTACATCGACAGCGAGCGGCTGCGGCTCGAGGCCTACCAGAAGCTCTCCGCCGCCTCGGCGGCGACCGCCAAGGATGAGGCGATCGATCTGGTCGTCGAAGAGCTCGTCGACCGCTACGGCACGCCGCCCGAAGAGGTCGAAGGCCTGTTGGCGATCTCGCGTCTGCGCCGTCGCGCTGCCCGGGTCGGGCTGACCGACGTCGTCGTGATGGGCTCGAACCTGCGCATCGCGCCCGCGCGGCTCGAAGACTCGATCAAGGTGCGGCTGCAGCGGCTCTACCCGAAGGCGAAGCTCGTGGCCGGGGGAGAGGCGCTGGTCGTGCCGATGCCCACCGTCCCCGCGGCGGTCGGGGTGGGTCTCGAGCCGCTCCCCGACGCACAGCTGCTCGAGTGGGTCGGGCAGCTGTTCACCGCGATCTTCCCCGAGCCGGCCAAGACCGAGTAGCGCGCGACAGGGGGCCGCGGTACTAGTCTGGCCGCATGTTGTACGAGCACCTCGGGGCTCGGCCCCGCGTCCATGACACCGCCGTCATCGCCCCCACCGCCGTCGTCTCCGGAGATGTGGAGATCGGGCCGGGCTGCCAGGTTCTGCACGGTGCCGTCATCACCGCCGAGGGTGGGGCGATCACGCTCGGCGAGCACGTCATCGTGATGGAGAATGCGCTCATCCGGGCGACGGCGGCGAATGCGGTGCACATCGGGTCGCACACCCTGATCGGCACGCTGTCGAGCATCGCCGGTGCGACGGTGGGAGACGAGACGTTCCTCGCCTCGGGGTCGCGGCTGTTCAACGGCTCGCTGATCGGGCCGCGCTGTGAGGTGCGCGTGAACGCCATCGTGCTCCGTCGCGCCGTGCTGCCGGAGGGCACGGTCGTGCCGATCGGCTGGGTGGCGGTGGGCGACCCCGCACAGCTGTTCTCGCCGGACCGTGAGGAGGAGATCGCGGCGGCACAGCCCGATCTCGACTTCCCGGGGCACGTCTTCGGGGTCGATCGGGACACCCCCGACCTGATGGTGCAGCTGACCGAGCGCTACGGCAGCTCGCTCGCGCGGCATGCCCACGACGTGAGCCTCGGCGACGCGCACCGCGGGCAGCACCGCGCATGACGGCGGGCGTGGGCCTGGTCCGTCCCGACGTCGATACGGCCGATGCCGCGCGCATCGCGCTCGAGTGCTGGGGGATCACGGCGACAGCGGAAGAGCTCGGCAGCAACCAGGACCGGAACTTCCTGCTCACGGCAGAAGACGGCACGAGGAGCGTGCTGCGGATCGACAACCCGGTGTTCGGCGACGACGAACGCGACGCCCAGCATGTCGCTCTCGAGGCCTACCGCGCTGCCGGCGTTCGCGTACCGGCAGTGCTCCCCGGCCTCGACGGTGCGCTGACCCAGCGCTGGAACGGCTTCGCCGCGCGGCGCAGTGAGTTCGCGCCGGGCGAGCCGATGGTGGGTTCCGGATATCTCGCACCCGTCGTGCTCGCGGAGTTCGGCGCGCTCGCCGCCGCCTCCGTGCGCGCGCTGGAACCGCTCCGACACCCCGGGCTGGATCGTCGGCAGATGTGGGACATGCGCGTCGCATACGAACAGATCGATGCGCTCGCGCCGTCGATCGCCGATGCCGCACTTCGGGGACGGGTGCTGCGCGCCGCGACCAAGGCGCACGCCGCCGTCGAACCTCTCGCCGACCGGCTCCCCGTGCAGACGATCCACGGCGACCTCACGGACGACAACGTGATGGGCGAGCGGGGCGACGACGCACGGCTGCACCCGCGCACGGTGCTCGACCTCGGCGACCTCGGGCTCGGTTGGCGCGTCGCCGAACTGGCGGTGTGCGCGGCATCGATGCTGCACCACGACCCGGAGCGGCCGCTGCGGGTGATCGAGACGATCGCGGCATTCCATCGCCAGGTGCCGCTGGGCGATGCGGAGGCGAGGGCGGTCTGGCCGCTCGTGGTGCTGCGCGCTGCCCTGCTGGTGGCGAGCGGGTGGCGTCAGCTCGAGATCGACGGGGACAACGACTACGCGCGTGAGAGGGTCGCGGGCGAGCAGGCGATCTTCGACGCCGCGACGCTGCTGCCGCTCGTGGAGATGACCGAGCACGTGCTCGCCGCGGTCGGGATCGACGCCCCGGGATTCTCCGCGCCCGAACTCGCAGGGGACGACGACGAGGCTCCGCTGCGCGCACTGCTGCCGGATCTCACCGGTCGCGTGGCCGTGATCGATCCGGGTGTCGAGTCCGCCGCCCTCGACAACGGGCGCTGGCTCGAGGAATCGGTCGAGCACGCTCTGGTCGCCGATGCATTCGACCTCGGCGCCGCTGTGGCGGTCATGCCGTACGGGGCGTTCCGCCTGACCCGCGCGACCGTCGACGAGGCGGACCCGGGGCATACCTGGGCGACCGCGACCGAACTGCATCTGCCTCCCGGCCCTCGGGTGCGGGTGGTGGCACCGACGGAGGCACGGGTGACGCAGCGGGGCGCGATCGCCCGCTTCGCGCTCGACCTCACCGGTCCGGACGACGGCCAAGAATGGGTGCTGGAGGTCTCGGGTCTCGATGCGGAGGAGCGGCGCGAGCGCCCCGTCGATGCGGGGGAGACCGTGGGCTGGCTCGCCGCGTCGTTCGAGCCGCGGCGCCTGACCGTCGGAATCCACCGCGACGACGCTCCGGAGCGCCAGGCGGACGGAGCGGCACTGATCGCCCCCGATCGGGTCGCGGCCTGGCGCCGCCTCACCGCAGATCCTGCGCCGCTGCTCGGGCTGCCCTCCTTCGCCCAGCGGGATGATTCGGCGGCGGAGCAGGCGCGCCGTGAGCGCATCTTCGCGGCGGCGCAGGAGCGCTACTACGCGCACCCGCCGCAGATCGAGCGCGGCTGGCGGCACCACCTGGTCGACACCACCGCGCGCACCTACATCGACATGGTGAACAACGTCGCCGGTCTCGGCCACGCGCATCCGAAAGTCGCGGATGCGGCGGACCGCCAGCTGCGCACCCTCGCCACGAACTCCCGGTTCCTGTTCCGCGATCTCGCGGAGTACAGCGAGCGGCTGCTCGAACTGATGCCGGAGGGCAGCGACCTCGACACCGTCCTGTTGGTCAACAGCGGCTCGGAGGCGGTCGACCTCGCGATCCGTCTGGCCCAGGCCGCGACCGGACGGCGGACGGTCGTCGCACTGCGCGAGGCGTACCACGGCTGGACCATGGCGAGCGATGCGGTCACGACCAGCGCCTACGACAATCCCTCCGCCCTCGCGACGCGCCCGGACTGGGTGCACGTGGCCGATGTCCCCAATCGCTTCCGCGGCACCTATCGAGGCTCCGACGTGGCGGGCGACTACCTCGCCGATCTCGCTGCCGATCTCGACCGGCTGCAGGACGAGGGACGAGAGGTCGCCGCGTTCCTGTGCGAGTCGATCCTCGGCAACGCGGGAGGCGTGGTGCTCCCCGACGGCTACCTGGCCGGGGCCTACGCACAGATCAGGGCGGCGGGTGGACTGTGCATCGCCGACGAGGTGCAGGTCGGATTCGGGCGGATGGGATCGACCTTCTGGGGATTCGAGCTCGCGGACGTCGTGCCCGACATCGTCACGATCGCGAAGCCGATGGGCAACGGGTATCCGATCGGCGGGGTGATCACGACGAAGCGCATCGCGGACGCGCTGTCGACGCAGGGACAGTTCTTCTCGTCTGCGGGGGGAAGCACGCTCAGCTGCCGGGTCGGCATCGCGGTGCTAGACGCGATGGCCGAGGACGACCTGCAGCACAACGCCGCAGTGATCGGTGCCCGCCTCGCCGAGGGCCTGCGCGGCCTCGCGGACCGGCATCCGCTCGTCGCCGTCGTCCACGGCGAGGGGTTGTACCTGGGCGTCGAACTCGTGCGCGATCGCGAGACCATGGAGCCTGCCGCCGCCGAGGCTGCGGCGATCTGCGAGCGGATGCGCGAACTGGGGGTCATCGTGCTGACGACCTCGGAACGCTCGAACGTGCTGAAGATCAAACCGCCCCTGTGCCTCAGCGCCGAGAGCGCCGACCACGTCGTCGCGATGCTGGATCGCGTGCTCACCGAGGGATGGTGAGGTCGGGCGTCTCCTTCGAATCCCGCCGTCGTTCGGAATGTTAAAAGCGCATTTCGAACCGAATTCACCGTAGCGCTGACGATTCCCTCCGGTCCATACTGTTGCTCAGCGTCGGACGACCCGAAGTCCGACCCATGCGCTGTCCCCCGAGGAGTACCCATGGCCACGAAGACGAAGCCGCTCGCGCACGGCGGAGGAACGCTCAAACGAAATCTCGGACTGTGGGCGATCGTCGGGCTCGGGCTCGGATACATGACGCCGACGGTCGTGTTCGACACGTTCGGCATGGTCGCCCGTGACACCGACGACGTCGTACCGGCCGCCTACCTGGTCGCCTTGGTCGTGATGGTCTTCACGGCGATCAGCTACGGCAAGATCTCGAGCGCGATCCCGAGTGCCGGTTCGGCGTACACGTACGTGCGCGAGTCGATCCACCCGAATCTGGGGTTCATGGTCGGGTGGACCTCGCTGATCGACTACGTGCTGCTGCCGATGGTCAACTGCCTCATCATCCGCAGCTACCTCGAAGCGCTGTTCCCCGAGATCCCGGGCTGGATCTGGGTCGTGCTGTACTGCATCCTCGTCACCACCATCATCTACCTCACGATGCGCGGCACCTCGAACATGAACATGATCCTCCTGGTGTTCTCGATCGTCGTCATGGCCGTGTTCGTGGTGATGGTGATCGCCCAGCTGATGCGCGGCGAGGGGGCGGGAACGGTCGCGTCGATGACCCCGTTCTTCCACGACGGCGCCACGATGGGCGCGGTGCTGATGGGCGCCACGATCGTCTGCTTCTCGTTCATCGGCTTCGACGCCGTCACGATGTACGCGGAGGAGGCGAAGGATCCGAAGATCATGCCGAAGGCCATCCTGTTGACGGTGCTGCTGGGCGGGGCGATCTTCCTGATCTCGGGTTACCTCACGCAGTTGCGCTTCCCCGACTGGAACGAGTTCGCGCCCGGCGGCGACATGCAGTTCGTCGAGGACTCCACCCTCCCGATCATCGGCAACCTGGTCGGCGGACCCGTGCTCATGGCGGTGCTCACCGCGGCCGGTTTCTGCGCGACCCTCGCCTCGGGCCTCGCCTCGCACGCCTCGGTGTCGCGCATGCTGTTGGTGATGGGGCGCAACAACGTGCTGCCGCAGAAGGCGTTCGGCTACATCAACCCGCGCACCCACACGCCGACGTTCAACATCGTGCTGGTCGGCGCCATCTCCCTGCTGGCGATCCCGTTCACCCTGGAGCTGATCGCGGCGTGGATCAACTTCGGGGCGCTGATCGCCTTCACGTTCGTCAACATCTCGGTGATCGCCTGGTTCGCGATCCGCAAGGGCCGTCGCAAGACGCCCGGCGACATCTTCAACTTCATCGTGATGCCCGGCATCGGCATGGTCCTCACCGGCCTGCTCTGGGCGAACCTGCATGAAGACGCTCTGCGCGGGGGCCTCGTGTGGACCGCGATCGGAGTCGTCTACCTCGCGATCATCACCAAGGGCTTCCGCAAGAAGGTCGTCGCGTTCGACGAGAACCAGGCGGTGACCGGGTACAACAAGGTCGTCAAGGTGCCGGTCGATACATCGTCGACGTCGCCGCGGACGGCGTCGAGGCGATGGCGCTTGCCAGCGACGGTGGGTACGACATCGCGATTCTCGACGTCATGCTTCCCGGGATGTCCGGCTTCGAACTGTGCCGCTGGTTGCGGAGACAGCATCCTGGACTCGCGATCCTCCTCCTCACCGCTCGGGATGCCGTCGACGACCGAGTGCGCGGACTCGACGCGGGCGCTGATGACTACCTGACCAAGCCGTTCGAGTTCGTCGAGCTCGCCGCGCGGCTCCGCGCACTACGAAGGCGGGACGCAATCGGCGGGACGCGGATGGACGTCGGTGGCCTGCGCATCGACCTGACTAAGCACGAGATCTCGACGGACGGCGGGGAACTGCGATTGAGTCGCACCGAGTTCGATCTGCTGCGAGTGCTCGCGTCGAACGTCGGCCGCGTCATGCCCAGGGCGGAGATCCTCGATGCGATCTGGGGCTCGGCGGCCTACATCGACCCGAACATCGTCGATCAGTACATCAGCTACCTCCGTCGCAAGCTCGATGCGGTCGACTCGCAGGTGCGGATCGTCACTGCTCGCGGTGTGGGGTTCGAGCTGATCGCGGTCGACCAGTGAAACCATCCAGGCTGGGGATCCGGACACGGATCACTGGAGGAAGCCTCCTGATCGCCATCCTGATCTCCGTCGTCGCAGGCATCGTCATCTATACCCAGGTGGCAAGGATCGTGAACGAGAGCCAGACACGCGTCCTCGAAGGTATCGAGGGCCAGTACGTTACCGCCATCACCACGGGCGACACGCAGGAGCTGGACAGGCCTGGCCCGGGTCAGTTCGTCGTGGTCGTCGACCCGTCAGGTGCGGTGGCGATCGACACGTTCCCGGACGGACTTGCGGCGCGGCTGCCAGAGCCGGGCTCGGAACCGGATGGGGTTCGGACGGTCCATGCCGGTACTTCGGAGTTTGTCGTGCGCTCCACGTCGGTGGAAGCAGGAGAGGGGGCTTGGCGCGTGATCACCGCGAGCGACAGCGACGCGAATGTGCTCGATGAGGTGGCATGGCTGCTTATCGCCAGCATTGCCGGGATCAACATCGCCTTCGGCGCCTCGTCCTGGCTGATCGGGTCCGCGGCACTCAGCCCCGTCTCGCAATTGCGCCGAAGCGCAGCGGAGTTGGTCGCGAAGCCGAGCACAGAGACCCTCCCGGTCGGGCCCGCGCGAGACGAGATTTCGGAGCTCGCGGAGACGCTCAACACCCTGATCAGGGAGCTGCGGGCATCGGCGGACAGAGAGAGGCAGATCGTCGCGGACGCGAGTCACGAGATTCGTACCCCGCTCGCCATCCTCCAGACGCGTTTGGAGCTCGCGCAGCGCCAGGCGCAGAGTCTTGACGAGATGAAGGTGGACGTCGCTGCCGCGCAGCGAACGCTCACCCGCCTGTCCGCCTTGGCATCTTCCCTGCTGGAACTCTCGCGCATCGATTCCCAGGGGTCTGCGGGAACCGCGGCCGCTGGGCGCCTTTCCGCTGAGCTGTCCAATGCCGCGGACCGCGGACGCCAGCGCGTCGCCGATCGGAGTATCCGAATCGACTACACCGACGACATCGCGACACCCGCTGCGATGGTCGCGGTGAGCGAGGAAGACTTCGGTCGCATCTGCGACAACCTTGTCGGTAACGCCGTGCAGGCGATCGGCGACCGGGGCGTCGTCGAGCTCAGCCTGGTGGAGGAGCACGACGCTCTGGTCCTCTCGGTCGCCGACGACGGAGGAGGTATGGACGAAGACTTCGTACCCCTTGCGTTGGATCGCTTCTCGCGCCAGAGCAAGGCGCGCACGCCCGGCGGCGCCGGGCTGGGGCTATCGATCGTCGCCGGTATCGTCAAGAACGCAGGCGGCGCCATCACCCTCGTGAACGATCCCGGCATCGGATTGAAGGTGGAACTACGCCTGCCGACGGTGAGGCCATGGTGAAGCTCAGTGAAGCCCTCGCCGAGGTCGATGCTGAAGTACTGGACGCCCAGGACGCGGCTGAGAAGTATCGATCACTCGGCGTCCTGCACCGAGGCGAGATCCAAGGTCATGCGATTGACGGAAAGGTGCTTGTGCTGAGGTTCGAAGACACGCAGGTCCTTGACCAGCCCGTCGGCAAGCGCTCGTTCGACGCGCTGCTCCGCAAGCACGGAACGCGACGTCGCTACTCGCAACACGTACCGGCGCTCCCGGTCTTTTCGACGACCTCATCCGCACGCAGCCAGGATGGGAAGGCAGATGAAAAGAGCGCTGCTCATCTCAGTGAAACCAAGGTACGCGCGCGCGATTCTCGAAGGACGAAAAACCGTCGAGGTGCGACGGCGATTCCCAGAGGTGCCACCCGGCACCACAGTTGCCTGTACTCCAGCTCCCCGGAGAGAGCGGTTCTGGGCACTGTGCGCCTCAATCAAACAAGCACAGTTCCTTCCGACCGTGTCTAGGAGATGCACTCCGACGCGATCGGCATCGCCGAAGACGCGCTCGGCGAGTACCTTGGGGTGCCGACTCCTCCACTCTGCTTGAAGTCGAGGACACGCATGCGTGGGCACGGCCTGTCTCGTTGGCGTCCTTGAGGACTCTCCTTGGCCTTGAGCCGCCTCAGAGCTTCCGCTATCTCGATGCGGATCAGGTAGCTCTGATCGCGACCAGCGGAGCAGAGAGCCTACCGGAGTCCTAGTACGCGTGCCTGGCTAGTGTCCGTGCAAGCTGAGAGACTTCCCTCATGACCTTTCGCACCGCTGAAGGCGCAAGCTACGAGGGACGTGACGAATCAGGGAATGAGACGTTTCGCGTCTCTATACCGTCTGACGAGCACGGCTACTTCGGACGCGAGTGCCCAGCATGCCAGCAGATCTTCAGGATGCATCTAGACGACTACAAAGCGCTTCCCGACGATCTGATCCTGACGTGCCCGTACTGCGGACATCAAGAGGGTCACACGAGCTTCGTGACCTCGCAGCAGCAAGAACGCGTGATGCGCGTTGCTCAGGACGCCGCGATGCAACTCATATCCGAAGCCTTCGGAGGCCTCGGACGATCAGGCCGAAGCAACAAGTTCGTGAAGATCACCTACAGGTCGACGCCCTTCTACCCGCAGCCTCTCCCAGACATCGACGAGGAGCAGCTTGTCAGGGAGCGAACGTGCGTGACGTGCGGTATCCGCTATGCCGTCTTTGGCGAGCACTCGTTCTGCCCCGTCAGCGGAGCTCTCGATGCAGGCGAGGTCGCCCGCGATGCGCTCGGAGCGGAAGCCGCGAAGCTGAGCGCGCTCGACAGCATTCCCGCCCCCCAACGAGCCGCCTTGAGAGAGCAAGGAGTGTTCGACCGTATTGCAGTCGACACGCTCAGCAGAGTCGTGGGCGTCGTTGAGCGATTGGCGCGGGCTGAGTTCGAGCGCCGCGTCGAACTTGCGGATCAACTCCTGAAAGGGAAAGGCAGTGTCTTTCAGAGGCTGGATGACCTGGCCGACCTCTACTCCGCTCACCTGGACATCGATCCGCGACTCGTCCCAGATGTCGACTGGGTTCTCCTCACGAAGCTTTGGGCAACACGTCACGCACACGTGCACGCCGGCGGGCTTGTCGATACGAAGTATCTGCAAGTCGTGAACTACTCATCGCTGAAGGTGGGTCAGCGAATCGTCGTGACCGCAGACGACGCCAGAAACGCAATCCGACAGGCGATGATCCTCTGCTCTATCTTGGCTGGGCAGGACGCCTCGGATCTCGCCTGACCGAAACACGCTTCGTCGCAGATTCTGACAACTCGGGTGAGACGAATCAGCGGCGGGTCGCGCTAGAGATTTCGCGTGATTCCGGTGATCGTTCGTCTCAAGTCACGACAACTCCGGTGAGATCGGACACGACGGTCGGCGCCTTCACGCGGCTCCGGGTGAGGAATCGGAAGCTGACGTCCCAGACGTACTCGAGCGGTCCCTTGCGGAAGCGGCGCATCCAGAGGTTCGCGAACAGGATCACCAGAGCGGCGATCACGAAGAACATCGCCAGGGTTCCGACCAGCGGGTCGAGCGTCTCCGCAAGCGGCGAGTGACCGATGATCGACTGCGCCACCCGACCGAGGATGTTCTGGAGCACGTAGCAGCTCAGGGCCATCTGGCCGACAAGGGAGAGTCCGCGTCCGACGAATCCGATGCGGTGTCCTCGATAGAAGGAGGCCATGAGAGCGAGGATGCCGAATGCGACCAGCGGCGCGGAGAGGAACCTGTTGAGTCCGAACGTCTCTTGCATGAGGAAGAACACGACCTCCCCCGGAACGCCCGCACCGAGGTCGACGATCATGACCCATCTGCGCAGTCGCGCGCCGCGGGCCTCGAACAGTCCGTGGCGGTAGAGCATGGCGCCGAGGGTGAAGACGACGAGACCGAGGGTGAGGATCGAGCCGGTGTCGGTGCCGACCGTCAGGTCGGAGAACACGGTCAGGGTGTTCATCTGCACCTCTTCCCAATATGTCGGCCTGCCGCCGACCGTCGGGGACTCCCCGGGGATCACGAGGCCTGGGAACATCATGACGCTGCCGGTGAAGAGGGGGAAAAGGATGAGCGTGACGTGCGTCACGAGCGCCACGCCGATGAACACCCACTGGCGTTTCTCCGGGAGCAGCAGGACGAATGCCACGACGAAGCCGAGGACGGCGTAGGCGCGGAGTACGTCGAACTGCACCACGAAGATGTAGTTGAGCATTCCGTCGATGAAGAGCAGACCGGCACGAACGAGATAGGTGCCGGGCCACCGGCTGCCGCGCCGGAGCGCTGCCTGGCGCTGGATCTCGAGTCCGATGCCGAACATGATGGTCAACAGGCCCAGGAACTTCCCTTCCGAAAGTGCGGAGACGAGGTCCTGCCACCAGATGTCGACCACCCGTTCGCCGAAGAACGCCTGGAACAGCCAGACGTTGCTGGCGAGAGTGCCGATGATGGCGACGCCGCGGATCACGTCGAGCGAGGCTATGCGGCCAGGCGATGCCATCGCGGTCGTCTCGGGTGCCTCGTGCTCGGCCCTCCCGGCCCCTGCCTGCTCCGGGAGGAGGCCGTCGCCGTGGGGCGGCTTCGCCGTACGGCGATAGCGGGGAAGGGCAGCTCGGGCAGAAGTCTCTGTCATACCTCCAGTCCAGGGCGCGCGCCGTTGCGTGGCCGTATGCCGTTCTCGATATGAGGACGATATGCCGACCACGGAGGCGTCGCCATTCCGCATGGAAAACGCCGGCCGCCGTATGGGTTCCGTCTGTCAGGCGCTCAGAGGCACGCGTCCGGAGCAACGTGGGAGGCATGTCCGTGTCCCGTCCTCCCCATCACGTCCCCGCGCAGACACTGCCGAGCGCTTCGTGCCCTCCATGCTGGGGCCACCTGTCGAGGACCGTGAGCCACTACGGCACCGTCGCGTGCGTGCTCGCGGTCTATCCGCCCGACTCCACGGACGTGGAGCGGCGCATTGCCGAGGCGCACCGCTGGTTCACTCCGCTGTCGCTCGGCGGTGGCGTCGTCGCGTGGGTGGTGCTGTGCGCCGCGGGTTTTCCTCCGTTGCTCGCTGCGATGCTGCTCGTCGCTGCTCTGCTTCCGATCGGCATCATCCTGTCGCGGCGCTCGCGCAGCATCCGTCGGCGCGTGGTCACGGTATCGGCATGTCGGTCCGGGCTCAGCGAAGACACCGCGGCCGAGCGCGCCCAGCAGCTCCGTCTGGAGACCCTGGCCCAAGCGCTCGGCGACGCCGCTCTCGCCTGCCGTCAGGGAGTAATCGGTCGTGATCGGTTCGACCGGGTGTGGACGGCTGCCTACGCGCAGGCCGCTGTCATCGCGACCGGTTCCGCCCGGTGAATCCCCGGCTTCTCGGCGACTGTCCGAGGCCCCTTCTACTGTGTGTCTCACTCCGCAGACCGGGAAGAGGGAAGAGCCATGACCGCAGCCACGAGCGCAGCCCCGAACGGCTACACGAGCGTCGCCCCCTGGGTCGTCACCGACGACACGGGCGCGCTGCTCGACTTCATCTCCCAGGTCTTCGACGGGGAGGAACTGGCGCGGGTCGCCACGGAAGACGGTCTGATCGGACACGGTGAGATATGCATCGGCGACACCGTCGTCCTCGCCTTCGATCGTCGGCCGGAGTGGCCCGTGATGCCGAGCCTGCTTCGGGTGTGGGTGCCCGACGCCGCAGAGGCCTTCACCAGAGCCGAGGCTGCAGGGGCGAGCGTGGTGACCGCCCTCAGCGACAACGCCTTCGGCCAGCGCGGTGGGCGCATCAAGGATCCGTTCGGCAACATCTGGTGGGTCGTGAGCCACGTGGAAGACGTCGATGAAGAAGTGATGTGGCAGCGGCTGCAGCAGACCGAGTATGCCGACCAGATGCGCGTCGCGCAGGAGACGCTCGACGCCGAGCTGAGCGGTCGTGCGCACGGGCGCAGCAGCGCGCTGACGCGCTAGTCGGCGAACGGCTCACCCCGATACTTGCGGCACACGCCTCCTGTCTCTTCGACATCTTCCGCGACGGCGTCGACGACCGCGGCCGCGGCGGTGCGCGTGCGCGGTGCGACCTGGCTCAGTGCGAGGGCACCGGTGCACGCGAACACGATCAGGTCGCCGGGGGAGAGCGCCTTCGGCAGCCGGGCGTGCAGCCGCGTGTCGTCTTCGTCGGTGCGGAGGACGGTCTGCACCAGGTCTCGAGCCCGGGGCGTGCGCAGCCGCTCGACGTGGGTGACCAGCGGGACGATCGCGCGGAGATCGCAGTCGACGGTCGCCGACGCCTCGCGATGCCACCCCTGAGGCTCTTCGCGGGCGGTGATCCGTGCCACCACCAACGTCACGTGCGGGTCCGCTTCGGGGTGCGCCGCAGAGGGCGCGACGGGCGCGATCAGTATGCAGGGGGTGCGTCGTTCGCGCGCGAGATCGGACAGCGCTCGCCCGGCGACGACGATGTCGTGCGCACCGATCACGGTGTCTTTCGGCCACAGCTGCCGTGCATCGCGTCGCGGGTCGTTCCATACGAATGCGGTCGAGTGCAGCACCGTGTGCAGGACGGTCATCGTGACGCCTCCACAGAGAGCGCGGCGGTGACGCGCGGACGCACGTCTCGGAGCGTGACAGCACCGACGCAGGGGACGACGACGAGATCGCCTTCCCGGAGGTCGGCAGGAAGAGGCGCGATGGGGTGCGGCCAGGCCACGCCGCCCACCTCGCCGGGGATCAGCTCGATCTTCGTCGTCCGCGCCGAAGAAGCCCGGCCGATGAGGCGGCACTCCTCCCACGCGGCATCCACACCGTCGAACGAGCAGTCCGTGAGCGCGATGCGCTTGTCCTCCTGGGTGTCGACGCGCAGCGTGATCCGGAACAGCAGCACGGTCACGTCGGTTCCCGCGGTCGGCAGCGGCAGGTCGCCCGTGAGGACCGCGGGTGATCCGCTGATCTCGAACAGCCGCAGGAGCGAGATGCCTCCCACCACGACATCGGTGGTCGTCGGGTGCGTGTGCACCGGCCACCTCCATCCGTCGAGGGGAGTGGGAATGCTCTGTCGAAGCGTGGGAAGGATGTCGGTGAGAGTCATGACTCCGTCCTACGCCTGGGTGATCGTGGCGATGAAGGAGTCTCACGGAACCCATGCGCGTCCATCCCGATCACTCACGACGTCCCGACCTCGTCGAAACGACGCCGACCCGGCGACGCCGGCGTGACAGGATCGGGACATGGGCACACAGGACATCCTCTTCATCGGCGGCAGCGGTGTGATCAGCGCGGCTTCGGTGCGACGGGCGGTCGAGCTCGGACATCGAGTCACCGTTCTCAATCGCGGTCGCTCCGAGGAGAGGGCGCTGCCGGAAGAGGCCGAGCTCCTGCAGGGCGACATCCGTGACGCGGACGCGGTGCGGGCAGCGCTCGGGGACCGTGAGTTCGACGTCGTTGCCCAGTTCACCGCCTTCACCCCCGCCCACGTGCAGGCCGACATCGCGCGTTTCGCCGGCCGGACCGGGCAGTACGTGTTCATCAGCTCCGCGTCGGCGTACCAGAAGCCGCCGTTGCGCTTCCCGATCACCGAGTCGACCCCGCTCCGCAATCCGTTCTCCGGGTATGCGCGAGACAAGATCGCCTGCGAGGATGCCCTGACGAGCGCGTACCGCGATCAGGGATTCCCGGTCACGATCGTCCGCCCTTCGCACACCTACGACTGCACCAGCATGCCCACGCTGGCCGGGTGGAACGACGTCGCTCGGATGCGCGAGGGTCGGCCGGTCGTCGTCCACGGCGACGGTACCTCACCGTGGACGATCACGCACACGAACGATTTCGCGCTGGGTTTCGTCGGCCTCTTCGGGCGCCGTGACGTGCTCGGCGACGTCTTCCACATCATGGGGGACCACGCGCCGACGTGGGATCAGATCTACACCTGGCTGGGCGAGGCGGCAGGGGTCCGTCCCGAGCTGGTGCACGTGTCCTCCGACACGATCGCCGCAATCCGGCCGTCGTTCGCCGCAGACCTGCACGGCGACAGGGCTCACCCGATGGTGTTCGACACCGCCAAGATCCGACGTATCGTCCCCGAGTTCTGCTCCCGTGTGCCGTTCTGGATCGGTGCGCAGGAGATCATCGAGTATCACGATGCCACGCCGGCCCGACAGGTCGTCGACGCCGATCTCGACGCCGATCTGGACCGGATGATCGCGACCGTCCGCGGCTAGAGGCGGCGGTTCACGACCGCAGCGGCACCCCGATCGCGAGCCGCTGATCCGCGAGCGGGCAACGGAACACGTCGCGCTCGCCGAGACCGACCCGGTTGATGTAGCGAACCACGATCGCGTATGAGGCGAACAGGCCGACCTGGGTGTATTGCACGTCGTGCTCCCGGCAGTACGCGGCGATGATCGGGGCGGCGCGACGCAGATGCGGGCGGGGCATCGAGGGGAACAGATGATGCTCGACCTGGTAGTTCAGTCCACCCATGGCGACGTCGAGGAAGCGGCCGCCGCGCACGTTCCGACTCATCAGCACCTGCCGCCGCAGGAAGTCCAGGGTCATGTCCCGAGGTACGACCGGCATCCCCTTGTGGTTGGGGGCGAAGGCGATCCCCATGTAGAACCCGAACAGTCCCAGTTGCACCGCCAGGAAGACGAAGGCGATTCCGGGGGACAGCACGATGAACACCAGTACCAGGTATCCGATCATGCGGACGCTGAGGAACGTGATCTCGGCCCACCGGCGTTCGAGCCGGCCCCGCGCGAACATCCGCCGCACGCTCGAAGCGTGCAGCGAGAGTCCTTCGAGGAGCAGGATCGGGAAGAACAGCACGCCCTGATGTCCGCGCAGCCACGTGATGACCGGTCCCTGGTGCCTCGTCGCAGCCTCGGCGGAGACGGCGATCACGGGGAGCTCAATGTCGGGATCGGAGCCCAGCTTGTTCGGGTTGGCGTGGTGGCGGGTGTGCTTGTGCTGCCACCATCCGTAGCTCATGCCGACGAGCAGGTCGCCGAGGATGATGCTGATCCAGTCGTTCCACCGGCCGGACACGAAGATCTGCCGGTGCGCCGCATCGTGCCCGAGGAACGCGATCTGGGTGAACACGATCGCCAGGACGGCGGCGGTGAACAGCTGCCACCACGTGTCGCCGATCCAGAGGAACGCGAGCAGGCACACGCCCACAGCGATCGGGGCGGCGATGAGCTTCGTCCAGTAGTAGCCGTAGCGCCGGTGCAGGAGCCCGCGCTCGCGTACCTGCTGCGCCAACTCGGTGAAGGCGCTCGATCCCCGGGGCACGTTGTCGCGCGGACGGGTGTGGACGGTCGGACGGATGACGTCCATGATGACCTCGTCTCCGGCGTCGCCCAGAGCGGGCGGCGGAGGTGTTGTTCTTTCGCGAACGGCCCTTCAGAGCGTCGCGTTCGGATCTTCAGTTGTGCTCGCTGGTGCTGACGGTACGCGCCCAAGCTGGGTGCGCGTCCAGGGTCGGGACGGCGCCCGACGACTCATGATCGGAAGCCCGATCAGCGTGCGCAGCTGTTGGAGTACGTCCCGACAGTGCTCGACGGTCCGCCGGGGCGATGATCGTCGCGGCGCTCAACGCTGCCTGATCACGCGTGGGATCACCGCGACCATCGCCACCATGACGATCAGCTCCACCATCGTCTGGGTGACGACGACGAGCGGCGTGAGCGTGAACGCGTCGGGCAGGGCCAGAGCGAGCGGGAGCACGACGAGAGAGTTGCGCGTGACACCGCTGAAGACGACCGCGCGGCGGCCCGGCGTGTCCAGGCCGGCGACCCGCGCGAGGACTGCGCCGAGGGGGGCGGCGATCACGGCGAAGATCGCGAAGACCGGCACCGTGAGGAACAGGCGCCCCCACGCGCCGCCAACGGCGAACACCTGCGAAGCGACGACGGCCGCGAGGGTGAGCATCATCAGCGGCACCATCGCCGTGGCGGAACCGCGTTCGATCACGCGGGCCGAGGCGAACCTCCTGGTCAGCACTTGGGTCAGTGCGGCGAGTGCGAGCGGCAGTGCGATCAGCAGCAGGAACGCGTCGATGAACGGGCGCGGGTCGACGGCCTTCATCGCATCGGGGCCGAGGAAGAGGGAGAGGTAGACGGGGAGCAGCAGCATCTGCAGCAGCATGAGCAGCGGCGTCGCGGCCAGAAGCCGGGAGCGGTCGCCGCCCGCCAGGCCCGTGAACACGATCACGTAGTCGACGCACGGGGTGAGCAGCACGAGAAGCACCCCCAGCAGGATCGCCTCATCGGCCGCCACCACTCTGCTCACGCCGAAAGCCAGCGCCGGCACCACCACGAAGTTCAGGAGCAGAAGCGTGCCGAGGAAGCGCCCGTCGACGAATGCCCGTCCGATGTGCGCGAACGGCACGCCCAGGAACGTCGCGAACAGCAGAACGCCGAGGAGCGGGGTGACCGCCGACTCCCACACCGGTGCCGTCGAGGGGGAGAGGAGGCCGACGACGGCGCCGACCGCGATCGACGCCAGGTACAGCGTCACCTGATGCCGTTCTCCCCATGCCGTGAACGCGCGCACGGTCACCTCCACGACCCGGTATTCTCTCGCCCGTTACGTCGGATGCGATACATTGCAGTGTAGGTAGAACTTCAGGCTCTACAGCGATTCCGTGCTCGAGTGGAGGACAAAAGCGGTGGCACTCTCAGGCGGACCCCTCGAGCGCAGGTCGATGAGCGACGAGGCGTACAACCGGTTGCAGGATGCGATCATCAGTGGCGAGCTGCGCCCGGGTGAACGTCTGCGAGACTATGAGCTCGCAGAGCGCCTCGGCACGTCGAAGACCCCGATCCGGCATGCCCTGGACCGCCTCGCCGACCACGGTCTCGTCGAGATGCAGCGCAACCGCTACACCCGCGTCGCCCCGATCGATCTCGATCAGGTCCGCAACGCCGTCGATCTCTTCGGAGACATCTGGATCGGCTCGGTGCGCCACGTGATGCCCCTGATCCAGGACGACGACATCGTCTATCTCACCGAGCTTGCCGACGAGATGTCCGCGGCGGTGAAGGCACGCGATGTGGCGGGGTTCGGTATCGCGCTCCGTGCGGCCGCCACCGGATTCGCGCGCATCGAGGGCAACGCGTCGCGAGCCGTGATCATCGAACGTCTCGGGCCGCAGATCCGGAGGTTCAGCCAGCACTCGCGGGATGCATTCGACTGGGAGGTCGTCGGTGCTTTCGTCGTCTCCCTTCGGGAGGCGATCCTCGAGCGTGATGCGGTGAAGACCCGCGCGGTCCTCGTCACCTTCTTTGACGAGGTGCTCCCCGCCATCATCGATCGCGCCCAGGAACAGGAGCTCATCCGCTCCGATATCCAGGACTAGCGGGCTCATCCAGTTCTAACGGACTGCAGCTCGCTCAGGCCGAGTCGGACGTCGCCGTCGGTTCAGGCGTGAAGTTCGCACCCCGTCGCAGCGCCTGAACCTCGCTGATCCTTCGCCGGGCGAGGAACCAGCCGCCGATCAGTGCGGGGACGATGACGATCAGCGTGCCAACGGTCCAGGTTCCGGTGGGGTAGTCGAACGCCATGAGGACGATCACCGACGCCAGGAAGGCGAGGGTGAGGTAGGACGTGAACGGCGCCCCGAACAGTCGGAACGACGGCCGCACGATGCGTCCCTGCAACGCCCAGGAGCGGAGGCGCAGTTGGCACAGGATGATCGTCGCCCACGCGGCGATGATGCCCAGCGCCGACATGTTCAGCACGATCTCGAAGGCGTCGTCGGGAACCGCGAGATTGAGCAGGACCCCGATCAGGGCGAACCCTGCGGTGAAGAGGATTCCGGCGACCGGGACACCACGCCTGCTCATCAGCCCGGCGACCTTCGGGGCCGCACCGGAGGCGGCGAGGGAATGGAAGACGCGGCCGGTCGAGTACAGGCCTGCGTTGAGCCCGGAGATCGCGGCGGTGATCACGACGAAGTTCATGGCGCTCCCGGCGATCGCCCCGATCTCCGGGCCGCTGATGTGGGTGAAGAAGGTCACGAAAGGACTCTCCCCGGCTCGGTAGACCGTATACGGGAGCAGGAGTCCGAGCAGGAGCACCGACCCCACGTAGAAGACGCCGATCCGCAGGATCACGGAGTTGACGGCTCGAGGTACGAGCTTGGCCGGATTCTCGGTCTCGCCGGCAGCTGTACCGATCAGTTCGATCGAGGCGTAGGCGAACACGACGCCCTGCATGACGATGACCGCGGGAAGCACGCCTTCGGGACTGAAGCCTCCGTTCTCGCTGAGCATCTGCAATCCCGTCGGGCCCTGATCCGTCTCCCAGCCCGCGGCGAGGACCACGATGCCGATGAGGAGGAAGGCGACGAGAGCGGCGACCTTGATGATCGAGAACCAGAACTCCATCTCGCCGAACAGGCGGACCGAGACGAGGTTGAGTCCGACCACCACCACCAGCGCGACCAGGGCGAGCAGCCACTGGGGCACGACGTCGAACGCCGACCAGTAATGCACGTACAGTGCGACGGCCGTCGAGTCGACGATCGCGACCATGCCCCAATTCAGCAGGTAGAGCCACCCTGCGGCGAAGGCCAGCTTCTCGCCGTAGAACTCGCGAGCGTAGGAGATGAACGATCCGGATGACGGCCGGTGGAGCACCAGCTCGCCGAGCGCTCGGAGGATGAAGAACGCGAAGACACCGCAGATCAGGTAGGAGACAGCGAGCAGGGGGCCGGCCGTGTGCAGTCGTCCCCCCGCTCCCATGAAGAGGCCGGTGCCGATCGCTCCGCCGATGGCGATCATCTGCAGATGCCGCGCCTTGAGAGAGGTGTGATACCCGGTCTGCTCGTGTGCGAAGTCCTGGACCGACGTCGACACGTCGCCGAGCCTCTCGCGGTCGTTCTCGAGATCAGGGGCCCGGTCTCGGGCGCCCGGCTTCTCGGCGGCATCATCGCTGGCGTGCGGCATCGCGGCTCCTGTCTGGTCGGGTGACGCTCCGCAGCATCGGACGCGACCGAAAAGGGATAGACGGGTAATACGTGAAATGTTACTGATTCACGCGTCGAAACCCGATATGCCGTTCTCTCTCGGGGCGTGACGTTATCGGCAGATCCACAGGAAGAGCAAAGGGTCTTCTCCTAATCTGAAGACACCCAAGGGGAGTACTCCGACACGGTGGGGTCGTCATTACGGATGCACGTCGCATCCCGGGCCACCGGTTCCATGTTCCATGGAATGGAGAAGACTTTGGCGGTACTGTCGTACCCCGAGTCTGGAGTCCGCATTTGGATATCACCCCTCTGATCTGGATCATCACGATCGCGGTCACGATCGCCTTCTTCGTCTACGAGTTCTTCGCTCACGTGCGCACACCGCACGAGCCGACGATCGCGGAATCGGCGCGCTGGTCGATCTTCTACATCAGCCTCGCGCTGCTGTTCGGTGTGGGTATCGGCGTCTTCTCCGGGTGGACGTTCGGCGGCGAGTACTTCGCCGGATACCTCACCGAGAAGGCCCTGTCGATCGACAACCTGTTCGTCTTCCTCATCGTGATGACGGGTTTCGCCGTGCCGAAGAAGTACCAGCAGAAGGTGCTGATGATCGGCATCGTGATCGCGTTGATCCTGCGCGGCATCTTCATCGCCGTCGGCGCGACGCTCATCGAGAACTTCTCGTGGATCTTCTACCTGTTCGGCGCTCTGCTGCTGGTGCTCGCCTATCGTCAGGCGTTCAGCAACCACGAGAGCAACCCCGCGAACGGGCGCTTCATGACGTTCGTCCGTCGGCACTTGCCCGTCAGCGACGAGTACAACGGCGACCGGCTCACGGTCGTGAAGAACGGCAAGCGCTTCGTCACGCCGATGCTCCTCACCATCATCGCGATCGGCTTCATCGACCTGGTGTTCGCGGTCGACTCGATCCCCGCCATCTACGGCCTGACCGACCAGGCCTACATCGTCTTCACGGCGAACGCCTTCGCGCTCATGGGACTGCGACAGCTGTACTTCCTCATCGGCGGTCTGCTCGAGCGCCTCGTCTACCTGGCGCAGGGACTCGCCGTCATCCTCGGATTCATCGGCGTCAAGCTGGTCCTGCACGCTCTGCACGTCAACGAGCTGCCGTTCATCAACGGCGGCCAGGGCGTCGAGTGGGCGCCGGAGATCCCGATCTGGTTCTCGCTGCTGTTCATCGGCGCGACCATCGCGGTCGCCACGGTGGCGAGCCTCATCAAGACGCGCCGTGCACCGGGCGACACCTCCCACGACATCTCATCCGCCGACACCACCACCAAGAAGGAGCACTCTTGAGCGCGCAGCGCTGTTCTGACTCTTCGGATTCTGACAGTACGAGCGCCCGGTTCGTCCCGGGCGCTCACCCCACCACAGACGAGGCGGCCCGTTGATGGGCGACCTGCTCTGGAACATCGCCCTCGTCTTCGCGTTCGTGCTGATCGGCGGTGTCTTCGCTGCGACGGAGATGGCGCTGGTCACGCTGCGCGAAAGCCAGATCAATGCGATCGGCCAACGAGGGCGGCGCGGTGCGAAGGTCGCCGCCCTCGCCCGCAACCCCAACACGTTCCTCTCGGCGGTGCAGATCGGTGTGACCGTGGCCGGGTTCGCCTCGGCGGCATACGGAGCGACATCGATCGCGCCGTCGCTGGCGCCGGTGCTCGAGTCATGGGGTCTCGCCCCCGCTCTCGCCCTCACCGTCGCGACCCTCGTGCTCACGCTGGTGATCGCCTACCTGTCGCTGGTGCTCGGCGAGCTCGTGCCCAAGCGTCTGGCGATCCAGAGAAATGCCCAGTTCGCCTACGCGGTCGCGCCTGCCCTCAACGGGTTCGCGACGGTCATGCGGCCGGTGATCTGGCTGCTCTCGGTCTCGACGAACGCCCTCGTCCGAGTGCTCGGGGGAGATCCGCACAAGACGAGCGACGAGATGACCGACGAGGAGGTGCGCGACATCGTGGCGAGCCATCAGGGGCTGCCCGATGACGAACGGCGCATCCTCGATGATGTGCTCTCCCTCCGTGGGCGCCAGGTCAGCGAGGTCATGCGACCGCGCCCCGAGGTCGTCGCCCTCGATGAGGCCGCGAGCGTCGGCGAGGTGATGGCGCAGGTGCGCGACCTTCCCTTCTCGCGTTACCCGGTCTCGGAGACCTCGATCGACGACATCACCGGATTCGTGCACGTGCGTGATCTGTTCGAGGCCGCATCCGACGACCCGGAGCGTCCGCTGAGCGCGCTGATGCGCGACATTCCCTACATCCCCTCGACTGCGCGCGTGCTGCCGACTCTGACCCGCATGCGGGCGGAGGGCCACCACATCGCGGTGGTCGTCGACGAGTACGGCGGCACGGACGGTCTGGTCACCCTGGAAGACCTCGTGGAGGAAGTCGTCGGCGAGATCTTCGATGAGTACGACGCCGAGGTGTTCATCTCTGCGGACGACGGCATCGACGGACGCCTCAACCTGCAGGACTTCGAGGAGGCGACGGGGCTGGCGATGCCGCGCGGTTCATCCGACACCATCGCGGGTTTCGTGACCGAGCAGCTCGGGCGTCTCGCGGTCGTCGGTGACGTCGTGGAGGTGCCCGGAGCCACGATCCAGGTCGCAGAGGTGGACCGCCGACGCATCGCCCGCGTGCGGGTCATGACCGAACCCGTCGTCGAGCCGGAGGCGTGAGTCCAGGCGGTGGCTCTGACGAGTCCGGGCGTCACGAGCCCGGCCGTCAGGAGTCCGGCCGTCAGGAGCCCGGCCGTCAGAGGCGCCGATGTCAGAGGCGCCGACGTCAGGGGCGCCGCACCCGAGTGCCCAGTTCGCCGAGGCCCGCTGTGAGCACCTCGACGAGCAAGCGTGCGTAGCGCCCATCCGGGTCGAGGTCGGGATCGAAGACCGTAATGGAGGCGCCGATCGCGCGAGGCGCGAGTTCCCGCAGCAGTGCGGTGAGTTCCGCCGCGCTGATTCCGCCGGCATCGGGGCTGTCGACCGCGGGCATGATGGTCGGGTCGAGCACGTCGACGTCGAGTTGGAGCCAGTACGCGGGACCGGCGACGGCGGCGCTCTCTGCACCCACGCGAGCGGCTCCGAGAGAGGTGACATCGGCGGCGGGCGTGACGCTGCCGAGGATGCCACGTACCTCGTCCTGATCCTCATCGTCGGCGCGGTGACCGATGTGCGCGGTGTGCGCGGACGGGAAGTAGGGCGCGAGCCCGTCGATGTCGGCGATCGACGGCCAGTGTGCGCCGACCGCGGCGGCGAGGGCCTCCCCGGCCACGCTCGCGCATTCGTCGCTGTTGCCCGGGTGGCGGAAGTCGGTATGGCCGTCGATGTGCACGAGGCCGACACCGCCGCGGCGTGCGGTCGCGAGACCCGCTCCGAGGAGGATCGCGCAGTCGCCGCCGATCACAAGGGGAGCCTCGCCGCGGTCGATGGCCGCGCCGATGCGCGTGGCGAGGCGCTGGGAGTGGTCGATCATCGCGCTCTCGTTGCGCACGCGGCCGGCCGGCCGGGTGTCGTCGTCATCGACGTAGCGGCCGGCGAGGACGACGCCGGAGTCGGAGGCACCGCGTTCGACGAAGCGCGCGAAGAGGCCGGCATCGCGTAGCGCTTCCGGCGCCTTCGCCGCGCCCGGCACGCTCCCGCGCTCCGGCGGGCGCAGGCCGAGGTTCGACGGGGCAGAGAGCAGTGTGATCATGGGCTCATCCTGCCGCGGGGGTCGGACATAGCGGCCCGGATCATGTCGGGAAACGCACCCCGGTGAGGCGCTCTGCCGCGGTCCACAGCTGCGCCCCGACCGCGGCGGAGCGCACGTCGTCCGATGCGGTCACCCGTGTCGGCGTTCCGCGGAACTCGAGCAGTCCGCCCGGACCCCAGTAGTCGCCGTCGACGACCTCCGAGGCGGTCGCGGCATGCACGATCGGGAGGGCCCCGCCGTCCTTGCCCTGCACGAGTGCTCGGGTCGGGGAGGCCACGGCACGGACGAAGCCGGAGACCTCGGCGAGGCCCAGTCGTGGGGGAGTGAGGGGATCGACCGCATAGCCCGGGTGTGCGCAGACCGCCGCGCGAGAGGAACCCGACCAGCGTCGCGCGAGCTCGAAGGCGAAGGCCATCAACGATGCCTTCGACCTTCCGTACTGTCGAAGCGAGGAGCCGCTCCACGGTGCGTCGAGGCTGGCGGCATCGAGGGCGGCGGCATCGAGGTGTGCGAATCGGTGCGCGATCGATCCGACGGCGACCACGCGGGCATCCGGGGCGAGGAGGGGCTCGAGCTGGGCCACGAGTGCGAAATGACCGAGGAAGTTCGTGCCCACCATGAGGTCGAGGCCGTCGCTCGTGCGCGCCGAGCGGTCGGCCGCCTTCACCCCCGCGTTGCAGATGACCGCATCGAGTCGCTCGCCCACCCCCGTTGCGGCCAGGGCGATGCTGTCGAGGGAGCCGAGGTCGAGCCCCCGCACGCGCAGGTCGGCAGCCGGAACCCGGCTTCGGATCGCGGCGACCGCGGTCTGCGCACGTTCGGGGGAGCGGCAGCCCAACAGCACGCGTGCGCCCCGGGCGGCGAGCTGTTCGGCGCACCAGTATCCGATGCCGGCGTTCGCGCCGGTGACCAGCACTGTGCGTCCGCGCAGGTCTGCGGGCGGGAGGGGAGCGGCATCCATCTCCCCAACCTAGGCGTTGTGCGCGTCAGTGGTCAGTCGTCGTGGTGGTGGTGGTGGTGGTCGTGGTCGTGCGCGTCCTCGTCGTCGAGGAGCATCCCCACCGAGGTCGCGCAGGCATCGCCCTTCCACGCCTCGATGCCCTCGCGCACCGCGAAGGCGGCGATCACGAGACCGGCGACGGCATCCGCCCACCACCATCCGAGCAGCGAGTTGGCGATCAGCCCGATCAGCACGGCGGCGGAGAGATAGGTGCAGATGAGCGTCTGCTTCGAGTCCGCGACGGCGGTGGCCGATCCGAGTTCCTTGCCCGCACGTCGTTCCGCGAGGGACAGGAAGGGCATGACGGCGACGCTGACCGCGGTCAGGACGATACCGATCGTGCTGTGCTCGGGCCGCTCGGTCGTGACGAGCGCGGCCACGGAGGTGGCTGTCACGTAGAGCGCGAGCGCGAAGAAGGCGACGGCGATCACCCGCAGGGTCGGCTTCTCCCAGCGCTCCGGATCGCGGCGGGTGAACTGCCAGGCGACGGCGGCCGCGGACAGCACCTCGATCGTCGAGTCCAGCCCGAAGCCGATGAGCGCGGCGGATGAGGCGACGGAGCCGGCGGCGATCGCGATGACCGCCTCGATCAGGTTGTAGCCGATCGTGATGCCGACGATCAGGCGGATGCGGCGGTGGAGGGTGTCGCGGCGCGCCGCGGTTGCCGTGGCGGTCATCAGCAGGTGCAGCCTTCGCCCGAGCAGCAGTCCGGCTCGACGATGAGGGTGACCCGCATGAGCATGTCGAGGGCCGGAGCGAGGTGGCGATCCGCGAGCCGGTAGCTGCTGCGGCGTCCCTCCGGAACGCTCTCGACGAGCCCGCATCCGCGGAGACAGGCGAGGTGGTTCGACATCGCCTGCCGCGAGACGCCGAGGACGTCCGCGAGGTCGGCGGGGTAGCGCGGTGCTTCGCGCAGCGCCAGCAGGACGCCGGCGCGGGTGGAGTCCGACAGCGCATGCCCGAGGCGGGCGACGGCGGCCGTGTGGGTGAGGGAGGCCAGAGCAGTGGTCACGCCACTACTGTACAGAAAATCCTGAATTCAAGAACACCTGAATTCAGGATCTTCTGTGAGGGTCTCAGCGGATCGCGTACACCGCGCTTCCGACGATGACGGCCACGACGGTGGTCCAGCCGATGATGGCCAGAGCCTGCCAGAAGAGGATGCGCGCCCTGCCGATGCCGGAAGCCGCGAGCATGGTCGCGGTGAACTGCGTCGGCAGCAGGAGCGGTCCGAGCAGGCTGACCCCGGGAACGCCGTAGCGCTCGAACGCACGCTGGAACTTCTCGCGACGCGCGGTGCCGCGGCCCGTCTCGGCCGCATCCGCGGCCGGCTCGTCGATCGTGCCGCCGCCGGCACCGGCGAGCGCCGCGGTCTTGGCGCGCGAACGGTTCACGACGGCCTGTCGGGCTCCGGAGCTGACGAGCACCACCACCAGGACGCAGAGGAAGTTGCCCACGATCGCGGCGATCGCGGCGATCACCGGAGAGATGCCGCCGATGATGCCGATGCTCACCGCCCCTTCGCCCTCGATGAAGGGGATCGCGCCGGCGAGGGCGACGATGAGCGGCTGCACGAGCTCGGGGACCTGGGCGACCAGGTTCTGGAAGGTCTCGATGAGGTTCAAGGGATGCTCCCGGTTGTCGGTGCGAACGGAGTCTCCGCCGCGATGACTCCAGTCCAGCCGAGTGCTCCGTTCGGCGGCAGTGTCGGCCCGTCATCGCTTCCCGGGCGGATCGCACGACGCATCCGTGACAACTGTCACGGCCCTATCGTGGGAGCGTGAGCAGCCGCGTCGAGCCCCTCGCCCCCGTCGAACCGAGTCCGGGGGCGAGACAACTGTCTCGCGGTATCACGGCGACGTGGTGGTACACCGTGACCGCCGTGATGTTCCTCCAGGTGATGCTGGTCTTCGCGTGGACGGGCATCCTCGCCGCGCAAGGTCAGAACGGTCCGCTGATCCTCGTGGTCGCCGTCGGCGGCCTGGTGTGGTGCGCATCGACGGCGTTGCTCCTGTTCGACTACCGCCACCGTGTCGACGCGGTGCCGGGATTCCGCTGGAGGCGCATCGCCGTCCCCCTGCTCATCGCCGTCGCGTACGGCACCGTCGCCGGGACGCTTGCCGGGAGCTGGCAGCTCGCGGCGATGCCGATCGTCCAGTCGGTGGTGCTCCTGAACTGGCCGCGAGGCATCCGCATCCGCGTCGTCGTGGCGGGAACGCTGCTCCTGCTGGTGCTGGCCGCCGTCGACTCCTCCGCTCACGCCTTCGGTGCGGTGCTCGCGTGGTGGGTGGCCGTGATCTACACCGCACTCTTCCCCGTGATGACCGTGAGCTCGTTGTGGTGGTGGGATGTGCTCGTCACCCTCGACCGCGCCCGCACCTCGGAGGCGAAGCTCGCCGCGACCCAGGAGCGGCTGCGGGTCGCGACCGACGTGCACGACCTGCAGGGTCACCATCTCCAGGTCATCGCGCTGCAGCTCGAACTCGCCGAGCGTCTCCTGCCGAGCGATCCGGATGCCGGCATGGAGCAGCTGCGCGCCGCGCGGGTCAGCGTCGACGAGGCGCGTCAGGGGACCAGGGACCTCGCGACGCGCTTCCGCTCGGTGCCTCTCGGCGATGAACTCGCCAACGCCCGCGACCTGCTGACCGCGGCCGGGCTCGAGGTGGACGCCGCCATCGGTGCGGATGCCGACTCCGCACCGGCATCGGCCCTCGGCCCGGTCATCCGTGAGACGACGACCAACGTGCTGCGCCATGGCGGCGGGGAACGCGCACGCCTCGTGCTCACGCGCGTCGCGGGCACGTGGCGATACGAGATCGCCAACGACGTCGTGCCCGGCGCGGTCGACGAGCATGACGGGTCCGGATTGGATGGCGTCCGTCGGCGCGTCGAAGAGGTCGACGGCACGCTCGACGTGCGTCGGGACGCGGACGAGTTCGTGGTGGTCGTGACGGTCCCGGCGCGGTCGGAGGAGACACGATGATCCGTGTGCTGATCGCCGACGATGAGGCGATGATCCGCTCCGCGCTCGCAGCCCTCCTCCGGCTGGAAGACGATATCGAGGTCATCGCCGAGTGCGAGGACGGCGAGCAGGCGGTCGTCGAGGCTCTGCGACTTCAGCCCGATGTATGCCTGCTCGACCTCGAGATGCCCGGGCTCGACGGCGTGCAGGTGGCCGAGAAGCTGCACAGGGCGATCGCGACGCGGTGCGTGGTCGTCACCCGTCACGCGCGTCCAGGCGTGCTGCGCCGTGCCCTGGCCTCCGGTGTCTCCGGCTTCCTGCCGAAGTCCCGTGGGGCCGACGAGGTCGCCGCCGTCATCCGCCGGGTCGCGGCGGGGGCTCGCTACGTCGATCCCGAGATCGCCGCCGATGCCCTGAGCGACGAGCGCTCACCGCTGACGGACCGTGAACTCGACGTGCTGCGTGCCGGTCGGCGTGGGGAGACGACGGGGCAGATCGCACGAGCGCTCGCTCTCGCCCCGGGGACGGTGCGCAACCACATCTCCGTCATCCTCGGAAAGCTCGCGGTCGGCACCCGTCAGCAGGCTGTTCTCGTCGCCGAGGAGCGCGGCTGGATCTGACGGCCGATATGCTGATGCGCATGGGAACGATATGCGCAGCGCCCGTGATGGGGCGCAACCTCGTGTTCCGCGACCGCCGCGCCTGACGGCGCGCTCGCTCATCGCACGCATCTGCGCGCCGTCCACCGAGATGTCATCGCACCTCGGGACGGGCAGTCCTCAGCGACGCCTCTTCGCGTCCTCCCCCCTCCGAGGTGCTCCGATTCTTCTTCTGGAGCGCACTCATGCCTCGTTCGATCCATGGTGGCCGTCACGAACTCGGCCAGAACTTCCTCACCCATCGTCCGACCCTCACCCGCATCTCCGGCCTCGTCCGCCAGACGTCCGGTTCGATCCTGGAGCTCGGCTGCGGTGACGGCGCCCTGACCCGCGCTCTCGCACAGCTGGGCAGGCCGCTCACCGCGATCGACATCGACGAGCACCGCGTGCACCGACTGCGCGCGACGCTGCCCGGCATCCGTATCGAGATCGCCGACGCCACACGTCATCCGCTCGATGCCGAGGTGGTCGTCGGCAACATCCCGTTCCACGTGACCACGCCGATCCTGCGGCGCCTGCTCTCGCGCGGTCGCTGGAACGAGGCGGTGCTGCTCACGCAGTGGGAGGTGGCGCGCAAGCGGGCAGGCGTCGGCGGTGGCACCATGATGACCGCGCAGTCGGCGCCGTGGTTCGAATTCTCCCTCGAGGGGCGGGTGCCGGCGTGGGGCTTCTCGCCGCAGCCGAGTGTGGACGGTGGCCTGCTCGCGATCACCCGACGTGGTTCTCCGCTCGTCCCTGTCTCCGATCGGCGAGCGTACGAGGAGTTCGTTCGGTTGATGTTCACGGGGCGGGGAGGCAGTCTGCCCGCCGTCGTCGCGGGTGCGGCGCGGATCCCGATGTCTCGAGCACGACGCGTGGTGGCGGCTGCCGGGGTGACCGGCCGGAGTCTTCCTCGTGATCTGCATCCGGAGCACTGGGCCGCGCTCTGGCGCCAGGTCTCGCGGGAATGACGCGCTGAGGCCGTCGAGCGCTGAAGGGGCTCGACGGCCGCGTCCGTCACGTCGTCCTCAGTGCGCGAGGACCTCGCGCAGGCGGGCCGCGAATTCCGCAGGATGATCGACGAATCCCGTGTGGTCGCCGGGGAAACGGGTCGGCTCGATGTCGAGCTGTGCACCGAGTGCCGTCGTCGTGCGCTCGCAGAGCTGGTCGACCGACTCCTCGCCGATACCCAGGACGAGGTCGTCCGCCCGTGCCCGCAGAGTCTCGGCGTCGGGCTCCCAGCGCACGCTGGCCGGCAGCTCGTGCTGGAACCAGAACTGCTCGTCCTCCTGATGCTGCGGATCAACCTCGCCGCCGAACCACTGGATGAGCATCTCCTCCGGCATCGGGATGTTCGCCTGCGCGAAGAACAGCCGCCAGGCGCCGACGCGGTCGCCCGAGAGGGCTGCCGCGGTGAGCTCGTCGGTGAGACGACGCTGCTCGACGCGGTCGGGGAGCAGCTCGAGCAGCGGGGGTTCGTGGGCGATGACCGTGGACGCGAGGTCTCCATGCGATTGCACGAGCGCCAGGCTGGTCACCGCGCCGCCGCTCGATCCGAAGACGACCGCCGGTCCGCGATCGACGTGGGCGATGAGTGCCGCGAGATCGTCGGCGCGCTGCTGGGGGCTCGAACCCCGGGAACGGTCGTGGAGGATGCTCCGCTTGGCGCCGCGCGGGTCGGATGTGAGCACCGTGTGATCGGTCGCGAGTTCGACGGCGAACGGGGCGAAGGCATCGGCGTCCATGGGGGCGCCGATCAGGACGAGGAGCGGTCCTTCACCGCGGAGTTCGTAGTGGAGACGGACGTCGGGCAGGTCGAGCGCAGCCGTGGTGGTGCTCATGTGGTGCTCCTTGTCATCGAGGTGGCGTTCCCGTGCTCTGCGGTTTCGGTAGGTCCAGGTTCGCCCCCCGATGCGTCCTGGCGCCATACCCGTCCGCAGAGTGCCGCGGACGATCGCTGTCGCTGTCGCTGTCGAGAGGTACCCTCGACGCATGCCCGCCTTCGCAACGCTCGCGACCCCGGTCGGCGTCATCGGCGTCGTCAGCGACGGTGCGGCGATCACCCGCGTCACGCGGCGATCGACTCCGCCCGAAGGGAGCCTGGCGCCGTCAGACGCCACCTCCGATCCGCTGCTCGCCGAGGCGCTCGCCCAGCTCGCCGCGTACTTCGCGGGCACCCTGCATCGCTTCGACGTCCCCGTCGATCTCGGGGATCAGACGGTCGCGACGCGGGCGGTCCTCACGGTGCTGCACGAGACGGTCGGCCACGGTGAGACGATCACCTACGGTGGACTCGCCGCGCGCAGCGGCACAGATGTGCCGGCCCGGGGGATCGGGTCGATCATGGGGGCGAACCCCGTCCCGCTGATCGTGCCCTGCCACCGGGTCGTCGCGGGCGATGGGCTCGGCGGGTACTCGGGCGGCGATGAGGGACACGGGCTCGAGACCAAGCGCTGGCTGCTGGAACACGAGGGTGCGTTGCCGACCTCTCTGTTCTGAGCGGCTCTCTTCTGAGCGGAAGCCGCCGCTCGTGTCATCGCGTCATCGCGGACGGGAACACCCTGCGAGAATGGACGGGCCGAGTCCCGAGCCGAGGAGCCAACGTGCAGTTCATCTCCACCCGCGGCGGCATGCAGCCGCAGTCGTTCAGCGAGACGCTGTTGGAGGGCCTCGCGCCCGACGGCGGACTGGCGGTGCCCGAGGCCATGCCGACCGTCGACGGCGAGACGCTCGAGCGGTGGCGCGCCCTGACCTACCCGCAACTGGCGACCGAGGTCCTCGGTCTGTTCGCGACCGACATCCCGCGCGCCGACCTGGCGCGCATGACGGATGCGGCCTACGCCGACTTCCCCGACGGCGTGGTGCCGCTGCGCGCGATCGATGACGAGCTGACCCTGGTCGGGCTCTCCGAGGGGCCGACCCTGGCGTTCAAGGACATGGCCATGCAGTTCCTCGGCCAGGTGCTCGAGTACACGCTCGAGCGCAACGACTCCGTGCTCAACATCCTCGGCGCCACTTCGGGAGACACCGGATCCGCGGCAGAGCACGCGCTGCGCGGCAAGGAGCGCGTCGCGGTGTTCATGCTGTCGCCGCAGGGACGCATGAGCGCGTTCCAGCGGGCGCAGATGTTCTCGCTCGACGATGCGAATGTGCACAACATCGCGGTCGATGGTGTCTTCGACGACTGCCAGAACCTCGTGAAGAAGCTCGCAGGAGACCTCGACTTCAAGCGCTCGCAGCACTTGGGGGCCGTGAACTCCATCAATCTGGCGCGCATCACGGCGCAGACCGTCTACTACTTCTGGGCGTGGCTGCGGGCGACGGACGCCGGTGGCTGGACCGAGCTGTCGTTCACGGTGCCCTCCGGGAACTTCGGCAACATCCTCTCTGGGTTCTTCGCGAAGCAGATGGGACTGCCGATCCGGCGCCTCGTGCTGGCGGCGAACGAGAACAACGTGCTGGACGAGTTCTTCCGCACCGGCGTCTACCGGCCGCGCAGTGCGGCCCAGACCCTCGCGACCTCGAGCCCTTCGATGGACATCTCCAAGGCGTCGAACCTCGAGCGGTTCATCTTCGAGCTGGTCGGTCGCGACCCGGCCCGCGTCGTCGGCGCCTGGGATGACCTCGAGGCGCAGGGCCACTTCGACTTCTCCGCCGAGCAGGAGCGCTTCCTGGAGGAGTTCGGCATCGTCAGCGGCACCTCGACGCACGAGGATCGACTGGCGACCATCCGCGCGGTGTACGAGACGACCGGTGAGGTCATCGACCCGCACACGGCGGATGGCGTCAAGGTCGCACGCGAGTACGTCGAGCCCGGTGTGCCGATGCTCGTGCTCGAGACGGCCAAGCCGGAGAAGTTCGCCGAGACGATCCATGAGGCCATCGGTGTGGAGCTCGGCTACGCGCCGGAGCTGCAGGAGATGCTCGACGCGCCTCAGCACGTGACCGAGATGGGTGACGACGAGCACGCGCTCCGCGCCTTCATCGAGACCAACGCGCTGCACTGACCTTCGACCTCGACCCGCGAGGTGGTCGAGACCACGCCTCGAGCCGAGACCCACCCCTGGCGATGTCCGCAGGGGTGGGGTCTCGTCGTCAGGTCGTGATGTTCCGGCGGCCGTGGACGGAGGGAGTGGTGTGCGATCTGCACATCCATGGGTGATTCTCGTGCGATATGCACATGTCGGCCGTGTGGGAAGCGTCGCTACTGTGGCGCACAACCCGTTCCCTCCTCCCGAAGGATCCTCATGGCACGCACGGCGCACGCAGACGACTTCGCGCTCTCCCGAGTGACTCCCGAGGCCCGCAGACCCTGGTTCGGAATCGCCGTGCAGCGATTCGGGCAGGTCTCGGCCCTCTCGCAGTTCCTCCTCGGCGCGACCCTCGGTTACAGCATGACTTTCGGCGAGGCCGTCCTCGCCTTCCTCTTCGGCTCGCTCATCCTCGAGGTGATCATGTGCGTGGTCGGCTTCATCGGCCAGCGCGAGGGCCTCAACACCGCCCTGCTCGCACGCTGGACCGGCTTCGGCGAGATCGGCGCCTCGCTGGTCGGCCTCGCGATCGGCATCAGCCTCATCGGCTGGTTCGGCATCCAGTCGGCCATCTCCGCGCAGTCACTCGACGCCCTCATGCCCGGTGCCCTGCCGGTCTGGGCCTGGAGCCTCATCTTCGGCCTCGCCGTCACCGCGATCGTGGCCTTCGGCTTCGTCGGGATGCAGTGGCTCGCGAACATCACCGTTCCGCTGTTCCTCATCCTGGTCGGCTGGTCGGTCATCACCGAGCTGAGCCGTCACGACATCGGCGAGCTGCTCACGGGACCGGCGCCCGGACCGACGATGAGCGTCTGGGCCGGAACCGGCATCGTCGCCGGTGGTCTCATCGTCGGTGCGATCATCACGGGTGACATGACCCGCTTCAACCGCTCGCGCGCCGACGTGATCAAGCAGACCGTCCTCGGCGTCTCGCTCGGCGAGTTCGTGATCGGTCTCGCCGGCGTGCTGCTCGCCCACGCGGCCGCCACGGGCGACATCGTCGCGATCGTCACCTCGTCGGTCGGTTTCATCGGTCTGTTCATCGTGCTCACCGGCACCCTGAAGATCAACGACTGGAACCTGTACTCCTCCACGTTGGGCCTGGTGAACTTCATCTCCACCGCGTTCGGCAAGAACCTGCACCGTGTCACGACGACCATCGTGCTGGGTGTCGTGGGATCGATCCTCGCCGCGGTCGGCATCCTCGGACAGTTCACCGAATTCCTGATCGTGCTGAGCGTCGCGTTCCCGCCCATCGCCGGGATCATGGTGGCCGAGTACTACATCGTGCGCCGCTGGCGCCCCGACCTCGACGCCACCCGAGACGCCGGCACCCTTCCGACGACCGCTCCGCGCATCGTTCCCGCGACGATCGTCGTGTGGTTGGTCTCCGCGCTGGTCGGCTACTTCGTGACCTGGGGCATCCCGTCGCTGCTGAGCCTGTTCCTCTCGATGGTGCTCTACATCGTGGCCGGCAAGCTCGGCTGGGTCCGTGGCGTCGGTGTGGCGACGACACGACAGGCCACCTCGGTCGAAGCAGCAGCAGCGGCCTGAGCCGCCTGAGACAGACACCCCTCACAGGAAAGCGAGAATCATGCATATCGGCATCGACGTCGGCGGTACCAACACCGACGCAGTCCTCATGGACGGCACCCGCACGCTCGCGGGCGTGAAGCACTCGACCACCCCCGATGTCACCGGTGGCATCATCCAGGCGATCGAGGACCTGCGGGCCGGGCACGCCTTCGAGGGCGCCGACGTCGATGCCGTCATGATCGGCACGACGCACTTCATCAACGCGCTCGTGCAGGCCAGCCGCCTGGCACCGGTCGCCGCCCTCCGGCTCGGACTGCCCGCCACGCGGGCGCTGCCGCCGCTGATCGACTGGCCCGAGGTTCTGGTCGAAGCCACGCAGGCCCGCAGCTATCTCGCCCACGGCGGCTATGAGTTCGACGGCCGGCCGATCTCGCCGCTCGACCCGGACGAGATCCGGGCGCACGCGGAGGACATGAAGGCGCATGGCATCCGCTCGGTCGCGATCTCGTCGGTGTTCAGTCCGGTCAACCACGACCTCGAGGTGCGGGCGGCTGAGATCGTCGCGGAGGTGCTGGGTGCGGACGCCGCCATCTCGCTGTCCCACGAGATCGGTCGCATCGGGCTGCTGGAGCGCGAGAACGCGACCATCATCAATGCGGCGCTGCGCGAGCTCGCATCGGAGATCGTCGACGGGCTCACCTCCGCCGTGCGCGCCCAGGGCATCGAGGCGCCGATCTTCCTCAGCCAGAACGACGGCACGCTCATGGACGAGGAGTATGTGCGGCGCTACCCGGTCGCGACCTTCGCCTCCGGGCCGACCAACTCGATGCGCGGGGCTGCTGCCACGAGCGGACTCGACGACTGCGCCGTGATCGACGTGGGCGGCACCACGGCCGACATCGGTCTGCTGATCAACGGCTTCCCGCGTGAGACCGCGAACGAGGTGAAGGTCGCGGGCATCCGCACCAACTTCCGGATGCCCGACGTGCTCTCCCTCGGCATCGGGGGCGGGAGCATCGTCGACGAGGAGACCGCCGAGGTCGGTCCGGCTTCGGTCGGATACAAGCTGACCACCGAGGCTCTGGTCTTCGGCGGTTCCACCTTGACCGCCACCGACATCGCGGTCGCCGCGGGTCGCGCACAGGTGGGCGATGCGAGCAAGGTCGCTCACCTCGACCCGGCATTCGTCGAGCGGGTGCTCGCCCGCATCGCTGAACGCGTGTCCGAAGCCGTCGACCGCATGCGCACCTCGCCCGAGCCCATCGCGGTGGTCGCTGTCGGCGGGGGATCCATCCTGCTCCCCGATGAGCTGCCGCTGTTCGGCACCGTGCACCGCCCGGAGAACTATGCGGTCGCCAACGCCATCGGCGCGTCGATCGCGCAGGTCGGCGGCGAGATCGACAAGGTCTACGCGATCGAACCGGGGCGTCGCGACGAGACCATCGCCGAGGTGCGCGCCGAAGCCGTCGACAAGGCGATCGCGGCGGGCGCGAAGCCGTCGACCGTGTCGATCATCGACTTCGACGAGGTGCCGATCCCGTATCTCCCCGGGAACGCGACGCGTATCCGCGTGAAGGCCGTCGGCGACCTCGACATGGGAGCGTGACATGAGCTGGACGATCACTCCCGCGCACATCGACGGTCTCGCCCGCGGTGCTGCCGTCCTCGGCACCGGCGGGGGAGGAGACCCCTACATCGGAGCGCTGCTCGCTCGTCAGGCGCTGACCTCCGGCGACGTCACGGTCGTCGGCCTCGACGAGGTCCCCGACGACGCTCTCGTGCTGTTCGTCGCGATGATGGGAGCACCGACCGTGATGGTCGAGAAGCTCCCGAGCCTCGCCGAGGTCATCGAACCGGTCAGGGCGCTCAGCGTGCACCTCGGCCGTCCGATCACCCATATCGCGTGCGCCGAGGTCGGAGGGGTCAACTCGACCATCCCGATCGCCGCCGCTGCCGCGCTCGGCCTTCCGCTGCTCGACGCCGACGGCATGGGGCGAGCATTTCCGGAACTGCAGATGGTGCTCCCGACGCTGTACGGCGTGACGGCATCGCCGCTCGCGTTCAGCGATGAGAAGGGCAACACCGGCGTGCTGCAGACGGTCGACAACTCGTGGACCGAGCGCATCGCCCGCGTGGCCTGTGTCGAGATGGGGTGCTCGGTCATGATCTCCGGGTTCTCGATGTCGGGATCTGCCGCGCGGGAGTCGCTCGTCTCGGGGTCGCTGTCCCGCTGCATCGAGATCGGGCGGCGTATCGCCGCCGCACGCGACGAGAAGACCGATCCGGTCGCGGCGGTCGTCGAGCTTCTCGGCGGGCGCGAGCTGTTCGACGGCAAAGTCGTCGATGTGCACCGCGCTACCACGACCGGCTTCGCGCGCGGACGTGCACGCATCGACGGCGACGGCGACGCGACGCTGACGCTGCAGTTCCAGAACGAGCATCTCGTGGCCGAGGCCGACGGGACTGTGCTCGCGACCACTCCCGATCTGATCATGGTGCTCGACGGGGAATCCGGCGAGCCGATCACGACCGAGGCTCTGCGTTACGGACAGCGCGTGCGGGTGATCGCGGCCCCCGCCGATGAGCGCTGGCACTCGGAGGCGGCGCTCGCGATGGTCGGCCCCGGCTACTTCGGGTACGACATGCCGGCGCACCGCTTCGACGGCAGCATCTCGGCAGGATTCGTCTCGAGGGGAGCCGCGGCATGAGCTGGCAGCTCACCGCCGCAGACCTTCCCGATCTTGCCCGCGGTGCGACGCTGCTGGGCACCGGCGGCGGGGGCGACCCGTACATCGGCAAGATGCTGGTCGAGCGCGTGCTGGGGGAGGGGAGCATCACGATCCTCGACCCGGACGAGCTCGCCGACGACCTCTTCGTGATCCCGACGGCCCAGATGGGCGCGCCGACCGTGATGATCGAGAAGATCCCCGCCGGGACCGAGCCCACCCTCGCCCTGCGCACACTCGAAGAGCACCTCGGGCGGAAGGCGGACGCGACGATGCCGATCGAGTGCGGGGGCATCAACTCGATGATCCCCCTCATCGTCGCGGCGGAGACCGGGCTGCCCGTGGTCGACGCCGACGGCATGGGCCGTGCCTTCCCTGAGCTGTCGATGGAGACCTTCGCCGTGTACGGCGTGCACGGGTCGCCCCTCGCACTCGCGGGAGAGCGGGGTGAGAAGGTCGTGATCGACACGGGAGACGACGACCGCCAGATGGAGTGGCTTGCCCGCGGCATCACCATCCGACTCGGCGGCGTGGGACACATCGCCGAGTACGCGATGACCGGAGCCGACGTGCGCCGGACGGCCGTTCCCCGGACGATCTCGATGGCCCTCGCGCTGGGCCGCGCCATCCGGATCGCCCGTGAGGAGCATCGCTCGCCGTTCGACGCGATCGCCGAGACCCTGGCGAGCACGCTCTACCCGCACCTGCGCGAACTCTGCGTCGGCAAGGTCGTCGACGTCGAGCGGCGCACGACCGAGGGGTTCGCCAAGGGGAGAGCCGTCATCGCGCCCCTCGGTGCCGACGAAGGCGACACCTTCGAGATCTCCTTCCAGAACGAGAACCTCATCGCCCACCGGAGCGGGACGCTGGTGGCGATCGTGCCCGACCTCATCTGCGTGGTCGATCACGAGACGGCGGAGCCCATCACGACGGAGGGCCTCCGCTACGGGCAGCGCGTGCGGGTGCTCGGCATCTCCACACCGGAGATGATGCGCACACCCGACGCGCTCGCCGCCTTCGGCCCGTCCGCGTTCGGCCTCACGGCGGAGTTCGTTCCGCTCGAGACGCTGGCCGCGGGTGAGGACGTTTCTCCCTAGGCTGGAGCGCATGATGCTGCAGCGCGACGACCTCACGGCGCTCGCCCGCGGCTATGCGCTGCTCGGCTCCGGCGGCGGCGGCTCGACGACCATGCTCGAGCTGATGCTCGCCGGTGCCGAGGGCTGGCCGATCGAGGTCTCGCCGATCTCGGCGCTCGACCCCTCCACGCCCTGTCTCGGGGTTGCCTTCGTCGGCTCGACCATGCTGCTGGAGGAGCGTCTTCCGGGTGCGGCGCCGTTCACCCGGCTGCTCGACGCCGTCGAGCGGTGGATCGGTCATCCGGTCCCGGCGGTCTGTTCCCTCGAAGGCGGAGGCATGAACGGGCTGGCGCCGTTGCTGCTGGCCGGGTCGCATGTCGTGGTCGATGCGGACTGCACCGGCCGGGCCGTTCCGGGACTCGACCAGATGTCGCTGTTCGTGGATCGCGTCCCCGGCCTCGTGTTCGCCTGCGATACGGGCTTCGATGGCGTCGCGCTCGTCGAGGCGCACCGGGCGATCGATGCCGAGCGTGTCGTCCGATCGGCGATCATCCAGGCCGGCGGGGTCGGCTGCGCCGTGCTGGGCGGGTTCACGGTCGGCGATCTGCGGGAGCACGCGATCGGCGGCCACCTCGCCCATGCGCTCGACCTCGGTCGGGCTTATCTCGGCGCCGCGACCGCTCCACTCCCGATCCTCGCCGATGCGCTCGGGGCGGAGCTTCTCGCCGAGGGGCGCATCGTCTCGGTCTCCTCGTCTGCGCACGATCCCCACGTGAACGCGGTGGAGATCAGCGGGCTCGCCGGGGCCGTGCACCGGGTGGTCAGTCGCTCCGAGACCCTCGCCGTGCTGACCGACGGCCGTCTGGTCGCATCCGCGCCGACGATCATCGTGGTCATCGATGCGATCTCGCGGGAGATCCTGGAGGTCACCGAGCTTCGACTCGCGCGGAACGTCGCGGTGCTCGCCATCCCCGCGCCGGAATGGTGGAATGCCCGACCGGATCGGCGGGCGAAAGTGCTGCCCTCGGCATACGGACTCGACGATCTGGACGCGGCGTGAACGAGAGACTGCAGTTGAGCGCGCTGCTCGCCCACGGCGAGAACGGCGGGCTTCGGAGAGTCGCGGGCCCCGAGGACGCCGCGTGGGAAGCGGTGACGGTAGGGGCGGGGGAGTCCGAGCTGAGCGCGAGCGGGCCCGATCGGCTCGCGGTCCTGACGGCGACCGCCCCGACGTCGACCTGGCAGCAGGACGCGCTGTTGCGGCGGCTGCGTGATCGCGGATACACGGGACTGGCGCTTTCGGGAGCGGCCTCGTTCGATGCCGGTGCTTTCCGCCTCGCGGATCGGATCGGTCTGTGCCTGCTCGATGTCGAACGTCCCATCCAACTCGCGAAAGCGTGCTGGATGCTGATCGAGGCGCGGGATGCGCTGACGCTCAGCCAGGTGCGCAAGGTCGCGCAGTCGTTCGAGTATGCCGCCGATGACCTGGCCGATCTGCTGGGGCACATCGCCGCGAACCTCGGTGTCGGTGCCGCGCTGATCGACTCGTCGGGAGTGCTGCAGGAGGCAGGTGCGCATCTCGACGAGCGACTGCACGCCGCGATCGGTTTCGAATCCTGGCTCGATCGGGCCGGTGTCGGCGATGCGGCGGCCGCGTCGGTGCGTGTGGACAGCCCGGGTCGCACCGGGTTGCGGCTCGTGCTCTTCGGTCGAGGACTCGGGGAGGCACAGGTGCAGTCGCTCTCCGTCGCCGCCGAGGTGGCGATGCCGGCGGTCGCCGCACGCATCTTGATCGACGAGGTGGCGGCAGTGAACGACGTCGCCGTGTCCTCCGGGCTGCTGCGCGACTTCGTCGATCTGCATGGGACGGCCGACGCCGATGTCGAGCGGCGCATGGCCGAGCGCGGCTGGCGCACCGGTGGACATCACCTCGGCTTCCGGATGGTGGCGAGGGGACGACTCGATTCCTTCTCGCTGCTGCGGACGGTCAGTGCCGGGCTCAGCGCCATCGACGGCGATGCGCACGCGACGACGGCCGGTCGAGGACTGAGCGGGTGGCTGACCTTCCCGGAGTCGCCGGATCCTGACCGGGTGGAGCGGGCGGTCGCGTCCCTGCGGGAGCTCCATCTGAGTGCCCTGCGCGATTTCGCCGTCGCCACCGGCATCGGCTCGCTCCAGGGAGGACCGGAAGGACTCGCCGCGACTCTCGACGAGGCGGGGGATGCGGCGCGCATCGCGGCGTCGCGATCGGCGACAGGGTGGTTCGTGCGCGTCGACAGCCTCGGACTCGAGCAGCTCCTGCTCGCCTGGACCGGGAACGACACGTTCGTCCCCGCTGCGGAATCCCTGCTCGCACCGTTGCGGGAGGGAGGGGGAGAGCTGCTCACCACCCTTTCGTCGTACCTCGACCACGAATCGGGCATCGCTGCGACCGCGACGGCGCTCGGTCTGCACCGCAACACCGTGACCGTGCGGATCCGGCGTGTGCAGGAACTCCTCGGCATCGACCTGACCGACCCGGAAGCGCGCTTGGCGCTGCATCTCGCCTGTCGGGCGGTGCAGCCGCGCTGACGCGGAGCGGTCTCACTCCTCCGGGTCGCCGTGCAGCATCCACGGGATGCCGAAGCGATCGACGAGCATGCCGAAGAGGCCGCCCCACGGGGGCACGTCCAGCGGCATCGTGATCGTCGCGCCGTCGGAGAGCTTCTCCCACACGGCGCGGGTGGTGTCCTGGGAGTTGCCGCTCAGTGACACCGAGAACCCCTGCGGCTTCTCGTAGGGCATGCCGTCGGGGGAGTCGGAGGCCATGAGCACCAGACCGCCCGGAGCATCGAGTTGGGCGTGCATGACGAGGTCCTTCTGGCTCGGATCCTGCACCATGTCGGGGAACTCTCCGAAGGTGTTGATCACCAGGTCACCGCCGAGGACGCTCTGATAGAACTCCATCGCCGTGCGGGCCTCGGTGCGGAACGAGAGATACGGGTTGAGAGCGGGCATGAAGACTCCAGGAGTGTGTGAACGGTGTCATGACCGGCACCGCTGGAACTCAGTCTGCGCTCGGATCGAGAGGGTCCGCAAGAGGGATCCGGAGCGACGGCGGCCCTAGGCCGGGAGCGCCTTGACCGCGGCGGTGAGCACCTGCGGGACCGTCGGCACACCGGTGGCCCGGAAGACTTCGGTGCCGGTGGAATCGTGGATGATCACGGTCGGTGTGAACCCGATATCCAGCTTCTCGGCAGCATCCGGATCCTGTGCGACGTCGAACTCGGTCACGGTCGCGTCGGGGAGGAATCGTGCGGCCTCGGCGAGAACGGCCCGGGTCCGGGCACAGGCGCCGCAGAACGACGATGACACCAGGGTCAGTTGAATGTGCACCTCCAGGGGGCGCCGCGCGCCACCATGGATGCAACCGTCACCTGTTCCGTGGTGTTCCCGAGAGGCGGCGGAGGTGCTCAGGCGACGGAACGCCGCACGCTCGGTCGGATCAGCCTCGAGAGGTCATCCGCGGTCGAGGCCGAAGGTGTGCTTCACGAGCGCGCGCACGTCACGGTCGAGGCCTTCGATACGGCTCCCCACGGCGTCGATGCGAGTGTTCACCGAGACGAATCGCGCATCGACGGCCTCGAACCGCGCATCGACGGCCTCGAACCGCGCGACCATCTCGGTGCGGAGCCCGCCGATCTCTGACCTCACGCCGCCGATCTCGGCTCGCAACACTCGGATGAACAGCGTCGAGACCACCGTGACCATTCCGAACATCAGCGCGATGACGGCACCGATCATGGTCCAGATCTGCGGCTCGGTCATCGTGATCACGCTCTCATTCTGGTCGGATGATCTCATCCTGCCAAGACCACGAACCTGGATGCGGCGAGTGGGGAGAAGCCTGTTCCGGAGCAATATGTGGAGAGGGACTGGATCAAGGGCACCGCTAGCGGGCGGCGAGCCATTCGGCGAAGCTCTGACGTCCGAGATCTGCGTCAGGACCGGGGAGAGCATGCCCCGCTCTCATGCCGGCCATCTGCGGCCCCGGCACGTTGAGTCTCGGTATCCATCCGCGGAATCCCGTCCGCCGCGCGAACGCACGCACCATGTCAGACAACTGCTCTTCCCGAGGGCCGGCGAAGTCACGCACGCGTCCCTGCGGATCGGCAGCGGCGAGTGCTGCGAGACGCGCGCCCACTTCGCTCGCAGCCACGGGCTGTGTGCGGGCGTTCGGGGCGATGTGCACGGGTCCCAACTTCGCCCGCGCGAACACCTGCTCCGCGAACTCATGGAACTGCGTGGCCCGCAGGATCGTCCACGGTACGCGCGACGCCTCGACGATCTTCTCCTGGGCGATCTTGCCGGCGTAATAGTCGTAGGGAATGCGGTCGATCCCGACGATCGACAGCAGCACGACCTGTCCGACTCCCGCATTCGACGCCGCTGAGACCAGGTTTCCGGTCGCGGCGGTGAAGAACTCGATGGCCGCGCTCGCCTTGAGCGTCTCGATGCTCGCGACGTCGACCACTGCGTCAGCGCCTGCCAGGGCGTCGTCCAGCCCCCGCCCGGTCACCAGGTCGACTCCCTGCGACCGGCTGAGGACGACCGCGTCGTGTCCCGCTGTGCGCACCGCCTCGACGGTGTGCCGTCCGACGGTCCCGGTTCCTCCTGCGACGGCGATCCTCATCCGTGTTCTCCTTCGTCTCGGTACATCTTCTCCGGAATCGACGATGCAGGCGACCGAAACGCGTGATGTCGGATCGCGCCGGAACGCGGCCCCGCTGCTGGGTACGATGGCGACTGTGACCACACCGACCGTGCGCCCGGGCATCGCCGAGCGACTTTCGCAGATGATCCGGATACCGACGGTCTCGGCCGAGCTCGAGGAACGCGGACCTGCGCCCTTCGAGGAGTTCGTCGCGCTGATCGCGGAGCTCTACCCGTTGACGCACGAGAAGCTGGGTCTGGAACGGCACACCGACTTCGGCCTCCTGTTCCACTGGGAGGGGAACGGTGCGACCTCCGACGAGCCCGTCGTGCTGATGGCCCACTACGACGTCGTCCCGGTCGACGAGAGCGACGACTGGACCCATCCGCCGTTCGCCGGCGTGATCGCCGACGGATCGGTGTACGGCCGCGGAGCGCTGGATGACAAGGGCCCGCTGATCGTGGTCCTCGAGGCGGTCGAGAATCTTCTCGCCGACGGGTTCGTGCCGCCCCGTGACGTGTACCTCTCCTTCGGGGGCAACGAGGAGACGTACGGGCGCGCCGCCGAGGAGATCGCACGGGTGCTGCGCGAACGCGGGGTGGTCCCGTGGCTCGTGGTCGACGAGGGCGGTGCCGTGGTCGACGCGCCCCTGCCCTTCGTTCCCGGCCGTGCCGCGATGATCGGTGTCGGGGAGAAGGGCGTGATGACACTCCGGCTGACGGCCCGCGGCGACGGCGGCCACGCCTCCGCTCCGCCGTCGTCGACCGCCGTCCGGCGCATCGCCACGGCCGTGGACCGACTCGGACCCACCACCTTCCGCCCGCGGGCGTCGAAGGCGATCCTGCGGATGCTGTCGCAGCTGGCCGGGCAGACTCCGGGCCCGGCTCGGCACCTGCTGCGGTTGCTGAGTTCTGCCCCGCTGCTCACCGCGCAGGTCTTCGCCGCCCTCGGCGGTGAACCCGCAGCTCTCGTGCGCACCACGGTCGCGCCGACGATGCAGTCGGGCGGTACTGCGGCGAACGTGCTGCCGTCTCAGGCATCCGCCACCGTCAACCTGCGCATCGCGCTCGGCGAGACGACGCAGCAGACGGTGTTCCGGGTACGTCGGCGCATCCGTGACCCGCTCGTCACGGTCGAGGTCGTCGAAGCGAGCGAGCCGTCGCCGGAGTCACCGACGGACAACGCCCAGTTCGCGCTCCTCGCCGAAGCCCTCGACGTCGCTTTCCCCGGGGTGCCCGCGGTGCCGTATGTGATGATGGCCGCCACCGATTCGCGACACTTCCACCGGTTCTCGCCGGCGGTCTACCGCTTCGCACCGCTGGACATGTCGAACGCCCAGCGTGCCTCGATCCACGGCGTCGACGAGAGCGTCGAGATCGCCGCCCTGGAGCGGGGGGAGCGATTCCACCGGGCGCTGCTCGAACGGCTAGGGTGATCTCACCCTTCCCCCGGAGTGTGCCGGGGAACCCGAAGCAGAAGCAGGAGACGCGATGACGCGCACCCGCACCCTGGGCACCCTCGCCATCGTCGTGGGCTTCCTCGCCTTCGTGGAGTTCACGAGCGGTGTGCTGCAGGGGTACTACACCCCGATGCTCACCGACATCGCGCGCCATCTGGGGATCCACGACGCCGATGTGAACTGGCTCGAGGGAGCGCAGTTGATGCTGTCGGCACTCGTGGTCCCGGCGTTCGCGAAGCTCGGTGACATGGTCGGCCACAAGCGGATGCTGCTGATCTCGACCGCTGTCACCGCCGCCGCCGCTCTGGTGCTGCCTTTCACCGACTCTTTCCCGGTGTTCCTCGCGGCGTGGGCGCTGATGGGGTTCTACGTGGTCTGGCTTCCGCTGGAGATCGCTCTGATCTGGTCGCGCTCGCGGCGCATGGAGGGGCGTTCCTCGATCACGGCGAAGGCAGCGGGCCTCCTCGTCGCGGCGCTCGAAGGAGGGGCGATCATCGGCGCGCTCGTGGGTGGCGCACTCATCGATGTCCTGCCGCTCACCGTGGTGCTGCTGGTGCCTGCCGTGCTGATCGTGGTCTGCTTCTTCGTGATCCTGTTCGGGGTCAAGGAGTCGCCGGAGCCGACGGGTGGTCTCTTCGACACGGTCGGCCTCGTGCTCATCTCCCTCGCCCTCGTCTGCTTCACCGGGGGTCTCAGTCTGCTTCGGCTGGAGGGCGGCCTGACCAACCCCTGGTCCTGGGCGGTGGTGGTGCTCGGCGTCCTGCTGGTGATCCCGTTCGTCCTCTGGGAGCTCCGCGCCGACGATCCGCTGATCGATGTGCGGATGTTCCGTTCGCCGGCGCTCGGCCCCGTCTTCCTGACCGCCGGGCTCTTCGGCGTCAGCGTGCTCGGCGCGCAGGCTCCGCTGTCGACGTTCGCGCGTACCGATCCGACGGTCTACGGCTACGGTCTCGGCACGAGCGGCTTCGCGACCTCGCTGATCATCGGCGTGTATCTGATCGCCATGATCGCGGGGGCTCTCCTGTTCCCGACCGTCGCCCGGCGGGCCACGCCGCGCCTGACGCTGATGGGTGCGTCCGTGCTGGTCGGCATCGGGTTCCTCCTCTTCCTTCCGTTCCACGACACGTACGCGCAGGTCATCACGAACATGGTCGTTGTCGGACTCGGCTCGGGAGCGCTGGTCGCCGCGCTCCCCGCCGCTGCCGCATCGGCCGCTCCGGCCACGCAGACCGGTGTCGCGACGGGGCTCACCAACTCGGTGAAGACCGTCGGCGGCGCGATCGCCTCGTGCGTGTTCGGCATCGCGCTCCTGCATGGGGTCGCGAGCACGGCAGGTGCGACCGAGGGAACGGCCGGCTCGCTCGCGGGCTACTTCACGGTGTGGATCGTCTGCGGGGTGACCGCCCTCGTGGCCGCGGTGATCCTCGTGTTCGTCCCGAAGACCGCGTTCACCGACCGATCTGTCGAGACCGAGGCGGCCTCGGCCCTCTGACGCTCAGGCGCGCAGCCCGAGTGCGTGCACGATCTGCGGCCACGCGAGGGAACCGAGTTCCGCGTCAGCCGACGGTGAGCCTCCTCGTGCCATCGTCACTCCACCGGTGGCGATCGACTCGCCGGGCAGGATCATCCGGTGCCCGGCGGGGGAGTGCGTGATCAGCGTCGTCTCCCGTCCGTTCGCTCTGCGGCGCTCGACGACCTCGGCGGCGAACCGGTCGCTCGGCCAGACACGGTCGTCGCCTCCCGCGATGAGCACGACGACGCCGCGGATGCTCTCTGAGCGGATCGTGGCGGCTGCAGTGGCGTCAGGAGCGCGATCGAGGCTCGACTGGTACAGGGACCGGTACTCGGGCGGTTCGGTCGACGGCGACCACGACGAGTCGAACGGGACAGCCGGGAGCGGAGCCCCCTGCCAGGTCCAGTGCGACGACCAGTCCCCGTCGGCGAACCCCGCCCAGACGACGGATGACGGTGCGACCGCGACCGTCGCGTCGACCGGGTGAAGGGACGCGGTGACCAGGGCAGCCTCCGCACCGAACGACGTTCCGAAGATCGCGACGCGGTCGGCATCGTGCCGCAGGAGGTCCAGCTGATCCGTGAACAGCTCGATCGGCACTTCGTGGGGTGAGGGGCGCTGACCCGCACCCCCGAACCAGCGGATGGCGCGGACCCGGGCCCCGTGCCGTGCGAACAGGTCGGCCCGTTCTGCCTCCACGCGCCCACTCGACCCCGCGAGGAGCAGGATCGCGGTGCCGTTGGGTACTTCCGGATAGGCGTCATACCGGTCGGGCGGGGCAACCGAAGCGTGGTCTCGAAGCGTCGTCATCCGTCGCGGTCGAGACCGAACGTGCGCTTCACGATCGCCTGCACGTCGCGGTCGAGCCCATCGATGCGGTTGTTCACGGCATCGAATCGTGCGTTCATCTCGGTGCGCAGACCGCCGATCTGCCCGTTCATCTCGGTGCGCAGACCGCCGATCTGCGCGTTCATCTCGGTGCGCAGACCGCCGATCTCACTGCGGATGATCCGGACGAACAGGGTCGAGACGACCGTGAGCGTGCTGAACATCAGCACGGTGAACGATCCGATCATCGTCCAGATCTGCGCGTCATTCATGAATCCCACTTCCTCATCGTCGCATCGATTCGGCAAGCCTGCCAGAGCACGGGAGCCGAAGATATCGGTCGCGCACGAGAGGGGGATAACCCGGCCTCTGACGTGTCGGAGCAGGAGAAGACGATCCGCCCGCGGATCTCGCGGGGAACTCGCGGGGAAGAGGTGGAGAGGAGACCGGGCGGTGGGATCCCACCGCCCGGTCCTGCTCAGTCGCCCTTCACGTTGACGATCTGCCGCAGCGTGTGCCGGATCGATACGAGTCCGGCGGCATCCGCCATCACCTGGTCGATCGGCTTGTACGCCTGCGGGATCTCGTCGATGAAGGCATCGGTGTCACGGAACTCGATGCCCGTCATCGCCTCTCGCAGCTGGTCGTGCGTGAAGGTCCGCCGCGCCGCCGAGCGGGAGTACTCCCGTCCGGCACCGTGCGGGGAGGAGTTCAGCGACTGCGGGTCGCCGAGCCCTTCCACCACGTAAGAGGCGGTCCCCATCGACCCGGGGATGAGGCCCGGTCGACCGGCGTCCGCCTGGATGGCTCCCTTCCGTGACACCCACACCTGCTTCCCGTAGTGCTTCTCCGACTCGGTGAAGTTGTGGTGGCAGTTGATGCGCTCCTGTTCGTCGACCGGGGTTCCGAGGAACTCCGACACCTGCCGGATGACGCGATCCATCATCTCCTCCCGGTTCAGCAGCGCGAAGTGCTGGGCCCACCGCAGCTCCCGGATGTAGCGGGTGAACTCCGGTGTGCCCTCGACCAGGTATGCCAGGTCGGGGTCGGGAAGGTCGATCCACCACTGCCTCGCCAGCCGCTGGGCGACGGCGATGTGGTGCCCGGCGATCTTGTTGCCGACGCCTCGCGAGCCCGAGTGCAGGAACAGCCAGACCCGATCGAGCTCATCGACCGACACCTCGATGAAGTGGTTGCCTGAACCGAGCGTGCCCAACTGCAGACGCCAGTTCCCGGCGTACTGCGCCGGGTCGAAGCCGTTCTTCTCGGCGAGCTGCTCCAGCTCGGTGATGCGCGGTTCCGCGGTGGCCACGACCTTGCGGTTGTACCGGCCGGCCGACAGGGGGATGGCGCGCTCGATCTGCTCCCGGAGGTCGGCGAGCCGACGACCGTCGACGTCGCTCCTCGTGAACGGCGTACGAACGGCGATCATCCCGCAGCCGATGTCGACGCCGACGGCGGCGGGGATGATCGCGCCGAGCGTCGGGATGACCGAGCCGACCGTCGCCCCCTTGCCGAGGTGCGCGTCCGGCATCAGTGCCAGGTGCGGGTGGATGAACGGCATGCGGGCCGTGGTGTGCGCCTGAGCGAGTGTCTTCTCGTCGATCAGGGACGCCCACGACAGCAGCCGTGCGGAGAGCCTCTCCATGATTCCTTTCCTTGTGGTGATGTCCAGCCACAGGTCAGAGGAGTCTCCAACGGAAAACGCCCCGGACCTGACGGTACGGGGCGTTGCGAGAGCGGATGCTGTCACACGGCGCGTGCCGGAGGGTACGACTCGTAGCGGTCATTGCGCTTCTGCTGAAGCGGCAACACCGCTGCCTGGGGAAGGTTCCGCTGCGCGGTCATCCGTCGTGCTCCTCGGCTGGTGTGCTGCGCCGATCGGCACAGCTTTGCCACACTAGGGCGCGACACGCCCGGGAGTCAAGTTGTCTCACGGGGCGGGTTGTGCATGAACTCGACCCGGATGCCGTCCGCGTCCTCGACGAACGCGGCGTAGTAGCTCTCCGAGTAGCGCGGATACTCCTTGGGCTCGCGGACGGCTGTCCAGCCGGCGTCGACCGCGACCGCGTGCAGGCGGTCGACCTGCTCGCGCGTCGGTACCGCGAAGGCGATGTGCTGCCAGCCGATGCGGCCATGCTGATGCGGAGCGGAGTCCTCATCCCAGGTGTAGAGGATGATCTCGGTCTCGTCGCCGTTGTTCCATGAGATCGAATGATCGTTCGCGCCCCCGCTCTGATATCCGAGAGCGGTGAGCACGGGGTGGAACTGCGCCCGTCCGCGCTCGAGGTCGGCGACGGTGATGCCCAGATGATCCAGAAGAGCCATGGGTCGAGTCTTCCAGCAACCGCCGACGTCGTACTAGTGCGGGGCGTGGTATTCGGCTTCGCCGCGCTTCCAGTAACCCTTCACGACGGCTTTCGCGGTGTCGACGCTCCAGCGCTCGAGCAGCGCTCGGCCGGGCTTCACGATCGACTGCTCGGCGGCGATGAAGACGAACGGGTCGGCACCGATCGCGTGCTCGGCGGTCAGCCCCTCGAGGAAGGCGATGAGGGCGGAACCGGAGGGCGCCTCGCCACGATGCAGCCACTCGATGTCGACGGGCGCGTCGATGTCGACCTCTCGGCCGGGGTTCACGGTCTCGATCACGATGCGTGCGGGCGTGCCGTCGGGGATCAGTGCGGCGAAGCGACGGATCGCCGGAATAGCGGTTTCGTCGCCCACGAGCAGCCACGAGCCGGGCTCACCGGACAGAACGGCCGCTCCGCGGGGACCGCCGACACCGATCGTCGATCCGAGCGGTGCCGTCGCCGCCCACGGCGCGGCGACGCCCTGGTCACCGTGCACGGCGAACTCGACGTCGAGCCAGTCCTCGCCCCAGGCGAGCGGTGTGTATTCGCGGCTGGGTGACGCTCGGAGCTCCTCGACGGATTCGGTGGGGCCCGCGGGGAAGAACAGGCGCATGTGGTCGTCGGAGCCGGGAGAGTCGAAGCCGGCGAGATCGGAGCCCGTCAGGCGCACACGCACGAAGTCGGGGGCCAGCCACTCGCGGGCGCTCAAGGTGACGTTGCGGAAGCGCAGCTCGAGGCCGCGACGCTCGATCGAGAAACCGGATTTCGTATCGCTCATAAAGTAAGGCTAACCTAAATGTGCCGAGGGGAGTCGCCCTCCACTCTCGGCTTCCGGCGCCGCAGCGTGCGCATCGATCCCGCAGAACAGGAGTCTCTCCATGTCCGTGCCCAGAACCCTCACCGCCACGAGCGCCGCTCTCGTCGGCCTCCTCGCCCTCGCCGGCTGCACCTCCGGTGGCTCGGCGGAACCGGAGAAGACCGAACCCGCAGCAGCGACCGTCACGATCGAGGACAACACCGGCACGCACGAGATCGCGACGCCTCCCACATCCGTCGTCGCGCTCGACAACCGCACCTTCCAGACGCTTTCCGACTGGGACGTCGAGCTCTCAGCCGGGGCCGTCGCGCTCATGCCGGAGACCGTGTCGTACGTGAAGGACGACGCGATCGTCGACATCGGACTGCACAGCGAGCCCGACCTCGAAGCGGTCGTCGCCGTCGAGCCTGACCTGATCATCAGCGGCCAGCGGTTCACTCAGCACAACGCCGCGATCGCCGATCTGGTCCCCGACGCCACGATCGTCGACCTCGAGCCGCGCGAAGGTGAGCCCTTCGGAGACGAGCTCAAGCGCCAGGTCACCGTCCTCGGCGAGATCTTCGGCAAGCAGGACGAAGCCAAGAAGCTCGTGGACGACTTCGACGCCGCTGTCGAGCGCGCCAAGGCGGCGTACGACGATGCCGACACCGTCATGGCCGTGAACACCTCCGGCGGACAGATCGGCTACCTCGCCCCGACCGTCGGACGCTCGCTCGGACCGATCTACGACATGCTCGGCCTGACCCCCGCGCTCGAGGTCGACGACGCGACCGACGACCACCAGGGCGATGACATCTCGGTCGAGGCGATCGCCGCCTCGAACCCCGACTGGATCCTCGTGCTCGACCGTGACGCCGTCTTCGCGGCCGACACCCCCGACTACGTGCAGGCCGCGGAGATCCTGGAGAGCTCCGAGGCGCTCGCCGGCGTCACCGCTGTGAAGCAGAAGCAGATCGTGTACATGCCCACCGACACGTACCTGAACGAGAGCATCCAGACGTACACGACGTTCCTCGACGACCTCGCCGACGCCCTCGAGAAGAGCGCGAAGAACTGAGGTACGGCGGCGGCATCCGGACGATCCGGGTGCCGCCGCCCCATCATCATGGTCTCCACCGACATCGCTCCGCCGCCCCGCTACGCCGGGCGGCTCTTCGACGTGAAACTGCTCATCGGCGTGCTCATCGTCGTCGTCCTGCTCGCGATCTCGCTCTTCACGGGTGTGTACGACGTCACCGGCGCGGACGACGGCGCGCAGATGTTCCAGATCACCCGAGTGCCCCGCACGATCGCCCTGGTCCTCGCCGGCGCCTCGATGGCCATGGCGGGCCTCGTCATGCAGCTGCTCACCCAGAACCGCTTCGTCGAACCGACGACCACCGGCACCACCGAATGGGCCGGCCTCGGGCTCCTGATGGTCATGATCCTCGTGCCGCAGCCGTCGCTTCCCCTCCGGATGGCCGGCGCGGTGCTCGCAGCGTTCATCGGCACGATGGTGTTTTTCGCGTTCCTGCGCCGGGTGGCACTCAAGTCGTCCCTGATCGTCCCGATCGTCGGCATCATGCTCGGGGCCGTGGTCGGCGCATTGTCGACGTACCTCGCGCTGGCCACCAACTCGCTGCAGATCATCGGCGTCTGGTTCGCGGGCAGCTTCACCTCGGTGATGCGAGGTCAGTACGAGATGCTCTGGATCGTGGCTGTCATCGGGGTGATCGTCTTCATCGTCGCCGATCGGCTGACCATCGCGGGGCTCGGCGAGGAAGTGGCCACCAACGTCGGCGTGAACTACAACAGGATCATCCTGCTCGGGACGGTGCTGATCGCGGTCACCACCGGCGTCGTCACCGTCGTCGTCGGCAATCTGCCCTTCCTGGGGCTGATCGTGCCGAACATCGTCTCGATGGTGCGCGGCGACGATCTGCGCAGCAATCTTCCGTGGGTGTGCCTGCTCGGCATAGCGATCGTCACCGTGTGCGACATCATCGGACGCACGATCATCATGCCGTTCGAAGTGCCGGTGTCGCTGATCCTCGGGGTGGTCGGCGCCGTGGTGTTCGTCCTTCTCCTGCTCAGGCAGCGTCGACGTGGCTAGCGGGGGGACGGGCGACGTGGCGACCGCCGGTGCGCTCCGGTCGGCGGGCTCGTTCACGACCCCAGGTGCGCGCCGGCGTTACGCCGTGGTGCTCGGGATCCTCCTGGTCCTCGCGGCAGGGTCGGGCTTCGGTCTGCTCGCCTGGGCGAATCCGATGCCGGTCGGCTCCACCGGGTTCTGGCGGATCGCGCAGCATCGCGCCACCGACGTCACGGTGATGGCCCTCGTCGCGGTCGCTCAGGCCGTCGCCACGGTGAGCTTCCAGACCGTCACCAACAACCGCATCATCACGCCGTCGATCATGGGGTTCGAATCGCTCTATCGAGTCGTGCAGACCTCGACCGTGTACCTGTTCGGAGTGGCAGGGATCGTGGCGATCCAGGGAATCGGGCAGTTCGCGATCCAGGTCGCGATCATGGTCGGTCTCGCCGTCGCCCTCTACGGTTGGCTGTTGTCCGGACGCTACGGCAATCTGCAGATCATGCTCCTGGTGGGCATCGTGATCGGAGGCGGCCTCGGGGCGATCGCGACGTTCATGCAGCGCCTGCTCACACCCAGTGAGTTCGACGTGCTCGCCGCGCGTCTGTTCGGCAACGTGTCCAATGCCGACCCCTCGTACCTCCCGCTGGCGATCCCGCTGGTCGTCGCGGCGTCTGCGTTGCTGTGGCTCCGTTCGCGCCGGCTCAACCTCATGGCACTCGGCCCGGACGCTGCGCGCTCCCTCGGCGTCGATCATCGCCGCGAACTGTTCATCGTGCTGTTCCTCGTCGCCGTGTTGATGGCCACCTCCACGGCGCTGGTGGGACCGATGACGTTCCTCGGCTTCCTGGTGGCGACGCTCGCCTACCAGTTCGCCGATACGCACGACCATCGGCTGATCTTCCCCGTCGCGGTGCTCACGGCCTTCACGATCCTGGCCGGGGCCTACTTCGTGATGAAGAACATCTTCTACGCGCAGGGGATGGTGTCGATCCTGATCGAGCTCGTCGGGGGCACCGTGTTCCTCATCGTCATCCTCAGAAAGGGCAGACTGTGATCGCTCTCGACGGCGTCCGCCGCGAATACAGCAGCGAGGTCGCGATCGGCCCCGTCGACCTCGAGATCCCCGCCGGCGGAATCACCGCCCTGATCGGTCCGAACGGCGCGGGCAAGTCGACGCTGCTCACGATGATCGGGCGTCTGACCGGGATGGATGCCGGTGCCATCGAGATCGCGGGGCTCGACGTGGCCTCGACGAGATCGAAGGATCTGGCGAAGGTGGTGTCGATCCTCCGTCAGGAGAATCACTTCGTCACCCGCCTCACCGTTCGCCAGCTGGTCGGTTTCGGGCGCTTCCCGCACTCGAAGGGCAGGCTGAACCGGGCCGACGAGGAGATCATCAGCCAGGCGATCGACTTCCTCGACCTCGGCGCTCTGGAGGGGCGCTACCTGGACGAGCTCTCCGGCGGGCAGCGTCAGCGCGCCTATGTCGCCATGGTCCTCGCCCAGGACACCGAGTTCGTGCTGCTGGACGAGCCACTGAACAACCTCGACATGCGGCACGCCGTGCAGATGATGAAGCATCTGCGCCGGGCCGCGGAGGAACTCGGGCGCACCATCGTGATCGTGCTGCACGACATCAACTTCGCCGGGCACTACGCGGACCACATCTGCGCGATGAAAGACGGTGCGGTCGTGGAGTTCGGCTCGCCGGCGGCGATCATGACGGACGACGTGCTCACGCGGGTGTTCGACACCCCGGTGCGCGTGGTCGACGGACCGTCGGGCCCGCTCGCCGTCTACTACTGAGTCGGGGCGACCACTCAGAGCTCGATGCCGTGGTCCTCGTTGTTGACGCCGGCGTTGTTCCCTCGGCGCGATTCGTATCCGAGGAACCAGCCGAGCCACACGATGGCCGCGAGCAGGACGCCGAGCCAGACGTTCTGGAAGATCAGCCCGATCACGACGCCGACGATCAGCAGGCCGACGGTGACGAGGATGCGCAGCATGGAACGGGACATGGCACCAGCTTAGGTGCCGACGTCAGCGGCGGCGATGGTCTTCGGGTGCGAGACGGGGCCCCCGGCGCGGTTCCTGCACACCACTCGCATGGATGAGGCGGACGACGCGTTGTCGTTGTCCGGCCCACGGCGCGAGGAGCTCGATCATCCCGGCGTCATCGGTGCGTGCGCCCGTCAGCGCGTGGCCGACCTCATGGGCGAGGTGGTAGTCGCCGATACTGACCGCGTCCGGATCCCCGAGCGCGCGGATGCGCGTCTCCGCCGACGTCCAGACCCCCACGCCGGGAAGGCTCGTGAGCACGCGGTCTCGGTCATCTCCCGAGGCGGCGGCTCTGACGGCTCGGGAGATGCGATCTCCGCGCTCGGCCGCACGCACGATGGTGCGCGACTGGGGCGGCTCGACGCCGGCACGATGCCAGGCCCAGGACGGGATGCGATGCCACTGGTCGGGGGACGGCGCGGCGAACATCGGCCGCGGGGTGGGACCGGGAGCGGGTGCTCCGAACCGCGAGATCAGCCAGCGCCACGCGCCGAAAGCCTGCATGCCGGTCACCTTCTGCTCGATGATCGCACACGCGAGCGCATCGAACACCTCGTCGGTACGCGTCAGACGCAGCCCCGGGTGGCGTCGTGCGGTGTCGGCGATGAGCGGATGCAGGGAAGGATCGAAGTCGGTGGCGTCGTCGTGGGCACCGCAGAGCGCGGGCACCAGATCGAGGGCGATGCCCGATCCGGGGCCCCACGCGGTCGCGTGGACCTCGCCGCCGAGCATGCGCAGAGCGAGGGTCGTCGGTCCGAGGGGTGTGCGCAACGCGCGCCAGATGACGGTTCCGTCGATGACCATCGTCGGGTCGTTGCGACCGCGGCGGAGCATGCCGACCGTTCGGTGGAGATCGAGCTCGTGCGGCGGGCGGTAGACGGTCTCCTGAGCAGTGTCCGCGGGGGCGGCGTCCGCCGAGGCGGAGCGCGCTGTCAGGGTCATGCGCCCACCCTACGCGCAGCTGCTGACACCGGCTCCCGGCGACTCAGAAGCGGTCGGGCGAGGGGGTTCCGTGGCCGTAGCGGATGACGACGTCGGCGTGGCGGTCGAAGCGGTAGCCGATGCCGCGCACGGTGCGGACGATGTCCTCATAGCGACCCAGCTTCGCGCGCAGGCGGCGCACGTGCACGTCGATCGTGCGCTCACCGGGCGTCTCGTCGTCCTGGGCCTGCCAGAGCGCGGAGACCAGCTCGCTGCGTTCGATCGTGCGCCCCTCGCGGAGCACGAGGTACTGCAGCAGTTCGAACTCCTTGTATGTGAAGGCGGCGGACTCGCCGTCGATCAGCACGCGCTTGCGGGAGATGTCGACGGTGACGCCCGTCTCCTCGTCCGTGGTGTCCTCTTCCGCAGCGGCCTTGGTGCGCGCGATGGCACCGGGCTCCTGCAGAGCGAGACGGACCACGTCGAGGTCGCGGCCGCCCGATCCGTGCGGGGCGAGGGCCACCGTGGCGTGCGTCTCGGCTCCCGGGGCGAGCTCGGCGAGGGTGCGGCGCAGCGCGTCGACGAGAAGGGGGAGGCTGACGCCGGCTTCGGCGGCCTTGATCTCATCCAGCCCGACGTAGAGGGCGAAGCCACGGGGTGAGCGCACGGCGGGAAGATCGGCTCCTGCGGCGGACAGGGGCGCGGCGGCTTCGTGCTGCGTGCGGATCGCGGCGGTGGTGGCGGGACGCTCGAGAAGTGCGGTGTTCGACATGATGATGAAGTCCTCAGGACGTGAGCCCGGATCGAGCGGGGCTCTGATGCGTTGCATGAATGACCGGCGGAGCCGGGAAGCGAGCAAGGGTGGATGCTCGGAGACGCTGACCTCGCAGATCGCGAGGAGTTCAGGTCAGGCGGGGTGGCTGTTCGTTCAGCGACACATTCGGCAACACATGCCAACGCGACCGGGCATCATCATCCCGGCAGTCCCGTTCGCCTCCTGGGCGGACAAAGGGCGTGCGTTGGTGGTCATGGGGGGATTATGTCCGATCGTGACGCCCCATGTCAAAACGCCCGGCGGCTCCGGGCGGGCGTAACGTGGTTCGAATGACGATCTCGCACACCGTCGGAGGCTTCATCCTGACCGACGAGAAGGACGCTTCGCGCTACACGCTCATGCGCGACGGGACGCTCGTGAGTGTTCTGGACTACCGGGACGACGGGCGCACCATCGCGCTCACCCGAGCCTTCACGATCCCGACTTTCCGGGGCAACGGCTACGCGGGAAAGGTCGTCGAGGGTGCGGTGGCCGACATCGAGGAGCGCGGTGATCGCAAGGTCGATGCCGTGTGCTGGTACGTGGCCGACTGGTTCACCGCGCACCCGGAGCACTCGGGTCTGCTGCGCTCCCGCTGACTCTCCGGCCATATGACGAACTGTTACGGTCGCTCCCTGCGAGGATGAGCTCATGAAACTCGCCGAGGCCCTCACCGCACGCGCCGACCTGCAGCGCCGCATCGAGCAGCTGCGGGCGCGTATCGTCGCGAACGCCCGCTACCAGGAGGGCGAGGAACCGGCGGAGGACGCGGCCGCGCTGATCGTCGAGGCCGATGCCGCGCTCACGCAGCTGCGCGATCTCATCCGCCGCATCAACGCCACCAACGCGCGCCTCGACCTGGGGGCGGACGGCACCATGACCGATGCGCTCGCCGCCCGTGATGTCCTGCGCCTGCGGCATTCGGTGCTGACCGATGCCGCGACCGCCGCCTCGGGGGCCAACGACCAGTTCCTCCGCCAGATGAGGTCGGAGCTGCGTCAGGTCTCCGCGCTGCCCGTCGCGCCGCTGCGCTCCCGTGCCGACGCCGTGGCTCAGGAGCTGCGCGAGCTCGACAATCGGATCCAGCAGGCGAACTGGTCGAACGACCTCGAGGAGGAGAGCGGAAGTCGGTAGTCACGACGAGGCGGGCACAACCCTCAGCCGGCGGGGCAAGCCGGCACCTGTCGGGCGGAGGGCAGCCCAGATATCGCATCGCGCAGCCCCGCACGCCGCACAGGTGAAGGTGCACACGGCATCTCGCATCACCGCGTGCCGATCATCGTGACGAGGGTGGGTCAGGGGACCTTCCGCTTCCTCCTCCGCAGGGCGTGAGAGCGGTGCTGCGGCACGCCTCGGATGAAATGTCGGAGGGGGTTCGTACGGTGTGAGTATGCGCATCCTGCACACCTCCGACTGGCACATCGGCCGGACGTTCCATGGCAACTCGACCATGGACGCCCTCGCCGAGGTGCTCGGGGCGCTCACCGCGCAGGTTCGCGAGAACGCGGTCGACGTCGTCGTCGTCGCGGGAGACGTCTTCGACTCCGCCACGCCCTCCGGAACCGCATACACCCTGCTCGGCGATGCGCTGGTGGCGCTGCATGAGACAGGGGCGCGGGTGATCGTGACCAGCGGCAACCACGATTCGGCCGCGCGCCTCGGCTTTCAGGCGCGGCTGCTCCGCGAGGGCATCCACGTGCTGACCGACCCGCTCGCGGTGGGAGCGCCTGTGACCGTCAACGATGCGCACGGGCCCGTGCACTTCTTCGGCATTCCCTACCTCGAACCCGCCATCGTGCGACAGCACTGGCCCGATGGCGACAGCTCCGGGCGCCCGTTGCGCACGCAAGCGCAGACCATGGCTCACGCGATGCACCTGGTCCGCGCCGGCATGGAACAGCACCCGGGGCGCTCGGTCGCGATCGCGCACTGCTTCGCCGCCGGTGTCGACGCCACCGCCGGGCTCGAACGCGAGGTGCGTCAGGGCGGCCTCGACGTCGTGCCGCTGAGCGTCTTCGACGGTCCTGACTACGTGGCGCTCGGCCACATCCACGGGCGTCAGCAGCTCAGCGATCGGGTGCGCTACGCGGGCGCTCCTCTGCACTACAGCTTCGGCGAGCAGCACAAGCCCCGCGGTTCCTGGCTCGTCGACATCGATGCCGAGGGTCTCTCCGGAGTCGAATGGTTGGAGCTGCCGGTGCCGCGCCGCCTCGTCACACTCACGGGCGCGCTCGACGATCTCCTGTCGACCGAACTGGTCGCAGAACACGCGGGCGACTGGGTCTGTGCCGTCTACACCGACGCCGTGCCGCAGACAGAGCCGATGCGGCGTCTTCGCGAGAGCTACCCGTACTGCGCCATGGTGCAGCACCAGCCCTCGGTCACCGCCGAGGCGGACGAGCGCTCCTATGTGCAGCGTCTGCGCACCGCGGTCACCGATGCCGACCGCATCGAGGCCTTCCTCGAGCACGTCAGGGCGGGGCACGGAGCGACGGAGGCGGAGGGCGAGCTGATCCGCGCGGTGCTCGACGAGCGAGTTCGTGCCGAGGCTCTCGTCTAGATGCGTCTTCATCGCCTGGAGGTCGAAGGGTTCGGCCCCTTCCGGTCACGTCAGATCGTCGACTTCGACGCGTTCGCCGACGACGGCATCTTCCTGATCGCCGGACGGACGGGGGCGGGCAAATCCAGCATCCTCGACGCCGTCTGCTTCGGCCTCTACGGCGGAGTGCCGCGCTACGACGGTGGCGAGAAGCGGCTGCGGAGCGACCACTGCGAGCCCGACGATCCCTCCGAGGTCGTCGTCGAATTCAGCACGCCGACCGGCCGCTTCCGGGTGACCCGGTCGCCCGAGTACCTGCGCCCGGCCAAGCGCGGGGGAGGGATGACCAAGCAGGCCTCGGCCGTCGCCCTCGACGAGTGGACGGATGTCGGGTGGATCGGTCGTGCGGCGCGGGCCGTCGATGTCGCCGGAGAGCTCGACGAGATCCTGCAGCTCAGCCGTGAGCAGTTCCTGCAGGTGATCCTGCTCGCGCAGAACCGGTTCTCGGAGTTCCTCCTCGCGGGCAGTCGAGACCGCCAGGCGCTTCTGCGCCGCCTGTTCGGCACCCAGCGGTTCGAAGATGTGCAGGCGCGGTTCGATGAGCGTCGTCGTGTGGCCGAGTACGCTCTGGGCGCCCGGCTCGCGACGGTCGAGGCCCGCGTCGAGGAGGCTGAGCGGCTGGTGTCCGCCGATGGCCTGTCAGGAGAGGGCGATGAGACCCCGCCCGAGACGGTTCGCGCCCCGTCTTCGATCGAAGATCGACTCGACGCCCTCCGACGTGCGAAGGCCCGCGCCGACTACCGCGCAGAGCGTCGAGCATCCGAGCAGGTCGACGCGGAGAAGCGGTCGGCCGCAGCCGACGAGTCTCTCGCCGTGGCGCGGGACGAGCAGCGGGCGCAGCGCGAGCGCGACCGCGCGAGGTCGGCGCTCGAACGACTCGAGGCCGAAGCGCCCCTGATCGACGATGCCCGCGCAGAGCTCGCTGCGGCCCGAGCCGCGGAGGCGCTGCGGTCGACGATCGCCGCAGTGGCGCGCGCGCATTCCGCGCTCGCGGTCGCCTCCCGAGACGAACAGGACGCCCACGCGGCGGGCGAGGCGCTCGGTCTCGACGTGGACGGCGACCTCGAGGCCTGGACGGCGGCGGCGACCAGAGAGAGCGGTGCCTGGCAACACGCGCGAGAACTCGAGGAGAGCGCGCCGACGCTCGACGCCGAAGTCCGCGCAGCGGAGGAGGCGGTCGTGGCAGCGACCGCGCGCATCGAAGCTGCGAACGTGAGGCGTGCCGCGCTTCCCGACGAGATCGCCGCGTTGCACACGCTGCGCGACGAGACCCGTCGCCTCGCCGATCGGGGGGAAGACCGGCAGGCCGCGCAGCAGGCGGCAGAGCTACGCCTCACGGCGGCGCACGAGGTGGAACGGCTGCGAATGGCCGAGATCTCCCTCGAGCAGGAGCTCTCGCAGGCCACCGCGCTGCACGCGGATACGCAGTCAGCTCTGGCGCGACTGCGTCAGCGACGAGCCGACGGCATGGCCGGAGAGCTCGCCTCGACGCTCCGCGACGAGCACCCCTGTCCGGTCTGCGGCTCGCTCGATCATCCGGCGCCGGCCACGCATTCGGATCCGGTCTCGCCCGAAGACATCGCCGCCGCAGAGGGCGCGCGAGATGCCGCATCGCAGAAGGAGCGTGATCTGGCGTCGAGCTCCTCGACGTTGCGCGCCGAACTCGCCGCCGTCACCGCCCGCGCCGACGGTCGGGATGTCGAACAGGCCGAGAGCGAGTACGCCGAGGCCGCTGCGGCACTCTCGAGCAGCCGTGCCGCCGCCGAGGCGCTGAAGACGCTCGACGGTCGCATGGACGAACTCGTCGCCCGTGTCGAACTCCTCGACGCCGAGCGGGAAGACGATGCCAGGGCTCTCGCAGAACTGCGCGAACGGCATGCGCTCCTCCGCCAGCGCAGCGCGGAGGCACACGAGCTGATCGCCGAGGCGCGGGGCGGTTTCGACACGGTTGCCGCACGGATGTCCGACACCGAGGCGAAGATCGCCGCGGCCCGCGCCGTGATCCATGCGATCTCGGAGCGGGCACGCAGGGTCGAAGCTCTCGCCGAAGCCGAGGCGGAGCGCGAGGCGGCGCTCGCAGACTCCGTGTTCGATGACGAGGCGGCGGCGGAAGACGCTCTACGCTCGGCCACAGAGCAGGAGGCGCTCGACACGCGGATCGCGCAGCATGCGGTGCAACGAGAGAAGGAACGGGCCATCCTGTTCGACCTCGAGTTGCGCACGCTGCCGGAAGAGCCGATAGACCTCGCGCCGGCCGAGCAGGCATCGGCGGACGCACGCAGCGTCTGGACGCGCGCGGTCGACGAAGCCGCCAGAGCCGCGGCAACCGCAGAGCGGCTCGGAGGGCTGATCGACTCGGCTTCGGACGAGCAGGCTCGCACCGCCGACGATGCCGCGGAGTTCGAGGTGCTGCAGAACCTCGCCGACACGATCGCGGGGCGAGGTGCCAACACCCGCAAGATGACGCTGGAGACGTTCGTGCTGGCCGCGGAGCTCGAGGAGATCGTCGAGGCGGCCAACCGTCGACTGCACGACATGTCCGCCGGTCGGTATCAGCTGCAGCACTCCGATGCGCTCGCTGCCCGCGGGGCGGCATCCGGACTCGGCATCGTGGTCTTCGACGCCTTCACCGGGCAGACCAGGCCGCCGCAGTCGCTGTCAGGGGGCGAGACGTTCCTCACATCGCTCGCCCTCGCCCTCGGACTGGCCGAGGTCGTGACCGCGCGCGCGGGCGGCATCCGTCTCGACACGCTCTTCATCGACGAAGGATTCGGTTCCCTCGACGGCGACACGCTCGATGTCGCCATGCGCACTCTCGACGAACTGCGGCAGGGGGGCCGCACCGTCGGAGTGATCAGTCACGTCGAGGCCATGCAGGAGCAGATCCCCGCCCAACTCACGGTGCGCGCACTGCCGAACGGACCCAGCGTCATCGAGGCGCGTTGACCCGAGACCGAGATCGAGGCTGACGCGAGCGCGGGAGGGCGCCCCCTTCGTCAGACGCCGTACTCGCTGCGGATGAAGTCGCGCAGCTGCACGCTGCATCGTGCGACGGCCTCGCGCCAATCCGTCAGCGCACCGTCCTCGGCCTGATCGGAGACGGCGCGGAACACGCGGATCGGCACATCGAACTGTGCGGCGACCCAGATGAAGGCATATGTCTCCATGTCGACCAGCGCCGCCCCCGACGGACGGATCACGGCGGTGACCTCGGCGTCCTCCACGAAGTGGTCACCGGTGGCGATCAGAACACCTTCCCTTCCGGTGCTGACGCGCGCCGGAAGGGAGACGTGCTGGCCACGGACGCCGTCGAGGTCGGTCACGTCGTGCTGGAATGCGGTTCCGACCTCATGCACGGTCGCCTCGAGAGCGGGGTCGATCGCGCCCGCCGTGCCCACGACCACGATCTCGTCGTAGACCCGGGCATCGAGCGCGCGGGTGAGCGCATACGTCGCCGGCAGCTTGCCGGGGCCGGTCACGAGTCGGTCGAAGCCGTCCAGCTCTTCCGGGAAGGCGGACAGTTCGGAATCAAGGGCAGCGACGAGGAGCTTCACCGCCCCATTCTCTCAGGACTTCACTGGCAGGAACGTGCGAACGCCGCGGCGTCACCCGTGCGTAACACAGAGGGGCGATACTGATTCGAGGACAAGACGGAGGATGACATGTCGTTGCAGCAGCAGATCTCTGAAGACCTCGGCGTCCGGCCGGAGATCGACCCGGAAGCCGAGGTCGAGCGCCGGGTCGGGTTCCTCGTCGAGTACCTTCGCTCGACCGGCGCGAAGGGCTTCGTGCTCGGCATCTCCGGTGGGCAGGACTCCACGCTGGCCGGACGCCTCGCACAGCTCGCGGTCGAACGGGTGCGGTCCGAAGGAGGCGAGGCGAAGTTCCTCGCCGTGCGTCTGCCCTACCGCGTGCAGCACGACGCGGCAGACGCCGAGGCCGCCCTCGAGTTCATCGCACCCGACTCCTCGGTCGAGGTCAACATCCAGAACGGTGTCGACGGGGTCGAGGAGGACATCGAGTTCGCGGTCACGAGCGACATCAGCGACTTCAACCGCGGCAACATCAAGGCCCGCGTCCGCATGGTCACGCAGTACGCCCTCGCCGGCCACGACGGGATGCTCGTCATCGGCACCGATCACGCCGCCGAGGCCGTGACCGGCTTCTACACGAAGTTCGGCGACGGTGCGGCTGACGTCCTGCCGTTGTCGGGGTTGAGCAAACGGCAGGGGCGTTCGCTGCTGCAGTTCCTCGGTGCTTCGGACCGCCTCGCGTTCAAGGTGCCGACCGCCGACCTGCTCGACGGCCAGCCCGGCCGTGCCGACGAGGACGAGCTGGGTCTCACCTACGAGCAGATCGACGACTTCCTGGAAGGGCGCGACGTCGAGCCCGAGGTCGCCGGCCGCATCGAGGCGAGGTACCTCGCGACGCAGCACAAGCGCCATCTTCCGGTGACGCCCGACGACACCTGGTGGCGCTGACCCGCTTTCCCGGGAGGTCCACGCTTTCGCCCGTGTCGGATGCCGCGGATAGTGTCGAAGCATCCGACAGAACGGGAGCATCGTGCGGATCGACACTCAGGCGCAGCGCGTCATCTGGAGCGCGAGCGACCTCAAGGCGGCCGCGGAGTGCGAGTTCGCGTGGTGTCGGGCGATCGACGCGAAGCTCGGAAGAGTGCCGGCGGTCGAAGAGCCGGAAGACTCGACCCTGAAGCGGGCCGCCGAGTTGGGCGATGTGCACGAGCAGAACGTGCTGGCCCGCTACATCGACGACCTCGGTGACGAGAAAGTCCACCGCATCGAGAAGGTCTCTTCCGTCGATGCCGATGCATTGGCGGATGCGGTCGACGAGACCATTGCCGCCCTCCGCTCGGATGCGGAGGTCGTCTTCCAGGCGGCTTTCGCGACCGAGGAGTTCGTCGGTTTCGCCGACTTCCTCCGCAAGGATCACGACGGCCGCTGGCGGGTGCAGGACTCCAAGCTCGCCCGAAAGGCCCGTGTCACGGCGCTCATGCAGCTGGCGGCATATGTCGACCAGCTCGATCGCCTCGGCATCCCGCGCTCCGGCGAGGTCGACCTCATCCTCGGCGACGGCACGCTCAGTACGCACGCCGTCGACGATCTCCTTCCGCTGTTCCAGGTGCGGCGGGCGCGACTGCGCGCCCTCATCGCCGATCGACGCATCGCCGAGGGTGCGACGGGCGCTCCGCTCGCATGGGGCGATGATCGCGGCGACCTCCAGATCGTGGCCTGTGGCCGCTGCGCCACCTGCGAGGAGCAGGTGCTCGCGCATCGTGACCTCCTGATGGTGGCGCGGATGCGTCCGGTGCAGCGAGCACGTCTGCGGGCATCCGGCATCGAGACGATCGACGAGTTGGCCGTGGCACCCGACGCTCCCGCGGGCATGAACGTCGACACGTTCGAGACTCTCCGAGCCCAGGCGCGTCTGCAGCTGCGTGCTGACGCCGAGGGAGCACCGACATTCGACGTCCACTACGCGCAGGCGATCCACACACTCCCGCTGCCCAGTCACGGCGATATCTTCTTCGACTTCGAGGGCGACCCGCTCTACACCGAACCCGCTCCCGACGGCGAGGCGCAGTGGGGGATCGACTACCTCTTCGGCTGGGTCGACAACGCTGACCAGTACTCGGCGTTGTGGGCTCATACCTTCGCCGACGAGAAGCGGGCTCTCGAGACGTTCCTCGACTTCGTCAATGCGCGCAGGCTGGCGCATCCCGGCATGCACATCTACCACTACGCGCCGTACGAGACCTCGCACCTCGTGGCGATGGCCGCGCGGCACGGCGTGCGCGAGGGCGAGGTCGATCGGCTGCTGCGCGAAGGCGTGTTCGTCGACCTCTACCCGCTCGTGCTGCGGACCGTCCGGGTCGGCTCCCGGTCGTACTCGATCAAGAAACTCGAACCGCTCTACATGGGCGACGACGTGCGCACCAGCGACGTGCAGAAGGGCGACGACTCGATCGTGCAGTACGTCGCCGCTCGTGAGCTCGCGGCGGCGGGGGAGAAAGCCGAGGCCGACGCAGTGCTGGCCGACCTCGCCGATTACAACCGCTATGACTGCGTGTCGACACGACGCCTGCGCAACTGGCTCATCGACATCGCACGCCGGAAGGGCGTGACGCCCGCGCCGCCCGACGATGCCGACGAGGTCATCTACGAGCCGTCCCCCCGTTCCGTCGCGCTGCTCGCCGATGCGGAACGCGCCGTGGAAGACGGCGGCGACGGGCTCGTGCACCGTATCGCCGCCGCGGCCATCGACTACTTCCCCCGCGAGGCGAAGAGCTTCTGGGTGTCGCATTTCCAGCGGCTGCGAGAGCCGGTGACGATGTGGGACGGCACGCGCGACGTGGTGAAGGTCGATCGCCCGTCGTCGGTCGTGCGCCGCGAGTGGAGCATCGGCGAGGGACGACGTGTGATGTCGCGTGACATCGAGATCCGCGGCGAGGTGTCGCCCGGCACGACGCTCGGCCCGGGTGCGCAGCCGTTCGCGCTCTACGAGGTCCCGGCCCCCTTCGACACCGAGGTGCCTTCACGCGCCGTCCACGTGCCGCACACCGTCACGGTGGTCGAGGTGCTCGACGACGGCTACCTCGTCTCCGAGTCGGCAGTGCAGGGTCAGACCTGGGACGAGCTGCCGCTCGCTCTCACCCCGGCGGCGCCTCCGCGAGTGGTCTCACTGCAGGGAGCGATCGACGAGTGGGCCGATGCCGTGCACGCGGCCGCCCCCGGCTTCCCGCACGACGCGGCGACCGACATCCTGCGTCGAATTCCCCCGCGCACGACATCGGGCGAAGCACTGCCCCCGGCCCGCGACGACACGATCGATGCGATCGTGCGTGGTGTGCTCGACCTCGACCGCAGCTACCTGGCGGTGCAGGGCCCTCCGGGGACAGGGAAGACCTATACGGGATCGCGTGTGATCGCGCGCCTGGTGAACGAACACGGTTTCAAAGTCGGCGTCGTGGCGCAGTCGCATGCGATCATCGAGACCCTTCTCGCGCGCATCGTCGCCGACGGCGTCGCGCCGGCGCAGGTCGCGAAGGCGCCGAAAGATCCCGAGGCAGAGCCGCCGTACACCGTGATCCCGAAGAACGGCATGGCATCGTTCCTCGCCGAGCACGCGGGCGAGGGGGCCGTCGTCGGTGGCACGGCCTGGGATTTCAGCAACACCCAGCGTGTCGATCGTGCCGGCCTCGATCTTCTCGTGATCGACGAGGCGGGTCAGTTCTCGCTCGCCTCGACGATCGCCGTCGCGGCTGGGGCGAAGCGGCTGCTGCTCCTCGGTGATCCGCAACAGCTCCCGCAGGTGAGCCAGGGCGCGCATCCGGAGCCGGTCGACACCTCGGCCCTCGGCTGGGTGATGGACGGCGACCCCGTGGTGCGGCCCGAATACGGGTACTTCCTCGCACGGTCGTGGCGGATGCATCCGTTCGTGGCTGCGCCGGTGTCGAAGCTCGCCTACGCCGGACAACTCGCCTCGGCGCCGGGAACCGAGCGCCGCTCACTCGACGGAGTCGATCCGGGGCTGCACGTCGTGCCGCTGCGCCACCGCGGCAACGCGACGCAGTCACCGGAGGAAGCCGCCGAGGTCGTACGACTCGTGCGCGATCTGGTCGGGAGAACGTTCACCGACAACGACCCCGACGCCTCGACGAGGCCGCTCACGCCGTCCGACATCATCGTCGTCACGCCTTACAACGCGCAGCGTCAGCTGGTGCTCGACGCGCTTTCCGACGCCGGCTTCCCCGACGTTCCGGTGGGCACTGTCGATAACTTCCAAGGCAAGGAGGCTGTCGTCTCCATCACGTCGCTCGCCGCCTCGAGCGGACGGGACGCTCCCCGCGGACCCGAGTTCCTGCTGCTCCAGAATCGGCTCAACGTGGCGATCTCCCGCGCGCAGGTCGTCGCCTATCTGATCCACTCGCCCGCGTTGCTCGACGATCTCCCGTACACGCCGGAGGGAGTGGCTCGGCTCAGCGCCTTCGCCCGCTTGGTCGGTGCGGCGGAATGAGCGAGCCGACGCACGCGCACTCGACAGACGAGATCCTGCGCGCGGCTGCGGCCTGGGTGTGGTTCCCGCGCGACAGCGAGCACGAGCGCAGTGAGTTGCTCCTCGTGCGGGATCCGTCGAGATTCGGCGGCGGAGTCCGCGGTTCCCAGGTGAGCTCCGTCCTCGAGCCCACGGAGATCGTCGACCATGCTCTGGAGCGGACGACAGCGTGGGGCGCGTCGAGATTCACCTTCTGGACGAACCCCTCCGACCGTCCGGACGTCGAGGAGGAGCTTCGTCGGCGGGGAGCGGAGCATATCGATACGGTGGCCGTGTTCGCTCGACCGGTCGATGGAGCCGCAGCAGTCGATGTGCCGGACGACATCACCGTCGAGGTCGTGCGCACGCTGGAGCAGGTGCGCGACGTCGACGCGGTCAACGTGCCCGTGTGGCAGCAGGAGCCCCTCGACCCGCAGGGACTGAGGGCGGAGCTCGCCGAGGTGACGACCGCGCTCGAGACTCGCGAAGGCTTCCGGATCCTCGCGCGGATCGGCGGCCGGGCGGTCAGCACCGGCGGGTGCACGATCGACGGTGGATTCGTCCGGCTCTGGGGCGCTTCGACACTGCCGGAGTACCGGGGGCGCGGCGCGTACCGCGCGGTCCTCGCCGAGCGCCTCCGAGAAAGCGCAGCCTGGGGAGCGACGACGGCGCTCGTCAAGGGGCGCGTCTCGACGTCGGCTCCGATCCTGGCGCGCGCCGGCTTCACCCACTTCGGCGACGAGCGCGCCTACCGCCTGACTCTCGAGGCCTGACTCCGTCGGGCAGGTCCGAGTCAGACCGTGCCGTAGAGCCGATCGCCGGCGTCGCCGAGTCCGGGCACGATGTACCCCTTCTCGTCGAGGCGCTCGTCGAGCGCGCCGAGCACGAGGGTCACATCGCGGTCGCCCGCCATCGCCTCGATCGCGGCGACGCCCTCCGGGGTGCCGAGCAGGCAGATCGCCGTGACGTCCTTCGCACCGCGGTCGAACAGGAACTGGATCGCGGCGGCCAGCGAACCCCCGGTCGCCAGCATCGGGTCGATCGCGAAGCACTGACGGTCGCTCAGATCATCGGGCAGACGCTCGGCGTAGGTCGTCGGCTCGAACGTGGTCTCGTCGCGCACCATGCCGAGAAAGCCGACCTCGGCGGTCGGGAGCAGCTTCACGAGGCCTTCGAGCATGCCGAGACCGGCACGCAGGATCGGCACGACGATCGGTCGCGGTTCCGAGATCTTCACGCCCGTCGTGGTGGTCACCGGGGTCGTGATCTCGATCGGGCTGACCTTCACGTTGCGTGTCGCCTCGTACGCGAGCAGCGTGACGAGCTCCTCCGTGAGCTGCCGGAAGACCGGCGACGGCGTGCGCGCATCGCGCAGTACCGAGAGCTTGTGAGTGATGAGAGGGTGGTCGGCCACGTGAACACGCATGGATACAGGGTAATGCGCCGCGCGGTCGGGCACGACATCGAAGCTCCGCCCGCGCTCGGCGGCTGTCGTAGGCTCGACGCATGACCGCTGCAGATGACCTCGCGATGCAGCGCGCCCTCGTGCTCGCCGCCGAGGCGGCCGCGGCATCCGAGATCCCCGTCGGTGCCGTCGTGATCGACGGGGGAGGGCGGATCATCGCCGAAGGGCGCAACACCCGCGAGGAGACCCACGATCCGACCGGTCACGCCGAGATCGAGGCGCTGCGGCGCGCGGCGGCGTCCGTCGGTTCCTGGAACCTCGATGGGCACACGCTCGTGGTCACCCTCGAGCCGTGCATCATGTGTGCCGGTGCCATCCTGCAGTCCCGCGTCGGCCGTGTGGTGTTCGGAGCCTGGGACGACAAGGCCGGCGCGGCCGGGTCCATGTACGACGTGCTGCGCGATCGCCGGCTGCCTTACCGGGCCGAGGTCATCGGCGGCGTCCAGGCCGACGCGGCCACAGCGGTGCTGCGTTCGTTCTTCGAGCAGCGTCGCTGAGTCGAGCTCCGCTCAGTCGGACGACTTCAGCACGAAGACGTCGGTCGAGGGCTCGGGGTCGATCGCCGGGCGGTACACGTCGGGCTCGATGTAGACGATCCGCGCCACCGGAACGGCCTCGCGGATACGGGCCTCGATCGCGTTGATGTCGTCGGCGGCCTCGCGCAGCGGCTTGTCGGCGTTCAGCGCGATCTTCGCGGCGACCATCAGCTCGTCCGGGCCGAGGTAGAGCGTCTTCATGTGGATGATCTTCTCGATCTCATCGCCCGCGTTGATCGCGTCCACGATACGGTCGTGGTCCGCCTGCGTCGCGCCTTCACCGACCAGGAGGCTCTTCGTCTCGACGCCCAGCACGATCGCGATCAGCACCAGCAGCACACCGATCATCACGGTGCCGAGTGCATCGAACATCGGGTTGCCCGTGATGAGGGTGAGGCCGACGCCGAGAAGGGCGAACGTGAGGCCGGTCAGCGCTCCCACGTCTTCGAGCAGCACGACCGGGAGCTCAGGTGCCTTCGAACGACGCACGAACGACACCCACGACTGGCCCTTCTCCCGCACGAGGTTGCTCTCGCGCACGGCGGTGCGCAGCGAGAAGGATTCGAGCCCGATCGCGACGACGAGCACGACGAGCGGCAGCCACCACCACGTCTTGTCGAGCTCGTGCGGATTCGTGAGCTTCTCGACGCCTTCGTAGATCGCGAAGAGACCACCGACCGAGAAGAGGATGATCGAGACGACGAAGGCGTAGACGTAGCGCTCTCGCCCGTACCCGAACGGGTGCGCACGGTCGGCCTCGCGTCGGGCCTTGCGCCCTCCCAGCATCAGCAGCAGCTGGTTTCCGGAGTCGGCGACGGAGTGGATCGCCTCCGCGAGCATCGAGGCAGACCCGGAGAGGGCCCAGGCGATGAACTTCGCGAGGGCGATGCCCATGTTCGCCAGGAACGCCGCGACGATGGCCTTGTTGCCTCCGGATGCACTCATGGGACGAGTCTAGAACCGCCCGCCCGAGGATGTCGGAGTGCCCGCCGTAGGATGACGACATGGCTGACTCGCTTCCTTCGCTCGCTTTCCTCGGTGCCGGCTCGATGGGTGGTGCGATCCTCCGTGGGGTGGTCGCCTCGGGTATCCCCATCGACGGCGGCATCGCCGCGACGAACCGCACCGCGGAGAAGGCGGAGGCCTTCGCCGGGCTCGACGGCGTCACGAGCATCGCGCTCGCCGAGCGGCCGGACGGCAACGCCGAGGCGGTGGAGGGCGCCCGCATCGTGCTGGTCGGCGTGAAGCCGGCCATGGTGCCCGACCTGCTCCGCGAGATCGCCCCGCACCTCGCCGCCGACACGATCGTGGTGAGCGTCGCCGCCGGCGTCACGCTGCAGACCTTCGCCGACGTGCTCGGTGCGGATGCCCGCGTCATCCGCTCCATGCCCAACACCCCGTCGACCGTCCGCAAGGGGGTCACGGGAATCGCGGCAGGCGCCGCGGTCTCGGACGACGACCTGGCTCTGGTGCGTCGCCTCTTCCAGACCGTCGGAGCCGTGGTCGAGGTGCCCGAGTCGCAGATCGATGCGCTGTCGACGATCTCGGGTTCCGGTCCGGCGTACGTCTACCTGCTGATCGAGGAGTTCACGAAGGCCGCGGTGGGCATGGGGTTCGACGACGCCGACGCCCGCCTGATGGTCGAGCAGACGTTCATCGGCGCGACGGCGCTGCTCGACGCCTCGGGCGGTGACCCGACGGAACTTCGTCGTCGGGTCACCAGTCCGAAGGGGACGACCGAGCGTGCGGTCGCCGTGCTGCAGGACGCGCATCTCGAGCGCACCTTCGCCGATGCCGCCGCTGCGGCTCTCGCGCGTGCCAGGGAACTCGCCGCCGGGGCGTGAGTGATGCGACTGCGGATCGAGGGCGCGATCTGGTACTGGCGCGGTCCCGCGCCGTTCCATTTCGTCACGGTGCCAGCCGCCGAGAGCGAGCTGATCCACGAGATCGCTTCCGTCGTCACGTACGGGTGGGGCATGATCCCCGCATCGGTCACTGTCGGTGAGACCACGGTGACCACCGCCCTGTGGCCGAAGGACGGCGGGTACATCGTGCCGATCAAGAAGGCGCTCCAGGACCGCGAGGGCGTCGGAGTGGGCGACGTGGTCGAGATCACCCTCGACATCGACGCCTGACGGGTTCCGGTCTCGCTCAGCTCTCGCTGGACACGTCGGCGAGCACCTCGGGCCAGCGACGATCCAGGACCCTCCCGCCGAGCACGGTTCCACCCCAGATCGCCAGTCCGCCGAACGCGATGCCGCATGCGAGGCTGACCCAGCCGAGGGCGGGGTTCCAGATCGCCGCGATCGCGAATCCGAGTGCGGGGGCACCGAGGGCGAGCGTGATCGGACCGATGATGATCATCGCGAGCAACGACTGCACTCCTCCGGACGAGCCGCGTCCGAAGGGATTCGCCTCCGGGGCGGGTGCGCGTCCGGGGAGGAAGCTCCCCACCCATGCGCCGGCGCCGCCGGCGATCGCCGTCAGGCCGAGAGCGGCGCCGAGACTGCCCGGCAGCAGGTCGGGACGTCCGGCGAGGAGGCAGGTCGCCACGCACAGCACGATCGTCACCGGAACCGCGATCAGCCCGAAGCCGAGCAGGCGTCCCGCGCGGTCGGCGGCACCGCTGACCCCGGTGAGGATATGGATGGCGACGGCATCGTTGTCGTAGGCGATCGCCATCTGCACGATCGTTCCGGCGAGCAGGGCGTTGATCGCGGGGATCAGGGTGATGGCCGGGGCGAAGCCGATCGCCTCCTCCTGCAGACCGTTCATCAGCGCGATGCCGATGAAGATCGCCGGCAGCAGCAGGAGCATCACGATGTTGACCAGTTGGCGCGGATCACGACGGAAGTAGCGCAGCGACCGTGCGGCGATCGCCCCCATCGAGTTCGCCGGCAGCACCCGGTCGAGCAGACCGCCGGAACGCACCCGTCCGCCCCCGCTGCTCTGGATCGGCGAGACGAGTCGCGCGGCCAGCAGCCGCTGCGACGCGAACCACAGCACGACCACCGTCGCGAGGGCGATCAGCAGGCGGAGCGCGGCGGTGAGGATGTCACCCTGTGCGGCCGAGGCGGACACCCCGAATACGGCACCCACCGGTGTCCAGGCGGCGATGTCGGCGATGGTGGTGAACGCCTCTCCGACGTCACCGACCCTGGTCAAGGCCCCGATCCCCAGGTTGAGGATGAGGCCGGACGAGGCGGCGAGCAGCACGCCGAGGGTCAGCACCAGGTCGCGTGTGCTGCGGCGCGCCAGCCAGCCGGCGAGGAGGCCGCTCACCACGCGGGCACCGAGCACACAGGTGCTGACGGCCACCGGGATCATGATCACGGCGCTCAACAGAGCGGGCATGCTGACCGACCAGCCGAGCAGCATCAGCAGCAGGGCGACCGTGGTGCCGATACCACCGATGGTCGTGGCTCCGGCGACGACGAAACCCGGCAGCAGTGCGGGTGCGGTCACGGGCAGCAGTGCGAAGCGCTCGGGAGCGAGCGAGTCGTCGGCGCTGACCAGGATCGACCCGATCCACCACCCGAGCACGATCACCGAGCCGGTGAGCACGATGGCGGTGACGGCGCCGTCGGGCGCGGCGAAGCGCAGCGCGACGAGTCCGGCGGTGAGTCCGGCGAGGAGCCCGAGCGCCACCATGCCCGTGATGATCAAGGTGACGATCATCCAGGGATTGCGGGACAACTGATGGCGGAGCTGCCGCCAGCGCAGACTTACGAGGAGCGCAACCATGCGAGCGTCTCCGTTCCGAGGTCGTGCGCACCCACGAGCGTGAGGAAGCGCTGCTGCAGCGAGAGGCCGGCTCGCACCTCGTCGAGCGGGCCGTGCGCGAGCAGGCGTCCCTCGGCGACGATGGCGACTCTGTCGCACATCGATTCGACGAGTTCCATCACGTGGCTGGAAAGCACGACCGTGCCGCCGCCGTCGACGAACGATCGCAGGATCTGCCGGATCGTCTCGCCCGACACCGGGTCCACGGCCTCGAGCGGCTCGTCGAGGATGAGCAGGCGCGGAGCGTGGATCAGCGCGCAGGCGAGTCCGATCTTCTTGCGCATGCCCGCGGAGTAGTCGACGACGAGCGTGTCGCGGGCGTCGGCGAGCCCGAGGGCCTCGAGCAGGTCGACGGTCCGGGAGACGACGTCCGCCTCGGCCATGCCGCGCAGGAGCCCGGTGTATCGCAGCAACTCGGCGCCGGTCAGTCGGTCGAGCATGCGGATGCCGTCGGGCAGCACGCCCATACGCGCCTTCGCCTCGGCGGGGTTCTGCCACACGTCCGCACCGAGCACCCAGGCGGTTCCCGCATCGGGACGCAGCAGGCCCGTGGCCATCGCGAGGGTGGTGGTCTTGCCCGCCCCGTTCGGGCCGAGCAGCCCCAGCATGGATCCGGCCGGCACGTCGAGGGAGAGACTGTCGACGGCGACCTTCTGCCCGAACTGCTTGCGAAGCCCGCGAAGGGCGAGGACGGGAGGAGCCGCGGTGTGGTCGGTCATGGGTCCCATCCCATCACGACGACGGGGACCCTCACATCCGCCGCGAGGGGGAGTCGGCAGACCGGACGACGCGTCGTCAGCGGTCGAGGCCGGCGAAGCGCTCGATGTCGCTGTTGGTGCCCGAGACGATGATGAGGTCGTGGTTCGTCACGATCGTGTTCGCTTCGGCGTAGCGGAACGGCTTGCCCGGACTCTTCACCCCGACGACGGTGACCTTGTACTTGGATCGCACGCCGGACTCGTTCAGTCCGACGCCGCGGATGAACTTCGGCGGGTACATCTTGGCGAGGACGAAGTCGTCGTCGAAGCGGATGAAGTCGAGCATCCGTCCGCTCACGAGGTGCGCCACGCGCTCACCCGCTTCGCGCTCGGGATAGATGACGTGGTTGGCGCCGACACGGGCGAGGATCTTGCCGTGCGACTGGGAGACGGCCTTGGCCCAGATCTGCGGCACCTTCAGGTCGACGAGGTTCGCGGTGATCAGCACCGACGCCTCGATCGAGGATCCGACGGCGACGACCGCGACCTGGAAGTCCTGGGCGCCGATCTGACGCAGCGCGTCGATGTTCTTCGCGTCGGCCTGCACGGTGTGCGTGACCCGGTCGGACCACTTCTGCACGAGTTCGAGGTTGTCGTCGATCGCGAGCACCTCGCGGTCGAGGCGATCGAGCTCTCCGGCGCAGGCAGCGCCGAACCTGCCGAGACCGATGACGAGGACGGGAGCGTCGCCCCGCAGGACTTCAACCAACGATCGGCCTTTCCACGGGCAGTGAGTAGTACTGCGTTCGCGATGTCGCGGCGACCGCCGCGGCGAGTGTCACTGTACCAACGCGGCCCATGAAGATGGTCGCGGCCATCACGTACGAGGCCGAATCGGGAAGTTCCGCGGTGAGCCCCGTCGACAGGCCGACCGTGCCGAACGCCGAGATCACGTCGAACAGCACGTGGCTGATATCGGCCTTGGTGATCTGGGCGATGACGATCGTCGACAGCGCGACGATCGTGGCCCCCCACGCGACGACGCTGAGGGCCACGCGCTGCACGTCGCTCGGGATGCGGCGGCCGAACGCCTCGACGGACTGACGGCCCTTGGCCTCGGACCACACGGCGATGGCGAGCACGGCGAGGGTGGTCACCTTGATGCCGCCGGCCGTCGACGCCGAGCCGCCGCCGACGAACATCAGCATGCTGGCCGCGAGCAGGGAGGACCCGTTCAGGTCGTCCATCTCGATCACGTTGAAACCGCCGGATCTGGTCATCGCCGAGAGGAAGAACGCCTGGAAGGTGGTGTCGGTGGCGTCCATGGAGCCGAAGGTCTTCGGGTTGTTGAACTCGAGGATGACGAAGACGGCCGCGCCCAGGATGAACAGGAGGATGGTCGTGACGAGCGTGAGCTTGGTGTGCAGGGACCAGCGCTTCACGTGCCAGACGTGCTTGGCGAGCGTGTAGATGACGGGGAAGCCGATGCTGCCGAGGAAGACGCCCACCATGAGGAGCGAGAGCACCAGGTAGTCGTCGGCGAACACCGCGACGCCGCCGTCGTTGGGAGCGAAACCGGTGTTCGTGAACGCCATCGCCGCGAAGTAGGGCGCCTCCCAGAGCGCCGCGATCGGGTCGACCCCGGCCATCACGAGCGCGGGATAGAGGAGGATCGCGAGCGACGCTTCGATGATGAGCGCCGAGACGGCGACGGTGGTCAGCAGCTGGCCGACTTCGCCGAGCCGCACGGTCTGGCTCTCGTTGACCACGCCGCCGTGCGCGCGCATCGGATTCGTGTCGCCGGCGGCCATCAGCTTGGCACGCAGGCCGAGGCGCTTCGAGATCAGCATGCCCATGAGAGACGCGAGGGTGAGGACACCCAGGGCGCCGATGTTCACGCCGAGGAACACCACGACGTGTCCGAAGGGGGACCAGTAGTTGGCCATGTCGACCGTTGCGAGTCCGGTGACGCAGATGGTGGAGACAGCGGTGAAGAGAGCGTCGCTCAGCGGCGTGACCGTGCCGCTCGCGGAGGCGATCGGCAGGGAGAGGAGAACCGTGAACACGAGGATCAGCAGCGCGAAGACGACGATCGCGAAGCGCGACGGCGACGAGGTGACGAGGTGCTTGACCCATCCGGCCGCACTCTTCAGGCTCTGCCGCGGGGACGACGCCGAAACGATGCCCGACATCGCTGCCCCCTCTGGTTTCTCCTTCGGTCGCGCCGAGCGACCGCACGGCGCCTGTCGCCGAGCCTTCGTCATGGTACTCCGTGCCGGGGACGACTACCCTGAACTCATGACGGACATCTTCGACGTGATCGCAGACGGTACGAGGCGAGACATCCTCCAGCTCCTGCTGCGGCGCACGACCGAAGGGGAGGCCGGCACCAGCGTCAGCCAGATCGTCGCCGATCTGGGCATCAGCCAGCCCACCGTGTCGAAGCACCTGAAGGTGCTGCGCGACGCCGAGCTGGTCACCGTGCGCGAAGACGGTCAGCGCCGTTTCTACAGCCTCGCGGTCGAGCCGCTCGAAGTCGTGGACGACTGGCTGGTGCCGTTCCTGGTCGACGCCTACGGCGACAGCGCACCCGACATCGATTACCACGCGGTTCCCGAAAGCGCGGCGCATGCCGCCGAGGTCGTCGGACGGGCGGCCGCCTCCGCGAAGCACGTCGTCGCGAACGCGCTCAAGCGGCTCGGAGCGTGACGGTTCGAGCGACGCCGAACGATCGCATCGAAGGCTTGTAGCTATTTAGCAAAGCTGTTAAATTCTAGGCATGAACCTCCTCATGCGCACACTTCGCGGCCGTATGCGGCGCCGTCTGCTGCTGACGTATCGGGTTGATCCTTCGGTGGCCGGCGAGATGATCCCCGCCCCCTTCCGCCCGCAGCTCATCGACGGGAGCGCGGTCGGCGGGGTGTGCCTGATCGCGCTGACGGAGCTGCGTCCCGGATGGCTGCGACCGCGGTGGGGCATCTCCACGGAGAACGCCGCGCACCGGTTCGCGGTCGAGTGGGACGAGGGCGGGACCACGCGCACGGGCGTCTACGTGATCGAGCGGCACTCCTCGGACATCGTGCCCGTCATCGGCGGGGGTCGGTTCTTCCCCGGCGTGCAGCGGCGCGCGCGGTTCGACATCGACGAGACCGACTCGCGAATCCAGGTCCGGATGCAGGCGTCCGACGCGAGCGTCTCCGCAGACATCGAGGTGTCGGAGGAATGGGAGAGCTCGCTCTTCCCGACAGTGGGCGACGCTTCACGGTTCTACCGGGCGGGCGCCACCGGCTGGTCGCCGCGACGCGACGGCAGGGGAGCGGAGGCCGTGGAACTGTCCGCGGCGCGCTGGGCCGTGGAGGCGGGCCGCGTGAACGAGGTCAGGTCGTCGTTCTTCGACGGTCTTCCGCAGGGCGCCGCGCAGATCGACAGCGTTCTGGTGATGCGCGATCTCCCCGTCAGCTGGCGGAGACCCGCAACGACTCGCCCCTGACGACAGGGGGCTTGTCGTCAGGGGCGAGGTGCGGGTCCCCACACCCGGGGCGGACTCGGCGGTGCCAGCACGAGCCCTGCGTCAACAGTCCCAGCGGCAGATGAGCGAAAGCCGCAGAACGCCTATGTCTCCGCTGGGATGTGGGCTCCGCGGGGATATGTCTTCGCGGGGGATGCCCGCTGCCGCCGGTCCGCTCAGCGTCGCCCGGCTTTGCGGCGGAAGAGCCACGCGCCCCAGGCGACCGCGATCGCGAGGATGACGACGCACCAGCCGGTCGCCCACCATGCCTCGCCCTGCACGGGGGCATCAGTGAGCAGCCCGCGGATCGTCTCCACGATGGGTGTGATCGGCTGATTCGCGGCCACCGGCTGCAACCACTCCGGCATGCTCGCCACCGGGACGAACGCACTGGACAGGTAGGGGAGGAAGAGCAGCACGAAGCCGTAGCCGTTCGCCCCTTCCGGGCTTCCTGCGGCAAGGCCGATGGCGGCGAACAGATACGTGATCGCGAGGATGTACAGCGCGATCAGGGCGGCGAGCCCCACCCACTCCCCTGCGTTCGCGCTCGGACGGAAGCCCACGAGCACTCCCACGCCGATCACGATCGCCGTGGCGATGAGGTTGCGCAGCACGCTCGCGACGACGTGCCCGGTCAGCACCGCCCCCGCTCGCAGCGGCATCGTGCGGAACCGGTCGATGATGCCGGTGCGCATGTCGTTCGCGACATACACCGCGGTGGAGGAGGCTCCGAACCCCGCGCAGGTGAGGATGATGCCGGGCACCACGTAGTCGACGTAGGCGCCGGACGGATCGATCGCTCCGCCGAACACCCACGTGAACATGAGCATGAGCATGACGGGCAGCATGATCGCCATGAGCAGCGATTCGCCGTCTCTCAGCGAGTGGCGCAGGCTGCGACCGACGAACACCGCCTCGGCGGTGAGGCCTCGCAGGCGCGGGCGCGGTGAAGGGGCGGGGAGGGCAGGTGCCGCGGAGCGAGGGGCGGCGAGGGTGATGTTCATGCGAGCTCCTTCACGGGGTGGTCGATGGGGGAAGGTGCGGTGACGGCGAGGAACACGTCGTCGAGGGTGGGGCGGCGCAGGGTCACGGTGCCGTCCTCTCCGTCTTCGTCGAGCACGTCGAGCGCTCGCCGGAGATCGGCGACCGTGCCATCGGTGGGGATCTGCCGGCGAAGCTCGCCGCGGCTGTCGTGGAGTTCGACGGTGTCTCCGCCGACGCGCGCCTTCAATGCGGCAGGCGTGCCGAGGGCGGCGACCCTGCCGTCATGCAGCACCGCGATGCGGTCTGCCAGCTGATCGGCCTCCTCCAGGTACTGGGTGGTGAGGAAGACCGTCGTCCCCGCCTTCGCCAGCATGCGGATGATGTCCCACAACGCCCGACGGCTGCGGGTGTCCAGACCTGTGGTGGGCTCGTCGAGGAACAGCACCTCCGGCGTCACCACGAAGCTCAGGGCGAGGTCGAGGCGACGTCGCATTCCTCCGGAGAACGTGCGCACCATGCGGGAGGCGGCATCCGTGAGGTCGAACTGGTCGATCAGGTCGGCGGCACGTCGTCGTGCAGCTGCCCGTCCGAGCCCGGCGAGCCGCGCGAACATGACGACGTTCTCGGTCGCGCTCAGTGCATCGTCGACGGCTGCCGCCTGGCCGGTGAGGCTGATCCGTCGCCGGACCTCGATCGCCTGCGTCCCGATGTCCCAGCCGGCGACCCGCGCCGAGCCGGCGTCTGCCGCGGTGAGGGTGGTGAGGATGTTGATCGTCGTGGTCTTGCCGGCGCCGTTCGGCCCGAGCAGGGCGAAGACCTCGCCGCGGGCGACCGCGAAATCCAGTCCGTCGACGACGGTCTTGTTCCCGAAGGCCTTGCGCAGCCCCTGCACCTCGATGGCTGTCTCCATCAGGCGCTCCTTTCTGTGTATGTAGAAAACTGTGTATCACCAACGCAACTGTGTATGACCGTAACACACTGTTTAGATAATAAACAGAAGTAAGATGAGCGCATGACTGAGACGGAGCCGCCGGAGCTGCCACGCGGGATCGCGCTGGCGTGGGGTGTCGCCGCGAACCCGCAGCGTGGTCCCAAGCGCGAGATGAGCGTCGAGAAGATCGTCGACGCCGCCGTCGAACTGGCGGATGCCGAGGGGATCGGCGCCGTGTCGATGGCCGCGGTCGCGGCGCGGCTCGGATTCACGCCGATGTCGCTGTACCGATACGTGACGGCGAAGGACGATCTGCTGCTGCTGATGCAGGAAGAGGCGACGGGGCTGCCGCCGCAGAGCCACCTCGAGGCCGACGGCTGGCGCGGACGACTGATCGCCCTGTATGAAGAGCAGGTCAAGCTCTACCTGCGCCATCCCTGGATGCTGTCCCTGCCGATCACCGGATCGCCGATCACCCCGAACAGCTCGGCCTGGCTGGATGCCGGGCTCGCCGCTCTCGACGGCACCGCGCTGACGACGGAAGAGCGCATGGCCGTCGCGCTCGCGGTGACCGGGCATGCCCGCTGGTGCGGGATCGTGCAGGCCGGCTACACCGAGCAGTCCCGCGGCACGGGACTCACCCCCGATGAGGTGGCCGCGAACGAAGCCGCTCTCTTCGATCGGGTGATCACGGCCGAGGAGTTCCCCGCGCTCCGTCGCGCGATCGAAGACGACGTGTTCACCTCGACGGCCGATCCGTTCCGGTTCGCCGTCGAGCGGACCCTCGACGGGGTCACGGCGTACATCGCGGGCCTCGACCGCGGAGAGCTGCACGCCGAGGCGGCGGAGTGGATCGACATCGACCCGGCCGAGGTGTCCGGGGATCGTCGGCTCAAAGAGGCGCAGAAGGCGGTGCGCGAGGCTGAGAAGGCTCTGCGGTCGGCCCGCAAGATCGAGCGTCAGACATGGCGGGAGGCCAGGGAGCGGTCGGCGAATGCGAAGAAGTCCGGCTGAACCTGAGCTCTCGCGGTCGGTCGCACCTCACTGATCACACGAGTCACAGAGGTTTACACGCGTCCCAGCTACCACATAGAGTGTGCACATCGAGAAAGGGGTACGTGGGATGCCCGAGGTTCCTGACGTCCGATTCCTCACGGTTGCTGAGGTCGCAGAGCTCATGCGCGTGTCCAAGATGACCGTGTATCGGCTGGTCCATGCGGGGGAGTTGCCGGCCGTCCGTTTCGGGCGCAGCTATCGCGTACCCGAGTCCGCTGTGGCTGATGCGCTGCAGCGCCCGATCGCCGACGTCGGCTGACGTCGATCGCCTTCTCGTGCTCCGCCGCCTGCGGGCGGTCGATGCGTGTGACAGGCGACGCCTTCGGGTTTGCTAGACTGACCCGAGGCATTTTCCGTGCCCGTACCCGGGTGTCCGATTTCGGCGACACCCAGCCACTGACTTAGTGAGGTTTCCGTGGGTTCTGTCATCAAGAAGCGCCGCAAGCGCATGGCGAAGAAGAAGCACCGCAAGCTGCTTCGTAAGACTCGCCACCAGCGTCGCAACAAGAAGTAAGCGACCAGACACGAGCGCCTGTCTTCGGACGGGCGCTTTGTGTCTCCGGCCGCATCTCCGTCCCGCCGAGAGGATGTCATGAAGTCGATCACCGTCACCGAGCTCGCCGAGCGCACCGGTATCCCGCTCATCGATGTGCGGGAGGTGGACGAGTTCGCTGCCGGCCATGTGCCGGGGGCCGTCAACATCCCGATGTCCGAGATCGGCAACCGGCTGGAAGAGCTGCCTGCCGAGGCGTTCGACGTCATCTGCCAGGCAGGCGGGCGCTCGGCTCGTGTGGTCGAGGCTCTGGAGTCGCGCGGTTACGACGCCACGAACGTCGAGGGCGGCACCGGCGAGTGGATCGCCCAGGGCCGCGCGGTCGAGGTGCCGTCGGCGTGACCACGCTGACTCTGATCGGCAAGCCCGACTGCCATCTGTGCGACGTCGCCTCCGACGTCATCGATGCCGTCGTCGCCGAGCTGCCCGACGCCGCCGCCGAGCAGATCGAGATCGTCGAGGCGTCGATCCAGGACGATCCCGCGCTGTACGAGCTGTGGTGGGAGAAGATCCCGGTCGTGCTGATCGACGGCGAGCTGCACGCGCATTGGCGCGTCTCGCCCGACCGGCTGCGAGAGGCGCTCGAAGACGCACTCCGTGGTGAATCCCCGACCGAACTGAAGGAAGCCCTGTGACCATCCGCCATGTCGTGACCTGGAAGCTCGCCGCCGAAGACGCTGCCGAGCGTGGTGCCCAGGCTGCCGAGGTCGCTCGCCGGCTGAACGCTCTCGACGGTGTCGTCCCGCAGCTCCTCTCCATCTCCGCCGGCGCGAACGTCGCCTATCCGGAGGCGAACTGGGACGTCACGCTCGTCGCGGACTTCGCCTCGGTCGCGGCGATCGACGAGTACCAGGTGCACCCCGCGCACGCCGAGGTCGCCGCGTACATCCGATCGGTCGTCGCCTCGCGCGTCGCCGTCGACTTCGAGGTCTGACACCGCGTCGCACCGTCCCAGGAACTCGGTTTCCACGTGTGATCGGGGCGTACTTGCAACACAAACGTAATGCGCGCGGATGCCGATGTCATTGGTCACGCGACGAGCCGCATGTTTAGATGAACTCCTACCCGTCAGCGGGCCTCCGTGCCCTCGACTCACAGGAGCCGACATGCCTCGTCGCAACCTCATCGCCGGCCTCGCCCTCGTGGCGACGGCCACCCTCGCGCTCGCCGGCTGCGCCACCGGATCATCCGACGCGGGAAGCAGTGACGCTCCCGCCGCCGACGACAAGTACGGTCTCGTCGAGGCCGGAACGCTCACCGTGTGCTCCGACGTCCCCTACCCGCCGTTCGAGGTCGAGGACCCCTCCAGCGAGACCGGCTACTCCGGCTTCGACATCGACCTGCTCAGTGCGATCGCCGAGAAGATCGACCTGAAGCTCGCCGTGCAGGACGTGGGCTTCGACGCGCTCCAGTCCGGCACCACGCTCGCCGCCGGCACGTGCGACATCGGTGCCTCTGCGATGACCATCACCGACGAGCGCAAGGCGAACATCGACTTCTCCGACCCGTACGTCGACTCGCTGCAGTCGCTCCTCGTGCGCGCCGACTCGGACATCAAGTCGATCGACGACCTCGACGGCAAGAACGTCGGCGTGCAGCAGGGCACCACCGGCGAGACCTACGCGGGCGAGAACGCTCCGGGTGCGCAGCTGGTGCAGTACCCCTCGGACGGTGAGCTGTGGCCGGCCATGCAGGCGGGTCAGATCGACGCCATCCTGCAGGACCAGCCCGTCAACTACGTGCACGAGCAGGACGACCCCGACTACAAGATCGTCGAGACGTACCCGACCGACGAGTCGTACGGCTTCGCCTTCGCCAAGGGCGAGAAGGACGAGCTGCGCGACGCGGTCAACAAGGCGCTCAAGGAGCTCCAGGACGACGGCGGATACCAGAAGATCTACGACGAGTACCTCGCGGCCAAGTGACCGGCGGGGTCGGTAGAGCGGGAGGTCCTCGACGATGGCGTTGAGGCGTACCACCAAGAGCAAGCTGTATCGCTACACGGTCTACGTGGTGCTGATCGCGATCGCCGTCTGGGCGATCGTGAGCACCGACTGGGCGAAGATCGGCCCGCTGTTCTTCAATCCTGAAGTCGCGGCGAAGATGTTCCCCGGGATCATCACGACCGCGTTGGTCAACACGCTGTGGTTCACGGCCGTTGCCTTCGCCGGGGGGCTGCTGCTCGGAGTCGTGCTGGCACTGATGAAGCTGTCGACCATCGCGCCGTTCCGGTGGATCGCGACGTGCTGGATCGAGTTGTTCCGGGGGCTCCCCGCGATCCTCACGATCTTCGGCATCGCGTTCATCCTGCCGATCGCGCTGGGCGTGCCCGGCACGAAGCTGGGCGGACCGGTCGTGCTCGGTCTCATCGGTCTCGTCCTCGTCGCCTCGGCATACATGGCCGAGACGATCCGTGCGGGCATCCAGGCCGTTCCGAAGGGCCAGACCGAGGCGGCGCGCTCCCTCGGCATGTCGCCCATGAAGACGACGTTCTGGATCATCGTGCCGCAGGGGTTCCGGATCATCATCCCGCCTCTGACCAACGAGTTCGTGCTGCTGCTGAAGGACACGTCGCTGCTCTTCGTGGCGGGTTCGTTCATCTGGTCGAAGGAGCTCACGACCTTCGCCCGCGATGCGAGCACGCAGAACGCGAACGGAACGCCGCTGATCATGGCGGCGATCCTGTACCTGATCGTGACGATCCCGCTCACGCGCTTCAGTGCGTGGCTGGAGCGACGGATGTCGAGGCAGCGATGATCACCGACCTGATTGATGTCCACGCCCCCGCGATCGACGTGCAGGGGCTCGTGAAGTCGTTCGGCGACAACGAGGTGCTCAAGGGCATCGACCTCACCGTCACCAAGGGCGAGGTCGTGTGCGTGATCGGACCTTCGGGCTCGGGCAAGTCGACGCTGCTGCGTTCGGTGAACCTGCTCGAGGAGCCGACCGGCGGCAAGGTGCTGATCGAGGGGATCGACATCACCGACCCCGACGTCGACATCGACCGCGTGCGCACCCGCATCGGCATGGTCTTCCAGAGCTTCAACCTCTTCCCGCACCTCGATGTGCTGGGCAATCTCACGATCGCCCAGCAGCGCGTGAAGAAGCGGTCGAAGAAGGAAGCCGAGCTGATCGCGCACGCCATGCTCGCCCGGGTCGGTCTGGCGGAGAAGGCCGACGCCTACCCGGGGCACCTGTCGGGAGGGCAGCAGCAGCGTGTGGCGATCGCCCGTGCACTGTGCATGAACCCCGACATGATGCTGTTCGACGAGCCCACCTCGGCGCTCGACCCCGAGCTGGTCGGCGAGGTGCTGCAGGTCATGCGATCGTTGGCCGACGAGGGGATGACGATGCTCGTCGTCACGCACGAGATGGGATTCGCACGCGAAGTCGGATCCCGCCTCATCTTCATGGACGGTGGGCACATCGTCGAGGAAGGTGACCCGCGCGAGGTTCTCGGCAACCCTCAGCATCAGCGCACGAAGGACTTCCTCTCGCGCGTCCTCTGATCCGAGATCCCGGGTCGCCGAGACCCATCGAAATCACCGAGACCCCCTGTCCCAGACATCTGCGACAGGGGGTCTCGGCGTGAAGCGTGGGTATCGAGCTCAGTCGGCTTCGACGACCTCGGCGTCCGCGGCGTTGCGGCGCACGGAGTCGATGCCGTTCAGAGCGGCGGACTTCGACGAGTAGCCCTCGCTTATGGCGATGACCTCGCCGTTGCCGGCCTTCAGGCGGAACCGGTACTCGCCGGACTTGTCGGTGTACAGCTCGAATTTGCCTGCCATGAGGCGTCCTTTCTCTCTCGGATGGAGGGAGCCCCGCCCCTCGCGCCTCACGCTATCCGGACTCGGCATCCGAGGGAAGAGAGCCCTTCCCCCGGACCCCGATGCCGCGACGAACCATGAAGGCGACGGCGTCGTTCATGTTGAGGGGATGCAGCTGGACGCCCGTGTTCTGCGATGGCCACACGCGGAACAGCTCGTCGACGAAACCCTGCCCGACGTCGTCGACGCCGGTGAAGTCGATGTCGATGTCGTCGAAGTCGGTCATGTCCGCGAGCACGCGCCTCGCTTCGGACCGCGACACGAAAGAGAGTCCTGTGCCGAACAGTTCGATGCGCGGACGACTGCGCGAAAATCGGAGATCGTCGTCTGTGAACTCCTGGAAGACCTCGCGCAGTGTCGTCGTCGGGGGGAGGTCGAGTGCGGCCTCGACGCGCGTTCCTGCCGTGACCGCTGAGGCGCCCAGGGCGTAGTCGTCGCGTTGATTGTCGATCGTCAGGCGGATGCCATTGGCCGAGAGGCGGAACTCGGTCACAGCCTTCGAGGTGAAGAAGATCCCTTCGCCCGTGTGCCGCTCGGGCCAGGTCGTGCGCTTTCCCTTGGTGAGTTCCGCGGCCGCATCCAGAACGGATTCGAGTCCGAGTCCGTCTCGGAGTCGGAGGTAGGCTCCGAGTCCGTCATCCTGGATCTCGAAGGCGAGCTGGTCAGGGGCGCTCCACACGCGGACCATGGCCTGCCCGCCGCCGCTGTGGTCGATGGCGTTGTTCAGCATCTCGGTGAATGCGTAGTTCATGATCCTCGTCCCTTCGGATTTCGGGTCGAGGCTCAGTGCCGTGGCGATCCGGGACCAGACGATCGCTTCGTCGAGATCGACGAGATCGACGTCGCCGGTCCAGTCGGCTTCTCCACGGTGGGTGAGTCCTGTGTGAGCGATCGTGCCAAGGGCGGCCCGGACGGCGGGGAGGGTGAACCGACGGTGGCCGCCTGCGGTCCGAGTCGAGGGGATGTCGCCGCGGTCAGCAAGGCGTCGCAGGGACTTCTCCGAGAGGTTCAGCGCGCGCGCGGCATCGCCGATGCTGACCGTCGACGAAGTAGGGTTCGGAGAATCTTCCCTCATGGGTAGATTTTATCGAGATGGATCCCTAAAATCTACCCCAAGGGGTAGAATTTGCGCGTAGTGGAGACGCGATCTGTCCGAGGCGGAAGATTCCGACCTCAACCGCGCGGGTGCACGGCGACAGGCTCGGGAGCGATCGCGATGCGCACCCGATCCCCGAACGCGGGGTGGGTGCCCGGCGCATGCTGCACCCGGACGAGCTCACCGGATTCGGTGCGGACGAGCGTACGACGCATGCTGCCGAGGAAGGTGCTCTCCTCGACCAGGGCATCGGCTGCGGCGTCGGCCTCGGATGCGAAGTAGACGTTTTCCGGTCGCAGATACACATCGACCGGCCCGTCCGCCCGTGACTGCAGAGGAAGCCGCTGCCCCCAGACCATCACATGATCGCCCTCGGCGACCCCGGATACGACGCTGGACAGGCCGACGAAAGCCGCGACTCCGGCGGTCGAGGGCATCGTGTAGAGCTGCTCGGGGGAACCGATCTGCTCGATGCGACCGTCGTTCATCACGGCGATCCGGTCGGAGACGGCCAGCGCCTCCTCCTGGTCGTGGGTGACGAACACGGTCGTGATGCCGAGGCGCAGCTGGATGCGGCGGATCTCGTCGCGCAGCTGCACGCGCACCTTCGCGTCGAGCGCGGAGAGCGGTTCGTCGAGAAGCAGCACCTTGGGCTCGGTCACCAGCGCACGGGCGAGCGCCACCCGCTGCTGCTGCCCGCCGGAGAGCTGGTGCGGAAAGCGGTCGGCGAAGTCGGCGAGTCCGACCAGCGCGAGGGCATCGACGGCGCGGCGCGAGGCCTCCGCCTTCGCGATCCCGCGCCGGCGCAGGCCGAAGGCGGTGTTCTCGGCGACCCGCAGGTGCGGGAAGAGCGAGTACGACTGGAAGACCATCCCGATGTCGCGCTTGTTCGTGGGCACTCGGGAGACGTCTCCGCCGCCCAGGAGCACGGCGCCCTCATCCGCACCCTCGAGACCGGCGAGCACACGCAGCAGCGTGGTCTTGCCGCAGCCGGAGGGGCCGAGGAGCGAGACGAACTCCCCGGGGGCGATGTCCAGGTCGACACCGTGCAGCACCCGGTTGCCGCCGTAGCTCTTGACGATGCCCTGCAGCTCGACGCGCGTTCCCTCGCCCGCCTGCGAGAGCAGCAGGTTGTCCTTGGTGCGCGGCAGCGCGTGGTCGAGGGTCATGAGCGGGCCTTTCCGGTACCGCGGGCGACGCGGCCGATGACGAGGAGCAGGAGGAAGACGAACACCAGCGCGAGCAGCGTGAAGATCGCCGGCGCATAGGGATCCTGTTTGTTCACGACGACCATGGCGGTCTGGAACACCTGGCGGTTCAGGAGCGAGGCGATCGTGAACTCGCCGAGCACCACCGCGATGGAGATGAGCGACGCGGCGAGCAGCCCCTGGCGGAGGTTCGGAGCGAGCACCCGGAGGACGACCGTCGGCCAGCTGGCGCCGAGCGACCGTGCGGCCTCGGAGAGGGTGCGCAGGTCGGCGGCATCGATCGACGCCTGGATCGAGCGGAACGCGAACGGCAGCACGGTGATCCCGTAGGCGAAGGCGAGCGTCCAGGTGCCGGTGCCGAAGGCGCGACCGATCTGCAGGTAGATGGGAGCGAGGCCGACCACGAGCACGATGGCGGGGATGGAGATGGGCAGCAGCACCGCGAACTCGAAGGCGGGTTTGAGCTTGGGGAAGCGCAGGTTCACCAGGATCATGGTGGGGGCGAGCAGGAGCAGCACGATGGCCACCGTGACGACGGCCAGGATCAGGGAGTTGCCCAGACCCGCCCAGATCGGCCTCAGGGTAGCGGCCGCCGCGGGGTCGAACAGCGCGATCCAGCGGGCGAACGACAGCCCGCCCTCGGGGTCGCGCAGCGTGAAGAGGAACGTCGACACCAGGGGAACGGCGAAGAACGCACCGACGAGGATGCCGATGACCCCGCGGGTCGCGAGGGAGGGACCGAGCCGGTTCACGACTGCCACCTGGCCGCGCGTCGTTGCACGAGGGAGTACAGGGCCATCACGATCCCGACGATCACGATCATGCCGAGCGCGAGGGCGCCGGCGAGGTTCTCGCGGCCGAGGACCGTCTCGCTCGTGAGGGCAGTGCGAATCTGCAGCGGCACGATCTGCGCTCCCTGACTGGCGAGGGCGGCGGCGGTGGCGTACGACGAGAACGAGTTCGCGAACAGCAGCAGCAGGCTGGCGAGGAACGACGGCGCGAGCACCGGGATGCCGATGCGCAGCCAGAAGCTCGCGCGGGTGCCGCCGAGCGTGAGGTTGGCCTCGGCCCACTGCGGCTTGAGCGCGGCGAGGGCGGGCATGAAGGTGATGACCATGAGCGGGATCTGGAAGTAGAAGTAGGGGAGGACGAGACCGGGCAGCTCGTACAGCCAGGTGCCGTTCTCGAAGATGTTGATGCCGAACGAGTCCTTCAGGAAGACCGTGACGACACCCTGGATGCCGATGGTCGCGATGAAGGCGAACGCCAGCATGACCCCGCCGAACTGGGCGAGCACACCGGCCGCGGCGTCCACAGCCGAGCGCGTTCGGCCTTCCGGGTCCATGCCGAGCAGGGCGTAGCAGACGAGCGCACCGACGAGCGCACCCACCACGGCGGTGAGCAGCGAGAGCCCGGCGGAGTTCGCGAAGGTGTTCAGCACGACGGGATCGGCGAGGGCCGACATGTTCGACCAGGTGAAGGAGCCGTCCTTGGTGAAGAAGCCGGAGCCGATCGACAGGATCGTCGGCACCGCCAGGAAGAGCACGACGTATGCGGCGAACGGGACGAGCCCGAGCCAGGCGAAGGACGGAGCGGACCGCCGGGCCCTCGCGTGCGGCGAGGACCCGGCGGAGGTGGTGGGGGCGGATGCCGCGGCATCCGCCCCCGTTGCGGTGAGGGTGGTCACTGGACCGCCGAGGCCCACTTCTCGCCGAGCAGCGTGCCGGCGTTCGTCGACTGCTCCTCGGTCGGGACGACCGTCTCCTCCGGTGCCTCGGGGAGTGCCGCAGCGAGGTCGGCGTCGATCGTGCCGGCGTCGGTCATGGCCTCCATGCGCACCGGACGGGCGCCGCCCTTCAGCCAGAGGTTCTGCACTTCGTCGCTGTAGAGGAACTCCTGCCACAGGCGGGCAGCAGCCGGGTGCGGGGCGTCGGCGTTGATGGCCTGGTTGTAGTACCCGGCGTAACCGGTGCCGTCGAACACGACGACCTTCCAGTCCTTGTTGTCGGCCGTGTGCGAGGCGTTCAGGTAGTCCCAGTCGAACACGACGGGGGTCTCGCCGCTCGCGATCGTCGCGGTGGTCACGTCGACCTTGAGCAGGTTTCCGGCCTTCTGCAGCTCGGAGAAGAAGTCGATGCCCGGCTGGAAGTCGTCGAGCGTGCCGTCGGACTGCACGGTGGCGAGGCCGACGGCGGCGAAGGCCGCACCGGCCTGGGTCGGGTCGCCGTTGATCGCGACGGCGCCCTTGTAGTCGGCCGAGAGCAGGTCGGAGAGTTCGGCCGGAGCGTCGAACTTCGACGAGTCGTAGCCGATCGACATGTACCCGCCGTAGTCGCCGACGAAGAGGCCGGTGGGCTCCTTCAGCTCCTCGGGGATGTCGTCCCAGGTCTGCACCTTGTAGGGCGCGAAGACGTCGGTGTTCTGCAGGGCGACCGTGAGGCCGATGTCGAACACGTCGGGCGCGGTGTCGAGGCCCTCGTTGGTCTTCGCCGCCTGGATCTCCTCGGCGCTCGAGACGTCGGGGGAGGCCTCGTTGATGGTGATCTCGGGGTACTTCTCGGCGAACAGGTCGAGGATCTCGCCGTAGTTCGCCCAGTCGCGGGGGAGCGCGATGACGTTGAGCGAGCCTTCGGCCTTGGCTGCAGCCTCGAGGTCGGCGAAGGTGCCGAAGTCGGTGACAGAGGTCGCGGCGGAGGCGTCGACGTCGGAGCTGCCTCCGCCGGTCGCGTCAGCTGCGCCGGAGCAGGCCGTGAGTGCGAGTGCGGCCGTGGTGGCCAGGGCGATGCCGGCGCCGATGCGCGCGCGGCGGGTGAAGCGAGCCATGAGTGTCCTCTCGGTGTCCGGCGCTGTGAGCCGGTTTCGGGTTGCGAGAGGACACTATGAGGCGCAGGTTGCCGCCCGTCGCGGGTCTGGTGAACGGACGGTGGCGAGCCGGTGGCCGAACAGGGCCGCGGAGCTCAGCCCTGCGGCACGCTGTACTTGAAGCCGCGGTGCGAGCCGACGTAGCCGAGCCGCTCGTAGAAGCGGTGCGCGTCGGTGCGGGCGGCATCGGAGGTGAGCTGCACCATCGTCGCGCCGACCGCGGGAGCCGCGGATTCGCCCACCCAGCGCATCACGGCGGAGCCGATGCCCGACGAGCGCAGACTGCTCTGCACGCGCACGGCCTCGACGAGCAGCCGCCGCGCGCCGCGGCGCGCCATCCCGGGGATCGAGGTGAGCTGCAGCGTGCCGACGATCGTGCCGTCGAGCTCGACCACGAGCAGATCGTTCGACGGCTCTGCCAGGATCTCGACGAGCCCGCGTGCGTACGCGGGACGATCCTCGTCGGACGCCACATCGCCGCGGGCCGCGCTGATCGGGTCGTCGGCGAGCAGTGTGATCACGGCATCCGTGTCGTCGACCGTCGCACGGCGCAGGAGCGCGGTTCCGATACGCGATTCGAGCGGCTGGGGCAGCGGGAGGGCGTCGAGCATGCCTCCAGTCTGCCAGCGCCCGCGTCCGGTGCGAGCGCGGATGCGGGGGTCGTGCCGACTCTCTGGAATCATGGCGAGGTGGATATCGGCGCCGTGCTCGGACTCGAGCAGCTCACGTGGGGGGTGCTGCTGCTCGTGGTGATCGCCGCGTTCTGCGCCGGCTGGATCGACGCGGTCGTCGGCGGGGGAGGGCTGCTGCAGCTGCCGGCCCTGCTGCTGATCCCCGGCATCTCCCCGGTGCAGGCGCTCGCCACCAACAAACTCGCCTCGGTGTTCGGCACCGCGACCAGCAGTGTGACCTACTACCGACGAGCCAGACCCGACCTGCGCACTGCCGTGCCGATGGCGATCATCGCGTTGATCGGGTCCTTCGGCGGAGCAGCCGTCGCGACGGTGCTGCCGCCGGCCGCGTTCAAGCCGATCATCGTGATCGCGCTGCTCGCGGTGGCACTGTTCACCGCGTTCCGTCCGCAGATGGGCGCCGCGACCCAGTTGCGGTTCCACGGCCACAAGCACCACATCATGGCGGGTGCCGCGGGGCTCGGCATCGGCTTCTACGACGGCATGATCGGACCGGGGACCGGGACCTTCCTCGTGATCACCCTGGTCGCGCTGCTCGGCTACGACTTCCTGCAGGCGAGCGCCAAGGCCAAGATCGTCAACCTCGCGACGAACGCGGGTGCGCTCATGCTGTTCATCCCGCACGGCGCCGTGCTGTGGCTGCTCGGTGGCATCCTCGCAGTCGCGAACGTCGCCGGCAGCTACCTCGGCTCGCGGATGGCGATCTCGCGCGGGACCACCTTCATCCGCGTGGTCTTCCTCGTCGTCGTCATCGCGCTGATCGCGAAGCTCGGCGTCGACGTGTGGAACGAGAACATCGTTCCCGCGTTCGCGGCGCTCTCGTCCTAGGCTCGAGATGCTCTGCGGCGCGCGGCCTGGGGGATCAGGCAGAAACGCCGGATCAGGCAGGTTCTTCGCAGAACCGCCTGATCCGGCGTGTGTGCCTGAGCTCGCGCGAGGCGGTGGGCGTCAGGCCTCGTCGTCCTCGGGCTCGTAGTCGACACCGGCCTCGGCGCGCTGCGCGTCGGTGATCGGTGCCGGGGCGGAGGTCAGCGGGTCGAAGCCGTTGCCCGACTTCGGGAACGCGATGACCTCGCGGATCGACTCGGTCTTGGTCAGGTGCTGCAGCACGCGGTCCATGCCGAGTGCGATCCCGCCGTGGGGCGGTGCGCCGAACTTGAACGCGTCGAGCAGGAAGCCGAACTGCTCGTCGGCCTGCTCGTCGCTGATGCCCATGACCTCGAACACACGCTTCTGCACGTCTTCGCGGTGGATGCGGATCGAGCCGCCACCGAGCTCCGAGCCGTTGCAGACGATGTCATACGCGTAGGCGAGAGCGGAGCCGGGGTCGGTGTCGAAGGTGTCCTGGAACTCGGGCTTCGGGCCGGTGAACGCGTGGTGCACGGCCGTCCAGGCCCCCGCGCCGACGGCGACATCGCCGGAGGCCACGGCGTCGGCTGCCGGCTCGAACATCGGAGCGTCGACGACCCAGGTGAACGCGAACTCGTCGGGGTTCAGGTAGCCGAGCCGACGGCCGATCTCGACGCGCGCGGCGCCGAGCAGCGCACGGCTCTCCTTGGTCGAACCGGCGGCGAAGAAGACGCAGTCTCCGGCTTCGGCACCGACGAGCTCGGCGAGCCCGGCCTGCTCGGCCTCGGACAGGTTCTTCGCGGCGGGGCCACCGAGCGTGCCGTCCTCGTTGAACAGGACGTAGGCGAGGCCGCGTGCGCCGCGCTGCTTGGCCCAGTCCTGCCAGGCGTCGAGCTGCTTGCGCGGCTGCGAGGCGCCGCCGGGCATGCGCACCGCACCGACGTACTCGGCCTGGAAGACGCGGAACGGGGTGTTCTGGAAGTACTCGGTCGCGTCGACGAGCTCGAGGCCGAAGCGCAGGTCGGGCTTGTCGGAGCCGTACTTGGCCATGGCGTCGGCGTAGGTCATGCGCGGCAGGGGCGTGGCCACCTCGACGCCGATCGTCGCCCACATCGCCACGATGAGCGACTCCATGAGGGTGATCACGTCTTCCTGGTCGACGAAGCTCATCTCGATGTCGAGCTGCGTGAACTCCGGCTGCCGGTCGGCGCGGAAGTCCTCGTCGCGGTAGCAGCGCGCGATCTGGAAGTACTTCTCGACGCCGCCGACCATCAACAGCTGCTTGAACAGCTGGGGGGACTGCGGCAGGGCGTACCAGCTGCCGGGGCTCAGACGAGCGGGCACCAGGAAGTCACGGGCGCCCTCAGGCGTCGAGCGGGTGAGGGTCGGGGTCTCGACCTCGGTGAAGTCGTCGGCGTGCAGCACGTCGCGGATCGCCTTGTAGACGTTCGAGCGCAGGCGCAGGGCAGCGGCCGGGGCCGGGCGGCGCAGGTCGAGGTAGCGGTACTTGAGGCGGGCTTCCTCGCCCACGGTCTCGGTGTCGGCGAGAGCTGTGGAGACCTGGAAGGGCAGAGGCGCGGACTCGTTCAGCACCTCGACGTCGGTCGCGATGAGCTCGATCTCGCCCGTGGGCAGGTTCGGGTTCGCGTTGCCCTCGGGGCGCAGCGAGACCTCGCCGGTCACCTTCAGCACGAACTCGTTGCGCAGCGGGTGGGCGATCTCCTCGTCGCGGATGACGACCTGGGCGATGCCGGAGGCGTCCCGCAGATCGATGAAAGCGACTCCTCCGTGGTCACGACGGCGATCGACCCAACCCGAGAGGGTGACGGTCTGACCGATGTGCTCGGCTCGCAGAGAGCCTGCCGAGTGGGTGCGAAGCACGGAGTATTCCTTCTGATCTGGGAAATGGGGAACCCGCCCATTCTACGGGGGCGGTCGGGAGGTCTTCGGCCCGGTCACCCGCCCCCGGGCCGGCATATCAGTAGGATCGCCACGACCCAGCTCTTACACAGAAAGGGTGCACGTGGACAACAACGGCATCTCCGATCTCTACGCATCGATCTTCTCCGGTACCACGGGCCTGATCGCGCTCGTCTTCTACATCCTCGTCGCCATCGGGCTGTGGAAGGTCTTCACGAAGGCCGGATACCCCGGCATCCTCGCGATCATCCCGATCGTGAACCTCGTCTTCCTGGTGAAGATCGCCGGCCTGTCCGGCTGGTTCGCACTGCTGTACCTCATCCCGATCGCGAACCTGATCCTTGCGATCATCGTCGCGTTCAAGCTCGGCGAGCGCTTCAACAAGGGCGGGGTCTTCTCGTTCTTCCTGCTGTTCCTCTTCCCGTACATCGGGTACCTGATCCTCGGCTTCGGGGATTCGCGCTACAGCAAGGCGTGAGATGACGGCGTCCCGGTTGCACCTCGTCCGACACGGCGAGGTGCACAATCCGGCCCGCGTGCTCTACGGTCGTCTTCCCGACTACCACCTGAGCGACGCGGGCCGGGGGATGGCCGCAGCGGCCGCCGACCATGTGGCGGCGCTCGACCTTCCCGTCTCCGCGCTCTACGCGTCGCCGCTCGAACGCGCGCAGGAGTCGGCAGAGCCGTTCGCCGAGCGCTTCGACCTCGTGCCGGAGATCGACATCCGTCTGATCGAGCCGACGAACGTGTTCGAGGGGACGCAGATGCGTCGCTCGCTGATGAATCCCATGAACTGGTGGCACCTGCGGCAGCCTTCGCTGCCCAGCTGGGGCGAGCCCTACTCGTCCATCGCGGAGCGGATGCTCGGTGTCATGGACGAAGCCTGGGACGCGGCGCCCGACGGCGACGTCGTGATGGTGTCGCACCAGGCGCCGATCTGGATCACCCACCTCCGCGTCGCCGGCCTGCCGTTGCGGCACGACCCGCGCACCCGTCGCTGCGCCCTCTCGAGCGTCACCTCGTTCGAGCGCGTCGGCGACGTCTGGCGTGAGGTCGCGTATGCCGAGCCTGCGGCGACCGGCGGCGCCGTCGATGTCGGGGCCGTCTGATCCCCGTCCTCGAATCGCGCGAAGGGCGCCGTCCTGATGACGGATGGCGCCCTTCGCGCGATTCGAGCGCGGTCAGTGCTCAGCGGCCAGCAGCGACTGGATGATGCCGACCGCTGCGAGCTGACCGGCAGCCGCGGCCAGCAGCACTGAGGCCATGGGCCCGGGAAGGGTCGCGCGGTGCGCGAGGTCGCCTGCAGCGAAGACGCCGGGGCGCGAGGTGCGTCCGAACTCGTCGATCTCGATGCACCCGGAGTCGAGCATTCCCAGTCCGAGCTGGGCGGCGAACGGCGACCGCTGGCGCATCTCCCCGGCGGAGATGAAGACGCCGTCGACGACGCTCTCGTCGGTGTCCGTGTGAACGCGGACACCTCCGTCGACCTTCTCGACGGAGGTGACCGGCGTGCGGCGCACCTGCGCGCCTTTCGCCTCGAGAGTTCGGATCTCGTCGTCTGCGAACTCCTCCCCGACGGGTGCGACGGTGATGTTCCCGGCGATCCGACCCAACAGGCCGATGAGGTGCTCGGCCCGAGGTGCGGCGCCGATGATGGCGATGTCCCTGCCGGCATGCTCGTGTCCGTCGCAGAACGGGCAACTGAAGGCGAATGTGCCCCACAGGTCGTGCAGCCCCGGGACATCGGGAAGGTCGTCGGCGACGCCCGTGGCGAGGATGACCCGACGTCCCTCGACGATGGTGCCGTCGGCCACGCCCACGACGAACGCGCCCTCGACGCCCGAGACGCTCGTCGCCGCCACGTCGCGGATCTCCACGTCGTCGTACTCCTTGAGCTCGGCGCGGGCGGTCGCGCGCAGCTCCGAGGGTGGCATCCCGTCCGCGCCGATCATGTTGTGCATGTGCAGCACGGTGCCGTTGCGGTACTCGCCCGAATCCAGGAGCAGAGTCGAGCGGTGCATCCGTCCGAGGGTCAGTGCGGCCTGGAGTCCTGCCGGTCCTGCGCCGATCACGATGGCGTCGTACATGGGGGTCCTTCCGGTGGCGGGGTTGCTTTCCCCGTCAGTCTGTGACTTCATGTCAACATGAAGTCAAGCGATGCGCACCCCTGGTCCGTCGGCGATGTGGCCGAGCGCTTCGAGCTGCCGACGAACGTGCTGCGGCACTGGGAGTCGGTGGGGCTGCTCACTCCTCCGCGCGACTCCGCAGGGCGGCGGCGCTACGGCGAGGATGAGGTCGTGCGCATCGCCGTGATCCAGCGCAGCAAGGCAGCGGGGATGAGCCTCGAACAGATCGCGGTGCTGCTCGACGACGGGAGCGCCGGGCGGCACCAGGTGTTGCAGCAGCACCTGGACGACATCGATCGCCGTATGGAGGAGATGCGTCGATCGCGGGAGATGACCGAGCACGCGATGGGCTGCCGCGCGCACGACATCGCCACCTGTCCGCGGTTCCGGGCGGGCGTGGACGACGTCCTGGCGCGCTTCTGATGGGCCTCCGGAGGGTGCTCGTTTCCGGCTCGCGCATAGGAAGCTCTGCGTAAACTCGGAGTCGTGCCAAGCGATTCGACGGTCCGTCCGATCCGCAGCGGCCGCTCCTCCCGCACACGGCGCTCGCGCCGTGCGGTCGGTGCCGCGCTCGCTGCGGTGCTCGCCATCGGTCTGAGCGCCTGCGCTCCCGATCCGGTCAGCGAATCGTTCCTGAACGGCGAGAACACCGGTTATGTCGCCGCTGACGGCGCGATCGTCGAGATCCCGGTCTCCGAGCGCGGTGAACCCGTCGTCTTCAGCGGAGTGACCGAGAAGGGCGAGGAGTTCGACAGCGCCGACATCGCCGGACAGGTCGCTGTCGTCAACTTCTGGTATGCCGGCTGCGCGCCGTGCCGCCTCGAAGCAGCCGATCTGGAAGGTGTCTGGCAGGACTTCCGCGATCAGGACGTCGCGTTCATCGGCATCAACACCCGTGACCAGGCGGACACGGCAGTGGCCTTCGCGAACGAGTACGGCGTCACGTACCCGAGCCTGATCGACGTCGACACCGCCCAGGCCAAGCTCGCCTTCGCGAAGGAGACGCCGATCGCCGCGACGCCGACGACCCTCGTGCTCGACAAGCAGGGCCGGGTCGCCGCGCGCATCATCGGCCCGATCGACGGCAAGTCGATCCTCTCCACGCTCGTCAAGGACGCCCTCGCGGAGACGTCGTGACCACCCGGGGAACGTCGTGAATCCCGAAGCGATCATCGGATCCGGGGCGCTCTGGATCGCGATCCCGGTGGCGATGCTCGCGGGACTCGTCTCGTTCCTCTCTCCGTGCGTGCTGCCTCTCGTCCCCGGTTACCTCGGCTTCCTCGGCGGTGCGGTCGCTCCGCGGTCGACCGCTGCTGCCGGTGCGGAAGGTCAGACGACGACGCAGACCACCGAAACCGCGACGCGGGGGCGACTCGTCGGGGGCGTGCTGCTGTTCATCCTCGGGTTCACGATCGTCTTCATCCTCTACACCGTGCTCGGCGGCACGGCCGGGGTCTTCCTGCTGCAGTGGGGTGACCTCATCACCCGCATCCTGGGCGTGGTCATCATCGGGATGGGCCTCGTGTTCCTCGGCCTCTTCGGCTTCGCGCAGAAGGAGTTCCGCTTCCACGTCGACTCCAAGGCGGGGATCGTCGGTGCGCCGCTCCTCGGGGTTGCGCTCGGGATCGGCTGGGCACCGTGCATGGGGCCGACGCTCGCGGCCATCCTCGCCCTCTCCTTCAACGCCGGCGATCCGGTGCGCGCAGGTTTCCTCGGCCTGGCCTATTCGCTGGGCCTCGGGATCCCGTTCCTGCTCGTCGCCCTCGGCTTCGGCTGGGCGACGAAAGCGGTCGGCTTCCTCCGCCGCCACGTCCGGGTCGTCAACATCGTCGGCGGCGTGATGCTGATCCTGCTGGGCATCCTGATGGTGACCGGCCTCTGGACCGACATCATGTCGCGCCTGACGGCGGTGATCGGAAGTGTCATCCTCCCGCTCTGATCGCTCCACGACGTCCACCAGCTCCGACAAGAACCCCCGCACTGAGAAGGCCATGACCAAGAACAAGGGTGCCGCGAACAGCGACTCCAGCGATCCGCTCCGCCCGTCCGACCACGTCGACGGCGACGACTCGATCACCCAGCCGCGGCTGGGGTTCGTCGGCTGGCTGCGCTGGGGCTGGCGTCAGCTGACCTCGATGCGCACGGCGCTCATCCTGCTGCTCGTGCTCGCGATCGCCGCGATCCCGGGCTCGATCTTCCCGCAGCGGATGGCCGACCCGAACGGCGTCACGCAGTGGGAGCGCGACAACCCCGACCTCTTCCCGGTGCTCGACGGGCTGAAGCTGTTCGATGTGTACCTGTCGCCGTGGTTCTCGGCGATCTACCTGCTGCTGTTCGCCTCGCTCGTCGGGTGTGTGATCCCGCGCATCAAGCACCACGCCAAGGCACTGCGCGCGCGTCCGCCGCGCACTCCCGCTCGACTGCAGCGACTCGAGGACTACCGCGCCGTCACGCGCGATCCCGCTGTGGACTCCGGAACCAAGACGGGTGATGCGGAAGCGGAGGCGGCCGCGTCCATCGACGTCGCGACGAAACAGCTGAAGGCCCTCGGCTACCGGGTGGAGCGCTACGACCGCGGACGCACGTTCTCAGTCTCCGCCGAGCGCGGCTACTGGCGCGAGACCGGCAACCTGATCTTCCACCTCGCCCTCGTGGGCGTGCTCGTCACGGTCGGCATCGGCGGCGGTTTCTCGTACACCGGTCAGCGCGTGCTGGTGGAGGGGGAGACGTTCGCCAACACGCTCCTCGACTACGACTCGATGAACCGCGGTCGCTTCGTGGGTGACGATGCGTTCGCCCCGTACTCGATGCGCCTCGACTCGTTCGATGTGACGTATCAGCCGTTCGGCGAGCCCGGCTCCGGACAGGCCGGCGACTTCTCCGCCAACGTCACGGTGCAGGAGAACGGGGAGGAGCGCACGGGGTCCGTCAAGGTCAACGAGCCGCTCGGGGTGGCCGATGACGACGTCTTCCTGCTCGGCAACGGCTACGCGCCGACCGTGACCGTGCGCGACCCCGAAGGCAATGTGGTGTTCACGAACAGCACCCCGTTCCTCCCTCAGGACAACAACATGACCTCGCTGGGCGTGCTCAAGGTGCCGGACGGGCTGGCCGAGCAGGTCGGCCTGGTCGGGTTCTTCTACCCGACGACGGGTGTGCTCGAGAGCGGCGCGTTCTTCTCCGCGTACGGCGACCTCACGAACCCGACGCTCACGCTCGACGTGTACACGGGCGACCTCGGCATCAACGAGGGCGTGCCGCGCTCGGTCTACGTGCTCGACACCACCGGGATGACAAAGCTCACCGGCCGCACCACCGACGTGAAGTCGATCGAGCTCGCCCCCGGACAGACCGCGCAGCTGCCCAACGGCCTCGGCTCGGTGACCTTCGAGGACGAGTCGCCGGCCGGCGCGACGGATGCCTCTGAGTCGGTGAAGCGTTTCGCCTCGCTGCAGATCCACCGCGACGAGTCCGGAGTGTGGGTGCTCGGCTTCGCGCTGCTCGCCCTCGGCGGCCTCATGATCGCGCTGTTCGTTCCGCGCCGACGCGTGTGGGTCAAGGCCACGGCGCACGATGGCGAGATCGCCCTCGAGTACGCGGCCCTCGCGCGAGGGGAAGACCCGACGCTCGCGGCAGCCGTGGAAGACCTCGTCGCCGGTCACGCCCGACTGCTCGATGCGGCCGGGGGCACCACGGCGCGCCCACCGATCGATGATCCCGCGGACGAGTCCGCCGAGCCGGAAGCCCCGGCAACCGACACCCGGAAAGTAGACTGACACCATGCTCGAGCTCAACGTGATCTCGCCGGTCCTGCTCTGGACGGCGATCGCGATCTACGCGGCGGCCTTCGTGGCGTACGCCTTCGATCTCGCGCGGCGCTCGCAGGCGACGGCCGATGCGCAGAACGTGCGCGAGTCGGTGCTCGTCGGGGCCGGTGGCGGCAGCATCACCGCATCCACCGGCGCTCCCGTGGCAGACGCCGCTCCGCAGCGATACGTGATGGCCCGGATCGGTACCTCCCTGACCGTGCTCGGTTTCCTCTTCCACCTCGCCGCCGCGGTCACCCGTGGCATCGCGGCAGGCCGGGTGCCGTGGGCCAACCTGTACGAGTTCGCGATGATGGGCACGCTGCTCATCATCGCGGTGTACCTCGTCGTGCTCACTCGCATCGACCTGCGCTTCCTCGGTACCTTCATCACCGGCCTCGTCGTGGTGCTGCTCGGCCTCGGTGCGACGAACTTCTACGTCGATGTCTCGCCGCTGATGGACCCGCTGAAGAGCGTGTGGCTCGTCATCCACGTGTTCGTGGCCTCGGTCGCGACGGCGTTCTTCGCCCTCGCATTCGCCCTGTCGGTGATCCAGCTGATGCAGTCGCGACGTGAGCGACTTCTCGGCGAAGGCGCGAAGAAGACCGGGCCCGGCTTCCTCCGTACCTTCCCGAACGCCGTGCGCCTGGAGAGCCTGGCGTACATGTTCACCATCATCGGCTTCATCCTCTGGACCTTCACGCTCATCGCGGGGTCCATCTGGGCCTACTACGCCTGGAGCCGCTTCTGGGGCTTCGACGTCAAGGAGACCTGGACCTTCGTGATCTGGGTCATCTACGCCGGATACATCCACGCCCGTGCGACGCGCGGCTGGCGCGGCAACCCCTCGGCCTGGCTGGCGATCGTCGGGTTCTCCGCTGTGATCTTCAACTTCACGATCGTGAACGTCTTCTTCAAGGGCCTGCACGCCTACTCCGGCCTGAGCTGAGTCTGCCTCCGGCTGTGAAAACGGAGACCTCCCGGCTCCGTCCCGGCGCGTCTGAACAAGACACGCGGGGCGGGGTGCGGGAGGTCTCTGTTTTGGCCGAGGGGCGAGCTGGGCCGAGGATCAGCCGCCGAGAGGGAGGACCTCGGCGTGCTCGATGCCGTCTTCGTACCAGACCAGCTCTGCTTCGGCGATGACCTCGGTGGGCGCGGATGAGAGCGGGCGGACCTCGGCTTTCGCGAATCGCGACCAGTCGGCCGCGTCGAGAGTCTTGCCGTAGAGCACCGACAGGTGGAACGTCCAGTCGGCCAGCGGGAGTTCGCCGAGGCGGCGGTAGTCCGTGGCGTCCAGCGCGGCAGTCAGGGTCGAGTACGCCGAGACGAGCGAGGCACTCCGGGCGAGGCGCACGATCAGGATCTGCCAGGGCAGGGGGAACTCGTCGACGGCCTCGGCGCTCACCTCGATCGGTTCCTGCCGTGCCGCCCAGGTGCGGATCAGCGCGGTGAGTTCCTCGCGCCGCTCGGGCTCAAAGAACCCCCGGAGCGTGACGTGTCCGGTGTGCGGACGCCGCGCCGGGATGACGAGGCGATCGAGCGCGGTCTCCTGGATCTCCCGATAGACCTCGGCGACCGCACCGGTGGGCCGGAGCACGAGGTACTGCTGCCCCTCGAGGCTCGCGAGTTGGTCGGGGGTGTCCATGAACGGTCGACGCATGTCAGGATCCTAGGTCGCGGGCGACGCATGCCGAAACGGAGACGGTCACAGGCGCGGCCCGGCGCGTCATGCGTCGACGCGCCGGGCCGGGCACTGGTGGTCTCCGTTTTGGCAGGGAGGTGCGGACGACGTCAGGCCGTGGCGAGGACCGCCTTGGCCGAGGTCGTGCGTCGCAGCGTCACGGCGAGCGTCGTGGCCACGAGCGACAGCACGCCCCAGACCACGAGTGCCGCGACCGCGGAACCGCTCGGCGTGATCAGACCCGCGAAGGCCGGAGCCGTCGGGAGGGCGGCCCCGATGCCAGCCAGCCAGTCCGGCACGGTCGAGATCAGGCCGGTCGCGACCGCGAGCACTCCGACGAGGGCGGAGATCCAGCGTCCGACGCCCCCGAACAGGGCGACGAGGGCCTGGTTCACGGCGGCGAACACCACACCGGCGAGCACGGCCGTGCCCGCGAACGCCCACCAGGTGCCGGCGTCATAGCTCGCCACGATCTGCACGATCAGCGACACCAGGAGGCCCTGAGCCGCACCGACCAGCGCGGCCGGGGCGAAGGCCCGCAGCGCGAGAGTAGCGGATGACCGGCGTGAGGTGAGGGTGCGAGCGGTGTGTGCGCGCATCACCACGAACGACGCGAGACCGCCGAACCAGAGCACGACCGCCGCGAGCAGCGGGATCGCCGTCGGGCCGAAGATGGTGTTCATCGACGAGTTCGATGACACCGGGTCGGCGATCACCGAGGCGAGCGACTTCGACTCGGTGTCGCTGAACGAGGGCAGGGAATCGGATGCCGTGCGCAGCCCGCCTGCGAGGTCACCTGTGCCGGTCGCCAGGGTGTCGAGCCCGGTGGTCAGTTCGGTGGCTCCGTCGGCGAGGGCGGTCGCTCCGCCGGAGAGCTGGGTCGCGCCGGAGGCGAGGCCGCGGGCGCCGGTGGCCGACGCTCCGATGCCCTGGTCGGCGAGCTGGGTGAGGCCGCCTGAGAGCTGGGTGGCGCCTGCTCCGGCCTGCGACATGCTGGAGGCCAGCGTCGTGAACGTACCGGGGAGGGCGGCGACGCCATTCGCGACCTCGGGCGCGTTGAGGATGCCGGATGCCGTGCCGGCATCCGTCGCGACGGAACCGGCCTGCGTTGCGAGTGAGGTGTAGAGCGCGCACTCGGCCTGGTCCGCGACGGGGGGTGTGCAGGCGGCCTGGGCCATTCCGCCCAGCTGCTGGGCGAGAGCGACCGAGTCGTCTGCGGCGGAGCGTGCGGATGCCGAGGCGCTCTGGATCCCGCCGACGAGCTGCTGAACCCCGGCGACGCTTCCTTGCAGTTGCGCGCCGCCATCCGTCAGTCCGGCCCCGATCGCACCCGCGCCGGCCGCAGCCTCGCGCGTCTTGCCCGCGATCGTGTCGAGCCCGGAGGCGAGCGACGATGCCCCCGTCCCGAGCTCACCCGCACCGGAGGCCAGCTTCGTGGCGCCTTCGGGGATCGCTGCCGCTCCGGTGGCGGCATCGCGCGCGCCGTTCGCGAGCTTCACGGCGCCGTCTGCCGCCTCGCCGATCTGATCGCCGATGGTGGTGAAGCCGACGAGGATGTTCTCGGTCGTCGCCTCGGAGAGCATCGTGCCCATGGTCGAGGCGGCGACGTTCGCGATCTGGCCCGTGATGAGGTCGTCGGCGACGAGGCCGTCTTCCGGCGTGGTCACTTCGATGGTGGCCTGCTCGGCCTTTCCTCCGCCGTCGGAGATCGCGGTACCGGCCGAGGTGGCGGCGGACGAGAAGTCCTCGGGGATGGTGATGACGGCCTGGTAGGAGCCGTCGGCGAGACCGTCGGCGGCGTCGTCCTTATTCGAGATCACCCACGTGAGGTTCGAATCGAGGTCGTCCGACCCCTCCACGAGACCCGAAGCCAGCTGGCGTCCGAGGGGAGTCATCTGACCGTCGATGGTCACCGGCTCGTCGAGGTTGACGATGGCCGCGGTCATCGAGTCCAGGCGTTCGGTCGGGTTCTGCAGCGCCGCGACGAGGATGCCGCCCACCGCAGCCGGCAGCAGCAGCACGCCGAGGATGGTCAGCCAGGTGATGGGCTTGCGGGAGCGCGCGCGCTCGATGGGGAGGGTCATGCGGTCACCTCGGTGGAATCTGCGGTACTCCGGCGAGGAGTACGCGTGTCGAGAGTCTGGGGGTCGGGCCATCCGGCCTCGGCGAGGACGGCCCGTGCCGAGTCGGCATCGGAGGCGGTGGCGAACACCGCGAGCGTGCGGGAGGCCGCGGCATCGCGCAGCATGGCCGTCGCCTGGTCACGCTGGCCACCTGTCAGGCGGTCGAGTCCGTCGATCACGACGACCTGCGACTTCCCACGGAGCGCTTCGGAGAGGTCGTCGAGTGCGGCATCCGCGTCGTCGACCAGCACGCAGCCGACGTGCGCGCGCACCCAGGCCGCACGGCCGGGGAGCAGGTGTCCCGCGACGCGGAGCTTCCCGTCCGTCGGCACGAGGCGTCCGGCGACGGTGAGGGCCAGGGCCCGACGAGCCCGCAGATCGCCGCCCGTCGCGATGACCGCACCGCCCTCGGCGATGCGCATCGACAGGCCCTCGACGAGCGGCGCATCTGCGCTGATCTCGAGGTCGTCGGCCGCGACGACCGATCCGTCGCCGGGCCAGGCGGCCAGGTGGCGTTCGCGTTCGACCGCCTCGCCTTCGACGTCGACGCGGGGGAGGATCTTCTCCAGCCAGCGCGGGAGCTCCCAGGCACGCTCGCCCAGGATCGCCATGAGGGCGGGGATCAGCGTCATGCGCACCAGGAAGGCGTCGAATGCGATACCGGCGGCGAGGCCGAGTGCGATCGGTTTGAGCGACGAGTCGCCCTCGGGGACGAACGCGACGAAGACCGCGAACATGATGAGCCCGGCCGCGGTGACGACCTTCGCCGAGCCGGTGAAGCCGCTGCGCACGGCCCGGAGCGCGGCGGCCCGCCGGGTGGCACGGTTCGGGCTCGTCGCGTCCTTGTCATGCACGAAGTCCTCGCGCATGCGGGAGACCAGGAACACCTGGTAGTCCATCGCGAGACCGAACAGCACGCCCATCAGGATGATCGGCATGAAGCTGATGATCGGCCCGACCTTGGCGACGTGCAGCAGATCGGCGAACCAGCCCCACTCGAACACCGCGCCCACCACGCCGAAGGCGGCGACGATCGACAGCAGGTAGCCGACGGCGGCGGTGATCGGCACCCAGAGCGAGCGGAACACGATGGTCAGCAGGATCAGCGAGAGGCCGATCACGAAGATGCCGAAGGGCAGGAGCGCGTTGCCGAGCTGGTCGGAGATGTCGATGCCGACGGCCGTGAACCCGGTGACCTTGAGGTCGATGCCGAACTCGTCGAGCCATTCGTCGTGATGGCTGCGCAGCTCGCGCACGAGATCGGCGGTCGCCGGGTCGTCGGGGGCGGTCTCCGGGATGATCTGCACGATACCGGTGTCGGCCGTCTCGTTCGGCGTCGCGAGGGCGACCTCCTTGACGCCGGGGACCTTCGCCACGGCATCGCCGAGATCTTCCATCAGGGTGAGCGGATCGGTGGAGGTGACGATCGTGCCGGTGAGGATCAGTGGACCGTTGAAGCCGGGGCCGAACTGCTCCCCGACGAGGTCGTAGTTCTGGCGGGCCTCGGAGTCCTTCGGGAGCACACCGGCATTCGGCAGCGCGAGGTCGAGGCTCAGCGCGGGAACGGCCACGATCCCGAGTCCCAGGACGACGGCGAGAGAAACCAGCACGGGGTGCTTCATGACGCCGCCGACCCAGCGGGCGCTGCCCTTCACCGGGGCGACGACGTCCTTCGGCTCCTCCGACGCGTCGGAGGCGGTGCTCTTCTTCGCCTTCGACGCCTTGACCTTCTTCGGGCGGCCGACGACCCTGCCCTTCATGAAGCCGAGCAGAGCCGGGGTGAGGGTCACGGCGATCGCCACGGCGACGGCGACCGCGGCGGAGGCGGCGATGCCCATCGTGGTCAGGAACGGGATACCCGCGAAGCCGAGGCCGATCAGCGCGATGAGCACCGTGACGCCCGCGAACACGACAGCGGAGCCTGCGGTTCCTACGGCGCGCGAGGCGGACTCCTCCGGGTCCACGCCCGCGCGCACCTGATCCTGATGTCGAGCCATGATGAACAGTGCGTAGTCGATGCCGACCGCGAGCCCGAGCATGAGCGCCAGCAGCGGGGTGGTCGAGGAGACGGTCGCGAACGCGGTCGCGGTGAAGATGCCGGCCATCGAGATGCCGACGCCGAGGATCGCGGTGAGCAGGGGGAGGCCCGCCACCACGAATGAGCGGAACGTGACGATCAGCACGAGCAGGGCGATGAGCAGTCCGACCGCTTCGGTGAGGGTGACGCCGGGGATGGAGATCGCGAAGAGGTCGCCGCCGAGGGAGGTCTGCGAGCCCGCGGGGAGCTCGGCGTCGAGGTCGCTCACGACCGAACGCAGCGCATCCTTCGTCTCGTCCGAGACGTCGGTGGACTCGCCGTCGAACTGCACGCGCACGATGGCGGCGGTGTCGTCGTCGTTGATCATGCCCTTGACCATCTCGTCGTACGGCGAGGTGGCCGCGAGAACACCGTCGAGGTCGCTCAGCTCGTCGACCGCGCCCTCGATGTCGTCCCGGTACTCGTCATCCGTGATCTTGTCGCCGTCGGCCGCGACCACGATGAACTGCGCGTTCGTGCCGCTCACCTGCGGGAACGAGCGGGAGAGCTGCTCGAGCCCCGCCTGCGACTCCGTCCCGGGGATGGAGAACGTGTTGTCGGTTCCCGCGCCCAGCACGAGCGCTCCGGCGCCGGCGATGCCGAGCGCGAGCAGCCAGGACACGAGGACCCGCCACGGGTGCCGGAAGGACCAGCGTCCGAGCGAGGACAGGAGTGTGGACACGCGTTCCTCCGAGGGGTGCGGGGTGGATACACAGGTGTATCCAATACATAGATGTATCGTAAGGTGACCCGCCCGGCCAAGCCTGTGTGCGGGGTGTGAATCATGCGAGAGTGAAGGGTCAGGAGGTTTCGATGTCGACACCCGCAACCCGCAGCCGCGAGAACACGCGAGCCCGCCTGCTCGAGGCGGCGGCGCAGGTCTTCGCCGAAGTCGGGCTCGATGGAGCGTCGGTGGAGGCCGTCTGCGAGCGTGCCGGTTTCACCCGCGGTGCGTTCTACTCGAACTTCGAGTCCAAGGACGAGCTGTTCCTCATGCTCGCCGCCAGCGTCTCCGAGGTGCGCGTGAACGCGGTGCGCACCCGCGTCGAGGAGCTGACGGCCGCCGGTGCCCTGGTCGAGGGGTGCGATCCGATCGACCTCGTGCAGCAGATCATGGAGCTCGGCGGAGACGACCGTCTCGGTGTCATGCTGCTCAGCGAGATCCGTATCCGTGCACTGCGCGACGCGAGGTTCGGCGAGGCCTACCTCGCGCAGGAGCGCGAGATGGTCTCGAGCATCGCGCAGATCGTCGACGACATCGTCACCGCGGGCCTGCTGCGCCTTCGACTGCCGGCCGAGACGGCTGCCCGCATGCTCATGATCATCTGGGAGGGCATGACCGTGCGCGGCGCCATGGCGGGCCAGGATGACGCCCAGCTGCGGCACTCCGGTGGCGAAGAGCTCGGTCGTCTGGTGCAGCTGCTCATCGAGCGGTAGTCCGCAGGTTCGCCGGGGTGGAGGTGGAGGGGTCCACCCCGCTCAGCGCGCGCTGTTCGAGAGCTCGTAGTGGCAGCGGGCGAGTCGGGCGAACCACCACTCGCGACGCTCGTCCGAGGCGGCGAGACGGTTGAGGGACTCGGCATCGGGCGTCACGCGGCGGACCGGGATCGTGCCGTCGACGGGACGCAGGTCCGCCACGTCGTCGAGGAAGAGCGACGCCGTGCCGAGCCCGCAGTCGTAGTCGAGCGACGGGAGCGCGGCAGCGAGTGCGGCCCCCTGTGACAGGCCGACCGCCGTGTCCAGGGCACTGGAGACCACGACGGGCAACCCCGCGGCGGTGACGATCTGCAGGGCGTGGGTGATGCCGCCCAGCGGCTGGGCCTTGATCACGAGCAGATCCGCGGCGCCGGCACGTGCGACCGCGAGCGGGTCGGTCGACTTGCGCACGCTCTCGTCGGCCGCCACCGGGATGCCCATGTACTTCACGCGCCGGCGCAGTTCCGCCAGCTCCGGCACCGTCGCGCACGGCTGTTCCACGTACTCCAGGTCATATTCGCCGAGCGCGTGCACCGCGTGCTCGGCCTCGTCGACGTTCCACGCGCCGTTCGCGTCGACGCGGACGCGTCCCTCCGGCCCCATGACCTCCCGCACGGCGCGCACTCGCGCCACGTCGTCGGCCAGAGTCTGGCCCGGTTCGGCGGCCTTGACCTTGGCCGTGCGGCATCCGGGGAACCGTGCCAGCAGCTCGGACACGCGCTCCGGATCGATCGCCGGCACCGTGGCGTTCACGCCGACTCGGTCGCGCAGCGGCTCCGGCTGCGCACGCCACGCATAGTCGATCGCGGCGGCGAGCCACGTCGTCGCCTCCGCATCCTCGTACTCCACGAACGGGGAGAACTCCGCCCACCCTTCCGGCCCCTCGAAGAGCAGGGCCTCCCGCACGTCCACGCCACGGAAGCGGCTGTGCATCGGGAGGGCGACGACCCTGGCCGAGTCGAGCAGGTCTGCGAGTGGCGGGATCATGTGCCCATTCTGTCCCCGCGGCGTCTCTGAGCGCCGCACGTCAGGCCAGGTGTTTCTGCAACTCGCCCATCCGCTCGGTGGGGGCGAACCCGAGCAGGGTGTTGACGGCGAGCATGTGGGCGTTCGACTCGGCGTTGTAGGTGTAGACCGCCCGTGCCTGCGGCGCCGCGTGCTGCAGCAGGCGGAGATTGGCGATCTTCACCGCGGTGCCGAGGCGGTGGCCGCGATCCGAGCGACGTACGAGTGTTCCCCACTGGTAGGCGTTGCCGTCGTCCCCCGACACGACCAGCTGGGTGTAGGCGACCGCCTCGCCCTGTGGGTCGAGGGCGATCGTGCCGATCGACAGACGGTTCTGCCGGATGAGGAGGTCCTCGTGCTCGCGGATGCTCTCCACATCGGGCTTCGCGGGTTCGATGTCGAGATCGCCGCTGGGCGCTTCGGTGTCGATCGAGGCATCGAGGATCGCCCAGCCTTCGACGACATCATCCGGTACCGGCCCGACCCAGCTGCGGATCGTGTAGCCCTGGATCGCGGCGGCGATGTCGGCGTCGATGCCGTCGAGCACCGTCGGCGCGACGGGAAGTGCGAGCCTGTTCTGCACATCGCCGAGCGCGAGCGCGTAGCCGTGTCGACGAGCGAACTCCCGGCCAGGGTCGCCGGAACCGTCGGAGCCGAGCTCGTACCGCCACGAGGTGTCGCCCTGCGCGGTGGTGCGTCCGGCGGCCGCGGCTTCGCTTTCGAGGAACGCGAGGGCGGCGGACCCGACTCCGCGCCGTCGGTGCGCGAGGGGCACATCGATGTCGAGGTAGGCGACGTGCGTGTTGTCCTTCAGCGGGAGGGTGAGGCTCGCGGCACCCACGACGAGGCCGTCGTCGTGCAGCAGGAAGGCGCGCCGCTCGTTGACCCGCGACTCCTGCTGCAGCTCGCTGCGGGTCTCCTCCCGGGACCAGACGGGGATGTCGTCCCCGCGGTCTGCGCGCTCGGCGGACGCATAGGCGTCCCACCAGGCATCCACCGCAGCGGCGTCGAACGGGTCGATGCGCGTGATCTCGAGCGTCATGTCTCCACGGTACTTTCCCGCCTCGACACTCTCCCGTCTCGATGCTCTCTCGTCTCGCCTTGGATCGCGCATAAATGTGTGATTGACAATGGTGTGTGACGCACAGTAATGTGATCGTCATGAACGAGACGCTCGACACGCACCTGCAGGAACTGCGGCGCGGCACCGTGGTGCTCGCCTGCCTGCAGCTGCTGCGCACGCCGGGGTACGGCTATTCGCTGCTCGAGCAGCTCGAGCAGCGCGGCTTCGCTACCGACGCGAACACCCTCTATCCGCTGCTCCGCCGCCTGGAGAAGCAGGAGTACCTCACGAGCGAGTGGAACACCGACGAGGCGCGGCCCCGCAAGTTCTACCGCACCTCCGACGCCGGCATCCGCCTCGCCGACACCCTCACCGACGAATGGCGATCACTCACCATCGCGATCGCGTCCCTCACCGCAGAGGAGAACTGACATGACCACGACGGTCACACTCACCGAGCGCTACATCAGCGCGACGATCCGCAGTCTGCGCCCCGACGCCCAAGCCGACGTCCGCGCTGAGCTCGAGGCCTCCATCGCCGACGCGATCGAGGCCAGGGTCGAGCAGGGGGAGGCGCCGGAGTCGGCAGAGCGCGCAGTGCTCACCGAACTCGGCGACCCGGGAATCCTGGCCGCAGGCTACGCGGATCGCCCGCTCTACCTCATCGGGCCGCGCTTCTACTTGACCTGGTGGCGGCTGCTCAAGCTGCTGCTGATCATCGTTCCCGTCTGCGTTCTGGGCGGCGTCGCGCTGGGACAGACCATCTCCAACGCCCCCGTCGGGGAGATCATCTCGACCTCGATCCTCGCGACCGGTGGTGCGATCCTGCACATCTGCTTCTGGACCACGCTCGTGTTCGTCATCCTCGAGCGCTCGAACAGCACGACCGCGATCGAGAAGTGGGATCTGGATCAGCTGCCGGAGCCGACAGAGAAGGGAGTGGGGCGGAGTGAGCTGATCGCCTCGCTCGTCTTCCTCGGCATCGCGATCGGTGCTCTCCTCTGGGATCGCTTCCGTGGTTTCGTCCACGTCGACGGCGGGGCGTTGCCGATCTTGAATCCGCAGTTGTGGCCGTGGGGGATCGGCGTCCTGTTACTGCTCATCGTCGCGGAGGCGGTGTTCGCCGTCGTCCTCTACCGCAGGGGACGCTGGAGCACCGGACTGGCCGTGGTGAACACGGTGCTCGCCGTCGCGTTCCTCGCCTGGGTTCTCGTGCTGCTGCTGACCGGTGACCTGGTGAATCCGGAGTTCCTCGCGCAGATCACCGCAGCAGGCGGGGAGGAGTTCGCGTCAGGGCGGGCGGAGTCGGCCGACGAAGGCGGGGTGTTCCGCATCCTCGCCGTCCTGTTGGGGTTCGGCATCGCGGTGGGCGTCGGTTGGGACATCGTCGACGGCTGGATGAAGACCTGGCGGGCGCGGCGTGGGCGCGAGGAATAGGCTGGATGCCGTGACCACCGCCTTCGTCTCCGATCTGTTCGACCCGGCCGAATGGGTGCTCGCGCCCGGGGCGGAGGACTACACCGACATCACCGCTCACGTCTCGCGAGACGGCGGTGTCGCACGCATCGCGTTCAACCGGCCGGAGGTGCGCAACGCCTTCCGTCCGCACACCGTCGACGAGCTCTATCGCGCACTCGACATCGCCCGGCAGGATGCGCGCATCGGCGCGGTGCTGCTCACGGGAAACGGACCGAGCCCGAAGGACGGCGGCTGGGCGTTCTGCTCCGGCGGCGACCAGCGCATCCGCGGTCGTGACGGGTACAAGTACTCCGACGCGGAGACGGCGATCGTCGACGGGGCGAGCCGCGCAGCGGTCGGCCGCCTGCACATCCTCGAAGTGCAGCGCCTCATCCGCTTCATGCCCAAGGTCGTCATCGCGGTGGTACCGGGATGGGCTGCCGGTGGCGGACATTCCCTGCACGTGGTGTGCGATCTCACCATCGCCTCGGCCGAAGAGGCGCGCTTCAAGCAGACCGATGCGGATGTCGGCAGCTTCGACGCCGGCTACGGCTCGGCGTACATGGCCCGTCAGACCGGTCAGAAGTTCGCCCGTGAGGTGTTCTTCCTCGCCGAGGAGTACTCGGCGCAGCGTGCCTACGAGATGGGCGCCGTGAACCGGGTGGTGCCGCATGCCGAGCTCGAGCGCGAGGCGCTGAAGATGGCGCGCACCGTACTCACGAAATCTCCCACGGCGATCCGCATGTTGAAGTTCGCCTTCAACGCGGTCGACGACGGATTGGTCGGCCAGCAGGTCTTCGCGGGGGAGGCCACCCGCCTCGCCTACGGCACCGACGAAGCCGTCGAGGGCCGCGACTCGTTCCTCGAGAAGCGCGACCCGGACTGGTCGTCCTTCCCCTGGCACTACTGACCAGGGCAGCCCAGAGTCGGAGACGCGCATGACCGCCCTGATCCCCACGGATGCCGAAGATCCGGTTCGCCTGCGAGAGGCCCTGCAGCGCGCGCTCGACGGCGGTCCGGCGCTGGGGCTCGGGATGGTGACCGGCGCCCCGGAGGACGTGGCGGACGGCCTCGCCGCCGTGATCGCGACCTCGGGGTCGAGTGGGGTGCCGAAGCGGGTCGCGCTCAGCGGGGAGGCCCTGCGGGCGAGCGCCGAGGCCACGGCCGCGCGGATCGGGAGCGGTCGCTGGCTGCTCGCCCTTCCCGCCGGCTACGTGGCGGGACTGCAGGTGCTGGTCCGCTCGATCCTCGCGGACACGCAGCCCGCGCGGATCGAGGGCCGCTTCTCGCCGACATCGTTCGCCGAGGCGACCCTCGAGATGCTGCGGCCATCGCCAGGGGCCGGGGTCCCGGAGCTGTTCACGTCGCTCGTCCCGGCGCAGGTCGCGACTCTGCTCGACGCCGCGGACGACACCGCCGTCCGTGCCGCATTGACGGCCTACCGGGCGATCCTGGTGGGCGGGCAATCGCTCCCCGAACCGTTGCGCGAGCGTGCCGCCGATCTGGGGGTGCGTCTGGTGCGCACCTACGGTTCGACCGAGACCAGCGGCGGCTGCGTCTACGACGGCGTTCCTCTCGACACGGTCGGCGTGCGCACGGTCGACGGCGAGCTGCGTATCGCGGGCCCCATGCTCGCCGAGGGATACCTCGGTGACGGATCGCTGACCGCGCGTACGTTCGTGCGCGACGAGCACGGCATCCGCTGGTACCGGACCGGGGATCTCGGTCTCGTCGAAGACGGTGTCGTCCGGGTGCACGGCCGTGCCGACAACGTGATCGTGTCCGGAGGGATCAACATCTCGCTCGATCGTGTCGAGCGGGTCGTCCGCCGGATCGCGGGGCTGCACGAGGCGGTGGTGGTCGGCGTGGAGGACGAGCGCTGGGGCGAGGCGTCCGTGATCGTCGCGGCCCGGGGCGAGGTGCTGCGTCGCAGCGAGTCGGAGCAGCTCGCGCAGGCGCGCGACGCGGTCGAGAACGAACTCGGCAAGCATGCCCGACCGGCTCGTCTGATCATGGTGGACGAGATCGAGGTGCTGTCCTCCGGCAAACCCGACCGCGAGGCCATCCGCCGCATGGTCGCGCGACTGCGCTGAGGGCGGGCTCTGCCAGACTGAACCGCATGGCCTCGTACACGCATGGACACCACGAATCCGTCCTCCGCTCGCACAACGTGCGCGACATCGCGAACTCGGCCGCGTACCTCCGCCCCCACCTCACGTCCACGACCCGCCTTCTCGATGTCGGCGCGGGCCCCGGCAGCATCACGGTCGACTTCGCCGGCATCGTCGCGCACGTGACCGCGACCGAGATCGACGAGGATGCGCTGTCGCTCTCCCAGGGACTCGCGGCCGACCGGGGCCTGACGAACCTCGACTTCTCGGTCGAGGACGTGCACGCACTGGGCTTCGCCGACGACTCCTTCGACGTCGTGCACGCACATCAGGTGCTGCAGCACGTCGGCGACCCGGTGCAGGCATTTCGGGAGATGCGCCGCGTCACTGTTCCCGGCGGGATCGTCGCCGCGCGCGATGCCGACTACGCGGGCTTCCTCTGGTTCCCCGTGCTGCCCGAGCTCGACCGCTGGCTGGCGCTGTACCGTGCGGCCGCACGAGCCAACGGCGGCGAGCCGGATGCCGGTCGCCGTCTGCTGTCCTGGGCGCGGGCCGCAGGCTTCACCGATATCACCGCGACGGCCTCCACCTGGTGCTACGCGTCACCCGCCGAGCGCGCCTGGTGGGGTGGGATGTGGGCCGACCGCATCCTCGAATCCGCCCTCGCGCGGCAGCTCGTCGACAGCGACATGGCCACGCGCGCCGATCTGCAGGAGATCAGCGATGCGTGGAGGCGCTGGGCCGACGACGGCGACGGCTGGTATCTGGTGCCGCACGGCGAGATCCTCGCCCGCGCCTGACGGACGCGGATACATCCCACGACGGATGCCGGCGCGAGGGCCCCTCGCGTAGCGTGGGGGAGTGATCCGCCCGCTCTCTCGTACGGCGCTGACCCTCGACATCGTCGGGGCGGCGCTGCTCTTCCTCGTGCTCGTGCCGATGTCGCTGGTGTTCTACGGGCCCGGAACGGGGAACACCGCGATCGGGGGAGCAGCGGTCGCTGGCATCGTCATCGCGAGCGTCCTGATGTCGGGCGGCGTCGCCATCGGCCGGCTCGCCCCCGGGTGGGCGCTCGTTGCCGCATGGGCCGGCGCCGTGCTGCAGATGCTCTCCGGGTTCGGACCGTTGCCGATCGACATCGCGATCCTGCTCGTGCTGTACGCCACCTCCGCCTGGGGCACACGCCGCGTGCTCTGGTGGGGATTCGGTTCGGCGCTGTTCGGCGGCCTGGTCGCTGCCGTGTTCATGGTCATCGTCAACGGCGTCGCCTTCGGCACGGGCAGCGGGTGGGAGAAGGTCAGCGCGGGCACACTGCTGCTCGTCGTCTCCGTCATGGCGCTCGGGTTCGCCTGGGTGTGCGGGCTGCTGTGGCGCGTCGTCCTGCGCGCTCGCCGCACCCGGTCGGCCCAGCTGCAGGCGGAGTCGCTCGCCGCGGAGGAGCAGGAGCGGGTGCGGATCGCGCGCGACATGCACGATGTGGTCGCCCACTCGCTCGCGGTGGTGATCGCGCAGGCCGACGGGGCCAGGTACGCGGCCGCGGTGAAGCCCGAACTCGCGACCGAGGCGCTCGGCACCATCGCCCAGACGGCGCGTGGCGCCTTGAGCGACGTGCGGATGCTGCTCACACAGCTACGGCACCGGCAGGGCGACGGCCCGCAGCCCACGCTCGCCGACCTCGAAGCGCTGTTCTCGCAGGTGCGGCAGGCCGGAATCGAACCGCGGGTCACCGTCGACCCGATGCCGCCGGGGGAGCCGCCGGCGGCCATCCAGCTCGCGGTCTACCGCATCCTGCAGGAAGCGCTCACGAACGCGATCCGGCATGGGGACGGCGCGGTCGACGTGCACCTCGCCTGGCTCGCGGACCGCGTCGACGTCGATGTGCGCAACACCGTCACGGGGGAAGCGACGGTGTCTCCCGGCGGGCACGGTGTCATCGGCATGCGCGAGCGTGCGCAGCTCGTCGGCGGTAGTCTGCAAGCCGAGCGCCGAGGGGCACAGTTCGTCGTCCACGCCACGCTCCCGATCGGAGTCTCCGAATGATCAGAGTCGTGCTCGTCGACGACCAGGCGCTCTTCCGTGCCGGGATCCGCATGCTCGTCGCCTCCCAGCCCGACCTCGAAGTCGTCGGAGAAGCCGGCGACGGCAAGGAGGCGCTCGAGGTCGTCCGCACGACCCGGCCCGACGTGGTGCTGATGGACATCCGGATGCCGGTCATGGACGGGCTCACGGCGACCGCCGAGATCCTGGCACGCCCGGAACCGCCGCGCGTCGTCATGCTCACGACGTTCGACCTCGACGAAGCGGCGGCACGGGCCATCCGGCAGGGCGCGAGCGGCTTCCTCCTCAAGGATGCCGATCCGGAGTTCCTGCTCGCCGCGATCCGCACGGTGCACTCGGGCTCGAGCGTGATCGCCGCCGCCGCGACACGCGACCTGTTCGAGCACTTCGCCGAAGCACCCAAGCCCGTGCCGCCGCAGTACGCCGACCTCACGGACCGCGAGCGGGAGATCTTCGCGCTCGCCGCCCGGGGGCTCTCGAACGCCGAGATCGCCGGCCGGGAGTACCTGAGCGAGGCGACCGTGAAGACCCACATCAGCCGCATCCTCAGCAAGCTCGCGCTGCGCGACCGCGTACAGCTGGTGGTCTTCGCGTTCGAGCACGGCCTCGCCTGAACGCCGTTCCGCGGGCGGAGTCCGCGGATCATCCTTGCGATGTATGCGGAAGGGTCCCCGGGAGCGATGACCGGCGAGGTACCGCGGAAATAGCGTCGGATGCATGGAGATCACGACCACCGACCTGGGGCTCGCCGCCCGCGTCCAGCACCTGAAGAAGACCTACGGCTCCGGTGAGGGCACCGTCCATGCGCTGGACGACGTCAGCGTCGGCATCCGCCGCGGACAGTTCACCGCCATCATGGGGCCATCGGGCTCCGGCAAGTCCACCCTGATGCACATCATGGCGGGGCTCGACAGCCCCACCGAGGGACGGGCCTGGATCGGTGACACCGAGATCACAGGTCTCGGCGACATCGATCTGACGATCCTCCGGCGTCGACGGGTCGGCTTCATCTTCCAGGCCTTCAACCTCGTGCCGACGCTCGACGCTCTCGGCAACATCATGCTGCCGTTCGAGCTCGACGGTCGTCGTCCGAGCGCGATCGAGAGGGCGCGCATCGACGGACTGATCGAGACGCTCGGGCTCGGCTCGCGTCTCTCTCACCGCCCGCATCAGCTGTCCGGCGGGCAGCAGCAGCGTGTGGCGATCGCCCGAGCCCTGGCCACGGCACCGGATCTGGTGTTCGCGGACGAGCCCACGGGCAACCTCGACTCGAAGACCGGACGCGAGGTGCTGCGTCTGCTCGCCACCGCGAGCCGTGAGCACGGCCAGTCCATCGCGATGGTCACGCACGACGCGATCGCGGCGAGCCATGCCGACCGCGTGCTCTACCTCGGTGACGGACGCATCGTCGCCGACCACCCGCGCCAGACCGCAGAAGAGATCTCGGCCTACATGCTCGCCGCCGAGGTGGCAGCATGACCGCCGTCGCCACGGTCGTCCCCGAGACCCGCGCGACCGGTCCTCGACTGGCCTGGCTGCGAGACCGGGGGATGGGCGCGAGCGTCCTGGTCGCCGCGCTGTCCGCCGCGTTCGGAGTGCTCCTGGTCGAGATCACGGCCTACATCGGCGCCGTGCTGCAGGCCGATCCCTTCATCGGCGACAGCGGGACGCTCGCGTTCGTGGTTGCACTGCTGTCGGTGCTGCTGACGGTCGTCGCGATGTACGTCGCCGCGATCGTCACCGCGAACACCTTCTCGACGATCATCGCCGGACGCACCCGTCAGATCGCGCTCATGCGTCTGATCGGGGCGACCGCGCGCTCGCAGCGGGCTCAGGTCGGCACGCAGGGGCTCGTCGTCGGGCTGCTCGGGGCGGCGATCGGCATGCTCGCGGGTCTCGTGCTCGCGGTCGTCGGGGTGCAGGTCGGCGGGCAGCTGATCGCCAACGCCCCGACCGACTTCTCCCTCGTGCAGCCGTTCGTGGCGCTGCCGGCGATCGGCGTGGCCCTCACGACCTGGGCGGCGGCATGGGCGGGTTCCCGCCGTGTGCTGTCGGTGACGCCTCTGCAGGCGCTCGGCGGGTCTGTCGAGCGCACGCACGACGACGTCTCCGGCACGCCGGGTCGGCACATCGGCGCCTGGGTGCTGCTGATCGCCGGTGCCGCGCTCCTCGTGGGCGGGGTGCTGATCGGTCTCGTCACGCCGCTCGGGGTCGTCGTCGCCTTCTTCGGCGGTGTGCTCTCGTTCACGGGCCTGGCTCTCGGATCCGTGCTGTTCATGCCCCCGGTCCTGCGACTGGTGGGGCGGATGTTCGGATCGAGCGCGACGGCTCGTCTCGCGGCCGAGAATGCGCTGCGCTACCCGGAACGCTCGTCGAGGATGGCGATCGGCGTGGTCATGGGCGTGACCTTGGTGACGATGTTCGCCGTGGCCCTCGAGTCGGCCAAGCGGCTGATGATGAGCCAGACCACCGGAGAGGTTCCTGCGGCGTTCTTCGCCCCGATGGACGCTTTCGCGGCGGTGATGATGGTGCTGGTCGCCGTCTCGGCCGTGATCGCGGCGGTCGGGCTCGTGAACCTGCTCACTATCGGCGTGGTGCAGCGTCGTCGCGAACTGGGGCTGCTGCGCTCGATCGGGCTGTCCAATCGCCAGGTGCGACGGATGGTGCTGCTCGAGGCGACCCACATCACGGTCGCCGCGACGCTGACGGGACTCGTGCTGGGCGTGGTGTACGGCTGGATCGCCGCGCAGTCGCTGCTCGGATCGGTGCCGACCCTGCCGGACTTCGTTCCCGCGGGACTCATCGCTCCGCAGATCCCGTGGATCCCCGTCGCCATCATCGTCGTCGCGACGGCGGTGCTGACGCTGGTGGCGGCGGCGACGCCCACCCGACTGGCGACCAGGGTGGCCCCGGTCGAGGCGCTCGCGGCGGACTGACGCCTCTAGGCTTGTCGGATGCCGTCGCCGTTCGATCAGTCCACCTACCAGGTCCGCCTCGACTGGGGCACCGCGGGTCTCGCCCGCCTCGCCGATGCCGACGTCGTCGTGGTCGTCGATGTGCTGCGGTTCTCCTCCACGGTCATCGATGCCACGGCGTCCGGCTCTGCGGTCGCGCTCGCGGAGGCGGAGGGGTGGTCGCGGAACGGGGCGGCCGTCGTCGCTGCGGCTCCCTCCGAGGCGACGGTGCTCGTCGGCGGCATCCGCAACGCGGCGGCCGTCGCACGGGCCGTGCAGACCATCCAGGAGCGACGGCAGGCACGCACCTCTGTCGCGGTGATCGCGGCCGGCGAGCTGGATGAGGCGGGTGCGCTGCGGTTCGCCGTCGAGGATCAGCTCGGGGCCGGTGCGATCGTCTCGGCGCTCTCGGATCGGGGTATCGATCACACGGCTCCGGACGCCGCGGTCGCCGCCGAGGGCTTCCACGCCCTGCGCGGCGCGGTGCGGCACATGATCGGTGCGAGCGGATCCGGCCGTGAGCTCGCCGCCGGCGTCGTCGCGACCGCCCGCATCGAAGCATCGGGTCTGATTCCGACCTCCGTGGCGGATGCCGCCGTCCTCGATGCGGTCGACGTCGTCCCGGTGCTCCACGAGGGATCGTTCGTCCGCTTCGACTGATGCGCATGCCCACCCCGTTCGGAGGATTTCTCCCCGACGGGCGGACGCGCGGCCGCAGGACATCCTCCCGACACGGAGATCTCCGCCGGTCACCGCGGGGCAGGCGCCGACACGGCCGCGGGCACGTAGGGTCGTGGCATGAGGTACCTTCCCGCTGTCGTCGTCGATGTCGTGCTCGTGCTGATCTTCGCCGCGATCGGTCGCGCGTCCCACGATGAGAACCCTGCGGGGTTCCTGCTCACGGCATGGCCGTTCCTGATCGCTCTGCTCGTGGGCCATCTCCTCGCCGCGCTGCTGCCCGGCCGCCCCCGTCGTCCCTGGTCGCTGCCATGGGGTGCAGTGGTGTGGGCCGTCACGGTCGCGGGTGGGATGCTCATCCGTGTGCTCAGCGGCGACACGGCGGAGCTGCCGTTCATCATCGTGGCGACGCTCGTGCTCGGGGCGTTCCTGGTCGGCTGGCGCGCGATCGCAGCCCTGCTGCGTCGTCGGCGCAGCGCTGCCGATGTGACCGTGGAATCCGGCGCGGCGGTCGATTCCGGCGCGGCGGTCGATTCCGGCGCAGTGGTCGATTCCGGCGCGGCCGTCGAACCCGGCGCAGCACTGACGACCGATGCGGAGAGCCGCGACGACCCGAAGGGCTGAGCCGCGGTCAGCGCGGCATCTGCGCGGCGAGGCGTACGTCGGTCGAGATCTCCCGTCGGGTCCAGGCGAAGAGATGGCGGGAGTCGAATGTGCGCGAGCACCGGGCGCACGATGTCGGTCTCGTCGGGCGGCGGTGCCGGTAGGTGACGTGACCTGCGGGGCAGCTGCCCACCCAGGGGGCGAGCTCCTCGGCCGTCTCACCGTGGTGGGTCGTTCCCCCGACGTAGCCGAGATCACGGGCGACGCGCTTCCACGCGGGACCATGCGCAGCGGCGTGACCGGCGAGGGCGTGCGCGACCTCATGCAGCAGCACCTGATGGATGTCGTCGTCTTCGAAGCGTGCGGCGAGATAGCGGGACACGGTGATGCGCTTCTTCGTGTAGTCGCACTGCCCGGCCCGCCGCTTGGCGTTGTCGAAGCCGAACGACCAGCTGTCGTCGAGGTGCAGCGTGATCAGTGCTTCGCCCCAGACGCGCACACGGTCGAGTTCCGCCATGCGATCAGGCTAAGCCATGCCGCCGACATCGCGGTGACACGAAGACTCAGCCCGCGATGAGCTGCGGCGGGCGGCGCCGCTCGACAGCCTCGATGGCCAGGAGCGCTGTCTCGAGCTCGCGGTCTTCCGCACCCGACTCACGCCGGAGGAACAACGACTGCTTGAAGCTCTCCCTGGCGGTCTCGTAGTCGCCTGCGTCGTAGGCGTTCTTGCCGTGGTGCTGGTACGCGAACGCGGCGATCGACAGCCAGCGCTGCCCCTCCGCCTCGGTCGCGCAGGTCGAGAGCTCCTGTTCGGCTGCGGCGTGCGCGCCCCGATACTGCAGGATCGTGGCGTGCAGCACGCGGGCGCGCAGAACGTCCTTCCGGGTGCCGGCCATGCGCGCCTGACGCACCGTCTCATCGGCCAGCGCGAGCGCCTCGTCGAGGCGGTCGAGCACTTTCAGCAGCCACACGCGCTCCAGCAGAGCGGGCAGACTGCGCTGCGAATCGATCTCCGCGAGTCGTGCCTCGCACTCATCGAGATCGACCTTCTCGCGGAGGGTGTCCTGGTCGTATCCCCGGATCAAACTCATTGCTCTCCTTCCGCAGCGTCCCCCACCAGTCTGCCTTCCGGTGACGGGGTCGTCGGGGCGGCGCGCCCTGGTCTCCGCATCCTCTCTGCGACACACGGCGCCCCGGCGCTGCTGTCACCGATCGTGCCTCTCCTCGGACGCCGGAGACGCTCGTGGCTCAGCGCAGGAAGAGCGAGGCGTCGGGTCGCGGGGAGGCGATGGCGTCGGCGTCGGTCACGATCCGCGCCCCGTGGAGGAAGGCGTCCGCCTCGGCGCCCTGCGCGATCTTCGCGGGGTGGGGACCGGCGGCCAGGATGCGCGGCAGCCATTCCGTCGGCAGGGGAGCGGCCGAGGCCGCGACGACGAGGTTGCCGAACCGCCGGCCCTTGAGCACCTGTGTGTCGGCGAGGATGCCGATCTCGGGGAGCACGTCTGCGATGGTCGCGGCCTGTCGGCGGGCGAAGGCGAGACCGGGGCCGTCGGCGACGTTGACGAGGAGCACGCCGCCGTGCGCGAGCAGCTCCGCGAGCTCACGGTAGAACTCGACGCTGGTGAGGTGGGCGGGCGTCTGGGCTCCGGAGTACACGTCGGAGACGACGAGGTCGCAGCTGGCCTGCAGTCCGCTCGGCAGCTTCGCCACGCCTTCGCGGGCATCGCCGATCCTGATCCGGATCGGCGCGCCCTTCGGCAGGGGAAGGTGCTCCCGCACCAGCTGAGCCAGCGGGGCCTCGAGCTCGATCACCTGCTGGCGCGAACCGGGACGCGTGCTCTCGATATAGCGCGGGATCGTCAGGGCGCCGGCTCCGAGGTGCACGGCGGTCAGCGGGCCGGGCGGCAGCTGGTCGATCACCGCCCCCATGCGCACGATGTACTCGAAGTGCAGGTGCGTCGGGTCGTCCAGATCGACGTGCGACTGCGGCGTGCCGTCGACGATCAGCTCGAAGCCGCTCGTGAACTCCGACGGGATGATGCTGGCGATGCCGCCGTGATCCAACCGGACCTGGGGATGCTCGGTGTCGCGCGATCTCGTCCGGCCCATGGGCACGAGCCTACGCGCTGGCGATGCGGCTCAGCGCTGCTTGCCGTTCGCGCACGTCTCCTGCTCCGCCGTCTGGCCGGAGATGGCCGAGTCGAGCGTCGCACGGGGCGCCGGGGCGTCGGTCGCCGGGGCGTCGGTGGTCGGGGCGTCGGTGGTCGGAGGGTCGGTCGCGGGAACCTCGGGGGCGGTTCCCGGCGCGGGCTCCACGAGCTCGACGCCTCCGTTGTTGCTGACGTCCCCGGTGAGCTGCACGGGCTGCCCGGCCTTCAACGCGTCCCAGATGCTGGCCGCGGCGTCCCGGTTCGGGACGACGCGGTCGGAGTCGTCTGGATCGGCGAACACCGGATACTGCAGGAAGACGAATTCGGAGAACGGCACGTCCTTGATCGAGAGGGCGAGCTGTGCGAGTCGGACGGGGTTGCCCAACTCGTCGCTGGGGTCGATGTTGTCGACGATCGTGTCAGCGAGCCCGAGCACCTTCCCCGGGTCGGAGAGCACCTCGTCGCTCATGATCTTCTTCACCAGGCGCGACATGTACTGCTGCTGGTTCGACACGCGCGCCATGTCGCTCTCGTCACCCACGCCGTGCCGTGTGCGGATGAACTGCAGTGCCTCGTAGCCGGAGACCGTGCGCAGTCCCGGCTCCCAGTCGATCGACGTGTGCTCGTCGCGGATGCCCTCGCCGCCGATGCACACCTCGACCCCGCCGATGGCGTCGGTGACCTCCATCACCCCGTCGAAGTCGATCTTCGCGGCGAAGGGGATCTCGATGCCGGTGAGCTCGGTGACGCTCTTCGCCACACACGACATCCCGGCGTTCTGATAGATCGAGTTGATCTGCGACTTGCTCGTCTCCGAGGCGACTGATCCGTCTTCCCTGGTGCACTCGGGTGTGGGGATCATGAGGTCGCGCGGGAGCGAGACGACCGTGACGTTGCGGGGCTCGGCCGACACGTGCACGAGCAGGTTCACGTCGTTGAGGATCCCCCCGTCGGCCTCCGAGCATCGCGCGGCGAGGAGCCCTGTCGACACCTCACCGCACTCGTCGGTCCCGATGATGAGCATGCTGAACTCGCCGGGGTACGCGCTGATCGAGGGCGGCTCGACCTCGGGCGCCCCTTCCAGGGTGACGGCGCCCTCATTGAAGCGGTTGAAGTAGTCGGTCACGACGAAGGCAGCGACCGCGATCGCGGAGACGAGCACGATGCCCAGGGTGATGCCGGCGATCTTCAGGATTCCTCTGGCGGGCCGGCGGGAGGGGAGCGTCGCGTGGCGGGCGACCGTCGAACGGTCCTTGTCAGGGGTGCGGCGAACCATCCGGGGAGCCTACCGGGAGAAGCTGATGTTACGGCCGCGTGACGATTGTGAGAGGAACTTGCAGGTAATTAGTTAGTCGTGGATACTTTTTCCTAACCCCCGGTGAGTACCCGATGCTTGCCAGGACTTTTCAAAGAGGAGATCCCCGCAATGCACAAGCGCATTCTCTCGGCCGTGGCGCTCGGCGCCGTGGCCACGCTCGCCCTCGCCGGTTGCGCCGGCGGCAGCGACACCGGCTCCACCGACGGCAAGGGCCAGGAACTCACCGTCTGGATCATGAAGGGCACGAACCCCGATGCCTCCGCCTTCTACGACAAGGTGTCCGACGCCTTCGAGAAGGAGACCGGCGCGACGGTCAAGATCGAGGAGATCCAGTGGGCCGACGCCCACGACCGCTTCGTGACCTCCATCGCCGGCGGCACGACCCCCGACATCGCCGAGACCGGCACCACCTGGACCGCCGAGTTCGCCGACGCTGGTGCGCTCGAGCCGCTCGACGAGTACGTCGATGCCGAGAAGGGCCTCCGCGACGACCTCGTCGAGGGCCTCGAGGTCGCCGGCACCTACGACGGCGAGCTGTACGGCATGCCGTGGTACGCGGGCGTCCGCTCGCTCGTCTACCGCGCCGACGTGTTCGAGGAGCTCGGACTCGAGGCCCCGAAGACGTGGGACGACATCGTGGCTGCGGGCGACGCCATCAAGGCCGCCAAGCCCGACATGCTCCCCTTCCCGGTCCCGGGCGACGCCGAGTTCCAGGTCTACCCCTGGGTCTGGGGCGCCGGCGGCGAGATCGCCACGAAGGACGGCAAGACCTGGACCAGCGAGCTGGACAGCACGGAGTCGCAGGCCGGCATCGAGTTCTACACCGGCCTGGCCACCGAGCACGGCTTCTCCTCCGCGGGTGCGACCACCTGGAAGGAGACCGACCTCCGTGACGCGTTCACCCAGGGCAACGTCGCCATGATGCTCTCGGGCTCGTGGACGCCGAAGTCGCTCGTCGAGGCGAACCCCGACCTCGAGGGCAAGATCGGCGCGGCGGTCATCCCGGGCGAAGACGGTGGCATCGCTCCGTCCGTGCTCGGCGGATCGCACCTCTCGGTCTTCAACACGACCAAGAACGCCGACCTGGCGTGGGAGTTCGTCAAGCTCATGACCACCGGCGAGTTCGCCGAGCAGTGGTCGAACGAGACCGGCTACTTCCCGGGCGTCCAGTCCGCGATGGAAGAGGCACTGGCCTCGACCGACCCGCTGGTCGCACCGTTCGCCGAGCAGATGGTCGACGGCGGAGCATCCGTTCCGGTCACCCCGAACTTCGGAGCCGTGCAGGCGAAGAAGACGACCAACTCCATGATCCAGGCCATCCTCAGCGGACAGAAGGACGTCGCGACCGCGACGAAGGACGCCGCCGCCGAGATGACCGAACTCCTCAACCAGAAGTAAGGAAGCATCCCTTCCATGTCGATGGTGCAAGCGCCACTGCCGGCCACGAAGGCGGAGTCCACCTCCGCCTCCGTGGCCGGCGGCCGGAAGCGACGCGGTCTCTCGATCGTCGCGGCCCGCCCCTGGCTCCTTCTCGCGCCCGGGCTGGCCATCCTCGCGGTGCTCATGCTCTGGCCGCTCGTCCAGGTGTTCATCTACTCGCTGCAGGACTACGGTCTGCGCGAGATCAACACCGGTGAGAACAACTGGATCGGTCTCGACAACTACGTCGAGGCGCTCACCAACCCGACCCTCTGGACGGTGGTGCTGCCCAACACCGTCGGGTTCGCCGCCGTGGCCGTGTTCGTCACGGTCGCCGTCGGCACGCTCGTCGCGCTCCTGCTCGCACGCCTCGGCACCACCTGGCGCGTCATCGTCTCCAGCTGCATCATGGTCGCCTGGGCGATGCCCGCCGTGACCGGAACCTATGTCTGGACCTTCATCTTCGATGCCGACCGCGGCATCTTCAACACGGTGCTGCGTGACCTCGGTCTCATAGACGACCCGGTGAACTGGTTCACCAACCAGTGGTCGTTCTACGCCATCGTGCTCCTCAATGTGGTGCACCACGGCTTCCCGTTCGTCGCCATCACGGTGCTGGCCGGCCTGCTCGGTGTCTCGAAGGAGATGCTCGAGGCCGCCGCTCTCGACGGTGCCGGCGCCTGGCGTCGATTCTGGAAGATCATCTTCCCCACGCTCAAGCCCGTCTTCTCGGTCGTGATCATCCTGTCGACCATCTGGGACTTCAAGGTCTTCGCGCAGGTGTACCTGATGCCCGGCGGTGGGGGTGGCAACCGTCAGGTGCTCAACCTCGGCGTCTGGTCGTATGTGGAGTCCTTCGGCCAGAACCGCTATGGCTTCGGTGCGGCGCTCGCCGTGCTGCTCACGCTGGTGCTGATCGGCATCACGATCGTCTACATCCGCTCCCTCATGAAGGAGGACGAGCTGTGAACCCGCGCCCGAGGCTCCGCTCCCGCATCGGAATCGGGATCGCGGTCGCCGCCGTCCTGATCTTCACGCTGTTCCCCGTCTACTGGATGGTCTCCAGCGCATTCGACGGCAAGGCGTCCAGCGGTGGCCAGTCACTGCTCCCGCAGGAGTTCACGTGGGACAACTTCGCCTTCGTGCTCACCGACGGCGGATTCGGCACCTACCTGCGCAACTCGGCGATCGTGGCGCTCGTCACGGTCCTCGTGAGCGCGCTCGTGTGCCTGCTCGCCGCGGTCGCGGTCGCGCGCTTCAAGTTCAAGTTCCGCACCACGATCCTGATGATGATCCTGATCGTGCAGATGGTGCCGCTCGAGGCGCTCGTCATCCCGCTCTTCCTCCAGGTGAAGAGCCTCGGTCTGCTCAACAGCATCCTCGGCCTGATGGTCGTGTACGTCGCACTGTCGCTCGCGTTCGGCATCTGGATGCTCCGCGGCTTCGTCGCCGCCGTCCCGGTCGAGCTCGAGGAGGCCGCGTACATCGACGGCGCGAGCTGGTGGCGCATGTTCCGATCGGTGCTGCTGCCGCTGGTGATGCCCGGCCTCGTGGCGACCAGCATCTTCAGCTTCATCACCGCGTGGAACGAGTTCATCTTCGCGATGACCATCCTGGGCGCGCAGACCGACCAGTACACGGTCTCCATCGGTCTGAAGTCGTTCTTCGGCCTGCACTCCAACGACTGGGGCAGCATCATGGCCGCGTCGACGATCATCACCGTGCCCGTCATGATCTTCTTCGTGCTGGTGCAGCGCAAGCTCGCCTCCGGCATGGTGGCGGGAGCGGTGAAGGGATGACCGACGACCTCGAACGCCTCGCGAACGGCGTGCTGTGGCCGGGCTTCTTCGGCACGGAAGCCCCGGAGTGGCTCCGCGACGAGCTGCGCGACGGACTGGCCGGGGTCGTGTACTTCGGTCAGAACGTCGGCGCGGGTCTTCCCGCCCTCAGCGCCGCGATCCTCGACGCGAACCCCGACGCCCTGATCGGCATCGACGAGGAAGGCGGCAGCGTCACCCGGCTCGAGTCCGCCACCGGCTCGACGGTTCCGGGCGCCGCCCAGCTCGGTCTGCTCGACGACCTCGTCGCGTCGGAGAAGACCGGCGCCGAACTCGCGCGTCGGGTGCGCGCCGTCGGGGCCAACGTGGTGCTCGGTCCGGTCGCCGACGTCAACACCGACCCCCGTAACCCGGTGATCGGCGTGCGGGCCTTCGGTGCTGACGAGGCGCTCGTCTCACGGCACGTGGTGGCGACGATCGACGGCATCCAGGACGGGGCGGTGGCCGCCTGCGTCAAGCATTTCCCGGGCCACGGCGACACCCACATGGACTCGCACCACGCGCTCCCCGAGATCACTCTGGATCTCGACGAGTTCGAACGGGTGCACCTCGAACCCTTCCGTGCCGCGATCGATGCCGGTGTGGATGCCGTCATGACCGCGCACATCGTGGTTCCGGCGTGGGGAGAGCAGCCCGCCACCCTCAACCCGCGCGTGCTCGGCATGCTGCGCGACTGGGGCTACGACGGCGTCATCATCACGGACGCCCTCGACATGGCCGCGATCCGTGAGACGGTCGGACTCGGCGGGGGAGCAGCCCAGGCGCTCGCTGCCGGCGCAGACCTCCTCTGCATCGGCAACCCGACGAATCCGGGCGATGCCGCTCTTCCCGACCAGGACGAGCAGGACTTCCGCGCCGCCAGAGACGGGATCGTCGCCGCGCTGCGCGACGGTTCGCTCTCGCGGGCGCGTGTCGAGGAGGCGGCAGCCAGGGTCGCATCCCTCGCCGCCAGGCTCCGCGTCGCTGCGGAGCAGACGCACGAGCCGATCGAGCCCTTCGACGCGGCGGAGATCGTGCGCCGCGTGGTGACCGTCTCCGGCGACGCCCCGCAGGCGACGTCCGAACTCGCCGTCATCGACGCACGTCGACGCTCGACGCTCGCCGTCGACAGCGCGGGGTCGTACGTCGCGAGTGCGCTGGCCGGAGATGGCCTGCGGGTGCGCCTCGACGTGGCATCCGCCCCGGTCTCCGAACAGGACCGCGTGATCGACGAGGTCTCCGCAGCCGCAGGCACGACGGTGCTGCTGATCGATCGTCCCGACACGGACGCCGCGCAGCGTGCACTCGTCGAGCGTGCCGCTGTGCGTGATCCTCGTGCGGTGGTCGTCAACGTCGGCCTCCCCACGGCGAATCCGCTGCCGCTGCCGACGATCGAGGTCGCCGCAGCCAGTAGGCTCGGTGCGCAGACGGCGCGTGAAGCACTCCTGGGGCGGTTCCCGGTGCAGCAGAGGATGACCAGCGCCGGCTGAGACGGGATTCCCTCCATGGACGACGACGTTCTCGCTCGGGTGCGGCGCTCACTTCCCAAGGTGAGCGCCGCCGAAGCGCGCGTCGCGGAGACGATCCTGGGAGACCCGACACTCGTCGTCGACCTGGCGATCAACGATCTCGCCCAGCTCTGCCGCACGTCGCTGTCGACGGTCGCCCGGTACGCCCAGGCGCTCGGATACAGCGGGTACCGGGAGCTCAGGGTCGCAGTCGCCCGCGCGGTCACCCTGGAACAGGCGCAGCAGGCCCGGTTCGGTCTGGACACCACGGCGATCGATCCCGACGACGGTCCAGCGGCGATCGCCGCCAAGCTCGCTGCGCAGGAGATCGACGCCATCGAGAAGACCGCCCTGGCGCTCGACCCCCTCGCCCTCGATCGGGTCGCCCGCGCCGTGGTCGACGCGCGGCACATCGACCTCTTCGGTCAGGCGGCGTCGTCGCTGACGGCGCAGGACCTGCAATTGAAGCTGTCACGTATCGGATGCTCCGTGTCGCACTCGGCGGACCCGCATCTCGCGGTCACGACGGCTTCGCTGCGGACTGCCGACGATGTGGCGATCGCGTTCTCCCACGGCGGAGAGACCGCGGAGACGCTGCGTGCCCTCGAAGTCGCGCGCGATGCCGGAGCCCTCACCGTGGCGGTCACCAGCGCACCGGACTCGCCGCTGGCGCTCGCAGCCGATGTCGTGCTGCTCACGCACGCGCACGAATCGCCGTTCCGGATGGCCGCGATGTCGAGCCGCATCGCTCAGCTCGCGCTCGTCGACGTGCTGTTCGTGCGTGTCGTGCAGCACCGCGGCGAACCGGTTGCGGTCTCGCTTCAGCGGACCCACGACGCCGTTCCCACACGACGCCGCACCTGATGATCGGTATCCGCCTCGTCGGGCGGAGGCCGCTGCGTGAGGCGGAGTTGTGGGCGTAGCTGTTCCTCCCCGCGGGGATCTCTCCGTCCGCGGCGACGCGCCTCAGTCCACGTGATCGCGCGTGCTCACCAGGGCACGCGTCGCGATGCGGTGCCCTCGGGCGACGCTCCCCGCCAGCGACAGGCCGGTGAGGATCCCGGCGAGGAAGCCGGCCGCGAAGGCATCTCCGGCCCCGATGGTCTCCACCACGGGTGCGTCCAGCGCGTCGCTCTCGGCGGTCTCCGTGCGGTCGAACGCCACGGCCCCGCTCGAATCGGTGACGAGCAGATACCGCGGCTCAGGGAAGAGTGCTCGCAGCTGCTGCGGATCGCTCGTCCCGAACACGGCTTCCGCGTCGGGCCTGGTGCAGAACACGACGTCGGCCCGGCGTGCGAAGTCGGAGACGATCCTCCTGCCCTCCGCCTCGCGGCCGCGCCAGAGCGCCGGGCGCCAGTTCAGGTCGAAGCTGAGCAGCCGGTCGGATCGTCGATCCGCGAACAGGGCCTCCTGGGCCGCGAGCGCCGAGGCAGAGAGCGCCGGCGTGATGCCCGAGGTATGCACGAGTGCGGCATCGGCGAGGAGGGCGGATGCCGCCGGTGTGGTCAGCGTCTGCGGTGAGAGGGCTGCGGCGGCGGAGCCGGCACGGTAATAGTGCATGGTGCCGTCGACCGCTCCGTCGTCACGGGCCGAGAGTTCTTTCACGTAGAGGCCGGTGGGCGCGTCGCCGTCGACTTCGACCGCGGAGGCGTCGACGTCATGGGCGTGCAACTCGGCGAGGAGGAAGCGTCCGAATCCGTCGTCGCCCACACGGGAGAGGACCGAGGTGCGAATGCCCGCCGAGGCCAGGGCGATCGCGGTGTTCCACTCGGCGCCCGCGAGGGAGCGGTGGAAGGTCCGGCAGTCCTCGAGCGGACCGGCGGTGGCGGCGACGAGGGCGACCATGCCCTCGCCGAAGCAGACGGCGAGCGGGGTGGTGTCTGGCACGATCTGGACACTACCGGATCGGTGCGGGCTGCGCTGATATCGGATTGCAACATGGATGCGTTTGGCATCTGAGGATCTGCTGGGTACCGTCGAGTCATCACCGTCCCCGAGGCGAAGAAGCCTCGGGACGCGCAACGAAGCGCCCGACAGGGAAGGTCACACAATGCACCAATCAGTCAAGCGTCGGCGAGGACTCATCGCCGTAACCGGAGCCACGATCGCTGCGCTCGCCCTCGCGGGCTGCGTCGCCAGCGAGCGTGGTGACGAAGGGTCAGAAGGTTCCGGCGACGTCGACGGCACGTTCGTCTTCGCCGCTTCCTCCGACCCGGCGAGTCTCGACCCCGCCTTCGCGCAGGATGGCGAGAGCTTCCGCGTCTCGCGTCAGATCTTCGAAGGTCTCGTCGGCACCGAGCCCGGTACCGCCGACCCGGCACCGCTCCTCGCCGAGTCGTGGGAGTCGTCCGAGGACGGCATGTCCCATACCTTCGAGCTGAAGAAGGACGTCACGTTCCAGGACGGCACGCCGTTCAACGCCGAGGCCGTCTGCGTGAACTTCGACCGCTGGTTCAACTGGACGGGGCTCGCCGCGTCCGAGGCCTTCGGCTACTACTACAACAAGCTCTTCAAGGGGTACGCCTCGAACGCGGCGGACGCCGTGTACAAGTCCTGCACCCCCGACGGCGAGAACTCGGTCACGATCGAGCTGAACAAGCCGTTCGCCGGCTTCGTCGCCTCGCTCTCGCTGCCGGCCTTCGCCATGCAGAGCCCCTCGGCGATGCAGGAGTTCGGCGCGGATGAGGTTAGCGGCTCCGCCGAGGCCCCGCAGCTCTCCGAGTACGCGATGGGTCACCCCGTCGGCACCGGGCCCTACGCCTTCGAGGAATGGGCACCGGGCGAGCAGGTCACGCTCAAGTCCTATGACGGGTACTGGGGAGACAAGGGACAGGTCGACGAGATCATCTTCCGCACGATCGACGACCCGACCGCTCGCCGCCAGGCGCTCGAGTCCGGATCGATCGACGGCTACGACCTGGTCGGCCCCGCCGATACCAAGGCGCTCGAGGACGACGGCTTCACCATGGTGTCGCGTCCGCCGTTCACGATCCTCTACCTCGCCTTCAACCAGGCGGTCCCGGAGCTGCAGGACCCGAAGGTCCGTGAGGCCCTCTCGTACGCGGTCGACAAGGATGCGCTGATCAGCCAGGTGCTGCCGGAGGGCACGCAGAAGGCGATCGAGTTCGTGCCCGAGGTCGTCAACGGATACAACCCCGATGTCACGACCTACGACTACGACCCCGAGAAGGCCAAGTCGCTGCTGGCCGAGGCGGGCTACACCGAGGCGAACCCGTTGAAGCTCACCTTCAACTACCCGGTCAACGTCTCGCGTCCCTACATGCCGGACCCCGAGCAGATCTTCACGGTGCTGTCGTCGCAGCTCTCCGAGGTCGGCGTCGAGACCACCCCGGTCTCGGAGGAGTGGGTCGAGTACCTCGACCGCACCACCGGCACCTCGGACCACGGCATCCACCTGCTCGGCTGGACCGGCGACTACAACGACACCGACAACTTCGTCGGCGTCTTCTTCGGCCAGCAGAGCTCCGAGTGGGGCTTCGACAACCCCGAGCTGTTCCAGAAGTTGAACGAGGCGCGCGGCGTCTCCAACCTCGAGGACCAGACGGCGCTCTACGAGGAGATCAACGAGATGGTCGCCCAGTTCATCCCGGGCGTCCCGCTCGCGCACCCGGCGCCGACCCTGGCGTTCGACCCGCGCGTGAAGAGCTATCCCGCCAGCCCGGTGAACGACGAGGTCTTCACGGACATCGTCCTCACCAAGTAGGCCTGACCACCTGATACGACGCTCTCCCGGTCCCGCGCATTCGACGGGACCGGGGGAACGGCGTACCTTCTGATCGACGGAGATCTTCGTGCTGCGCACCATCGGCAGGCGACTGCTGTTCCTCATCCCCACCCTGTTCGGGCTCAGCATCCTGCTGTTCGCCTGGGTCAGGGCCCTCCCCGGCGGCCCCGCGGTCGCCCTGCTCGGCGAGAAGGCCACACCCGAGGCCGTCGCGAGAGTCAACGAGCTCTACGGCTTCGACAAGCCCCTCATCGAGCAGTACTTCATCTGGATCGGACGCCTCCTGCAGGGAGACTTCGGCACCTCCATCCAGACCAACCGACCGGTGACGGAGGAGTTCCTCCGCCGGTTCCCCGCGACGCTGGAGCTGAGCGTCATGGCGCTCATCTTCGCGGTGGGCATCGGCATCCCGCTGGGGTACTGGGCCGCCCGCCGCCACGGGAAGTTCACCGACCACGCGTCGGTGGTGCTGAGCCTGATCGGCATCACCATCCCGGTGTTCTTCCTCGCGTTCATCCTGAAGTACGTCTTCGCGGTGCAATTGGGATGGCTGCCGTCGGACGGGCGCCAGAATCCACGAATAGACGCGACCCATCCCACCGGGTTCTATGTGTGGGACGGCATCATCACCGGCGAGTTCGATGCCGCATGGGATGCGATCCTGCACCTGATCCTCCCGGCGCTCGCGCTCGGCACCATCCCGCTCGCGATCATCGTCCGCATCACCAGGGCCAGCGTCCTGGAAGTGCAGAACGCCGACTACGTGCGCACCGGCCGCGCGAAGGGTGTCGGATCGCCGACGTTGCGGAACCGCTTCATCCTGCGCAACGCCATGCTCCCGGTGATCACCACGATCGGCCTGCAGACCGGGCTCCTGATCTCGGGGGCGGTGCTCACCGAGACGGTGTTCGCCTTCCCCGGAATCGGCTCGTTCCTGGCGAGAGCGATCTTCACCAGGGACTTCCCGGTCCTCCAGGGTTTCATCATCTTCATCGCGATCGCGTACGCGCTGATCAACCTGGCGGTCGATGTCTCCTACAGCTTCATCGACCCGAGAGTGAGGGTGCAGTGATGTCCCTCCCCATCGTCCGAAAGGAGGCGGTCGCATGACCATCGCGCTCCCGCCCGCCCAGGGCCCCTCAGCGGAGAGCGGCGGCAGCATCGACACCGTCGCCATCGCCCAGGCCGATCTGAAGAACGGCTCCGGCGGCTTTTGGCGGGACGTGTTCCGCCGCCTCCGCCGAAACCCGACGGCATGGATCGGCGCGGCCATCGTCGTGGCGTTCCTGCTCATCGCCGCGCTCGCGCCCCTGATCGCTCCCTACCCGGAGACGGCGCTGCCGGGTGCGAAGTACATCACGCCCACCTACATCCCGGGACCGGGGGAGCTGCCGCAGTTCCCGCTGGGCCTCGACCGCTTCGGCGGCGACGTGCTGTCCAAGCTCATCTGGGGCGCGCAGGCGTCTCTCATGATCGGGGTCATCTCCACGGCGATGGGCCTGGTCGGCGGCATGATCCTCGGCCTGCTCGCCGGCACGTTCGGCGGCTGGGTCGACACGCTCATCATGCGCATCGTCGACATCATCCTCTCGGTGCCGAACCTGCTGCTGGCGGTGTCGATCGCCGCGATCCTCGGGCAGACCCCGTTCGCCATCATGATCGCGATCGGGGCCTCCCAGGTGCCGATCTTCGCTCGGCTGCTGCGCGCCTCCATGCTGCAGCAGCGCTCCAGCGACTACGTGCTCTCGGCGCAGACGCTCGGTCTGGGTCGCGGCAAGATCACCATGTCACACGTGCTGCCGAACGCGATCGGACCCGTGATCGTTCAGGGCACCCTGACGCTCGCCACCGCGGTCATCGATGCGGCGGCGCTGTCGTTCCTCGGCCTCGGCGGCGGACGGCCCGAGACGGCGGAGTGGGGGCGCATGCTCACCTACGCGCAGGCCGAGCTCGCCATCGCGCCCTGGCTCGCCTTCCTCCCCGGTATCTGCATCGCCGTCACGGCGCTCGGCTTCACCCTGCTGGGTGAAGCGCTGCGCGAGGCGATGGACCCCCGGACGAGGGCGCGATGAACGCGCGGGACGACGGTGCCGTGAGCGCCGCGAAGGAGAAGCAGATGTCGACCGAACCGTTGCTGTCGGTCCAGGGACTGGCCGTGGACTTCGCCACCATGGACGGCGTCGTGCACGCCGTCGAAGGCGTCGACCTCGAGATCCGCCCCGGCGAGACCGTCGCGATCGTGGGGGAGTCCGGCTCGGGCAAGTCCACCACCGCGATGGCCATCATCGGACTGCTCGCCGGGGGAGGCCGGATCGCGTCCGGCAGCATCCGGCTCGACGGCAAGGAGATCTCGCGGTCACCCGAGCACGAACTGCGCACGATCCGCGGTCGTGACATCGGTCTCGTGCCGCAGGACCCGATGTCGAACCTGAACCCGGTGGCGAAGATCGGCACGCAGGTGGCCGAGACGTTGCTCGCGCACGGCCTCGCCACGCGGCAGAACGTGCAGGCGAAGGTGGTCGAGGCGCTGACCGCCGCGGGCCTTCCCGATCCGGCGCGGCGCGCGAAGCAGTACCCGCACGAGTTCTCCGGCGGCATGCGCCAGCGTGCGCTCATCGCGATCGGTCTGGCGTGCAAGCCGCGACTGCTGATCGCCGACGAGCCCACCAGCGCGCTCGACGTCACGGTGCAGCAGACGATCCTCGATCAGATCGGGCAGATGACGCGCGAGCTGGGCACGGCGGTGCTGCTCATCACGCACGACCTGGGCCTCGCCGCCGAGCGTGCGGAGCGGGTGATCGTGATGCACCGCGGCAAGGTGGTGGAGCAGGGCGATGCGCGCCAGATCCTGGAGGACCCGCAGCATCCGTACACGCAGTCGCTCGTGAAGGCGGCCCCGTCCGTCGCGGCGGCACGCCTGCGACCCGAGGCCTTCCGGACCCGGGAACGGGCGGCCGATGCCGTCGCTGCTGCCGATGCCGTCGTCGAGGCGGCCCCCGCGGACAACATCGTCGAGATCGAGAACCTCACCAAGGTGTACCCGGTGCGGGGCCGCGGCGAGGATTTCGTGGCCGTCGACGACGTGTCGCTGGTGATCCCGCGCGGGGAGACGGTCGCGATCGTGGGCGAGTCGGGTTCCGGCAAGACCACGACCGCGCGGATGCTGCTGAAGGTGATCGAGCCGACGAGCGGGCTGATCCGCTACGAGGGCAAGGACATCGCGTCGCTGAGCCGGGCCGAGACGAAGGAGTTCCGGCAGCAGGTGCAGCCGATCTTCCAGGATCCGTACTCGAGCCTGAACCCGATGTTCACGATCGAGCGCCTGATCGCCGAGCCGCTGGAGTTCTACAAGCGGGGGAGCGGCGCCGATCGGCGCAAGCGCGTGCGGCAGCTGCTCGACGACGTGGCCCTGCCGCAGTCGATGCTGCGGCGGTATCCGTCCGAGCTGTCCGGCGGCCAGCGACAGCGTGTCGCGATCGCCCGTGCCCTGGCCCTCTCGCCCGATCTGATCGTCTGCGATGAGCCGGTGTCGGCGCTCGATGTGCTGGTGCAGGACCAGATCCTGAAGCTGCTCGGCGACCTGCAGCGGGAGTACGGCCTGAGCTACCTGTTCATCTCGCACGACCTCGCGGTGGTGCGGCTGATCAGCGACTACGTGTGCGTCATGAAGGACGGCAGGCTCGTGGAGGCGGCGACGTCGGAGGAGATCTTCACGAATCCCCGTGACCCGTACACGCGGCGTCTGCTGGCGTCGATCCCCGGCAACGAGCTGGGCATCGCGTCCTGAGATCACCTCCTCCGATCGCCGGCCGCATGTGTTCCGGTCCGGCGATCGGAGACTCATACCGCAGCTTCCGAGATTGGTCAAGGACTGCGCTTGCCATGTCGCATAATCGTGCGTATAGTTAGTAGTTGCGCTCGTTTCTCCCTGCCCTCATATGGTGGTCGGCATCTGTCGAGTTCCCGGGCGCACACTCCACCCGACGACAAAGGAATCGAGAAGCCCTGCGGGGCTCACGGAGGTTATTCCCTTGGCTGCTGCTCGCAACGCATCCACATCCACCACCACCAAGAACGGACGCGGAGCTTCCCGTCTTTCGTTCGCCAAGATCTCCGACACGCTGACGGTCCCTGACCTTCTCGCCCTGCAGACCGAGTCCTTCGGTTGGCTGGTCGGCAACGACGCCTGGAAGGCGCGCGTGGCCGAGGCCAAGAAGCAGGGTCGCACCGACGTCAACGAGAACAGCGGTCTGGGCGAGATCTTCGAGGAGATCTCTCCGATCGAGGACCTCGGCGAGACGATGCAGCTGTCGTTCACGAACCCCTACCTCGAGCCGGAGAAGTACTCGATCGAGGAGTGCAAGGAGCGTGGCAAGACCTACGCCGCTCCGCTGTACGTCGAGGCCGAGTTCATGAACCACCTCACGGGTGAGATCAAGACCCAGACGGTCTTCATGGGCGACTTCCCGCTGCAGACCGACAAGGGCACGTTCATCATCAACGGCTCCGAGCGCGTCGTCGTGTCGCAGCTCGTGCGTTCGCCGGGTGTCTACTTCGACAAGACCCCCGACAAGACGTCCGACAAGGACATCGTGTCGGCGCGCGTCATCCCGAGCCGTGGTGCATGGCTCGAGTTCGAGATCGACAAGCGCGACCAGGTGGGCGTGCGCGTCGACCGCAAGCGCAAGCAGTCGGTCACCGTCTTCCTCAAGGCACTGGGCATGACCAGCGAGGAGATCCTCGCCGAGTTCGCCGGCTACACCTCGATCGAGGAGACGCTCGCGAAGGACACGATCGTCACCAAGGAAGATGCGCTCCGCGACATCTACCGCAAGCTCCGTCCGGGCGAGCAGGTCGCCGCCGAGGCCGCCCGCGCGCTCCTGGACAACTTCTACTTCAACCCGAAGCGCTACGACCTGGCCAAGGTCGGTCGCTACAAGATCAACCACAAGCTGGGCCTGGACCAGCCGCTGACCTCCTCGGTGCTGACCGTCGAGGACATCGTGGCCACGATCAAGTACCTGGTGCGCCTGCACGCCGGCACCGAGGAGACCTTCACGGGCATCCGCGGCGGCAAGAAGGCCGAGATCCGTCTCGCGACCGACGACATCGACAACTTCGGCAACCGTCGCATCCGCGCGGTCGGCGAGCTGATCCAGAACCAGGTCCGCACCGGTCTGTCCCGCATGGAGCGCGTCGTCCGCGAGCGCATGACCACGCAGGACATCGAGGCGATCACCCCGCAGACCCTGATCAACGTGCGCCCCGTCGTCGCCGCGATCAAGGAGTTCTTCGGAACGTCGCAGCTGTCGCAGTTCATGGACCAGAACAACCCGCTCGCCGGTCTGACGAACAAGCGTCGTCTCTCCGCGCTGGGCCCGGGTGGTCTCTCCCGTGACCGCGCCGGCGTCGAGGTCCGTGACGTCCACCCCTCGCACTACGGCCGCATGTGCCCGATCGAGACGCCTGAAGGCCCGAACATCGGTCTGATCGGTGCTCTCGCGACCTTCGCGCGCATCAACTCGTTCGGTTTCATCGAGACCCCGTACCGCAAGGTCGAGGGTGGCGTCGTCACCGAGCACATCGACTACCTCACGGCTTCCGAAGAGGTCGACTTCAACATCGCGCAGGCCAACGCGCCGCTCGATGCCAAGGGTCGCTTCATCGAGAGCCACGTGCTGGCGCGCCCCAAGGGCGGCAGCGGCGAGGTCGACATGTTCCTCCCGGAGGACATCGGCTACATCGACGTCTCCCCGCGCCAGATGGTGTCGGTCGCGACCTCGCTCGTGCCGTTCCTCGAGCACGACGACGCACAGCGCGCCCTCATGGGTGCCAACATGCAGCGTCAGGCTGTGCCGCTGCTGCGCAGCGACTCGCCGCTCGTCGGAACCGGTATGGAGGGCTACACGGCCATCGACGCCGGTGACGTGCTCACCGCCGACAAGGCCGGTGTCGTCTCCGAGGTCTCCGCAGACCGCGTCGTCGTCATGCTCGACGAGGGCGGGACGCAGGAGTACCACCTCCGCAAGTTCGACCGCTCCAACCAGGGCACGTCGTACAACCAGAAGGTCGTCGTCAACGCCGGTGAGCGCGTCGAGGTCGGAGAGGTCATCGCCGATGGCCCCGCCACCGAGAACGGCGAGCTGGCCCTCGGAAAGAACCTCCTCGTCGCCTTCATGACGTGGGAAGGCTACAACTTCGAGGACGCGATCATCCTGAGCCAGGACCTGGTGAAGGACGACACCCTCTCCTCGATCCACATCGAGGAGTACGAGGTCGACGCCCGCGACACCAAGCTCGGCAAGGAGGAGATCACCCGTGACCTCCCCAACGTCAGCCCGGAGCTGCTGAAGGACCTCGACGAGCGCGGCATCATCCGCATCGGTGCCGAGGTCCGCCCCGGCGACATCCTCGTCGGAAAGGTCACGCCGAAGGGTGAGACCGAGCTGTCGGCCGAGGAGCGTCTGCTCCGCGCGATCTTCAACGAGAAGAGCCGCGAGGTCCGCGACACGTCCCTGAAGGTGCCTCACGGCGAGCAGGGCACGATCATCGCGGTCAAGGAGTTCAACGCCGAGGACGGCGACGACGAGCTCGGCTCGGGGGTCAACCGCCGCGTCGTGGTCTACATCGCCCAGAAGCGCAAGATCACCGAGGGTGACAAGCTCGCCGGCCGTCACGGCAACAAGGGTGTCATCGCGAAGATCCTCCCGATCGAGGACATGCCGTTCATGGCGGACGGCACCCCGGTCGACATCGTCCTGAACCCGCTCGGCATCCCCGGTCGAATGAACTTCGGCCAGGTCCTCGAGACCCACCTCGGGTGGATCGCGAAGCAGGGCTGGAAGGTCGAAGGCACTCCGGAGTGGGCAGCCCGTCTGCCGGAGCAGGCATTCGAGGCCGCTCCCGGCACGAAGGTCGCCACCCCGGTGTTCGACGGTGCGAGCGAGGAGGAGATCGCCGGTCTCCTCGACGCGACCATCCCGACGCGCGACGGCGTCCGCCTGATCGACTCCAGCGGAAAGGCCCAGATGTTCGACGGCCGCTCCGGCGAGCCGTTCCCGGCCCCGATCTCGGTCGGCTACATGTACATCCTGAAGCTGCACCACCTGGTCGACGACAAGATCCACGCACGTTCCACGGGTCCGTACTCGATGATCACCCAGCAGCCGCTCGGTGGTAAGGCGCAGTTCGGTGGACAGCGCTTCGGTGAGATGGAGGTGTGGGCCCTCGAGGCCTACGGCGCCGCATACGCGCTCCAGGAGCTCCTCACGATCAAGTCCGACGACATCCTCGGCCGCGTCAAGGTGTACGAGGCGATCGTCAAGGGCGAGAACATCCAGGAGCCCGGCATCCCCGAGTCCTTCAAGGTGCTCATGAAGGAGATGCAGTCGCTCTGCCTGAACGTCGAGGTCCTCTCGGCCGACGGCACGCTGGTGAACCTCCGCGACACCGACGATGAGGCGTTCCGCGCCGCAGAAGAGCTCGGTATCAACATCTCCAGCCGCTTCGAGGCCGCCTCGATCGACGAGATCTAATCCTTCGGGGGCCCGGGACACGCGTTCCGGGCCCACCGAAGCAGACTTCTCAAAAAGAATTTCCGACACAGGAGAACTAGTGCTCGAGTCCACAACTTTCGATGAGCTTCGCATCGGCCTGGCGACCGCAGACCACATCCGCGCGTGGTCCTACGGCGAGGTCAAGAAGCCCGAAACCATCAACTACCGCACCCTGAAGCCGGAGAAGGATGGTCTCTTCGGAGAGCAGATCTTCGGCCCGTCCCGCGACTGGGAGTGCGCCTGCGGCAAGTACAAGCGCGTCCGCTTCAAGGGCATCGTCTGCGAGCGCTGCGGCGTGGAGGTCACCAAGAGCTCCGTCCGTCGTGAGCGCATGGGTCACATCGAGCTCGCCGCTCCCGTCACCCACATCTGGTACTTCAAGGGCGTGCCCTCGCGTCTGGGCTACCTGCTCGACATGGCGCCGAAGGACCTCGAGAAGGTCATCTACTTCGCCGCCTACATGGTCATCTCGGTCGACGAGGAAGCTCGTCACCGCGACCTGGGCACGCAGGAGAACAACATCCGCCTCGAGCTGAAGACGCTCGGCGACCGCCGCGATGCCAAGATCGCGGAGCGCCTGGCCAAGCTGGAGGAGGAGCTCGCTGCCCTCGAGGCAGAGGGTGCCAAGGCCGACGCCAAGAAGAAGGTCAAGGACGCCGCCGAGAAGGAGATGTCGCTCATCCGCAAGGGTGCCGACGAGGCGATCCTGAAGCTGGAGCGCGTGTGGGAGGACTTCCGCACCCTCGAGGTCGGTGCTCTGCGCCCGGAGGACGACGTCTTCCACGAGCTGCAGGACCGCTTCGGCCAGTACTTCGAGGCCTACATGGGCGCCGAGTCGATCCAGCGTCGCCTCGCGGCGTTCGACCTCGTCGCCGAGGCGGAGAACCTGCGTCTGCAGATCTCCGAGGGCAAGGGCCAGCGCAAGATCCGTGCGATCAAGCGCCTCAAGGTCGTCAGCTCGTTCCTCGAGACCGGCATGAGCCCGGCCGCGATGGTCCTCGACGTCGTCCCGGTGATCCCGCCGGAGCTGCGCCCGATGGTCCAGCTCGACGGTGGCCGCTTCGCGACCTCCGACCTGAACGACCTGTACCGCCGTGTGATCAACCGCAACAACCGTCTTCGTCGTCTGATCGACCTCGGTGCCCCCGAGATCATCGTCAACAACGAGAAGCGCATGCTGCAGGAGGCCGTCGACGCACTGTTCGACAACGGTCGCCGTGGTCGTCCCGTCACCGGTACCGGCAACCGTGCCCTGAAGTCCCTCAGCGACATGCTGAAGGGTAAGCAGGGTCGTTTCCGCCAGAACCTGCTCGGAAAGCGTGTCGACTACTCGGGCCGTTCGGTCATCATCGTCGGCCCGCAGCTGAAGCTGCACCAGTGCGGTCTGCCCAAGCAGATGGCTCTGGAGCTCTTCAAGCCGTTCGTGATCAAGCGCCTGATCGACCTCGGTCACTCGCAGAACATCAAGGCGGCCAAGCGCGCCGTCGAGCGCACCCGTCCCGAGGTCTGGGACGTGCTCGAGGAGATCATCCGCGAGCGTCCGGTGCTGCTCAACCGTGCACCCACCCTGCACCGTCTGGGCATCCAGGCGTTCGAGCCTCAGCTCGTCGAGGGCAAGGCCATCCAGCTGCACCCGCTCGTCTGCGCGGCGTTCAACGCCGACTTCGACGGCGACCAGATGGCTGTCCACCTGCCGCTGTCGGTCGAGGCTCAGGCCGAGGCCCGCGTGCTGATGCTCGCGTCGAACAACATCCTGAAGCCGTCTGACGGCCGTCCGGTCACCCTGCCTTCGCAGGACATGATCATCGGTCTGCACCACCTGACCACGGTCAAGGAGGGCGCAGCCGGTGAGGGCCGTGCGTTCGGTTCCGTGGGCGAGGCGATCCTGGCCAAGGACGAGGGTTCCCTCGACCTGCAGGCGAAGATCCGCATCCGCATCCCCGGTCTGACCTTCCTCGAGGGCGAAGCTCCCGAGGGCTACGAGCGTCACGGTCTCGTCGACGCCTCGCTGGGTCAGGCGATCTTCAACGACACGCTGCCCAAGGGCTACCCGTTCGTCCGCGAGCAGGCCGACAAGAACAAGCTGTCGCAGATCGTCAACAAGCTGGCCGAGGAGTACCCCAAAGTCGAGACGGCTGCCTCGCTGGACCGCATCAAGGACGCCGGTTTCTACTGGGCAACGCGCTCCGGTGTGACCGTCGCCCTCAGCGACATCCTCACCCCGCCGAACAAGGCGGAGATCGTCGCCGGCTACGAGAAGCAGGCCGCGAAGGTCCAGTCGCAGTACGAGAAGGGTCTGACGACCGACTCCGAGCGTCGCCAGGAGCTCATCAAGATCTGGACCGAGGCCACCGACGAGGTCCAGGCCGCCATGAAGGCGAACTTCCCCGAGGACAACACCATCAACCGCATGGTGTCGTCGGGTGCTCGTGGTAACTGGCTGCAGATCCGGAACATCGCCGGTATGCGTGGTCTGGTGAACAACCCCAAGGGTGAGATCATCCCGCGTCCGATCATCTCCTCGTACCGCGAGGGTCTGTCGGTTGCGGAGTACTTCATCGCGACGCACGGTACCCGTAAGGGTCTGGCCGACACCGCTCTGCGTACCGCCGACTCGGGTTACCTGACCCGTCGTCTGGTCGACGTCTCGCAGGACGTCATCATCCGCGAAGAGGACTGCGGCACGTCGAAGGGCCTCGAGCTCCCGATCGCCGCACCGAACTCGCAGGGTGAGCTCGTGCGCGACGCGAACGTCGAGAACTCGGTGTTCGCTCGTACGCTGGCCTCCGATGTCGTGAGCGAGTCGGGCGAGGTTCTCGCCTCGGCCGGTGACGACGTGGGTGACGTGCTGATCGACAAGCTCGTCGGGCTCGGTGTCGAGAGCATCAAGGTGCGCTCGGTCCTGACCTGCGACTCCGCCGTCGGTGTCTGCGCGCAGTGCTACGGCCGTTCGCTCGCGACCGGCAAGACCGTCGACATCGGCGAGGCCGTCGGCATCATCGCGGCCCAGTCGATCGGTGAGCCCGGTACCCAGCTGACGATGCGTACCTTCCACACGGGTGGTTCGGCATCGGCGGATGACATCACGCAGGGTCTTCCCCGTGTGCAGGAGCTCTTCGAGGCTCGTACCCCCAAGGGCGCGTCGCCGATCGCCGAGGCCGATGGCCGCATCGCGATCGACGAGACCGACAAGGGCAAGAAGGTCATCCTCACGCCCGACAGCGGTGACGAGCCGGTCATCTACCCGGTGCTGAAGCGTGCGACGCTTCTCGTCGAGGACGGGCAGCACGTCACGGTCGGTCAGCCGATCCTGGTGGGCACGCTCGACCCCAAGGAGATCATGCGCGTCATGGGTGCTCGCGAGGTGCAGCGTTACCTCGTCGGTGGCGTCCAGGGCGTGTACCGCTCGCAGGGTGTGCCGATCCACGACAAGCACATCGAGGTCATCGTCCGTCAGATGCTCCGCAAGGTCACCGTCGTCGATCACGCCGACACGACCCTGCTACCGGGTGAGATGGTCGACCTCAAGCGCTACCAGTCGATCAACCGCGAGGCTGTGGCAGAGGGCAAGCGTCCCGCGTCCGGCCGTCCGGAGCTGATGGGTATCACGAAGGCGTCGCTCGCGACCGAATCGTGGCTGTCGGCCGCCTCCTTCCAGGAGACGACCCGCGTGCTCACCGAGGCTGCGATGCAGGGCAAGCGCGACCCGCTGGTCGGTCTCAAGGAGAACGTCATCATCGGTAAGCTCATCCCCGCCGGAACCGGTCTCTCGAAGTACCGCGACGTCACGGTCGAGGCCACCGAGGAAGCCAAGAGCGAGCGCTACCCGAACCGGATCTTCGCATCCGACGGTGCGTACGCCGACGGTGACTTCGGCTACGTCGACTTCGACGCGTTCTCGACGGACGACATCACCCCCGGTACTTACAACTGATCGAGGCGAGAGCCGCAGTACTGAGTACTGAATGACGCAGAAGGCCCCAGGCGACTCGCCTGGGGCCTTCTGCGTGCCCGGCGGTGTGCGACGTGGCGCGAGTGCACGGGAAGCTGCCGAGCGCACGGGTGACGTGTGTCGCCGAGCCGTGCACTCGTCGAGAAGCCGTGCAGTCGGCGGAGGATCCTGACACGCGCGGAGCGCGTTGGACGTCAGCCGAAGATGTGCTCCACGATGCTCGAGGTGTAACCGGTCGGCGCGAGGTTCGTGTAGCGCGTGTCGATGAGCACATCGCGAACGACGAGGAGGAGGAACGCGGCGGCAACTCCGGCGAGTCGGGGCTTCATGTCCACACCGTACTGCTCGTCGGCGGCGCGACCGGAGAGGAGCGCGATGCAGCCCGTCGGTGCACGGCGCCACGATAGTGTCGGCAGGTGAGCAATCAGACTTCTTCCGCCGGTTCCGTTGTCGTGATCGGCGATGCCTTGATCGATGAGATCCGCGACGATTCCGGCGTCCGCGAACTCGTGGGCGGTGCGGCACTCAACGTCGCCGTCGGACTGCGGCGCCTGGGAGTCGAGACGACGCTGATCGCCATGGTCGGGGAGGACGAGGCAGGCGCGCACATCCGCGAGTACCTGTCCGACCACGGCGTGCGCCTGATCGGGAGTGAGGCTCCCCTCGGCTCGTCCCGCGCGATCGTGCAGCGGGCGGCCGACGGCGAACCGCAGTACGTCTTCAACGAGGCCGCCCAGAGACGCAGCATCCGATACTCCGACGACGCTCGTCAGGCGATCGCCGACGCCGGGCTCGTCGCGATCAGCTGCTTCCCCTTCGATGTGCCCGCAGAGGTCGAGGCACTGAGCGACGCCCTGGGAGAAGCACGCGTCGCGATCGATCCCAACCCGCGCGCCGGGATGCTCAGCGACCGGGAGGAGTTCGTCCGCGGATTCGAACAGCTCGTGGTTTCGGCTGCCGTCGTCAAGGTCGGTGCGGATGATGCGGCGATCCTCTACGACGGTGACCTCGACGCGCTGCGCGCGCGCCTGCGGGACCTCGGTGCTGCGGCCGTCCTCGCGACCGCGGGTGCCGACGGCGCCACGATCGACGCGGATGCCGGCATCGTCTCCGCCCCCATCGCGCAGCTTCCCGGCGCGGTGATCGACACGGTCGGCGCAGGGGATGCGACTCTCGCCGCCGTCGCGGAAGGCCTGGTCGAGGCGTCGCCGTCTGCGCTGGGGGAGTGGCGGGCACTGCTGCAGAGGGCCATGGATGTTGCCGCCGCGACCTGTCGGGCAGAGGGCGGGCTCCTGCGGACACCCGAGTCGCTGGAGGCCTCCGGTCGCGGCGTGAGCGGCAGCTGACGGTCCGATTTCTTGCACCCGCCTCCGACAGGTATGCTTGTCTCTCGTGCCCCCGGTTGGCTGTCGAAGTCGGACGGGTGCGCTCTGGCGAGTTACCCAAGCGGCCAAAGGGATCTGACTGTAAATCAGACTGCTCTGCATTCGGGGGTTCGAATCCCTCACTCGCCACCATCACCTCCGCGGAAGACTGCGGAAATCCGAGGGCCCACGCGATCACCGCGGGGGCCTTCTCTCATCCCCGCCTCCCGGATGTCGCCACCATGAATATGGTGGTCACATGCTCCAGACGATCCGCGCCCGCGTCGACCTCGGAGCGCGACCATGAGCGCCCCCGCCGGGTGGTACACCGATGACCAGGGAGCGACGCGATGGTGGGACGGATCCCGATGGGATGGCGAGGCGCCGACCCCCGTGACGTCGGGGGAGTTCCCGTCGGTCCCGGAGGGAACGAGCGCAAACACCATATGGGTGTGGCTGATCGTGCTCCTCCCGGTGCTCAGCGCGATCGCCGCCATCGGATACCTGGTGCAGATGCAGCAGGGGATGTTCGACATGCTCGCCGTCGTCCCGCTGGACGGCTCGTCGTCCCTCGACGTGGAGAGATTCATCGCCGCGGAGATCAACGCCTTCCTCACGCCGTGGTACCTGGTCCTGACGCTGTCGGGCTGGACGATCTACGGGCTCTCCGTCTGGTTCGCCGCCCTCGATGCCCGCGAGCTCGCCGGCCGAGGGTTCTCCCGACCTTTCCCCTGGGCGTGGACCTTCTTGTCCTCTCTCGTCTACGTGATCGGTCGTCATGTCGTGGTCCGTCGACGGGGAGGACGGGGGTTGGCGCCGCTGATCGTGATGATCGCCATCCAGGTCGTCTTTCTTCTCGCGGCGTCCGTCTGGGCATCGGTGTTCGCGGCTCAGCTGTTCGAGACGGTCTTCTCGATGGTCACGATGCGGCGGATGTGACGTGGCCCCGCGAGTGCGAACGGTTCATAGACTGGACTGATGCGACCGCTCACCGAAGCCGAAGTCCGGGCCTCGTTCGTCAATGCGGATGCCGACGAACTGCGCCTCATGGAGATGCCGCACGACTTCCTCCTCGTCGACTGGGACTATCTCGACTTCTTCGCCTGGCAGGATCCCGGCGCGAGTCGCCGTGGCTATGTGCTGATCCCGCACGACGAGGAGATCGTCGGCATCGTGCTGCGCGCGACGGATCCCGGACGTGCGCGTTCGGGCATGTGCAACATCTGTCACACGATGCAGCCCGGCAATCAGGTCGCGCTCCTTTCCGCACGTCGGGCGGGGGAGGCGGGGAAGCGCGGCGACTCGTTCGGCACCTACATGTGCGCCGACCTCTCCTGCCACGAGAACGTGCGTCTCGCCCACCCGCTCGCACCGAACGAGGTCAGGACTCCGGGGCAGGTCGACTTCCGCCTCGACGGCACGCGTCGCCGAATGGAGAGCTTCGTCTCGCAGGTCTGGGAGCGGGTCTGATCGCGGTTACGCTGGTCCCACACGTCCTGCGCTCGAAGGAGAAGCCATGAGTGATGCCATCCTGTTCGCCGTCGAAGAGGGATTGGCACGGCTGACGCTGAACCGCCCCGCTCGCCTCAACGCCTTCAACGCCGACCTCGCACACGCCTGGAAGGACGCGACGGCCGAGGCGACGTCGAGATCCGATGTGAAGGCGATCCTGATCGATGCCGTCGGCCCCGCTTTCTGCGCCGGGGGCGATGTGATCGACATGGCGACGACGATGGGGGCTTCCGGCGCGGAGATCACCGCTCTCGCCGAGGTCATCAACACCGGCATCCGCTCGTTGACGGAATCGGCGGTGCCTGTCGTCGCCGCTGCCCACGGCACCACGGCCGGCGGTGGTCTGGGGATTCTGCTGTGCAGCGACTATGCCGTGGTCGGCTCGCGATCGAAGCTCGGCAGCCTCTACGCGAACATCGGTCTGACCCCGGATCTGTCGGTCTCCGCTCAGCTCGCCCGTGCCGTCGGTCAGCGCCGTGCCCTGCAGCTCGTGCTGCAGGATCGACTGCTGTCGTCGGCGGAGGCTGTGGAGTGGGGTCTCGTCGCCGAGGCCGTCGAAGGTGCGGACGCCGTCTCCGAGGCGGAACTGGTGCGTGCTCGCGGTGAGGAGATCGCGCGATTCTGGTTGGCGGGCGCCGCAGACGCCTACGGCCAGGCGAAGCGGCTGGTGCGATCGCAGCCGGAGCGCACGTTCGTCGAGCAGCTGAGTGAGGAGGCGCGTTCGATCGGAGCAGCCCTGGAGACGCCGGATGCGCAGGCCAGAGTCGCAGCCTTCGCCGCAGCATCGGCGAAGAAGGCCGGCTGATCTCTCCTCCACAGAGGCAGAGATCGAGAAAGGTCTTTCGCGACGAGGGCGACGCCCGTGGCATCTGCGGGCGCGCGTGGCAGGATGAAGGCATCGCCGCACGACGAGAGGATCGCCATGTCCCAGCCGGACATCACCACGCATCAGACGCAGGGTGAGAAGAAGAACATGTCGCTGCTCATCAGGGGTTCCCTGTGGATCGCCATCGGGGCCCTGATCGCCGCGGCTCTCGTGTGCGTCATCTGGGTGCTCATCGGTGATCAAGATGGTCTGATCGGCCGGGCGTTCCTCACGATCCTGCTGCTCGCAGCGTTCGCCGGCATCGCGATCCTCGAAGCCGGTCTCGCGCCGAACCGTCCCGACTGGCTCCAGTTGGCGAGCATGGTGAGCTGGATCGTCGCGCTCCTCGTCGGAGCCGTGAAGATCTGGCTGCCGGAAGACGGCTTCTACTTCGGTGCCGAGCGCTTCTTCCAGCTGCTCCTCGTGATCGGCATCCTTCAGCTCGCCCTGCTGCACGTGCGCCTGTTCACTCCCGCGGCGCAGCGATACGTCACAACATTCACGCGGGTCATCTACATCGTCACGATCACGTTCCTCGCTGGCCTCGTCGGCATGCTCGTGTTCTTCCTGGCCTTCCCGAACACGTTCCACTACGGCGAGCTCTACTGGCGCATCGTGGTCGCGCTGACGATCCTGGTGGCCGTCGGCACGACGCTGATCCCACTGCTGAACGCGCTCTTCGCTCCCAAGAAGAAGACGCCCGCCGATCGCGCTGTGGCATCGCCGCCGTCCTGGCCCACCTACGCAGACGGCATCACCCCGCTCCCGGCGCTTCCCGACGCATCGCCCGACTGGAACGCCTACTACACGGGGCACCCGACCGTCGTGCCGCCGCAGCAGGCGCTCGCCGCAGCACCGGTCTCGAGTTTTCCGGTCGCGCCCCAGCCCACATCGCCACAGCCCACATCGCCACAGCCCACATCGCCACAGCCCGCTGCTCCGCAGTTCACGCAACCGGTCGCCTCGCCGCAGGTGGCTCCGGGAGAGCATCTGGTGCCACCGGCGCCGGCCGCGCAGCCGACGGCTCCTCCGCAGGAGACCTTGCCGGCCTTCCCGCCGCCTCCCCCCGCCCCGCAGCGGCCTGCCCAGTGACACTCGAACTCGAGCTCCTCGAGCTCGCGAGCGAGATCGCGGAAGAAGCCGGACGGCTCGCGCGCACGCGTCGACAGGAGGGGGTGCGTCTGGCGGCCACCAAGTCGTCGCTGGCCGATATCGTCACCGAAGCCGATCGAGAGGTCGAGGCGCTCATCCGCGAACGCCTTCGGGCCGCGAGGGCCGACGACGGTTTCCTGGGGGAGGAGACCGGTGCCGAGGCCGGCAGCAGCGGGATCACGTGGGTCGTCGATCCGATCGACGGCACCGTCAACTATGCATACGGCATCCCGGCGTACAACGTGAGCATCGCCGCCGTCCGCGGCGATCCCGATCCGGAGACCTGGGAAGCACTCGCCGGTGCGGTCAACGCCCCCGCGCTCGGCGAGATGTTCACGGCCGCCCGCGGCCAGGGCGCATGGTCGAACGGCGACCGTCTCGAGGTGACCGGAGAGACCCCGGCCGGAGCGCTGCTCGCCACGGGGTTCGGCTACGACCCGACCACGCACGAGGGTGACATCGCCACCGTGGGGCGGGTGATGCCGATGGCCCGGGATCTGAGACGCATGGGAGCCGCAGCACTCGACCTCGCCTTCGTCGCGGCGGGGCGACTGGACGGATACTTCGAGCGGGGGCTTCGTCCGTGGGACTTCGCCGCCGGTGCCCTCCTCGTCGAAGAAGCGGGTGGTGTGGTGTCGCGCATCGACATCGACTCCCCACGTCCGATGCTGCTCGCGGGCGGGGTGGAAGTGCACTCGCGACTGCGCGCCATCCTCGACCAGAAACATTGAACGATTCATGGCATTCCCAGACTGATCAAGATATGGTTTATGCGATCGTTACTTTCGCCACCCGAAGGTGAAAGTCAAAGTTTGCGCCCCCCGAGCTTGACGCACGACCGAGAGAAACGCTTTGCCCTTCGAGACTTCCCAGGCTGCCTCTGCGCCCACGCGCCGGTCCAGCCGACTCCGCACTGCGGCCTCTGAGGCCCCCGCGGCGGGACCGACGGCACCCATCTCTGCCGCCGAATCCGCCGCCGCGCCCACTGCCGCCGCCCCCACTGCCGCGGTCGACGCCACAGCCGTCGCCCTGGCTGCTGTCGCCCCGCTTTCCCGGCGTGCCGCCCGCCAGCGCCCCACGGCCGACGATGTCGCCGCCGAGCCGCTGGTCGAGCCCTTCATCGCTCCGAACCCGGAGCCGATCATCGCCGATGTTCCCGATGTGCCCGGCGACGACGCCGACGCGTTCGAGCGTGCGTCCCGCGCGTTCCGTGCGACCGGTCCCGTTCCCACCGTCTCCGCAGCCGACCGTGCGCGGGTGCAGTCGGCGCGCGCCTCCGACGACGAGCCCGTCGCCTCCGTGCATGTGGCCGCCCGTCGTCCCCGCAACATCCGCAAGGCTGTGACTCTCAGCGCGACTGTCGGGGTGATGAGCCTCGCCGGTCTCCTCGCGGTGTCCATGACGCTCCCCGCCGAGGCGGTCGCCGGCGTGCAGGGTGCTTCGGCGGCATCGATGTCGCTGGTGTCGTCCTCCGCCGAAGAAGCGAAGGACACGGCCGAGGGTGAGATCCAGGCGTTCGTCGCGCCATCCGGTGTCGAGAGCGAGGCGCTCACCCGCGCCGATGACTTCAGCACGGTCTCGCTCGCCGAGGTCGCCGCGGAGCAGGGCATCAACTATTCGCGCGAGATCTTCACGAACGACCCCGACGCCGCGATCCAGTGGCCGTTCCTCGTCGGCGTGGGCATGAGCTACGGCTACGGCATGCGCAGCGGCCGCCTCCATGAGGGCATCGACTTCGTGCCGGGCAACGGCGCGCCGATCCAGGCCATCGCCGACGGCACGGTCCGCATCGCGACCGAACAGGGCGGTGCCTTCGGTGTCACGGTCTACATCGACCACGTCATCGATGGCCAGGTCATCACGAGCCACTACTCGCACATGCAGTACGGGTCTCTGAACGTCAAGGCCGGCGACACGGTGACGGTCGGCACTGTCGTCGGCAAGACCGGAAACACGGGCCGTTCCTACGGCGCCCACCTGCACTTCGAGCTCATCGTCAACGGATCGACCATCGACCCGATGCCGTGGCTCAAGGAGAACGCGGGTCGAACGTCGTACTGACCGGCTCGATTTCATGAGGACGCCACAGTGATGGTATTCTCGTACGGTTGCCCCGCGAGGGGCAGCACGCCCCGATAGCTCAGTGGCAGAGCACTTCCATGGTAAGGAAGGGGTCGTCAGTTCAATCCTGACTCGGGGCTCGCAAGCATTCTTCTCACGCGGACGGATGCCTCGCGGCAGGGTAGCTCAGCTGGTTAGAGCGCACGACTCATAATCGTGAGGTCGCGGGTTCAAGCCCCGCTCCTGCTACAGAACGAAACCCCGGTTCGCCGGGGTTTTTCTGGTTCCCGGGGTGCGATCCGAGCCTCAGCGCGCCGGTTGCAGGCCTCCGATGGGTGAGTCCATATCGCCGTTGACGTACATGTACCTGTCGACGATGTCGGCCGAGTGACCGACGCTCAGCCAGGTGTCGACGCCGTCGCACACGTTCGTCGTCTGGGGGACGAGCGCTTCCAGGTCGATCCTGCCGGAGGACTCCTGCGTCCATCGGCCGCTCAAGTCGTTGCATCCGTCGTTGCCGTCAACCGTGCCGTCGGCGGAGAACCGCAGGTACGGGGTGCCGCCGACGCTCGCCTCCCAGTCTCCGACGGGGTCGGGGAGCGGCGGTGGCGTCTCGACCGGAATCTCGCCGCTCGCGATCCTGTCGTTCCGCTCGTGCATCGGGGCCAGGCCGACCTGGAACAGGATGCTGGTCACGATCGCCGACAGCAGGACGAGGACGACGCCGAGCAACGGGCCCCAGTACGCGGGCTTCCTCGTGCGTCGGGACACCACGGCGACGACCACCGCCGCGAGGACCGAGGCCCCGATCGCCCACGGATAAGCGGCGCGGGCGCCGAAGGCGAGATCCAGATCGCAGTCGCCTTCGCAGCCGACAGCGCTGAACGACTCGAGGATCTGCGCAAAGTACGTCACGAGGAGGATCAGAGGGATGAGGATCCACAGGCTGACCGCGAGTCCGCGCCGATCCGACCGTTCCTGGTCCGCTGTTCCGACCGAGGAGTTCGCCGCGCGCATGCCGTTGAATGTAACAGCCTCGCTGCTGGGTATCGCGATTCGGCGCTCCTTGCGGCGGGAACGCTCCGCCGAGGTCGCCCATCTCCACGATGCAGGCCAGTATCTTTTGGATACCAGGAGCGCTTGCGGGTAACTAGAGTGCTTCGGATAGCGTGACGCGCATGACAACCATGAACACTCCGAACTCCGCCTCCTCGTCGCATCCTCTCCCCGAGCGCATGCCCGCGATCGGCGCCCGCGGTCGGCGTCCCGTGACCGATCCCACGTCCCTCAGCGACATCTCGCTTCCCGTGCCGAACCCCGTCGGTCGAGATCTCCTCGTCGAGGTGCAGGGCGTGTCGGTGAATCCCGTCGACGTGAAGGTGCGCGCCGGCGCTCCCACGTCGGGTGCGCCGCGGATCCTCGGATATGACGCGGCGGGAGTCGTGGTCGCCGTCGGTGACGAGATCACGCGTTTCGCGGTGGGGGATCGCGTCTACTACGCCGGGCAGATCGACCGCCCCGGCACCGACGCCCGATACCACCTCGTGAACGAGAACATCGTGGGCCATGCGCCGCGCACGCTCTCGGTGGCCGAGACAGCCGCTCTGCCCCTCACCGTCATCACCGTCTGGGAGAGCCTGTTCGACCGCCTCGCCCTCACCCGCGAGAGCGAGGGCGTGCTCCTGGTGATCGGCGCCGCAGGGGGCGTCGGATCGTTGATCATCCAGCTCGCGAAGGCGCTCACCCGTCTCGAGGTCGTCGCGGTGGCCTCTCGGCCTGAGACGGCGGAGTGGGTGCGGAAGATGGGCGCAGATCACGTCGTCGGCCGTGACTTCACCAGCGAGGTGTCGGCGCTCGCTCCGACCGGTGTCGACTACGTGTTCACGTCGTTCACGCCCGGCAACGTCCGCGCGATCGCCGACGTCATCCGTCCACGAGGACAGGTGGTCTCCATCGACGAGACAGGGGGCAGCATCGACGCGCTCAAGACGAAGAGCGTCACTTGGCACTGGGAGCTCATGTTCACCCGGCCGGTCACCGACCCCGCCGATCACTACCAGCATGACCTGTTGGAGAGCGTCGCCGCCCTCGTCGACGACGGCACCCTCCGCACCACGGTCACGACCCACCTCACCCCGCTGAACGCCGAGACCATGCGTCGGGCGCACGAGATCGTCGAATCGTCGCGCACCATCGGGAAGGTCGTCGTGACCGACTGGCCGGAGGCAGACCTATTGCAGTGAGGCCGACCCGAGCGCGGGGGTCCGCTCGTCCACTCCGCGGATCACGACCCAGACGATCGCGACACCGACGATCCCCACCAGCAGGTAGAGGAGGTTGGCGATCACGGAGACCCCGCTCGGCGTGCCCACCCCCGCGGCGAAGACCGAGAAGTCCCACACGCCGTGCAGCACCATCGCCCAGATGAGCGATCCGGTCACCCGGCGCAGGATGTAGAGCGCCGTCCCCATGAGGAAGGCGGTGCCCACCTGGCTGACGGTGCCGGCGAACGGTGCGCCGAGGAGCACGTTGACGAAGTGCATCACCGCGAAGAGGGCCGAGGAGAGGAGCCACACCCAGACCTCGGCGAACCGGGATCGCAGAGCCGTGAGCAGCAGTCCGCGGTGCACGATCTCTTCCGTGAAGCCGACCAGGAGGAGCACGAGCGAAGCGCCGAGGAACGCACCGCTGTACGCGCTCCAATCGGTACCGGCGAGATTCAGCACGGCGGCCACGGCGACCAGGATCGGTACGAAGATCGGCCAGGTGTGACGGCTGCGCTGCGCCTCGTGGATCGCCGGGCCCCACCAGCCGAGCAGGCTCGTGGTGATCGCGAGGAGAATCGTCGCGACGATGAGGGAGAGCCCGGCGCCGAAGAAGAGGTTGCCGGCACTGTCGCCCCATGTGTCGTAGGGGATCCCCGTGGACTTCTGGATCGCGAACACCACGACGATGTAGCCGACCCAGATGACCAGGCCGATCCATACCCGCGGCTGCACGCGGAGCGACGGCGCCGTCATGCGGGGCGCGTCTCGGAGAAGGACGGCTGGGCGTCGCCGACGCGACCGCGGATGAAGAAGATCAGCACGAACCCGGTGATGATCACCGCGATGTTGCCGAAGGCGGCGAAGGCCGTGAGTGCACCGTCCGCGGGATACGCGGACTGCAGGAAGATGCTCGGGTCCGTGCTCGCGTGCAGCAGGATCGGTGCGATCAGCGTGCCGGTGACGCGAAGGGCCAGATACATCAGGATGCCGAAGGCGAAGGTGTACAGGACCTGGATCGCGGTGGTCAGCAGAGGCTGTCCCGAGAGCAGGTTGCCCGCGTGGAGGAGGGAGAACAGCGTGGCCGAGATCACCGCGACGACGATCTCGCGGTAGCCGGCCTTGCGCATCAGGGTCACGACCAGGCCGCGGGTGAGGACCTCCTCCGTCAGCCCGATCAGGAGTCCGGTGAGCAGCCACGTGAGGACGACGTCGACGCCGACAGCTCCATAGTCGATCGTGGCGAACCGGAGGATGTTGAAGAGCAGGACGACGACGATCGCGATCCACATCCAGCCACGGCCGCGGATCGGCTGCCGCGCGAAGAGCTCGCGCCACCATCCGACCGACAGGGTGAAGAGCGCCAGGATCACCGCTCCGATGATCTCGGGCAGCAGGTAGAACACCGCGACACCGGCTGTGCCCGCCGGGTCCTGGACCTGCTCGGCGAGAGGGGTGAAGACCAGTGACAACAGCTGGAACAGGGCGAAGTAGACGGCGGTGAGCAAGAGGGCTCGCCACCAGCCGCCCTTCTCCCAGAAGGTCTTCCAGAAGGATGCGGCGGGTGCGGGTGACGACACGGGGACTCCAGGCGAGGTGGGGGACGGCCTACTGGTCGTCAGTCTGGCGCAGACCGACATATCGCGTCCACCTGATCATCACGGCGTGTCAGCGTGGTGCAGACCTTCTGCCGTGCGCGCCGCGGGCCGGGGGAAGGTGCGGGATCGGGATGGGGCGCGTCGCTCGGGAGGTGTCCTGGAACCGCCGCACGGCCTCGAGGACGTCTTCGGCGGAGGAGTAACGCAGGGCGAGCGGGAGGTCGCGGCGCCACAGCACCTCGACCTCGGTGGGGGCGTCCTCGAAGATCGTGCAGACGACTCTGCGGTGGTCGTTCTCCGGGTACTGCAGATCGTGGATCGCCCAGTCGCTCGCGCTGACCTCGACCAGCGTGAATCTCCGGTCTGGATCGTGCTCCATCATTCTCCTCGCTGCCCCCACGATGAACACTGCTCGATCGGGACGCGAAAGGGGAGCCCCTTGACAGAGAGCCGCCCCTGCCCCAGGCGGGCAAGGGCGGCTCGCTCAGCGCGCGACGGGCCTGGAGCCGGGGTCCGTCGGCCCGGCATCGGTCGTGGCGTCGGCGACGGCCGCATCCGACCGTCCGCCCCCGCGCTGCTCGGCCTCCAGCCGCTCCGCCTCGTCACCGCTGATGGCCTCGCCGCGTGCGACCAGTCCGGCCTGATCCGACAGCGGGATCTGCTTGAGGAACAGCGAGAGCAGGAGCGCGAGCACGATGAATGGGACGAGATACCAGAACACCGGCGCCAGGGCGTCCGCATAGGCGGTGACGATGCCCTCTCGGACCTCGTCGGGCAGGGAGCTGAGCGTGGACGGATCGATCGTCGACGCGGCCTCGGAGGCCGCCTCGGGTGAGGCGCCGGCTCCCGCGAAGACGCCGAGCAGGTTCTCGGTGAGCCGCGTGGTGAAGATCGTGCCGAACACCGCCGTGCCGAGGGAGGCGCCCACCTCGCGGAAGTAGTTGTTCGTGCTGGTCGCGGTGCCGATCTCGCCGGCCGGGACCGCGTTCTGCACGACCAGCACGACGACCTGCATGATGAGGCCGAGACCGGCGCCGAACACGAACAGGAACACGCAGATCAGCCAGATCGGGGTCGACGCCGACAGCGTGGTCATCGAGACCATGGCGATGCCGGTGATGATCGTGCCCAGGATCGGATAGATCTTGTATCGGCCGGTCTTCGAGATCGCGATGCCCGAGAAGATCGAGGTCCCCATCAGGCCGACCATCATCGGGATCATCAGCAGACCGGATTCCGCGGCAGAGGTGCCGGAGGACATCTGCAGGAAGGTCGGCACGAATCCGATCGCCGCGAACATGCCGATTCCGAGGACGAGTCCGATCGCGGTGGCGTTCACGAAGATCGGGTTGCGGAACAGGCTCAGCGGGATGATCGGGTCCTGCACTCGCGACTCCGTGATCACGAAGGCGGTCGCTGCGACGACGAGTCCGGCGCCCCAGGCCCAGGTGGCGAGCGAATCCCAACCGAACTCCTTGTCTCCGCCGAAGTCGGTGAAGAAGATGAGGCACGTCGTGGCGATGGAGAGGAAGATCACCCCGAAGATGTCGATCGGCTTCTCGGCCTTCTTGCTCGGCAGCTTGAGCGCGACCAGGGCGATGATGAAGGCGGCGATGCCGACCGGGATGTTGATGTAGAACGCCCACTGCCAGGTGAGGTGGTCGACGAAGTAGCCACCGAGCAGTGGACCGGCGACAGCCGAGAGGCCGAAGACGGCACCGAGCGGTCCCATGTACTTGCCACGCTCATTGGCGGGGACGATGTCGGCGATGATCGCCTGCGACAGGATCATCAGACCACCACCGCCGAGACCCTGCAGTGCGCGGAACACGACGAACATCCAGAAGTCGGTGGCGAACGCGCAGCCGACCGAGGCGAGGGTGAACAGCGCGATCGCGACCAGGAAGAGGTTGCGCCGACCCAGGACGTCGCCGAACTTGCCGTAGATGGGCATCACGATGGTGGTCGCGAGCAGGTAGGCGGTGGTGATCCACACCTGGTGGTCGACGCCGCCGAGCTGCCCGACGATCGTCGGCATGGCGGTGGAGACGATGGTCTGGTCGAGGCTGGAGAGCAGCATGCCCGCGATGAGGGCGCTGAAGATGATCCAGATGCGGCGCTTCGTGAGCAGGAAGGGCGCATCGTTCGTGGCGGTGACGGACATTCAGTGGGCTTTCTGTGACGGCGCGTACAGCGATCGGGCGAGGTCGAGGCGTCGGGTGATGAGGTCGGCGAACGACTCGATGGACTGGTGATGCAGGAGCTGGTCCATGCTCATGCGCACGAGCGCGCCGACGGTGTGCACGACCACCTCGGCGCGCAACTCCGCGTCGGCCGTGTCGTCGGTCTGATCGGAGCCTTCGGCGTCGACAGTGCGGCGCAGGATCAGGCCGACATCGCGTCGTTCGTTCTTCGCGATCTGCTCGAATGCGGCCTTGAGCAGACGCGGCTCCTGCTCGATCACGGCGAACATCGCCGGGGCGTCTTCCACGGGATTGAAGAGCTCGAAGCGGCTGATCGTCAGCTGGATGAAGTCGTCGATGAGGTCGCCGCGGCGGGCGGCGAACTCCTCCTCGAGCGCCTCCTGGCGGGAATCGATCGTCGCGAACCCGAAGACCGCGTTCTCCTTGCTCTCGAAGTAGTTGAAGAACGTGCGACGGGAGACCCCGACCTCGGCGCACAGCTCCTCGATCGTGAAACCGGCGAAGCCCCTCTCCGTCGTCAGTCGCCGCGCGGCATCGGTGAGGGCGCGGGAGGTGTCCCGCTTGCGTTGCTCCCGCAGTGAATCTGCACTCTCGCTCATGGAGTGCAATATTGCACTCTCAACCTTGGAGTGCACTGAGAGTGGTGCGTTGAGCCTTCACGAGAATCTTTTCGACCGATCTGTGACATCTGCCCTCCGGCATACGTCTTAGTGATGGCGTCGCCGACCGCGACCTGCGCACCGCACTGCGGGCGGCACACGGATGAAGGAGCTCACGATGACGAACACGACGGGTGGCATTCAGCCCGAGATCCAGGTCGTCACTCCGGTGCAGGGGGCTGCAGTGGGGACGACCACGATCGAGGATGCGGTGATCGCGAAGATCGCCGGCATCGCTGCGCGTGACGTCAGTGGGGTCCACACGCTCGGCGGGGGCGCCGCGCGCATGGTGGGCGCGATTCGGGATGCGCTCAACACGACCGACCTCTCGCAGGGGATCAGCGTCGCGGTCGGCGAAGCACAGATCACGGTCGATGTGACGATCGTCGCGGAGTATCCGGTGTCGCTGCAGAAGGTCGCCGACGACGTGCGCGCAGCCATCCACCGGGACATCGTCGAGCTGGTGGGCGTGCAGGCCGTCGAGGTCAACGTCACCATCGACGACGTGCACGTGCCCTCCGACGATGACAACGACACGGACGACGCGCCGACCGCATAGGGCGCCTCGTCGAAGACGCGGTCCCGAACTCCGGGGCCGATATGGGAGAAGGAGAAGCCATGAGTGCTGAAGACAAGATCAAGGCCGCTGCGGAGAAGGTCTCCGGCAAGGCGAAGGAGACCGTCGGCAAGCTCACCGACAACGACAAGCTCGTCGCCGAGGGCAAAGCCGAGCAGGCGAAGGGCGACGTCCGCGACGCCGCCGAGAACGTGAAGGATGCCTTCAAGAAGTGACGAGGCGGGGAGAGGCCGCGCGGCCTCTCCCCGATCCTTCCCAGGTGGGTGAGAAATGATCCGATCCGGTGGGGCGACTGTTCCGAACCTCTCAGGGGATCGGGTCGAGGGGTGGGGTAGATGGAAGACGAACGCTTTCGCACAGCGCTCGAACATGCGGACGACGGCATCGTCGCCGGCCGCGCGATGGATGGCGACGTCGCGGCGTTCGCGGTTCTCGTGCGCAGGTACACGCCCATGATGCGGGCGTACACGCAGCGGATGCTGAACGCATCGGCCGATGTCGACGACATCGTCCAGGAATCCTTCGTCACCGCCTGGCAGCGGTTCGGCGAGCTCGACGACCCGACCAAGGTGAAGAGCTGGCTGATGCGGATCGTCAGTCGGAAGGCCGTCGATCGCATCCGTGCGACCCGACCGGCCGTGGACATCGACTCGATCGACCGTCCCGCCCCGCTGCACGCGTCGCCGACCGCGGTCGTCGAAGCGCGCGCGGGCGTCGCGGCGCTCGGTGCCGCCCTGCGCGAGCTGCCGGATGCGCAGCGCGAGTGCTGGGTTCTGCGGGAGATCGGCGGGTACTCCTATGAGGAGATCTCCGAGGAGCTCGACATCCCCGTCTCGACGGCCCGCGGACTGCTCGCCCGAGCACGGAAATACATGATCGTACGGATGGAGGAGTGGCGATGACCGACGACAGAGAGAGTCCCGACGTCCGCCGGCTCGGCCTGGAACCGACCGATCTCGACGGGCACACGCTCGACGAGCTCACCGACTATCTCGATGCGGGGCGACAGCCCGCAGATCGCTCGATCGACGAGTCTCCCGGTTGCCAGCTCGCACTCGACGCACTGACACGGCTGCAGGGGCTCGGTGCCGAGCTCATCGCTGCGGAAGCCGCTGCCGAACCTCCGGTCGACGAGAACTGGGTCGATCGCATCCTCAGTGGCATCGCCATGGATGCGCGCGCCGGAAGGCGCATCCCATTCGAGTCTCCGGATCCGCAGGTGGATCTCGCGATCACCGAGGGTGCGGTGCGAGGACTCATCCGGTCGGCGGAGAACGCCGTGCCCGGCCTTCTCATCGGACGGTGCCGACTCGACGGGGACGTGACCCGACCCGGGACCCCGATCCGTGTCGAGATCGATGCGAGCGCGCTGCACGGACAGTCCATCCCGAAGGTCGCCGCCGAGCTGCGAGCCGAGGTGGATCGTGGTCTGCGTGCACACACCGAGTTGAACGTCGTCGCGATCGACATCGCGATCAGAGACATCCGGGAGGTGTCGTCGTGGGCGGGGGAGAGCTGATGGATGCACAGGAGCGCGGCGAGCTCGCCGCAGCGATCGAGGCGGTCGTCCGGTCGACGCCGGGCGTCCGCAGCGTCTATCGGTCCGGGTCGTTGATCTCGAACCTGCTGCGTGCGGGGGCCGAGGCGATCGGCGTGCGCACGAACGAGGAGCCGATCGTCTCCGTCGCCGGGAACGGTGACGGTGTGGTCATCGAGGCGACCCTCGGTGTCGACTCCGCAGCGCGTTCGGCGGAGATCCTCCACGCCGTGCAGGCGGCCGTCGATGCGGTGCTCGCGGAGCGCGGCGTCCGCCGTGAGAGCATCACCCTCACCGTCGCTCACGTGCAGGTTCCGGTGCAAGCGCACGCGGCGACCTGACCCAGCGATGAAAGCCACCGCGTGCCGCGGGATCAGGCGGAGGCGGCGCGCAGCCCCTCGACGAGCGGGGTCGTCGGGCGGCCGATCAGACGTGCGAGCGTGCCGTCGGTGTCGCCGAGGGCGCCGTTCTTGATTCCGGCGTCGAGCGCAGCGACGAATCCGGCCGTACCCTCGTCGAGGCCGGCGCCGCGGAGCGCGGCGATCTGGTCGTCGAAGCCGAGCGGGACGTACGAGACCTCTCGTCCCGTCACCTCGGCGAACGCCGCGGCGAGGTCGGAGTAGTTCCAGGCGACGTCGCCGCCCAGCTCGTAGACCTCGCCGATGTGCCCGTCCTCGAGCGCCACTGCGGCCGCGGCTTCGGCGAAGTCCTTGCGGCTCGCCGAGGCGACACGTCCGTCTCCGGCGCCGGCGGCGAGCACGCCCGTCTCGGCGGCGCGCGCGAGGTCGGCGGCGTAGTTCTCGGTGTACCAGTTGTTGCGGAGGATCACCGCAGGCAGTCCCGCGGCGGCGATGAGCTCTTCGGTCGCCTTGTGCTCCGGCGCCAGGATCAGGTCGCTCGTGGTCGCCTTCGGGGCGCTCGTGTAGACGAACTTGGAGACGCCGGCGGCCTTGGCGGCCTCGATGACCGCCTGGTGCTGTGCGACGCGCTGGCCGACCTCGGATCCGGATACCAGCACGACGGTGTCGACACCCTCGACGGCAGCGGCGACGGATGCGGGGTCGGTGTAGTCGAGGGGGACGACGCGCACGCCGAGATCAGCGGCCTTGGCCGTGTCGCGGGCTCCGGCGACGATCGACTGCGGGTCGGCTCCGCGCTCGAGCAGGCTGGCGATGATGAGGCGGCCGAGGTTGCCGGTGGCGCCGGTGACGAGGATGGTCATGAGGGTCCTTTCTTAGGTGACACCCTCGACAACCCCGGGGTGGGCGTCCGGCATTCCAATCCGACGGTACCCACTTTGAAGTAAGGTACCCACATGACGGTTAGTTTCGCGCAGATAAAGGAATCGACTCCATTCGTCTTCGATCAGAACTGCGGCACGCGGGTCGTCCTCGATCACATCATGAGCAAGTGGGGAGTTCTCGTGCTCTCCTGCCTGTCCGACGGCACCCACCGTTGGGGTGCGCTGCGTCGGGAGGTCGGCGGGATCAGTGAGAAGATGCTCGCGTCCACTCTGCGCACGCTCGCGGACGACGGGTTGGTCCACCGGGAATCGCTCCCGACCGTGCCCCCGCACGTGGAGTACAGCCTGACGCCGCTCGGTCGCGATCTGATGGAGCGGATGCTGCCCCTGATGGAGTGGGTGGCCGATCATGCTGACGCCATGCTCGAAAGGACCTGAATCGACGGAATCCGTCGTCAAGGCGCATCTTGTGCTTCGGATTCAGATGGTCGAAGAAACCCATTGACGCGATAACCGTGGTGGCTCTACTGTTCTGACATGGCAGCAACGACGCCGATTCATCTGGAACGACCCGACGGCAAGGGTCTGGCTGCGGGAACACTGGGACTCTGGGGGTCGACCGTCATCGGTCTCGCCTCGACGGCCCCGGTCTACTCGCTGGTCGCGACGCTCGGTTTCGTGGTGCTCGCCGTCGGTGCGCAGGCTCCGATCGCCTTCATCATCGCCTTCGTCCCGATGCTCCTGATCGCCTTCGCCTATCGCGAGCTGAACAACGCGGTGCCCGACTGCGGCACGACCTTCACCTGGGGGACCAAGGCGTTCGGCCCCTGGGTGGGATGGATGGGCGGTTGGGGTGTCGCGGTCGCCGGCATGGTCGTGCTCGCCAACCTCGCCCAGATCGCCTCGGTCTACTTCTGGTCGCTGATCGGACAGGACCTCGAGAACAACGACTGGCGCGTCGTGGTCGTCGCCGTGCTCTTCATCGCGGCGATGACGTGGGTCAGCTGGCGCGGGGTCGAGATCGGCGAGCGCATCCAGAACATCCTGCTCGGGATCCAGTACCTGGCGCTCGCGATCTTCGTCGTCGCGGCGCTCTGGCAGTTCTTCGCCGGCACCGCCCCGAACCCGACCCCCTTCGACTGGGAGTGGATGAACCCGTTCGCGTTCACCGACTGGTCGGGCTTCACCGAGGCCATCCTGCTCGCGCTGTTCATCTACTGGGGATGGGACACCTGCCTCGCTCTCAACGAGGAGACCAAGGACCCGAAGCGCATCCCGGGTCGTGCCGCGCTGCTGACGACCGTGATCCTGCTGTTCACCTACGTCGCCGTGACCATCGCGGCCATGATGTACGCGGGTCTCGGCGAGGACGGCACGGGCCTGGGCAACGAGGCGAACGCCGACGACTTCTTCCTGGCGATCAAGGACGGGCTGCTCGGCCCGTTCGGATGGGTGCTGGTGGTCTCGGTGATCATCTCGGCGATCTCGTCGACCCAGACCACGATCCTGCCGACGGCCCGCGGCACACTCGCGATGGGTGTCTACCGTGCCCTGCCCGCGAAGTTCAAGGACGTGCACCCGACCTACAAGACCCCGTCGTTCTCGACCATCGTCATGGGGGTGGTCGCCTCCGTCTACTACGTCGGGATGACGCTGATCAGCGACAACATCCTTCAGGACTCGATCCTCTCGCTCGGTCTCGCGATCGCGTTCTACTACGCCATCACCGGCTTCGCCTGCGTGTGGTACTTCCGCAAGGACCTGACGTCGTCCGCCCGCGAGTTCTTCTTCAAGGGCCTGTTCCCGTTGCTGGGCGGACTCATGCTCACGTGGGCGTTCCTCCAGTCGGCGATCGACATGTGGGACGTCGACTACGGCTACACGGTGCTGTTCGGCATCGGCGGCACTTTCGTCATCGGTGTCGGATCGCTGGCCTTCGGCCTGGTGCTGATGTTCGTCTGGTACCTGTTCCCGCGGTCGAAGCGGTTCTTCCGCGGCGAGAGCCTGAACCGCGAGACCGAGGTGATGGTGCCGGACGAGCCTGCGGTGACGATCCGTTCGATCGACGGAGGCATCTGAGGATGCCGGTCGCGACGGCCGACCTCTACGACCAGCTCGGAGAGGGGATCCAATCCCTTTCGCTGCAGTTGCGCTCGTTCGGGCGCAGAACGGCATTCGACGGGCCGATCCGTACCGTCCGCTGCTTCGAGGACAATGCGATCGTGAAGTCCGTCCTCGCGAGCCCCGGCGAGGGGGCCGTGCTCGTCGTCGATGGCGCCGGATCGCTCGAGACGGCGCTCATGGGCGATCTGATCGCGGCATCGGCCGTTGCGAACGGGTGGGCGGGCGTGGTCATCAACGGGGCGATCCGGGACAGCGTCGCCATCGACGCGCTCGACCTCGGGGTGAAGGCTCTGGGCACCAATCCGCGCAAGAGCGCCAAGCTCGGCGCGGGTGAGCGCGACGTGACGCTCGTGATCGCCGGAGTGGTGTTCCGGCCCGGGGCCCACCTCTACAGCGATGAGGACGGGATCCTCGTCGAACGCTGAGGGGCGACCGGTGGAGGAGAAGTGCGTGTCCTAGGCTTGCTCCGTGCGCATCCGGCTCGACATCGCCTACGACGGCACCCACTTCCGCGGGTGGGCGAAGCAGCCGACTCTCCGCACCGTGCAGGGCACGCTGGAGGCCGCGCTCGCCCGGATCGTCGGATCCGACGTGCAGTTCGTGGTCGCGGGGCGCACCGACGCCGGTGTGCACGCAAGCGGCCAGGTCGCGCACGTCGACCTGGATGAGAGACAGTGGGCGCGCATCGAGGCCCGGCAGGGACGCGCGCCGCTGGAGCCCGCGGAGACCATCGCCGGTCGCATGAGGGGCGTGCTCGGCGCCTACTCCGACGTCACGGTCACGCGGACGTCGATCGCCCCGGAGGGGTTCGACGCCCGATTCTCTGCGGTGTGGCGTCGCTACCGATACCGTCTCGCCGACGCGCAGGCCGGGTTCGATCCGCTGCGCCGCCACGACACGACCACGGTTCGCGGGCGGCTCGACGATCAGGCGATGGATGCCGCCGCGCGTACGCTCATCGGGCTGCACGACTTCGCGGCGTACTGCAAGCCCAGGGAAGGGGCGACGACGATCCGCACCCTGCTCGACTACCGCTGGGAGCGCGATGCCGATGGCGTGCTCGTGGCGGAGGTCAAGGCCGACGCGTTCTGCCACAGCATGGTGCGCGCACTGGTCGGCGCCTGCGTGGCGGTGGGGGAGCGGCGTCTCGATGTGGACGACCTGGTGGTGCTGCGTGACGCGCTGACGAGGACGAGCGAGTTCAAGGTGCTGGCCGCGCGAGGCCTGATCCTCACCGAGGTCGGGTATCCGGCCGACGCGCTGCTCTCGGCGCGGGCGGAGCAGACCCGCGCGCGACGCGATGACACGCGTGGCAGCGACTGAAGGCGTCGGCGCGCCCAGCAGCACTCGACCTCCCGCGCGGACACTCGGTGTGAGAGCGGCGCATACGACGAAGAGGGCCGACCGTGGTGGTCGACCCTCTTCGTGAAACCGTGCCGTGTGTCAGCTGCCGGCGAGC